>JBEKFZ010000037.1:0-36518 GCA_050013075.1 Thermoguttaceae bacterium | reverse complement strand
CGGAGTTGGGATATTTTCTGCAAGACAATATCCTTGCTTCCCGTCACACATTCACACACATAGCAACCTCCAGCCCGATATCATCGTCACCCTGAATTCTATCAATTCTATAACCCACTTTTTCGGAGGTCTCGGGCAGGTCGGCCGGGCGGGGATCGTGGAAGGTAGAGTAACCACGAAACGCTGCCCGGCCGCTTGATGGTAGCTAGCCATCTTCCCGGCAATGTCAGTTTACTTTGTTTCCTCGTTTGAAAAAAGCCATGAGCGGACGTGATTAACTACGGCCCATAGTCTCTTGTCGCTTGTACATTGCCTCATGTTTTCGGGCTTGTTTTTCGTATCCCCAATCAGCCACCCGCTTCCATGCTTCTAATTCTTGCTGTTTGTATTCCTCTCCACCAACCACAATCTTGTGTCCGAGAATGATATGTGCCAGTTCATGGGCTACGCAAGCAATAATGATACTCCACGCGGCTCTCTCTAGGCTTGGGTTTAAGTAGACCATGCGGGTATGCGGCCCATCAGTCAATTTTCCTTTACGGCTTCGCGGGAATATGGTTGCATGTACGAGGGTCACGTTTGCTCGGTTTCTGGTGTCGGGAATAAACCAATGTAGAGTACCCGCTTTCTCTTTATAAACTTCGTAATCTTCGTCAGGCATCGTCCTTAGAACATCGACGAATGCTTGATACCTTTTGCCTTCAATTTCGGGATCGGGACACATTGGACTACCGGGATAAAGACCGTCATTATAGATAGTCTGGAAGGACCGTTTCGGCTTTGGCATGATGATTTCTCCTTGCTTGAATGTGTTTATCCAGCAAACAGCCACTTATGTACGTGATCGACAACGGCTTTTAGCCGTTCATCGCTTATACGTTCCCTATACATTCCGGCCATGCTGCTGTCAGCGTGTCCCATGATGTGATCCACGGCCACCTGGTCGCGTGAATCGCCGGCCACGGTCTCAAAGGTATGGCGCAGGGCGTAAAAACTCAGCCCCCTTCGATATAGTTTTAGCTCAATAAGCAGCTTCTTAAACTCGGTTGAAATAGGATTAGCACGCCCCACGGTCTTTGCCCACGGCTGGCCGTATTTCGTCAAAAAGACTTGTTTTGCATGTTCGGGATCACGCGGCGCTGGCCGATCCTGGATTGCCTCTTGAACGGCGTCGATGGTTTCATTCCAGAGCGGGCAGCATCGCGGTATCCCGGTTTTGGGGCGCGGAAAGTTAAGCCACCCTTTTTTCAGGTCCAGCTTGTCCTGGGTCAATGTGGCAACGTCCATGTTTCCCAGCCCGGCGTTTACCCCGAGAAAGATCATCGCCCTCATTGTCGGGTTGGCCTTCTCCAGCAGTGAGCGGATCTCCGCCGATTCAAACATCTTGATGCCATTCTTGGCACGTTCCAGCCGCATTACCTTCTTGCTTGGCGGTACAAATTCGCCAAATTTAACTGGACGATCTACAAGATCAATCTTGAAAGCGTAATTGAAAATTACCCTCAACCGCCGGATTTCGTTGCCCAATGTTGTCGGCCCCCATTTCTTGGCGAGTTTGGATCGGAATTGCTCAAAGTCCGCAGGTCCAATATCGTTGACTTTTCGATCCAGGCCGAAAAACCCTGTAATTCGCCCGCAAGAAGTGTAGTAATCGGTCCAGCTTCGATGGGTCAATTCACCACTATCCACCCGGCTCTTTTTGGCCGTCAGAAAGGCGTTTACCAGATAACGGATGGTAATGTCATTGGTGGTAGGCCGGGGTACGCGGCCGGAATAGAGTGCCTCCCGCTTTCCTTTGTACTCCTGCAAGGCGCCGTCGGGGTCATCCCATCGGCCAAAGTAGTACAACCTACCCCGAATCTTCTTAGCCCACTTGCCATTGGCATGAGTGAATAATGGGAAATCAGGATAAGGTTTGGCGGGCTTGCAATCCGATCGGATTTTATTAGAATCAGCCATGTGCATCACACCTGAGCTAAAGGTATTAGGGGTGGTGACGGGCGCCTGTCGGGTAATATCCGGCGGGTGCCGCTTTTACATGGCATTATTTCTATCAGGTGTCTAAAAAGGTGTCAAGTGGGTGCTAGCAGAAATAGCGAGAATAACGTAATACCTTGATAGATAAGGCTTTGGCACCGTAGCTAATTGGCTAAGGAAGCGGAAGCCGATTCCGCGCGTTTTTGCAGGCGGCGGTCTTTAAACCACTGAATCACGTAATAGAACACGGGCGTTAAGAATATGCCGAACATGGTTACGCCCAACATGCCGCTAAAGACCGCGGTACCCAAGGTGCGACGCATTTCGGAACCGGCTCCCGTGGAAACGACCAGGGGAAGCACGCCCAAAATAAAGGCGAAAGAGGTCATCAGAATCGGCCGTAATCGCAGCCTGCACGCCTGGATGGTCGCCTCGAAGCGCGGCGAGCCGGATTCCCGTTTCGACTTGGCGAATTCCACGATGAGGATGGCATTCTTGCTGGCCAGGCCGACCAGCACGACAAAGCCGATTTGCGTGAAGATGTTGATGTCCATGCCCGCCAGCGCCACGCCGATCACGGAGCAGAGAATGCACATGGGCACGACAAGAATCACCGCCAGCGGCAGCGACCAGCTTTCATACTGTCCGGCGAGCACCAGGAACACCAGCACGACTGCTCCCGAGAAGACGAAGAGCGTGGTGCTTCCGGCGATGATTTGAAGGTAAAAAAGATCGGTCCATTCATAGGCCATCGACGGCGGGAGCTGCTGTCCGGCCAATGCCTCCATAGTCTTGATAGCCTGTCCAGAACTCGTGCCCGGGGTCAAGGACCCATTGATGGCGGCGGCGGTATACATATTGTATCGGTTGATGACGAACGGCCCGCCTTGATCCTGCACCTCGGCGACGGTTCCCAGCGGCACCATTTCGCCGTATTTGTTGCGGACTTGCAGCCGGCCCACGTCCTCGGGCTGCATGCGATAAGGAACATCGGCCTGTGCGTTCACCTGCCATGTGCGGCCAAACTCGTTGAAGTCGTTCACGTATAGGCCGCCCAAGTCGATTTGCAGGGTGTCGAAAACGTCGCTTAAGGCCACGCCCATGGTCTTGCACTTGGTGCGGTCTATGTCGACGTATAATTGCGGGGTGTTGGCGCGGAATATGGAGAGGAGTCCGCGCAATCCGGGCTGCTGGTTTCCGAGCCGCACCAGGTTGTCGGTCTGTTCTTGCAGCGCTTCCAAGCCATTGTTTCCGCAGTCCTCGATCATGATTTTGAAGCCGCCCATGCCTAGACCGCGAATGGGCGGAGCGCCGATCACCATGAACGCGCCGTCCTCGATCTCTTTGTAAAGCCGTTGCTGGAGGGTGGCCGCGATTGCGTCGGCGCGCAACTCGGGCGCGCGCCGCTCGTCGAAGGGGTCGAGAACCACGAACATCGTGCCCAGGTGCGAACCGTTGGCGCCCAACACGAACGACATGCCGGAAACTCGGATCGCATGGCCCACGCCTTTAGTGCCGCGGATAATTTTGTCGGCTCGGGCCATCACTTCCTCGGTTCGCTCCAGCGAGGCGGAGTCGGGCAACTGGGCCACAAGGAACAAATAACCTTGATCCTGGTTGGGTATGAATCCGGCGGGCATGCGACCGAAGCTCCAAACGGTCAGGTACAACAGTCCGCCATAAACCACAAGCACCAGTATGCTGATACGCAGCAATTTTCCCACCGCGCGGGTATATCCGCTGACGGAAAAGGCAAACGCCTTGTTGAACAATTTAAAGAACCAGCCGAAACAGAAGTTTATGATCCAGGAGAGCGGATCGCGATGCCCGTGCCGCTCTTTCAGCAAAACCGCGCAAAGAGCGGGACTGAGCGTCAGCGAGTTCATCGTGGAGAGAATAGTGGAAACGGCGATTGTCAAGGCGAACTGACGGAAAAAAAGCCCGGTTATTCCCCTGATAAATACGCAGGGTATGAACACGCATGAGAGAACCAATCCGATGGCGATGACCGGGGCGGAAACTTCGTTCATGGCTTGATGAGCGGCCTCGCGGGGCGACTTGCCCTCCTCAATGTGGCGCTGCGTGGCCTCGACCACCACGATCGCGTCGTCCACGACGATGCCGATCGCCAGCACCAATCCGAACAGCGAAAGATTGTTGATCGAAAACCCAAAGGCCGCCATGGCGGCAAACGTACCGATGATGGCCACGGGCACGGCGATCAGGGGAATGATCGCAGAGCGCCAGTTCTGTAAAAACACAAGCACAACCAAGGCCACCAATAAAACGGCGTCGCGCAGAGTTTTGAATACTTCGTTGATGGATTCGGCGATATAAGGCGTAGTGTCGTAAGCGATGCGATAGTCAAGCCCTTCGGGAAAACGCCGCGCAAGTTCCTTCATCTTGTCTTTCACCCTTTGGGCGGTCTCCAGGGCGTTTGCGCCGGGCAATTGGAATACGCCCAGACCGGCCGAGGGCTTGCCGTCGAAATAACTATTGATGTCCTGATTCTTCGCGCCAAGTTCGATCCTGCCCACGTCGCGCAACCGGGTAATATCGCCGTGCTCTCCGGTCTTGATGATGATGTCGGCGAATTGCTCGGGTTCGATCAAGCGTCCCAACGTGGTTAGGGTGTATTGGAAATTCATTCCCTTGGCGGCGGGCTGCTGGCCGATCTGCCCGGCCGCCACCTGGACGTTCTGCTCGCGCAGGGCGCGGACCACGTCGCCGGCCGTGATGCCCCGCGAAGTTAGCCGGTCCGGATCGAGCCAGATTCTCATGCTGTAATCGCGCTGTCCCAGGATGAATATGTCGCCCACGCCGTCCAGACGGGAAATCTCGTCCACGAGCTGGATCATGGTGTAGTTGCTCAGGTAAAGCTGATCGTAACGGCCGTCGGGCGAAAACAAGTTCACGATAAGCATTAAATCCGGAGATCGCTTCTTGGTGGTAACGCCGATCTGCTTTACCACGTCGGGTAGAGTGGGCATCGCCAGGGCGACGCGGTTCTGCACAAGCACCTGGGCCATGTTCAAGTTTGTGCCTACCTTGAAAGTCACCGTCAGGGTGTACGTGCCGTCGTTGCTGCACTGCGACGACATGTACAGCATGTCCTCAACTCCGTTGACCTGCTGTTCGATGGGCGCGGCCACGGTATCGGCCACTACTTGTGCGCTTGCGCCGGGATAGATGCAAGAAACGCGGACTGTGGGGGGCGTAATCTCGGGATACTGCGCCACGGGCAGCGTGAACGCCGCCACAAGACCGACCAGCGTGATTATGATCGACGGCACCGAGGAAAGGATGGGGCGATCGATGAAAAAATGTGAAAACATCGCTTGCGGATTCCTAGGTGCTTCATCCAGTTAATTATTGCCAATTAGGCGTCATGCCCGCGCTTGCGCGGGCATAACGAGTGCCATCGTCCCGACGTCAACAATTTCGGGAAATAGGCGCTAGTTTGTCGTCGCTTGACCGGCGCCGGGTTTTTCCAGTTTCGGCGCATTGGCAGGCGATGCCGCCGCGATGCCCTTGTTGTCTGTATGCGGGTTCACGGGCATGCCGGGACGGGCGCGGAGCAAACCGTTGACGATCACGCGGTCGTCCGGCCCGATCCCCGATTCAATCACGCGCATGCCGTCGTGCAAGGATCCGACCTTTACCCGGTGATACTCCACCACGTTTTCCTTATTCACCGTCAGCAGATACTTCTGCCTCTGGTCCGTGCCGATCGCGCGCTCGCTTACCAGCAGGGATTGATGCGGTTTGCCGAAGGGAATCCGCACGCGCACGAAAAGTCCGGGAGTCAGGTATTGCTTCGAGTTGTCGAAGTTGCCGCGGGCGCGGATAGTTCCGGTCTTTGAATCCACCTTGTTGTCTATGAAATCCAGTATACCCTTATGAGGAAAGCCGTCCTCTTTGGCCAGGGCGATTTCCACGGGGATGTTCTGATCCTTGATACGGCTCGGGTGGGCGGCCTCGCCCGATTGCCACTTGCGATCGACGTACTTGAGCAACGCCGGCTCATCGATATTAAAATACGCGTAAATCGGGTCCACGGTCACCACGGTGGTGAGCACCATCGATTCGGCCGTGCCCGGCTGAACCAGGTTTCCTTCCGTGATTCTGGCCCTGCTGACGCGGCCGTCGATGGGCGAAACCACTTTCGTGAATTCCAGGTTCAACTCCGCGTCGCGGACCACGGCATCGGCCGTTTGAATTGAGGCCTTGGCAATTGCAAGTTGGGACACGTGTTGTTCATACTCGTCCTCGCTGATCGCGCCAGAGGGACGCAGCCGGTTTGAGCGCGCCAGGTCCGCCTGGGCCTTTTCCAGCACGGCCTTTAATCGAGTCGACTCGCCTTGGGCGCGGTCCAATACCGCCTGGTATGGTCGCGGGTCGATCTCGAACAACAGATCGCCCTTTTTCACTTCCTGCCCGTCCTCGAAATTCACCTTGATGATATAACCGGTTACCCGGGCGCGAACCTCTACTTCTCCCACTGCCGCCGTTTGGCCGGGAAACTCGAAATAGTCGGTCACCTCGCGGACCACCGGATTGCTGACGGTCACTTCGGGCGGCGGCACGACCACGCCCGGCGCGGGCTTCCCGCATCCCGTAAATGCAATCAGAACGGCTCCCAGCAGTACGCCGGCCGCGGATTCCATATATCTCAGTTGCAACACAAAAATATCTCCGTCACGGCAAGAGCAAATAGTTAATATACATTAAATATATCAAGACTTGCAGCGTTATTCAACTTTTTTTGGCCGAAATCGTTTTGATTGCATTTTCAAGAGGTTATGAACCGTTCGCAATACTAAATAAATACATTAAAAATAGAAAAAGCCGGCTTGTATGGAGCCGGCTTATCTATTGGTCCTAAGTTCCTTATAGATAATGTGTTACATATACTCCTCGATTCTGGTAATGTTGTATCTGGAGTTCTGCAAATTGCTCCCCCTCACCCTTTGGTAGAGGAGTCAGGGGTGGGGCATGTGAAAAACTCACAAGCAAAGAAAAGCCGTTTTTCAGCCAACGTCACCAACCGTTCGCTCGCGCCGGGGGGCGATGGCGTCGATCCCCAATCGCTCAAAGAGTTCCGGGTACTTCAGCGGCAACTCGACGATCTCGCGAATGCGCTCGAGTTGACGTTTCAGTCCGCCTATGTCTTCGTATGAAATAGTCGGCAACGCCCGCGCTGCTGCCCCTTCAGTTTTGCGGGCATTGCCGATTTTCAGCACGCTATCCGTGACGATACGAACCGGCCCGTCGGGAATCGTGCTCTCGACCAGGAAATCCACATACCGGTTCCCGAATAGCGTTGCACGCACATTGTCGCCGGAAATCGCCGGCAAGCCGTCCAATAAAGTTCCGATGTACTCCAGATCGCGGTTCCGCTGCCGACGTCCTTGCCCACGGACTCGCCGATATTCAAAGTAATCTCCGCGGTTGCGGTTAAATGTTTCCCTATGATCTGGTCAATTCTTCTTCCATCTTCCGATTATCGGCATGGTGATGAAAAAACTGTGGTATCACCACGTCTATTAAACGTTAAGCCACGTACTGGCGTTGGTCAAACACAAGTGGCCGGAAAATCGGCGCGGACGTTCTTCAAGATATAACTTGTTTTCCTTCAAGAGGTTAAGCAATGTCAAAGAAAAGATATCGGGTGAACTTATCGGCGTTTTTCACGGTTTTAAGGCCGCGAAAGTCAGTGGCAAAAGATCGCAACTCCTGAGTACATCTGTAGTTATGATACTCCCAACAGTGACGTTGACATGCCGTTATGCAATTTCTATACTTTCGCTCTAAGCTTTAAAGGATGAAATCCATCTAGGCTTTAAAAACTCGAGCATCGTTACACACGGTGGGCAGCTTTAGTTATGGCGTGTGTATTGTTCACAAAGGCAATCCCTTTGACATTACACTGCCGATTATAACTAGGCGCCGATGACATGAAGCGCGAACCCACCGTCTATATCGTCGATGACGACGAGCCCGTCGTCCGATCTCTTACCGACGTGATCGAATTGATCGGCTTAAAGGTCAAGTCGTTTTCTTCCGGAAGTCAATTCCTCAAGGGCTATAAACCAAGCGGCCCGGCGTGTCTGATACTCGACGTGATAATGCCGGACATGAGCGGCCTGGAATTGCAGAAACATTTGGCCGCGGCCGGCATTACGCTGCCGACCGTCATCATCAGCGGACACTCGGACGTGCGCACGGCCGTGGAGGCCATGAAACTAGGCGCAATCGAGTTCCTGGAAAAGCCTTTCCGCATCCAAGAACTGTGCGACAACATACAAAGGGCGATCAGGCTCGATGAGGAAAAATGGCGGGTCCGCGAACTGAAAAACAAGGTCGATCGCCGGATGGAAAATCTCACGCCGGCGGAGCGCGAGGTAATGGACCTGGTGGTTGCCGGAAAGACCAACAAAATGATCGCCGCCGACTTGGACCTGAGTATCCGAGCGGTGGAAGACCGCCGCGCTAGAATGATGAAAAAACTGCGGGTAAAATCCCGGCCCGAACTCTTGGAATTGGTGATGGCGTCGCAATTCCATTCAAGCATTTTACCCCAGCCAAACGCCTTTTCTCTGCCGACGGAAACGATGAATCCGTCAAGATAAACCAGACCACGCGATTGTCGCGGGCCGACAAATGCGGCTTCGCACTGCTCCAAGGCCATTTCTCAGCGTTGGCCACAAGTCCCGCCCGCAGGGGATTCAAATCTACATAACGCGCGGCAGCCGGCAGATAAGGTGACATCAACTTTCTGATTTCGGATGAACTTTTTACTCCGCATCGTCTGACATTCGGCGTTGGAGTTTGCGGCCGGATTGGCGGCGTTTTTGGTCCAGGCGACGGCGGACCGAGGTTTTGGTGGGTTTGGTGGGCCTTCGCTGTTTGGGCGGTTCGGCAACGGAGATAAGCATACGGCGGAGTTTTTGCAGGCAATCGGCGGTGTTTCGGCCGGCATCGCGAAATCGCTGGCTGGTTATCAAGAGATCACCGTCGGTGGTTAGTTTATTGCCAAACTTGGCCAGGAACCGGCTACGGACCGCGTCGGGCAGACTTTTACTGGTTCGCATGGGCCAGCGCAGGACGGCCTTGGTACTGAGTTTGTTGACGTTTTGCCCTCCCGGCCCGCTGCTGCGGACAAAGGTGAATGTAAACTCCCGCATGGGAATTTGGAGTTTTGGGGTAACGATCAGCATCAAGGGAGATTTCATTTTTCGGCCTGAATTGATTTTCCGCTAGTATTGAGTTATTGTAATGAACATTCGGCGTTAAGACGATGGACGGGAGCAAGAGCCTATTCAAAAACTGATAGCTGAAATGTTAGAAACGAATTTAAAATACAATAACTAACAACACATCCGCCCTCACCCTGGCCCTCTCCCAGAGGGAGAGGGGAGTTTTGGATAGGCTCTAAGGATCGGCGATGCTTACGATTTATGTCGTATCGGATGGAACGGGCGGGACGGCGGAGCGGATGGCGCGGTCGGCCTTGGTCCAGTTTGAGAACGCGGCGGTACATTTGGTGCGGCGGCCGAACGTTCGGACGCCCAAGAAGTTGCGAGTGGTAGTGGAGGAGGCAAGTGCGGGCGAATCGCTTATTTTGCACACGCTGGTATCGGACGAACTGCGCAGGCTGATGGTCTCGGAAACCAGATTGCACGGCGTGGATTCGCTAGACATGATGGGCCCGATTCTTGACCGGATGGCCAGACATTTGAAACTCACCCCGCGGGAGAAACCGGGGCTGTTCCAGCAGGTGGTCGAGGCCAGGACCAGGGAAATCGAGGCCGTGGCATTTGCATTCCGCCACGACGACGGGCAGAACGCGGGCGACTTGGAGCGGGCCGAAGTGGTCTTGGTGGGCATTTCCCGGACCATGAAAACACCGACCACGTTGTATCTTGCATATCGGGGTTGGTTTGCGGCCAATGTGCCGCTGGTGCCAGGCATAACGCCGCCGCAATCGCTCACGGCCCTGCCAGAGGAGCGGGTATTCTGCCTGGTAGCGGGGCCGGACAGTCTGCAACAGATGCGCAGGGCCAGGGCGGAAGAAGAATCCATCCCCTTGGAAACTTATATCTCGCTGGACCAGATCCGCCGCGAATTGGCATACGCGGATCAGTTATGCCGCAAACACCTTTGGCAGCGGATCGACGTGACGGGCAAGTCGGTAGAGGAAGTCGCCAGGGAAATCATTTTAATTCTATCCGAGGAAAATAAGAGTCTCTAACAAATATTGCGAAGAAAATGAGCACGGAATCCCATGGGGGGATTGTTCTATTCAAAAAAAAGGATATTGTTTCATGTGGATAATTCAGCGGCGGAGCTGGATGACCAGGATTAGCGGGATCTCGGTTGAAAAACCGATAGGGGAAGGAGTTAATCATGCCAAGCAGTCGCCTGAAAGAGTTTCTCGATAGCCAGCATATCAAGTATGTGGCCATTAATCATTCGCCGGCATACACCGCGCAGGAAATCGCGGCCCAAGCGCATGTTCGCGGCAAGGAGTTGGCAAAAACTGTGATGGTAAAATTCGACAACAAGATGGGCATGGCGGTGTTGCCGGCTTATTCGAAGGTCAATTTCGAGCATCTTCAGGAAGCGTCCGGGGCCGGACGCGTGGAACTGGCCAGCGAGAAAGAGTTCAAAGACATGTTTCCAGATTGTGAAATTGGCGCCATGCCGCCGTTTGGGAATCTGTACGGCATGGAGGTATATGCCTCGCGCCGGCTGGCGGAAGACGCTGAAATCGCTTTCAATGCCGGTTCGCATACGGAGTTGATCCGCATGGCGTACAAGGATTTCCAACGGCTGGTCAAGCCCAAGGTTGCTGATATCGGCTTTGAGACGTAACTACTGTATTATTGTCATGTAAATACTGTCGCGGAAAAAGTCAGAGCCGGGGCGTGTCGCCCTGGCATTTCCGGGCCGACACGCCCCGGCTCTGATGTGAAAACGCGACATTCATAACCTGAGATTCAATAGCCGCAACTAAATAAGCAGGGCCGGATTGTGTTGGTCCGGCGGATTTGCAGGTCAACCGGGCCGACGTGTTCCGGCCCCGAAATGCAGATCGGCTTTAAACGGCGCATACAAAAAATGATAAAGCGGAGTTTTCATGGAAAGCATTTATGCCGTTATCATGGGGATAGTGGAAGGGATTACGGAGTTCTTGCCGATCTCATCCACGGGGCATCTAATTTTGACTCAGAATATACTCCATCTTGACGAACGCTGGGGCAAGGATGTAGTTGATGCGTTTGTAATCATCATCCAACTCGGAGCCATCCTGGCCGTTGTGGCGGCGTATCCCGGCCGATTCATGGGGCTGCTGCGATTCAAGGAAAATCGGGGGTTGTCGGGCCTTCGCGGGTTAGGCTTGCTGGCAATCACTACTATACCGGCCTCAATTGTGGGCTTTGCGACTCACAAATATATTCATGAGAAATTATTCGGCCCCACCACCGTGGCTGTTGCTTTGGCAATTGGGGCCGTGTGGATTTTGGCCGTGGAATGGTTCAATCCAAAAGGCAAAAAAGAGGGCGTCGATTCGATCACTTGGAAAGAAGCATTGTCGGTGGGGCTGTTTCAATGCCTGTCGTTATGGCCGGGCATGTCGCGCGCGGCCTCGACCATACTTGGCGGCATGATCTCCGGCCTGGAACGCAAAACCGCTACCGAATACTCTTTTTTCGCGGCAGTTCCAATAATGATCGCCGCCACCTTCTTCGAGCTATATAAGAGTTTTAAATTCTTAAGTGCAGAAAACTTTGGCATGATTGCAATTGGATTCGTGGTTTCGTTCATTTTCGCCTGGCTGGCCGTGAGAATTTTCATCCACTTTCTTAGCCGGCACACTCTTGTGCCCTTCGGCTGGTATCGATTGGTCCTAGCCGGGTTGGTTATATGGCAGATAATCTCTAAATAAATGATTGACTTGGAGAGAAAAAATGAAAAGATTGTGGGTTATTTTTGGGATGTGTACGTTGATATTTCTGGCCGCTGACGCTCCGCAGGATAATTGGCTGAACCTTGAAAGTGTTTCGGCGGGCAAACTCCCTCAAGGTTGGATCGCCGCGAAAACCGGAGAAGGGCCGGGAAGCGTATGGCAGGTGGTCGAAGATTCGACCGCCCCGGGCGGAAAAGCGCTGGCGCAGATTTCGGCGGAAGGACCGAAAAAATTATTTAATTTATGCGTGGCCGAAAAAGCCGACTTTTCAGACGTCGATCTAAAAGTGTCCTTTAAGGCCGTTGCCGGAAAAATCGATCAAGGCGGCGGACTGGTATGGCGATATAAAGACGCCAAGAATTACTACCTCGCGCGGATGAATCCGCTTGAAAACAATTACCGTCTTTATAAAGTAGTCGACGACAAGCGGACCCAACTAGGATCGGTGGATGTAAAAATCCCGGCCGGGAAGTGGCATACGTTGCGGATTGTGCAAGAGGGCAATCGCATCCAGTGCTATCTGAACGACAAGCTGGAACTGGAGCAGAAAGACGAGACTTTCAAAGAGCCCGGCAAAATCGGCTTGTGGACCAAAGCCGACGCACAGACGTACTTTGCCGGATTGAAGGTCAAAGGGAAATAAATGAAGGATGAACGAGTGGTTCAGGGGCTGGCCGGTTTATGGCTCGCACTTACGGCTACCGGCACGGCAATGGCAGTTGCGATAATTGCCGGTAGAACGAGAGGATGACCTAAAACAGCCTTCAGGCCGCCGCCAGCGCCTCCCACGGCGTTTTGGACATAAACGATGGCGCGATTCGCGGCGGCAGGCGGTGCCGTGCGCGGGGCCCAAAGGCGGAATGTATTTTCGCCTTGCGCAGTAGCGACATTATATACTCCGCCGCGCAGATTTCGGACTTCGAATTGTCCATTGGCGGTGGAAATGGTTTGTGCCACGTCGCGGTTTTGGGATCTAAGGACTATGGGAACGCCCGTCTGGCCCATGTTTTGGAGATCGACCACTTGGCCTTGCAGGGTACCACCGTCGCTTAAAGCGACGTCCGTTATGGTGGGTTTAGGCAAGGGATCGACCGCCCAGACTGCATTACACAGACATGTTGCGAAGATTACCGAAGCGATATAGGTAATGCAAAGGAATTTTTTTGAAGGCATGTTTAGACTCCTCCAGATCAAGGAAAACTTGCCCAGTTTTCCTAAATAGTGCAATTAGCCGTTGCCGGCGCCCAGGGATTATCCTGACGATTAAATAATCCGCATTTAGACAAGTAGTTTGCGCTGTGTATATCGGTCATATACTTTGCTTTTTTCACTAAAAACCGACAAATTGACATGCTGTTTTTAAAAAAAAGTTACTACAAGACGATTTGTGATTTTTGTATTGGGTTTCACGCGGAGTCACCGTCATGCCGGCAGTGATGCAAGCCGGGTTTCGGCAGAACAGGTCGATGGCCGTATCGTAACCGGCAAATTCCACTACGCGATCGAAGGCCTGGCTAAGCAGGGGAGTACGCGATTTTATATTGTGCGCGTCGGAGGCGATAAAATCGACAAATCCCCGCCGTACCATAGATTCGGCAAAGTTTTTGATTCTCGATCCGAACGCTCCGGTGAGACTTCCAGCGGTGACCTGCAACAAGCATCCTTGCTCGACCAGCTTGGAGAGTATGTTAGGTTGGTTGAGAATGCCTTGGTTGCGTTCGGGATGCGATAAAATGCCCGTTAATCCGGCGGAGCGCAACTCGCCGATCAGCCGATCCAAGGGAATGTATAGTTCGTGGGGCAGCTCCAAAAGAACGTGACGCCGGCGGTCGGCGAGTGTAAGGACTTCGCCGCTTAAAATCTTGGCGGGCAAATCCGGATCGATGCGAACGTCGGCGCCGGGCAATAATTCCAGGCCGATGCCGCTGCGCTGGAGCATGGACTGAAGCCGAGCGGCCTGCATGCGGACGTTCTCGGCCGTGATTTGCGGATAGTTGCCCAACTGGTGCGGCGTTGCCACGATTGCGACGATTCCATCGGCGGCCGCCATCTCGGCCATTTCAAGCGATTCCCGCCAGTCGGCCGGACCGTCGTCCAAGGCGGGAAGCAAATGGCAATGAATGTCGATAAACGGTTCGGGTTTATTCATTGGATCACTGATAATTCAAGCGGCGATTCGGCGTTCTTGCGTAACGGCGTGCTGCGGGCTAAAAGGCAAGGTTGCCGTTGGAATACGGTATTCAGGAACAATCTTATGTAATTGGGCGGATATTTTATCGGGATCGGTCCGGGCGAGGCGTTCCAATTCCGAGATGTTCCGGAGCAGTTCGGCGATTTGAGCATGACTGCACTGGGCTACGATGATTTTCGGATGGCTGGTGGGTAGGCGCTGTTCATCGGCGGCGTGCAGTTCCTCGAACATTTTCTCACCGGGGCGCAGCCCTACGATCTGGATGCGGATGTCGGCGCCGACCCGCAGCCCGGAAAGGCGGATCATATCGACGGCTAGATCGATGATGCGGATCGGTTCGCCCATATCCAGCAACAGAATCTGCCCGTCTTTGCCGATGGCCCCGGCTTGAATTACCAGGCGGGCGGCTTCGGAAATAGTCATGAAATAGCGGCGGACGTCGGGGTGCGTCACGGTCAAGGGACCGCCTGATGCGATCTGCCGGCGAAAGACTTGCACCACGCTGCCGGCCGAATCCAACACGTTACCGAATCGCACAGTCGCAAACCGGCACTGCGATCGGCCGGACAAAGACTGAACGTACAACTCCGCGATGCGCTTGCAGGCGCCCATGACACTGGTGGGATTAACGGCCTTGTCAGTGGAGATCAATACGAACGAACTGGCGCCGGATTTCATGGCCAGTTCGGCCAGGCGACAAGTAGCGGTGACTATGTTTTTTACCGCTTCACCGGGGTGATTCTCCATCAGGGGGACGTGCTTGTAGGCCGCCGCGTGGAAGATTACTTGCGGCCGGTAGCGGTGCATGATATCGCTCAACCGGTCCTGATCGAGGACGTCGGCGACGATTAGATCGATTTGCACGTTTTCCGCAAGCGGTTTCAGATTGTGTTCCAGGAAGAATTGCCCGGTTTCACAGCGATCCAGGGCCACGATCCGCCGCGGCGAGAATTGCAGCAATTGCCGGCAGATTTCCGATCCTATGCTTCCGGCGCTGCCGGTAACCAAGACCGTTTGTCCGTCGATCCATTGGCGGATGTCGTCGACGTCCAATTTCACGGTTTTGCGTTGCAGAAGGTCCTCGATGGACACGGGCTGCGGCTGCACGATCAGATTGCCGTCGATCAACTGCCTGTAACTGGGCAGCACGCGGACATCGAAGTGGTTTTGCCGGGCCTGGTCAATAAGTTTCCGCAATTCCTCCCCGGAAAATTCTCCCTGGGCCACGAGAACCTGCCGCGCGGCGTAACGTTGGACAAACCGGCTCGCCTCCTCGATAATTCCGACGATCGGCACTCCTTCGATGCGCGTGCCCACGAGCCTGGCGTCGCAACCGATAAAACCGACGACGCGGTACTTGGGCCTTCCCGCCTGTCGAACGGTCCTGAGCATTAAAGCCCCCGTCTCTTCGGTGCCGGCGATCAAAACCCGGACCTGCCCCGCCGGCCGAGTCAGGAGCCAGATAAATTCGCGCCAACCCCGCAACAGCGAGCGTAAGCCTCCCACAACGACGATTGTGGCGCCCCAATCGAACACCAGAACGCTGCGGGGAATGAAGGGCAAGGGAACCAGGAGGTAATATATCAACGTCACAGTAATTGCCCCGGCGCTGGCCGCACACAATAAAACGCTTAAATCGTAGAACGTTACGGGCCGGCGCCATCCTCGACAGACACGTAGTCCCACGAACCAGGCGAGTTTGACAAAGACTACCCAGCCTACGGTGGCGTGGAAACTTTCGAGTTCGTGGGATCTCAACTGTCCTTCGAATCGCAGCCAGTAACCGAGGTAGTATATGGCGACAAAAATCGGCAACAACGCGGCACTGATAAGCACATGGAGATGCCTGCACATGCGGGAGGGGTTTAAAAACCTTTTTAGTGAGAAGATCTTTAAAAGCCTTTGTGCAAAACCGCTTAGGTTGTCAAAAAAACCGGCTGCAGGGTTTGAAGTATGCATAACAGTTCATAATAGTTATTGCCCCGAGGTTTATGTTTTCGGTGTTAGAGTTTTTTCAACACACATTTGAGCACGTTCCCACTAAAATTTGTCGCTTTTTTGGGCCGTTGCGCATCGTTCGGCGTCGAGCCGGCCTTTCATCGCCTCTTTGAATTTGCTTTCCACCAACTTGTCGTTGGAGGTTCGCTGCAGGCACCAGTGCAGGTGCGACTCGGCCTCGGCAAACAGCCCTTGGTCCATCAGGCACAAGGCAAGTTGGTAATGCGCGCGGTAATTATTCCGGTCGCATTCCAGGGCGCGGCGCGCGCATTGCAGTGCCCGCGGATCGTTGTTCAAGAGCGTATGGAGCCTTTGAGCTTCCAGCCAAATTCCAACCGCTTCCGGATCCTTTCGATTGCGGGCCTCGAATTCGGCCTGAAGGGCCTGATATTGACAAAGGGAAACGAGCAGATCGGGACCAACCCGCTTTGTGCAAGCGACATAAAGCGATTGCAGGCTTTCCAGATCGGGTTGGAATTGGGTGATGATGAAATCGATCATGGCCCGGATCGCTTCGGGCGGCGTGTTGTCCACGAGGTTGCAGATCAGTTCATGCTGATATTCGCGGCCGCAGTGAAATGCCTGCTTGGAAAGCGCCAGCCAACGCCGGGTGTCGCCTGCCAGTAGGGCTTCGGCGGCGGCGGCGCAGACCACGGCGCCGTCGAAGGGCCGAACCCTTAGCGCCTGTGCAATGCAGGCTTGCTTGGGCAAGCTCTTGTTTCCGTCCAAAAAGCTTGTTTTGGCAAGATAAATATAGGCTCGCCCTTGTAATGGACAAAGTAAAAGCGCCCGGCGGGTATGGCGCAAGGCGGCGTCCAAATGCACCCAATGATCGCCGCATGCGCGTGCAAGCCAGGCGCGCAGGGCTTCCGGCGAAGAGAATTGCGAATCTAGTGCGGCGTCGCGGACATTTGCGAGCGTCATGGGGTTCTCCGAGTTTGCCTGTAACTTGTCGAACAAGCGCAAATGGGCTTCAGCCAAGGCAAGGTGCGCGGAACAGTGGCCCGGCTGCCAGTAGAGCGTATTTTCCAAGCAGCCGATCAATTTATTTTCCTTGTTGACGGCGGCATCGATTTCATTGCCGCGCTGCGTTGAATCGGCGTTATCGGCCGGGGGCAATTGGGGATAATTCATTTGCAGAGCAATGAGATATTGCTCCCAGTAAGGCTGGGCAACTGCCGGACCGATGCGGTTGTGAATCATCCATGCGCCGAGGGGCATAAGGACAATCGCGGCGGCCACGGCCGCCAAACGCGGCATGGGCGCAGGCCCAGCGGCGTTGGGTTTGGGCGCGGCGAATTGACTTACACGCAAGGCACAAGCCGCCAAAACGGCGATAATTGCCGTGCAAGCGGGGACATACCATACAAAGTCGACCAAGGCCTGGGCGGTTGCCGCCGCCAGACTGCCGGCAATCGCGCCGGCACATGCTTTTAATCGCGGGGAGCCTTTCCATCCGGTCATGCACCAGGCGGTGCACAAGGCGATGAAGGCCAGCGTAATTCCAAAGCCGATAGCGCCGGTTTCCAGAAATACTTGCAGATAAGAGTTTTCGGCATGTGTGAATTCGACGGACTCGTTCAGGGCGCCGTCGGAGTATACCGGATAGACTTGACTAAAACTACCGGCGCCTGCGCCAAGCCAAAGGTAGTTGGGAATTGCGTTTGCGGTGTAAGTCCAAATGTTTCGTCTTCCTCCGGTCCAGTCGTCATGTTCGGTTCCTCCGGAGGTTAACGTTTCCAATCGGCGGCCCACGTGGTCCAGGCCGAAGATTGATAACGCAGCGCCGATGATCACGCAAGCCGCCAACAGAATGCCCAGGAACCTGCCGGCGGCGGCTGAAGCCAGACAGCATAGGACCGTGGAGACCAGCGCGGCTATGAACAGGGCGGCCATTCCGCCGCGAGAGAGCGACATCAGCCCGGCAAACAGGACGACGGCCAAAGCCAATCCGATAAGATAGGTTTTTAATTCATTCGAGCGATTGGCGCGAGCGCTCCCCGACCAACCGACCATGCCGACCAACGCGACCATGCTCCGCCTGGTGCCCTGTCGGTGCCCGATGGCGCCCGTTGGCGCCGAGTCGCCTCTAAATGAGCGGCGAGGCGCGTCAGCGGCAGTCGCGCCATGTATTTGAGGCCGCATGTGGCGGAAAGCGTGGAGCAACCACCAAATCAGCGGACCGGCACCGATGGCGATAAAATTAGCGAAATGATTTCTATTAGTGAAGCTTCCCTTTGCCCCGTCGAACGTATCAGAGAAGGGATGAGTGTACGACCAAAAGAACTTTCCATTAGCGGCAAGATATTGGACTAGTCCGAACACCGCCATGCACAGCACGGAAATAGCGCACCAGCGTAAGAGGCGCTCAACGTCTTCAATTACCCTGATGCGCTGAACCGTTATGAAGAACAGCAGTCCGTAGGCCAACAGCAGTACAAGGTTTGCGCGTGTTTCTTCCGGAGCGAAAGAGATACAAGCCCAGCGGCCCAAAGATGCGGCGCCCGGTTGATCGGTATTCCACAGCGGCAGGATTTTTGCATGGCTGGGCGCGAGCCGTTCGAGTACGGATTGAGGCAAGGGAATGGTTTGGAATAAGACAAGGATCAGCCCGGCGAAAATCAGGGCCAGGGCCCAAGTCGGCCGCCAGTTGGAATGAGGGCGAAGAGTTTGGCGGACGGCCCAAGCCAAGGCCGTGATCGCTGCCAGGGCCGCCAGGATCAATTGTCCCAGGGGATGGCGTCCGCCCATCACGAAGGGAAGAAGAAAAATAACACCGGCCAAACCGCCGTCGATGATTTGCAGCATGAGCGCGATTAATATGTCAGTGCCGGGCGCTTGGACATGCGTATGCCGGATTATTTTCAAATTGCCGCGTGGATTAAACATCTTTCGATTTGTTTGGCGTTTGCCGTTTGTTACCGCTACGCAACCCGTCGAGGGATGCTCAAGGGCCGATACTCTTTTTCTTGGCCGGCATTAGGGAATGATTTGTGACTGATGGGCGGGCAATCCTCGGTAGCGAAGGCGTCATCTTGACCGTCGTCATCGTTTTCAGCGGTGTAATATCCATAGCTTTTGTCGTAATAGTCGCGATAGTTGTAGTAGGCGTTGTCGGTTTCCGAGCCGGCGGCGTTGACAATCAATCCCAACACGGGGAGTTTGAGCAGTGTATAGCGTTCGACCATGCGCATTACTTGGCGGCGGCGGTTTTTGGCGGGCTTGACAACCATCACCACGCCGTCGACCACGCGGCTGATGATGGCGGGATCGGCCGTGAGAAGCGCGGGCGTGGTGTCAATGAGAATCATATCGTAAACCGAACCCGCCCAAGACAATAGTTGGGAGAACCTTGGTCCGGCGAGCAACTCGGCGGGATTGCCGGGCCGGGGTCCCGCCGGCAGAATATCCAGTCCTTTTACTCCGGTGGTGCGGATGTGTTCGGCGGCCAATTGTTCGATATTGCCTTCCAAACGGAGGATTTCCGAGAGTCCGTTGGTTCCCTTTACATTAAGCAGATTGGTCAACCCGGAGCGGCGCAGGTCGGCGTCGATTAAGAGCGTGCATTTATCGGCTTGGGCATAACACACGGCCAGGTTGGCCAATGCAGTTGTTTTCCCATCGCCGGCCTCAAGACTGGTGATTAAAATCTGATGAACGTCCTGATGCGTGAGGCTGAGCGCCGTGCGCAGGGTGCGGAAGCCTTCACATTCAGGGGTGGAAGGGGCGGCGAACATGGCCAGGGCCTGCAATCCCGCGGTTTCCGGCGCCTTCAAACGCTGAATCACGGTAAGCACGGGAACCCCCAAGCGGTTTTGCAGTTCTTCCATCGAGCGGAAGCGATCATCCAAGGCGTCGAATACGGTGACCAATCCCAGCGAGACGATGAAGCCGCCCAGCAGTGTAAACAATACGACATAGGCCAGGTTAGGCGAGACTGGGGAGGCCGACACCTTGGGTTCCTCGATTACCGCCACGCGAACGTCCTGTCCATTCTGTTTCAGGTCCAGGGAAGCGATCTGATTCAGCAAAACGTCGTTCATGTCTCCGAGTCGCTTGATGTCCCGCTCCAGGAGTTCCACCTGGGCCAATTGTCCGCTGAGATTGACGGCTTCGGCGCGGGTTTCCTCGAACTTGGCTTGCAGAATTTCTTCTTTTTTTCTGACCTCAAGGAGTTTTTGTTGCAGCATTTGTGCCAGCCAGGGTCCGAGCCTGCTCTGGCAGCGGTCGGCTAGCTGGTTGGAGGCTCGTTGCTGGTAAACTTGCAGGAATTCCTCGGTCAAACGAATTTTTTCCGCCAAGGCGATTACCTCGGGGTGTTTTGGGCCGAGATTCTGCTGCATGGTTTCGAGTTTAGCGCGGGCATCGAGCATGCTTTGCGCGAGATTGGATTGGGTAGCGACATCCTGGGTGCCGAGACCGAGGCTGTTTAGCACCAACTCCTTGCCCGCGACGTCGGAGACCATCATCATATATTGACCTAGATCTTCGCCGTTGCGCACCGCCGCTTGAAGAGCGGCCAGCGCGGCTTCATATTCAACCCGCTGTTTTTGCACGGCAATCAGTGCGTCGTTGAAGTACACGGCGCGTTGAACCATGGGGTGCAAGGTTTTGCCTTCAGAACGGAATCCCAAGTCGGCCAAACTCCTGCGGGAGACCAAGAGTTCCTCTTGTTTTTGCGCGAGTTTGCCGGCCACTTCGTTTCGTTCCTTGGTGAGGATGCGGCTGATTTCTCCGGCCGTTCCCTTGTGTATGCGGTCCATGAAATCGAGATAGGACTGCACGACCGCGCCGACGACGTTCGCCGCTACTTGGGGATCCTTGGAACGATAATTGACTTCAATGATGGTGGTGTTCCGCACCACTTGCGAAGCCACGTTTTTTTGCAGATTACCCACCCAGGAATCACGGGGTGTGTTGTCGAAGTCAACGAGATCCGTCGGACCGAGTCTTTGCAGCGCGCCTTCGAGCACTTTTGCGCTTATGATGATTTTTTCGAAGGTGGGCATGGTATTCTGGCGCAGGGACTCTTCATTGGCGAAGGAAGCATCGAGTTGGTCGCGGCCGTTTTGCGAGACCAGCAAGACCGCTTTGGAGGAATACAATCGGGGTCTGGTCGTGTAATAAAGTCCGCCCAGAAACGCGCTTACCGCCATCACCGCGATGACCAGATTTTTCCGATAGCGGACGGCAAAAACCAGGCGCAGCAGGGTATGCACAAGCTGGGTGACTTCGAACTCGAAGGCGTCTGACGTTGAGATAGGATCTTGTCCCATGGCTGCCTGGCGGAGAATACTCTTTTTGTTGGCGATGAGGACACTGTTAAATAAGCATTAACAACAAAGCCTCTAGAATAACGACATGGAGGCTCCAAAACCCACGCGGATAAAGTTTTGTATGAAATCCATAACAACGGTGGCGGGGGTCTGTTCCACCGATACGGTATCGCCGGGCGCCAAGGCAACGTTATCCTGCCCCTGCTTGGCCGCCTGGAGACTGACCGCGATGCGTATCGGTTCCGTCTTGCCGGGAGGCCGGCGGATCACCAGTACGTTTTCGGCCAAAGGATTGGAACATCCCCCCGCCAACGCAATAGCATCCAGAATGCGAATTTCCTGATTCATGGGAAAGGGAAATTCCCCGGGTTTGCGGACCAGCCCGATAACGTATACCGGCTTGGGCGTACGCTTGGCAACGTAAACAACGTCGCCGTCGTGCAACTCCGGCAGTTTTTCGGTCCCTGCGCCGACCGTCTTCAGATTTACCTTGATCGCGGCGGAAGGCGCGGCTAAAGCCTGCTCCTGCTGATAGCTTGCCGGGAGCAAGTTGTTTCCGGTCCTGTCGGCCGCCTGCAACGTTCCGCCTTGGACCTGGTTTTGAGGCAAGTTGCTGGCATCCGTGCGGCGGATTTCCACCTCGGAATCGGCGTCTTTACTTAAACCGCCGGCGGCAACCAGCGCGCTTAACAACGAACTCGAGGCCCGGGGAAGATCGACCGTACCAGGCTTATCCACTGCCCCCACTACTGTAATTCTATTCGTTTGGCACTGTTTCATGGTCAAGGTAATGCAGGGATTGCGAAAAATGCCGCGAGAGACGCTCTCGGCGGCGATCACCTGTTCGGCCTGTTGTACTTCCAAGCCGGCAACACTCACTTTTCCAACCAGGGGGACGGCTATCGTTCCGTCGTTTGCCACGCGGACCGGCGTGGTGGTAGGGGTCATGTTTTCATAGTTGTTAACCATCGTCACCTCGAGCACGTCGCCTAGCTGGATTATTTCCCTGCTGATGGTAGTTTCAGTAAGGCCGGCCAGGTCGATGGATTCCGGGTTAACGGGCGAAGGGGCGAGACATTCAGCCGGTAGATTAGAAACGCGGTATACGCCGGAATTACACCCCGAACAGAGAATCAGGATTAATAATATGGGCACGGTCAGCCGGTAGGAAAACCGCGTCCCGCTTCGGGGCAAATAAGTAATAACCATGAGAAGAGTAACCATGAGAAGAAAAATTCTGTACTGCCGCCCATGATACACATACCATGCCCAGCCTCCTAAAACCCTTATCGCCAAAGGGATTAAAAGGCGGCGGAGGATACTGGAATCCAGTCGGTATGGTCAAGAGGAATTTGCACTACTTCGGAAGTATGGGCCACTCTAGAGGAACATATTCAATGTTCGTACAATCTGAAAACCTGCACTCGTGCTAGCAAGGCATTGGATAAGTGTGCCCTAAACCGATGAAATGGATGTGAATATATGTTCACAAACAGCGGATATTTCTAACGGCTGGTATTCTGGATAGTTTCACGCGCCGTGTATTCACGGATTCACGGCGGGTGAAATGGGTATCAAGCTAATATGGCTAAATCAGGTTGATGGGGCGTTTTCAAAACACCTCGAAAATATATTTCAAGGAAAAGTAGAGGCCTAACAGTATAAAGATCCAGCCGGTGATGATACGTGCCCACCATTCGATCTTGGCGAGGATGTTGTAGGCTTTGCCCACCGATTGGGCGCTTAGGGCCAGGAGCACGGCAAAGACCATCACCGGCAGGGCGGTGCCTATGCCGTAGACAATCGGCAATACCACGCTGGAATTCGCCTTTACCGCAAGTGGTATCAGGCTGCCGAAATATAGGGCCGCCGAAACTGGGCAGAACGACAAGGCGAACACCGCGCCTAGCAAAAGCGCGCCCCAAATGCCTATCGCATCGACCCGTTTTTGAAGTCCTTCGTTCATGCCCCCGCCGCCCAAGTTCAATTGGATAAGCTGCAGCAAGAACATGCCCACGAGGATCAGAATCGGTCCCAAGAGCAAGTTCATGTACTTTTGCAAGAACAGTGAGATTTGCGGCACGGAGAGCACGCTTGCAACGAGCACGAACGCCAGGCCCAGGTAGGCAAGAGTTCGGCCCAGGGTATAGAGCACTCCGGTGAGAAAAACCTGCCGGGAGTTTCCCATCCGGCGGCCGATGTAAGAAATGGCAGCGATATTCGTCGCCAGGGGGCAGGGGCTTATGGAGGTGAGGATTCCAAGCCAAAAAGCCAATCCCGTTGCAATGATAAACTCAACCATAGTATCCATTCCACGGAAATATTATTTGGACGGATTATCGGACTGCGTTTTTTTGCCGTCCATGTAGTTTTGTATTTCGGTTTGGACATACTTGAAGAAATCGTCCTTTTTGGCCACCAGCGACCATACTTTCAACGCCGGCTTCCAGGCAGTGGCTTCACCGTCGTGCACATCCATGATGATAAGCGTGGGGCCGGTGATTTTGTACGCCTGGGTGAGTTTTTTGTTCTTCTCGTCTTGGAAATCGACCATTACCATTTTCACGCCGCCCTCTTTTACTTGGGGAGCGAATCCGGTCCGTACGGCTTCATCGATGTAGGCGCTAATTTTCTTGCACGTGTCGCAGCGGACAGTGCGATGGAAATAACAGGCGATCACTTGATGCGAAGGGCTTGCAGCCGGACTTTCGGCGGCTATTGTTCGCGCGGATTGCCGCGTGGCAATGAGAGCAATCGCGGCAAAGACAATGCAGGCGGCCGGCCTTGATGCTCGGATAAAGGAAAACATGGTCATTTTGAGGTTCCTTTTTCTAGTAAGAACTCTGTAAGGCTTGTTTGCACGAAATTGACAAAGGTCGGCTTATCGCCGACGTGTTCCCAGACTTCCGGCAGACCTTTCCATTTCACCTGCTTTCCGTCTTTGAACATGACCAGTACGACGATAGGCGCGACGAATTCATAATCGGTGGCGAAATGATCGTTGCCGGGTGTTTCGTAGTTGATCGCTTGCCATAGGATTTGTTTGCTCTTCAACTCATCGGCAAAACCGCTTTCCACCGCCTCGTGGGCATAGGCCTCGATGTTGCGGCAGGTAGGGCATCGCGTGTTGCCGTGAAAATAGTACACTACGACGCCGTTTTGGATCGGCGGCGCGGCACTTGCCGCTTGCGGGCCTGAATGAAGGCTTTTGACCGTCAGCACCGTAATGGCGGCGGCCACGAACAGCAGCAGGCAAATGGTGAAGGCCTTTTTAGTATTCATAATGACGTTTCCTATTTTTATTAATTCGCAAACGGTTAGTGTTGACAATAATTCCGATAAGCCGCCGCCAAGGCGTCGAGATAGAAATTCTCTTCGGCAGGTTCAATGAAATGATAGATTCGGACCATATCCAGCAACCGGTCGGCGTAATCATTTGTAGGTTCCAGTCCCTGTTTATGGAGGTGTTCGAAAATCAGGTGAAGGCCGTTGACGGCTACCGGCTTGCCGTTGATCTGCAATGTTATTTCCGGTGCGGGAGTTCCACAAGAGCATGCACATGAAGCGGCGCCGGCGTCCTTAATCTGTTCGGAGTGCGGGACCAAAGCCAGCAGGGCGTCTACTTGCGCTGAAATCTTTTCGGCGACGATCCAGACCGCTTCCTCATCAATCTTACCGGCGTCCCGGAGCGAATGATGACAGCCGTCTACCCTGTCGCCCAGAATATCCGTCACCACAAGGGAAGCCGCTACTTGGCCGCTGTAAGTTTCCGTTCCCCGTTTGGCGCATAGTTTGTCGCAGCCATCCACGGTAATCGTGGGATGTTCTCGGGCGAAGCGGCGTTCCATTTCTTCGCCTGCCAGGAACAAAGGCAGACATAACGTCACCGTGGATTGAGGGCGCAGAAGCTCCAGCACGCGGCGGGTTGCCATCCTGGAAACGGTCCCGGCCGGAATTTCCTCGCCGCTACAAGAGATGATGCCCACCTTGTTTATTTCACCCATGATCTCACCTATGTTCAATAGTCATTTGCCGGACGGATTCGGCGACATCGGCAGCAATCTCATCCACGGCGGCTAAGCCGTCTTCGCTGAGTGCGGTGGGAGAGCCGAACTGTTTGCCGCGGTGACTTTTCAAGGCATCGAAGACGTGAACCGTATGGGAAACTTTCCCGCCCGACATTTCCACGTTCTTTTGGGCACATAGTTTGGGGCAGCCATCGATGGTAATGCACGGACAATCTCGCACCTTTTTAATCGTTTCCGGATCGCCGGTTACTAATAGGGCCAGACAAACAGTTTCGGCTCTGCGCGGCAGCAAGGCGTCGACGACTCGATAGACTGCCTCCCGGCTGATCAATCCCTGCACCTTGCCGATCCCGCTGCAAGGTATCACCAAGACTTGTCCCATTTTATTATCATTTACCATCGCATATTCCACTTTCCATTTGCCGGTCAGTTGCCTTTTGCGGTAAGGATTAGCCGTTTGACTTCTTCCAAGCTCGGGACGCGCCCGGCGACCTTGATGTAGCCGTCGATTACAAGTCCGGGGGGCATCAGGATATTGTAAGACATTATTTTTTGGATATCATCGACCTTTTCGACCAAGGCGTCCACGCCTGTTTCCATTACGGCTTTGTTCACCGTCTCATATAGCGTCTTGCACTTGCCGCACCCGGTTCCAAGGACTTGAATAATCATGTTGAATTGCTCCACTGGCGGATTAGGTCGATGTTCACATATCTTCTCAACTTACTTTGATTACGTGTTACCGCTCGCTTTAATTATTCAACCGACACCTCCGGCTCCACGACGATTTCCGACTTGACGGAGTTGGCCACCAGGCTGTACTTCTGCGCGGCCTTTAAGGCGCGTCGCACCTTTGCTTCGACCACTTGTGGCAATTCACTATTTGCCGCCACGCGGATTTTGGGTCGAAAGAGCAAGCGAATGAAGATTTCCGTACGATCGAGTTCGATCAGTTTAGTACCCTCCGTACGGCACTCGTAGGAGAGCAGTTTGAGTTTGAACCTTTCGGTCGCCCAGATGAACATCATCATTACGCAAGTATTAGCGGCGGCTACAAAAGCGTCTTCCGGGGTAAAAACGCCTGAAAATCCATGTGCGTCGGGTGGGGCGGAGAATTCATATTCCGGTCCGTTTCCCATGACCAGATGCCCCCAATGTCCGCCTTTCCAACTAACCGTGGTGTGGTAGGTAGCAGTGCGGCTCATGAATCGTTCAACTCCTTTTCGGCCTGTTCGCGCATAGCCGATAGGTACGCCTGCGGCTGAAGCAGTTGAGCTTGATCCGCTTGCCAATCGTCGGCTTCAATTTCCGTCAGCCAGCCTTTGCCGTAGGGATCTTGGTTGACGATCTCCGGGCTGGAATCGAGGGATTTGTTGATGTCCGAGATAACGCCGTTTACGGGCGAGAAAAGGTCCGAATTGGCCTTGATCGATTCTATTTCGGCAAATGCGTTTCCAACCGCAAGCCTGGCGCCGGGCGATTTGAGGTGAATGTAGGCCACATCGCCCATGCGCTGTTGCGAATAATCGCTCAGTCCGACGCGCACGCGATTGCGTTGGCGGGTTTCTTGCGCCCAAATGCCGTCGATACTATAAAATCGATCGGTAGCGATGCGGAAGATGAATTTATCAACGGTTGTCTCGATGTATTCCGGCATGCTACATTCTCCCAAGTATTTTCCTTTGTTCCCGCATATTGCACGCCAAAACAGACTCCACGCACTCGATAAAATCCAAAACGCAACGCACGCGGAGCTTATAGTAAACTTGCGATCCGCGTTTTTGGTCTTCGATGATGCCGGCGTGTTTCAGTATGGCCAAATGACGCGAGACCGTGGACATATCGGTGCCGACCATTTCGGTCAACTCGCAGACGCATCGTTCGTCGCGCCGCGCCAATTCATCCACGATCAACAAACGCGCGGGGTGGGCCATGGCCTTGATGATCCTGGCGCGGGCCTCGTATTTTGCCTGGGTTTTTGCATCCATCAGTATTCCTCATCGGTTGGAAACATTTGTTAATTTAGCCAAATGTGCATTGGCTGTCAAATCAATTATTTATTTTTTTCATTTTTAAACATGATCTAGGAGATTTTGTGTGATAAAGCGGACGCTTTCAGTGCTATCAAGGGCTGGCGAAACGAACTTATCCAAACTCCCTTGTTAGCCTGTTTTGCTGTTTATCAGATCGAAGATAAACTTCGCAGATTGCCATGCAAGCAACGATTTTCAAAATGTTTTTTCGGCCTGCAATTTATCGCATGAAAATACTTGCTATTTGGACGCGCATGGCGCAAAATGTCACCCGGTAAATAAACGACTTCGGACCTTTCCGCGAATTGGCAGCGCCGAGAGTGACGTAGTGAAAAAACAACGGCGTGGAAGTTTAGCAGCAGCAGGCCGAACATCTTTGCAACCATCTTCGTAGCAGCAGGACCACATCCAACAAATTCATGAAGTAGTTATGCCGGTTGTTCAGGGGCAAGTGCATTTTTGGCAACGTTTGCAAGATAACGAACGTTTCCAAGACAATACAAATATGCCGCGAATGAGAATCCTATTTGACCGCGCCGGTTTTATGACACAAACTTTCATAAGATTTGAGCTTTTCATACTTCTCGTCACAGAAGAGCAAAGTTGCCGCAAAGGGCGGGATTTCGTCGGGGAATATATTTTCCTCGTTGGACCGGCGGAAACTTTTGCTCGAACCGCTACATCTTGGGATGCATCATGCTAGGTTTTGGCACCGAGTCCGGGTTGTTGGATTTTTGTTTCCGAGCCGGTCAAATACTTTTAAAAACATCGAATCGCGGCGGCAAACTTGGGGGAGTTTCCCTGCGCCGCGATCGGCACATACGCCGCCGATTGTTAAGGATCGAATCGCTTGAAACCCGCGCCATGATGAGCGCGGACGGCATATCCGGGGTTGTCGATTCGATATGGTTCGCCAGTTACATCGGCAGCAATACGGTGTCTCATGCCGGAATTGCCGCGGTCTCGACGGAAAGCGCCGGGACGCAATCGTCATACGGCGCGAGCACGTCCAGCAATAACACTTGCGACTGGATCATCCAATTCAGTACGTCGGCGATCAAGGGCATCACGTCCGTGGCGCAGGTATCGACGCTGTTGAGCGGCGGCGGCATCAGTTTCCAGGTTTTGGAAGGGTTGGGATTGGAGGGCATGGTATTGGCCCGCAGTTCCGGCGCGTTGTCCGGCACCGTGTCGAATTGGCTGACAAACAACGTGAATATCGCCGGTTACGAACAAGACTCGGTCCAGCAATTCGATGTCACTTCAAACGATCCTTCGGCGAATAAAGTCTATAGTCTGGACAATATAGACGCCAAAGACGCCTGGAATTTGACTACCGGCAGCAAAAGCGTCGTGGTGGCGGTGCTCGACACGGGCATCGATTACACCCACTGCGATCTGGCCGCCAATATATGGACGAATTCGGCTGAAATAGCCGGCAACGGCGTGGACGACGACGGAGACGGATTCGTCGACGACGTTCACGGTTACAATTTCGTCGGCAACAACGGCAACGTCATGGACGACAACGGGCACGGCACGCACGTTTCCGGCACCATCGCGGCCGTGGGCAACAACAGCCTCGGCGTGGTCGGAGTCAATTGGAGCGTGTCGCTTATGGCCTTGAAGTGCTTGGACAGCAACGGATACGGATATATTTCCGACGCCGTCCGGGCCGTCAATTACGCCACTATGATGCGGACGAAATACGGAGTGAACGTGCGGGTTCTGAACAATAGCTGGGGCGGCGCAATATACAGTTCCGCTTTGAACGAGGCAATTGAAGCCAGCAACAGCGCCGGCATTTTGTTCGTCGCCGCCGCTGGAAACAGCTCCGCAAACAACGACGCCGCGGCCCAATATCCGGCCAGTTATAGCGCGGCGAACGTCATTTCCGTGGCGGCCACCGACAAGAACGATAAACTGGCGAGTTTCAGCGACTACGGCGCAACTACGGTCGATCTGGCCGCGCCGGGTGTCAGTATATACAGTACGCTGCCGAACAACCGTTACGGCATTTATTCCGGTACGAGCATGGCCACTCCGCTGGTTTCCGGCGTGGCGGCATTGTGTTGGGCATACGACTGCGACGCCACGGTCGCGGAAGTCAAAAACGCAATTCTAAACGGCGTCGATAAAATCAGCTCGCTCAGCGGAAAGGTGGTTAGCGGAGGACGTTTGAACGCCTATAAAACACTGAAATTGTTGGATGCCGACGAGGTTTCCCCGCCGAAACTGGGATCGTTGACCGTTTCGTCGTCCTCGATCATCAAGGGCGCCACGACGACGCTGACCGCTGCCGGGGCCACTTCTTCAAGCGGCATCAAGGCCGTTTATTTCTACAAGGACTTAAATGGAAACGGCGTCTACGATAGCGGCGATACCTCAATTGGATCGGATAGCACGGTGGTCAACGGAACCGCCGAGTTGGCGCTAAACACATCTTCGCTGAGTACGGGCGCCTATACCATTTTTGCCCGGGCAGAGGACAACAGTTCGCATTGGAGCAACGCATTGACGGTTTCGTTGACGGTGCTGCCGTCGGACGATTACGGCAACAGCGCCGCTGCGGCCGCCCCGATCACCGTGGGCGGCACGATGGCGGGAACAATTGAGACCGGCGGCGATCAGGATTGGTTCAAATTCCAGGCCGTGGCGGGGAAAAAGTATGTCATCTCCACAACGTTAGTCGGCCTGGCGGACTCGGTTTTAGTCTTGTACGATCGCAACGGCACTACGCAATTAGCTTACAACAACGACGTCTCGTCCAGTAATCCGGCGTCTTGCATCCAATGGACGGCGACGACAAGCGGCACGTATTACATCAAAACGACCGCCTGCAATTCCCGTCAAACCGGCGGTTATAAACTCTCGCTTGCGCTGCAAAACTCTCCTCCGGTGCTGCAGGCCGTTAGCGACCAGATTTTGTCCAATAAAGCGGGCGGAATCACCATCCCGCTATCGGCAACCGACGCCAACGGCGACAAGTTGACCTATTCCGCCACGGCCTACACCGTCGATGCGAAAACCCAAGCGCAAGTCGCGATTTCCAGCGGCAAGGTGTGTTTGTCGATTTCGGGCAACCAATTGCGAATCACTCGGGCTTCGAGCTATACGGGCGTGTTTTATGTTACTGTCGCTGTAAGCGACGGGACCAATTCGGTCTCGAAATCGTTCAAGGTAACGGCGACGAATGCAACACAGCAGTGGTTGTCCTCGTCGTCGGTATCTTCGCTCAGCATCGGCGAAGATCTTGCGCAGGGACCAACTTTGGCGGAAAAGACAACGGCCGTCGCATCGCCGGCTCTGGAAGCAAACCGCCATGCCGACTGGTGGAACGCATTATCAGCAGCCAGGCCGGATGGGGTAGTGTTTTGGGGAATCCAAGGCAATAATCAATCGGGATCACAGACCGACATAGCCGCCCGGGCAGTGCAATTCACATTCCAGGAAAGCAACATTCGGGGCGATTCATGGTTATCGGACCACATCTGCAATTTCAGAAACGCCTCTTGGAAGGCGATGGGCCGCGGAGATCAGATTTCGGGTGAGGCGATAAATGGCGGGTTTCAAAAAATCTCCGGCGCAGCCGGCGAAAATGCGTCCATCTCCGACATTCCCGAGGCAAAGTATTTGAAAGCAATCGATGAACTCATCGAGTCTTGGGACAGACAGAGTGTCCAGACCGAATCGATCGATGAGTTTCTCATCTTTTAGAGCGTCATGTGATCCCACGCATTCATATCAACCTCCTTTCAGAAGTCGATATCACGGGCGAAGTTGGAGAGTGCAATAGAGGGCTCGCGGGTTGGAATTAGAATTGGTATAAAACGGAAACCGACGCTCATCGGCAGTGCGAGTCATGCGCTTTCCCGGCATCCAAGCACCACATGAAAACCAAGTTCCGGGTTTTTCCGAACGTCCCAAGCTGAATTTGGCCTTCCCGTTCCTCTCGGAAATTCCTCGTAATCGAAGACCTGCCGCCTTTCCTCGAAACCGGCCGCCTTAAACTGCTCTTCCCACCAAGGTTTTTCTTTCACTGTAACGTGCCATACGGCTCCGGTCGTCGGATCTTTATCTTCAAATGTGGCCACCGAGGCGAGAAAATATCCATCGGTCGCTAGATGCTTCGCCACGTTCTCAAAGAATTGAGGTATCTCGGTTTCAGGCAAATGTTCAAGCACCTCCCACGCCGTAATCAGGTCGAACTGAACCGGCCGATCGGTATCCACATCGAGAAGGATAAACGGCTTGGCGATGTCGCAAGTCAGAAGGTTCTGCGGTATGACTCGCCATTCGGCACGCTGGTTCCGAAGTGAATAATCGCTTCCTTCCAGCCCGACGGCGTAATGCCCCCGCAAGAGGAAATCCAAAACCAGCCCGCCGCCCGAACAACCCAAATCGAGAAAACGCAAAGGGCATTGGTGAGGAAAAACCGCCTCCGCCTTCGTAACCAACCGCGGAAAACGCGTATCGTCATTCTTGGTCCCCCGAGGATGTTTATGATCGTTGCTTTCCACCGCAATCGGGTGCTGAGTTACAAGCCGAATGCGAGGATCGCGGAACCACAGCTCATTTTGCGACGCCATCCTCAGGACATCTTGCAGCCTCATCTCCAGCTTGCCAATATCTGTTTTCACTGCAAGAATTTCGTTCAAAAGCTGGGACAATGAACGGTCCAGCGATTTAACTAGCCCGAGACTTTCCTGAAACTGTGACTCCAGTCGCTCGATGTCTTTCCTTGTGGAAAGAATTTCCACTGAGGTTGTACTTAAAAAACGATCCCGCAGTCGTTTAACGAAATCCTTAAGTCTGCCCATGACAATAACCCAGGTTCAGAAAAGGAAACTCTTGATGCGATTTCCACTTTGTTGAAAAAACGGAAAATCGAAGCAAAATCGGCCCTATCGATTCACTTTGTGGAATCGTCCCAGAAAGAGTTTTGTGTGTCAAGCAGAATATCCAACATTAATTACATTTTTTTGGAATATATTCGCCGGTTGCAAACAAACCTGAAGTAATGCAAATATTTTCCCTCTCTCAGTCCATGCCATGATGTCACATGCGATGATAGCAAAGAACATGAAAAACCGTTTAACTAATGTCAATCACAGACTGAAATAGCGTGGCGCCGCGCTATTTCAGGATGGAATGCGTATTAAAAGTAACGGTCGAGGATGCGGCGGCTGGCGTAATCCAGCACTCGGGTGTCGGGGATCAAGTATCGGATGCCGTGCGTGTCGATGAACAAGGCTTTATAAGGGCCGAGACGGCGGACGTCATCCTCGCTGTCCAAGAGAAACGAAGTCGGCCCCCGATCAGTTTCCACGTGCCACTCAGAAGGATCGACGTCGTCCATCACGCCGGTAATCCGTTGGATAATTGGGACGAATTCGCGCCGGGATAGTTCTTCCTCTAATATCGACCGTACTTCAGACTGCAAATCGCCGAATTCGCGGATGCACAGGACTTCGCGGCCTTCGGCGTCGACGATGGAGAGCCACTCTTGCGGTGAAGAGATGGGGAAGGCCCGGACCGGCTCGACGCCCACGAGTATTCGGCCGTCGGCGTCGGTCAAAACCAGGCGTTCGAAGGCGTCGCGGTGCAATTGGAATCCGCGTGCGGCAAGTTGTTCGGCGGGGGTGGCGGTTTGAGTCATTTTATTTCCTGAATTTGAGAATCCTGAACTCTTAATTCTCCCAATCATTGGGTGCTTATAGTTGCGTGCCCATGAGTCATGTCAACTTGGGCTTTATACAGCCGGGCATAAGTGCCCTGGGTTTTGAGCAATTCATCGTGATGGCCGATCTCGGTAATCCGCCCTCGTTCGATTACGACCAAACGATCGGCGCGGCGGAGGGTGCTTAAGCGATGGGCAATGGCGATGGTGGTCCGTCCTTGGATCAAATTTTCCAGGGCCAACTGTATTTCGTGTTCGGTCTCGGTGTCGACCGACGAGGTGGCCTCGTCGAGGATGAGGATGCGGGGATCGATCAACAGCGCCCGGGCGATGCTGATTCGCTGCCGTTCGCCGCCGGATAGGGATTGTCCGCGTTCGCCCACCGATGAATCGTAACCGTCGGGGAGGCGCAAGATGAATTCATGTGCCCGGGCCGCCCTGGCGGCGGCGACGATTTCTTCCCGCGCGGCATCCGGCCGGCCGTAGGCGATGTTTTCGGCAATAGTTCCGTAGAACAGGAATGGCTCCTGCAGAACGATGCCGATATGGCTGCGATATTCGGCGATTGGGTATGAGCGGATATCGACGCCGTCGGCCAGAATCGCGCCTTCGGAGGCGTCGTAAAAACGGCAAATCAAGTTGATGAGCGTGGTTTTGCCGGCGCCGCTATGCCCGACAAGCCCGATCATTTCACCCGGTTGAATTTTCAGGTTCAGTTCTCGCAGAACGGGCCTCGCGCCGTAATGGAAACTTACATTACGGAATTCCAATTCTCCGCGCAACCGGCCCGGGTGTACCGGGTGGGTAGGCTCGGCTACGCTGGGCAGGCGGTCGAGGATGGAAAAAATCCGCTGCGTACTGGCCGCCGCTCGTTGCACGGCCGATACGATCCTGCTCATCGAGTCCAGTCGGGCGTAGAATCGCTGAATGTAACCGACAAACAGCAGCAGCGCGCCGAGGTCGATATAGCGCGGATTTATCAGGAAGGCTTGATAGACCCGATAGACGCCGTAAACCCACACAACCAATACCCCGACGTCGGTCAGATAAGTCACGGTGGAACCGAAAAAGGACCAGAGGCGATTAATGCGAACATTGGCTTGGAAGACCTGATCGCTGGCCCGGCGGAAGCGGTCGATTTCCCGGCGTTCCTGGGCAAAGGCCTTGACCACGCGAATACCGGGAATAGTGTCGGCCAGAATACTGGTCATTTCACCCCAGGTCCGGCTCCCCAACTGAAAGCCTTGGCGCAGACGGCTTCGCACCTTATGGACCAAATATGCGATAATCGGCAAGGGCAGCAGCGACACAAGCGCCAACTTCGCGTCGATGGTCAACAAAGTCGCGGCGATCATGAACAACATCACCATGTCGTTGGCGAAATCGAGCAGGTAGACGGATAGGAAATAATTAATCCGATCGGTGTCGTTGCTAACCCGGGCGATCAAATCACCGGTCCGTTTTCCGCCGAAGTACTCCAGCGACAGGGTCTGCAAATGCGAGTAGGTTTGATTGCGCAGATCGGCGAAAATCCGCTCGCTCACCCAAGCCAATACGTAAGTCCTGGCCCAGGCCAGCAGCCAGGCCACAATAGCCGCCCCGGCATATAGGGATAAATATAAGGGGATATAACGAAAAATTCCGGCCACGATATCATTCACCATGGGCCTGGTCAGATACATCGAGAGCAACGTGGCGGCATTACAGGCAAGCATCAAGGAAAACCCGAACAAGATGGCAAGCGCCCGAGGCTTGGCAAAGCGCGACAACCGCCACAGGGACTGTATGGGGGGCTTGGCCTTGGCCGCTTCGCATTCCGGACAAGAAATTTGCTCCGGCCCCAATAAGGCGCCGCAACTTGGACATACCGCGGCCAGGTATTCCGCGGAATCGTCTTCGTCGCCTTGGTCTCCCTCTTGCAGGCGTTCGAATCGCAACGCCAAGTGATGGGCGGCGTTGATCTTGCCGGAGGTGAACCGCCAGTGATGCAAACGGCTCTGGGGGCCAATCAGTTCCAAAATGCCAGTGCCGCCTTGCTCCCGCGCGCGAAGAGCCAACGACGGATCGACTTTCCAGGACTGAAAGTCGTTATCGGGAGGCGTGCCGGACTTTGCCTCTCCTTCCAGGGGTCCTACCGACAAAAGCCGGCGATCGGTTAGCACTACCAGTCCTTGGGCATAATTTAATTGTTGATCGAGATCGAGTTCCAACCAGACCAAAGGGCTTTCATCACCGGAAAGATGAGCTTCCACTACGCTACGCAGCTTAGGCGCGACGTTTTCCCAAATATCATGAGTGGAATTTAAGGGACCGGGCACAGGCAATAATTACTGTGACAAATACTCCCGGAGCAAGATCCGGGGCTAAACGATGAATACGACATTGATTTATATGACATTCAGTGGCTGTTCTATTGTTCGCTTATTATAATTTTGCCGATTATAACTAGTGTGTAAAGACTGAAAGTATTTCAAACTCTCCCCACTTTATTCAACCCGGACGATTATAAAGTATAATGTATTAAAGGTATCAAGCCGATTTCACTATGGCTTGCGACCATAACCAGTATAAAGTCGACTCCTCAAATACGTTGGCCGCCAAAGATAGGGTTCAGTTTCTTGAACCATAGGCCGGAATTCCGTACCCCCCTCATTCGTGGTATAGCAGATCATCAACCGATCATAGTTATGGAAATGGTTTTTTATAACTAAGTATAGAATTAGTAGGCCGTTATGGCACGGAATCTAAGAGTGGGTGTTAAACTCATCATTACAGGTTTCCTAAGCACAACATGATTATATCCCCAGGAAATGAGCATCCCCAACCGGGATATATGAAATTTTTTCGGTCGGCTATTGCTTTTTTTGAGCCGGGTGGATTAAATAGATTGATGGAGTTGGCCAACGCAGCGGGGACGTTTTGTAGTCGGCCGTGCTCCTCCTACCAGGGGTTCTTCCTGCCTATGCCCAATCGAGCCAGTTCAATCAAATAGCCAAAAAAGTGTCGTAGTCTGCGCACTCTGGCGAATTCTTGAATAATTGGGTAAAACAGGACAAATAAAGATAATTGTACTAGATCAGGATAAACAGATTAAAAAAGAAAGTTCACCAAAATTCACATACAAACGTTAATTCAAAGCCGGATGGAGGCGGCTGTTAGAAGTGTATTTCATGGAGTAGCAACAAAAGAAGATGTTAACGAGCGTGAGGAAACACGATCGTATTTATGGGTGGTTAGGGTTGGTCGGGTTATGGGGTAAAAAAAATTTACCGATACAACATTTTAACCACTTGCAACGTAGATCGTTCTAGGAAGGATCGATCACCGTGATTCCGCAAAAGCTAGCAAGTTTAAATAGTGAG
>JBEKFZ010000036.1:0-37038 GCA_050013075.1 Thermoguttaceae bacterium | reverse complement strand
ATAATACTCCCCTCGCCCGCTCGCGGGAGAGGGGTCAGGGGTGAGGGTGGCTGGGTATTGTTAGAGTCCCCTAGGGAGATTGCCTCGTTCCCATGCTCTGCGTGGGAACGAAGTTTTGGAAGGTTTGGCATTTGAAACTCGAAAGGAAGCGAGTCGGATGAAAATCAAATTATTCTTCATTTGCGGATTGTCTTTTCTGTATTTGGCCTTCAAATCCCCGGCCGCGGAAGAGGAAAAATACACGCTCCGCTATAGATTCCATCCCGGCGAGACGCTCCGCTGGAACGTCGAGCATCGCTCTCTGGTCCGCACCGCCGTTTCGGGCTCGGATCAAACGGCCGAGACCGTAAGCTACTCGGAAAAAGTTTGGCGGGTAAAGGATGTCAAACCCGACGGCGCCGCCACCTTCGAGCAACTTGTCCCGTGGGTCGACATGTGGCAAAAACTCCCTGAAAGCAATGAGATCCGCTACGACAGCCGCACGGATGCCAAGCCGCCTGTTGGTTTCGAGGACGTAGCCGCGTCGGTGGGTGTTCCGCTTTCGATCATCACCATGGACGCCAAGGGAAAAATTCTTAAGCGCCAGCGCAAGGAAACCAGAGGCGTTGCCGCCAACGAGGGCGCGATCACCATCCCCCTGCCCGATGAACCCATCGCCGTGGGACACGTCTGGACCTTCCCCTGCGATATCGACGTGCCCCTGGAAAGCGGCGGAGTGAAAAAAATCAAGGCCCTGCAGCAATTCAAACTGGAAAGCGTTAAAACCGGCGTGGCCTCGATTCGCGTTTCCACGCAAATCATCTCGCCGGTGACCGAGCCCGCCATCGAGGCCCAAGTAGTGCAGCGCGAGGGCACCGGCGTGGTCCGATTCGATATCGACGCCGGGCGGATCGTCGGCCAGCAAATGGACGTCGACAAGCACGTGGTCGGCTTCCGCGGCCAGGCCAGCAGCCTCCACTATGTCACCCGCTTTACTGAACAGTGGATCCCCGAAATCGCCAAAATCCCCGCAAAATCGTCCGATGCCTTGAAATAATCGGGCAGATGGTGAATAGTAGGTGGTTGTCGGTTTACGGTTTTCAGTTTACAGTTCTAAGTTTTCAGTTCAGAGCAAGAATTTATCCCCTCCCCCGCCCACTGCCCCCTGTCCACTGCCCACTGCCCACTTTCAATGCGTCGTGATGACATTCGCAACGTTGCCATTATTGCCCACGTCGATCACGGCAAGACGACGCTGGTCGATTGCATGTTGCGCCAAAGCGGCCGCTTCCGCGAAACGCAGTTGCAGGGCGAGTGCATTCTCGACTCCAACGAACTAGAGCGCGAACGCGGCATCACCATCCTGGCCAAGAACATCGCCATTCCGTACAAAGGGGTGAAAATCAACATCATCGACACCCCGGGCCACGCCGATTTCGGCGGCGAGGTGGAACGAGTCGTTGGCATGGCCGACGGGGCCCTGTTGCTGGTCGACGCCGCCGAAGGACCCATGCCCCAAACCCGCTTCGTCCTCTCGAAGGCATTTCAGTGCGGCGCGCGCCCCATCGTGGTCATAAACAAGATCGACCGTCCCGACGCCCGGCCTCACGAAGTCGTCGATGAAGTGCTCGATTTATTTATCTCCTTGGGCGCAAGCGACGCGCAGGCCGACTTCCCCTTTATCTTCGCCAGTTCAAAACTCGGCTTCGCCACATTCGATCCAACACGGCCCGGCGAAAACATCCACCTCCTGATGGACTTGATCCTGGAAAAAATCCCCGGCCCTAACGTCGATCTGGGCGATCCCCTGCAAATGCTCGTAACCACGCTCGACTGGTCCGACTATACCGGACGCATCGCCATCGGACGGGTCCAGTCGGGCACTATCCGCAAAGGGCAAAGCGTCGTGCTCATGCAGGCCGGCAACAAAATTACGCCATCCCGGGTGGTGTCGGTATTTTTGTTCCAGGATCTCGGCCGCGTGGAAGTCCACGAAGTCGACGCCGGCGACATCTGCGCGGTCGTCGGTCTGGAAAACGTGGAAATCGGCGACACGATCTCCGATCCTCAAACGCCGCGCGCCTTGCCCAGGCTAAAAGTTGACGAGCCGACGCTGAAAATGACCTTCGGCGTGAACACCTCGCCACTGGCCGGCCGGGAAGGAAAATATCTTACCAGCCGGCATCTCCGCGAACGCCTGTTCCGCGAGTTGGAACGAAACGTGGCCTTGCGCGTCGAGCCTATTCCCGGCACCGAGCAGTTCGCCGTTTCCGGTCGGGGCGTGCTGCACCTGTCCGTCTTGATCGAAACCATGCGCCGCGAACAATACGAACTCTCCATTGGCAAGCCGCAGGTGATTTTTAAGGAAATCGAGGGCGTTTTGCACGAGCCGTTCGAATCGCTGGTCGTCGAAGTGCCCACCGACCGCACCGGGCCGGTAATGGAACTGATCGGCGAGCGCCGCGGGCAATTGTCCGAAATGAGCACGCACAACGAATACACGTTCATGATCTTTTCCATTCCCGCCCGGGGCCTGATCGGATTGAGAACCCGGCTGCTGAACGCCACGCAGGGGACGGCCGTCATGCACCACCGCTACGAGGCCTACAAGCCCGTGGCCGATTCCATTCCCGGCCGCGCCTGCGGCGTTTTGGTATCCACCGTCGCGGGCCGGGCGGTGGCCTATGGCTTAGACACCTTGCAGCAGAGGGCAGTTTTGCACGTTGCCCCGCCCGACGACGTTTACGAAGGCATGATTGTCGGTGAAAACAGCCGCGAAGACGACATGAACGTGAATCCCACCAAGGAAAAAAAGCTCTCCAACATGCGGGCCGTGGGCCACGACCGCAACATCTTGCTGAAACCGCCTCGCCGCCTGACCTTGGAAGAAGCGTTGGAATTCATCGCCGAGGACGAGTTGGTCGAAGTAACGCCAGGCCAAATCCGGTTGCGTAAAATCATTCTCAAAGAAATCGACCGCCGCCGCGCCGCCCGTGCCGGGGCATAGAGTCTTAATGTGGGATTTGAGCGCGTTTTGCGCGCATCAAGTACACTAGTTTGTTCAGTATGTAAAGCCGCGACCATTGGTCGCGGTTTGGTTGCAGCTTTATGCCGCGCTAGGATTCAGAGTTCAGGATTCGAGATTTTTCATTCCTGGTTCTTCGTTTTGAACTCTCCTCTCCCAAATGATCGCGGGAAATGTTATGCTGTGGGAAATACATTTGTCTCACAAGGCACATCGGAAAGTATTATTATGCAGATCAATCCTAAAGACGGTCGGCTGTTTTACAAACTGTATTCTGCATTGATGTTCTATGTTAATAGAAAACTCAAAGTTCTAAAAAAGCCGGTTGCCGACGCCAAGGCTTATTCACAATTATCGCTCGAGTCGAGGGTAAAGGTTCGGGATGCCTTTTATGCCAAGCCCGCACTGTTAGATGAATTCATGGACGAGAATCCCGCCCGGCTTAAAACGGATGAATTGGAAATTGTTTCCGGTTGGAAACACGCCATCTTTGATAAATTCTACATTTATCGTTACCTTAAACGATACTCGGTCTTTTTCAGAAGCACGGACAATCCCAACAAACTTTATGGGGTTCTTGGTTTGGCCGATCCTATCGAAGTAGTTGTTGGTCCATACCTGCCGATCCTGGCCAAGGCTGCACTTTTGCCAATTAAGGGCCAGATTATCTACGACGGCTTGTTATATTGCTACTCTATTTCTTTTGGCGGCGGTTTTCGTAGCATGTTGAATGAAGAATACAAAGAATCCAAGGAAAAATACGGTATTATCACCTCCCTGCCGTTTGACGAAAATCTTCTGTCGGAAATGATAAAAGGCAAAAAACGGGGGAAAAAGTAATTGCGCCGATATCATCAGCCGCGTCGTAAGTTAAGGATTGCGACCCCGTAATCCCCGTTATCGAAATTACCATTATTCACCACGAAAATGCGAAAGGACGAAAAGACGAGAGAAATTTCAATAGTTTGTGTTTCGCATTTTCATTCTTTCGATTTTTCGCGGTGAAAAAGGTTGTGCCACTCATTCGCCACGTTCCGGTCCAGCGCCTTGTTATGCCCGCCTGCAATGAGTCGTCTTAAGGTAATTCAATAGGCTTAAGGTCAGCAAGTTCGACTGTCTTAGGATTGGTTAATCTAAGCCTTTCAAGCTGCCGATTGAACCTATCGGCAAGCCACATCCATTTGCTTTTGATATTCATATAGGAGCGAGGATCGCTCCAATCTTTACCATTCAATTCTGTAAGCTGATTCGCAATCAAATCATTTGACCAAGGATTGCCATCAAAACATAATTCACTTATGCTATTGGCAGTATCACAGTGGATGCCGAAGCTCAATATCAGATAATTGAGTGAGTAAAGACCATCCGAATCTCTGACAATCAGATGTTTGTTGCAATAAGATTCAAAAACATTATGCCGCCTTAAAACTGACAAGAACCTATCTGATAGTATTACGCGAGGGTATGAAGAAACGCCTTGTTCCATTTGATACGCTTCGGTTACGGCAGGCCCAAAAATAATATTTCCTTTATGAGGTGATTCCCCATGTATCAGTTCGCCTGTATGGATTGTTCCGCGACAAAGTATTCCTCTCGAACTGAGAAGGGTGTTCTGAAGGACTGTAACATTGATCAGAAGCGCAAGAATAGCAGGTGAATTATCTTCCGGAACGCTTATCAGAAAATTATCAGAGAATAAGCTTAACTCAGCGCTACCACGAGGTATATTTGGAAAGTGATCTACTGCTGGGTCTGCAATCGCGGCCTCTAGAGCCCAATTACTGTGTCGAGAGCCTGATATGATAAGAAATGAGTCGTAAACATCCTTAAGCTTTTCCGGATCGTTAACCATATTCTTAAAGCCAAGTATGTCAACGAAAGCTACAACCCTATTTTGATACTTAATAGCCGACATATTTACCGCCGAAAATAGTTTATCTGTCTGATTCTAGCACTATGGAAATGAGATATTGTGACGGGCCACAGAACTTAAATCTAAACAGAAACAAAAGCAATACTAAAATATCGGGGAGCCAAGTTCCAGACACCATAAATAATTTTGTGTTGTTCGCGTTTAGTACCAAGTTTTTGCTGTGGTTATCAAGTTTTGAGCCAGCGCGTATATTGCTGGCGCGGGATGGGACTATCCATCCAGGATGTATCCGGCTTTGGCAGGCGCAGGGCGTCGCGTACGGTCAGCCAACCTTTTGGCAAATCCATCGAGCTTTTCGTGCCCTTGCGGGTTAGCCACTGGAATTTTCGCTTTTCTTCGCACTTACGGGCAATTTCGAGGGTGATCCGAACGTCCTGGGCAACGTAGTCGAGCACTTCCTGATGCCGCCCCTCAGCCCAAAGTCGCGGAGCCAGCAGGCCGGACATTCCGGGAGGCTTTCCTGGGATTTTTAGGGCCTCGGCCGCTTTATCTAGGGCCACTGGAAAACCGCGATCACAAAAAACGTGGAACATCATGTCAACGTGGTTGATGGCCAACTCTTTGCACTCGGCCCAAGCGCCGGATTCCTCGGCAAGGATATCGAGATCGAATCCCAGGCCGTTCCAAGTCAACAAAATATAGCCGGCTTCAACAAGTTTGACTAATTCACCAACGACATTTTTCGCCTCGGCTTGCGACATGCCTTTCGCGGGAGTTCCGTCAGTGTTTTTCCCATGCCATAAAAGCGGATCCTTGGCGTCGCATTTCAGTGCGGCGGCGCAAGCGATGCCCAGCGGCCGATGGGGCCTCCAATTAAAATCGGCCTCCGGAATGTCCTTTGCCGTCTCGATGTCGAATGCCAAATACTTCCGTGTCATTGCAAGACTCCGGGAACAGTGGACGATGGACAGTGGACGGTGGTCGGTAGACAGTGGGCGATGTGAAACCGCAAGCGGTTTTTATCAAGTTTTCAGTTATCAGTTTTCAGTTTATTTTTATCAGTGGGCAGTAAACTGCCCACCCCTAATTATCCGCTATCCGCTGTTTTCATCATTCATCCTTATTTCTTAATCTCCGCCTCGCCGGTTTCGATGTCCAGGGTCCAGGGCTTGAGTTCCGGAAGCCAGAGCTTGCCGTCGCCGATCTTTAGCGGCATCCACAGATAGCGGGAATCCCATTGCGTCCGCGGCTTCCATATATCGCCCATGAAAATCACGCTCGTGGCCTTTGTGCCCGCGACTTTCAAGAGCATCGTCGACTGCGAACCGTAGGTGTTAGTCTCGGGCGGAGCGATGTCCTTGAATTCCGACCACGGGCCTTCCAGCGAGGGTGCGGTGGCATATTTGTTCGGATTGGGCTTCCAACCGGTCAAGGCCGAGCCGACCACATAGTACAAATCCTTGTAATGCACCACCGCCCCGCCTTCCAACGGCGCACGGATCAGGCTCGCGTCTTTTTCCACTGTAAGGTAATCATTCGACAGCCTGGCGATATGAAAACCCTCGGCCGGCCGATCCTCGAAAATCAGGTATGCCGAACCGTCGTCGTCGATGAACTGCCCGATGTCCCGGCTCTCGCAACCCAGCGGCCGGAAACTCTTCAGATACTTGTAATCGCCGTCAACCGTGTCGCAAGTGGCCACGGCGACTCGGGCCACCTTGTATCCGGGGCCATCGAGGTGCATGTACATCACGTACTGCTTGGTCTTATCATTATAAAACACCTTGGGACGCTCCAGTATCCAACCGCGTCCCAGGTTTTCCTGATCGGAAAACGCCATCCGCTTGCGAAAAGTCCAATGGGCCAGATCCTTCGACGAGTAGCAACCAACATAGCGCTTAGTGCGATCCAAACCCTGGGAGCGTTCTTCGCCGAACCAGTAGTACGTACCGCCGAGTTTTATGATGCCGCCCCCGTGCGCCTGGACGTGTTTACCGCGATCGTCCGGCCATACCGCCCCAGGCTCGATCGTTTGCGGCGCGGCAAACGCCGCCGTGCTGATCTGATAGAACAGCAGCACCGTCGCAATCCCTGCCGCGCGGCGCAATAAACCATCCCATAAAGTTCGCGTCTTAAAAATCGACATATCCTCACCACCGTTAAATAAATGTGAAATGAACCGGTTACTATCTCGCACTTTCTCGACTGCCAAATACACACAATCGCGTTTCCATTTATGTTACAATGCTATCAATCGCCGATTAATATGTCAATCCTTGGGACGCATATTGCCGCAATCCGCCAATGCTGATATCATGAGTTGATAAATAGTAACCATTTAGTATTTTGTACTTCACTTATGTCTACAGTTCGAACGTTTATCGCTATTGAAATCGATGCCGCGGTCCGGGCGCGTGCCGCGGAACTAATCGGCGTCCTCCGCGCCGCCGAGGCCGACGTGAAATGGGTGGAACCGCAAAACCTGCATATAACGCTGCAATTCCTGGGTGAAGTGCCCGAAGAGCAAATCGCCGCCGTATGCCAGGCCGTGGAACAAGGGGCGGCCCACATGCCGCCGTTCGATTTGGAAATCCGTTGGGCCGGGGCCTTTCCCAATGCCAACCGGCCCAGAACTCTATGGATCGGCGCGAATGCGGGCAGCGACCGGATGGCCGACTTGCACGACAACGTGGCCTTGGAACTATCCGAGTTGGGCTTTCAAGACGAAGATCGGAAATTCCAGACCCATTTGACCATCGGCCGGACCCGCAGCGGCAAAAACGCCGCCGAACTGGGCCGGTTGCTCAAACAGCACGCCGATTTCGACGCCGGCTGCATGCGCGTGGAAAAAGTTACCGTCTTCTCCAGCCGCCTGGAACGCGGCGGCCCGCTCTACGATGTATTAAGCACGGCTCGACTGAGTGGAACCTGAGTTTTGCTAATCGGTCCCATCTTTCTTTGGGGAAGGGATAAAGGGGTCGGGAGTCTTATTTTGGAGTGGACGGCAATTTCCGCGGCCGACCGCGAGGATGCAGCGTTGTCTGCAATTGCAATTGTTTTGCCGTTCGCTCCTGCCATACAGTCTCGCCAAACGGCGCGCCGCGCAGCACCGAACGCCGTAAGGCCGCCAACTCCGCATCGGTTTCCGGCGCCTGCACGCGCCGCAGCCAATTGCGCGGCAGCGCCAGAGGTCCTTCGTCCACAAACCCGGCAACGCCGTTCTCCCGATGCCAAAGACTTGACCAGCGCCACTCCTCGGCCCGCTCCACCAGATTCGCCCGCAAGGGATTCCGCTCCACATACCGCAGCACCGTTAACAGGTGATCGTCCTCTTGGATGGGGAACGACTTGAAGCGGCCCTGGTACAGCGGACCGGTTCCAGCCGTGCGATGCGCGGCGTGCCAACGTTGCGTATGCGTGACCGTCAGCCATCGCATGAACTCCGACAGATCTCCATCTTTGCGCGGCCAGAGCACAAAGTGCCAGTGGTTTGGCATCAGGCACCAGGCCAGAACCCGCATCGGCAGGCGCTGTTTCGCCTTGGCCAAAACCTCCTCGAATGCCTCGTAATCCCGCGTCTTGCCAAAGATGCGCATTCGTCCCACTCCCCGATTCAAGACGTGGTACGCATATCCGCCGCCGGAAACTCGCAATCTTCGTGGCATGGCAAAAATCTATCATATCTGCGTCATCCTGTCAATAGAAAAGACTCCCGACCCCTTTACCTTCTGTCTCAATTCCCCCGCTGCCTTGTTACCGGAGACGTTGTGTGCAATAATTGAGCCGAACAGGATTGCTCCCGACCCCTTTGTTCTATTTCTTTACTTTTCCCCCTTCTATATATAGATCAGGAATATGTTTTTTTAATTCTTCTATTCCATCTTCAGTTACATTTGTATTTTTGATATATAAATATTCCAATTGGGACATATTTCTAATCTCTAAAAGACCTGCATCGGTGACTTCTGTATTTTGGATATCTAAATCTTTCAGCTTCTTTAGTTTTGCGATATGTTTCAATCCGTTATCTGTTATTTTAGTTCCACGCAATCCGAGTTGTTCCAGGCTAGACAATTGTTCTAAATATTCTAATCCAATATCTGTAATATTATTTTCAGAAAGATCAAGATACCGAATTCTAGAATAATGATTCACATCCTTTAGACCAGCATCTGTTATATGTGTTGCCACTAACTCTAACTTTAAAATTATATCTTTGTGTTTAAACAAAGAAAAGACTTTATCGGTAATCATTGTATTGGATAGGTTGATTGCTTCTAATGTCGATATTGAATTAAGTTGAATAATCCCCTTGTCTGTAACAAAAGTTTTTTTAAGAGAAATTCCATCTAACTTAAGGCCCTTAAGATAGGCTAGTCCTTTTTCTGATATTTTAGTGTTATCAAGGTGTAAATCTTCTAATGATGGTAAAAATTGCAGGTATTTCATACCAGCATCAGTTACTAGTGTATCGTTTAACCATAATATTCCAAGCCGCTGATTTCTATGTAATATTTCTAAACCTTTATCACTTATTTTTGTTCCATTCAAGATCAAAACAACCATATTTGGACAATTCTGAAGAATTAAAATATCATTATTGGAGGTACTTTTTGCTGGAAACTTAACTTCTATTAAGGTTTCAAAAATTCCATAAAATATAGGATCAGAATGTACATCGGCTCCAATATTTATAAGATTCTTTACAGCTGTTGACTGTTTCCATAAAGGATTTACAAAAATTGTCAATATACTGGTAGCAATGACAATTATTATTAAAATATACAGATACGAGCGAAGATTTTTAAATTCTTTTTTTAGCGAATATCTTATTTTCATACCCACATATATTCCCCAGTAATAAATTATAGATTATATAAAAACATACAATTGCTGTTATTCAATCATCAAAATATTGTCCTCCTGATGCATATATTACCCTACGTGCAGCATCACGAAGATATATCTGGTAATTTTTTACTTTTCTGCCTTGAAAGGTTCCGCTCCACCATCTTACTTCGAGCAATGCCGGTGTTTGTGGAATCTTATTTGCTACTCCAAAAGAATTGACGCCCTCTTTTGTGGTGAAAGTACCAGATGCTTTTTCCTGGATGACTTCCATTACCGTCTCAGTTAAACCTATTGCAGCTGCTTTAGGGCGTGCTTTATCACCATACTCCACTATTATATGATTATAAACTTCTTCTGCTCCATGACCAATTAAATGCTCAGGTATGCTTAAACCACTTGGATCAACAAAGTTTGTCGGACTATTAAAGCAATAACAGCGCGTATTCGTGTCGCCCGCTGTGAACCCACTTGGGTCTTCGCTCATCCAGCGGCCGACTTTGGGGTCATACCAGCGGTTGAGGTTGTTTTGCAGGCCGGTTTGCTTGTCGTACAGGCGGCCGGTGAAGGCGAAAAGGCAATCGACGGCGGCGGCCTGGCCGGTGGAGGGATTCGTCTCGGATTTCAGATTTCCATAGGCGTCGTACACGCGGTGGTTGACGACCGAGGTTACGCCGGTCTGGGCGTTGTACTCGGCCAGGTCGCAGACGGTGCCGAGATTGTCGGTCAAGGGCCAGACGACCCTGCCGGGCGCGGTGAGATTGTAGCCGCCCTCACCCCCGGCCCCTCCCCCGACCAACCTTCGGTCGGTGCCCGTGGAGGGGAGTAGTTGTTCGTCGGCCAATAATTGATCCACGGCAGGACCCCATAGATAACGGTGCGAAAGGTCATTCACGGTTAAGGGGACAGTCCCCGATCAAACTGCAAAACGATCTGATTGCCATCATAGGCGTAACACGTCTCGTGGTCAACGGTTCCGTCGCCGTTGGAAGGGTAAAAGGGGTCGGGAGTCTTTTTGTTTGCTAAATATCTTCATGGTCCCAATTCCACGATGCGGACCGGATTTGTCTTATCGTTGGCGATGCTGAGATCGACCGGGCCGGAAATTTTTTCAACCGCGGCGCTGAACTGCTTGGGCGAGTTTACCGCCGTGCGCCCGACGTGGGTGACGATCATGCCCGGTTGCAGTCCGGCTTTCAGGGCCGGGCTGTTATCGGCCACTTCGGCCACTATCACGCCTTCGCCCGCAAACGCCTGCCCGCCCGCCGACCGCGCTTCAGTGTTCATCATTGCCGAGGGATACTCCACGCGCAGACCGCGCCAAAGCGGATCGGGCGCGGTAACGATTTTTTTGCCCCGCACCGCGTACTTGGTCAGTTTGACCTCGATGCTACGCGGGCGACCGTCGCGGATCACGCTCAGATGCGCGACCGCCTCCACCGGCAGTTTGCCCACGCTCAGGACGAAAGAGTCGGCGTCGTGGATCGGCGCGCCGTCAACGGCGGTTATGATGTCGTCGTTTTTCAGCCCGTATTTTACCGCCGGGGTGCCGGGAATAGTCTGCGCCACGCGTATGCCGTGCATTCCGCTTAGCACTTCCCCAGCGGCCAGGTTCGCCGGCTGGACGCCGAGGAACCCGTATTCCACCTCGCGGCCTTGCTTTAGCGTTTCCACCGCGCGGCGGAAGGTCTGGTCCACGGGAATGGCGTATCCCGCCGCGGTTTCATAACCCGCCTCGGCCGCCAGGGCCACGCTCAGCCCCACCATCTCGCCTCTGAGGTTCATCAGCGGTCCGCCGCTTGTGCCAAGGTTCAACTTGGCGTCGGTTTGGATCAGTGTGCCGAAATGGTGCAAGGTAGATTTACCCGCGGGATCCGACTCGCCGGGCGTGGCCGGGGCCTTGCGCGAAAGATTCGACACAATTCCCCAACCGGCGCTCACCTGACCGTCGTGGGCAATGGCATAAGGATTGCCCAGCGAAACGACGATCTGCCCTTTTTTCAATTCCCCGGCGTTGCCGAAGCTGATCGGCACGAGATCGGCGGCCTCGATGGCCAGCACCGCCAGGTCCGAACGCGGATCGGCGGCCTTGATCGAAGCCTTGTACACCTTGCGCTCGGACGTGGTTACATAATAATCGCTATCTTCGCCCAGCACGTGATAGGCCGTTAAGATCAATCCCCGCCGGTCGACCGCCACGCCCGCGCCGTACTCGTTGGGAATGAAGTCCGGATCCGTAGGCAGCGGAACCGAGGATAGAATCGGCCGGCGATCAAACGGATCGGGCCGCAATTCCAAACGCAATGTCTCGCCCGTCACTTCTCTGTGCACCCGGGCGATGGCCACCACCGATCTTTCCGTCCGGGCGATTACGTCGACCAAGGTTTTTTCCAACGCCGCCGCCTCGACGCCCGATAACGGCTCCTGGGCCAATGCGCCGCTGACGGCAACAACAACTCCCATCAACATAATGGCGATAAAACACAACAATATGCGAAACATAGTCCGATTTATCACGGGTTAAAACTTGCTCTCTAACTAACATTAATTCGGTGCCCGATCACGACTATTGATAATCAGGTAATAAATGTCGCGTTTTCACCTCAGAGCCGGGCCGTGTCGGGTGCGGGAATGCCGGGGCGACACGCCCCGGCTCTGACTTTTTATGCAACATTAGATTATCTGAGACTCAATAAACAATCTCACTGTCCACTGTCCACCGTCCACTGCCCCTCCAGCCCCTCTATTCTACCACATTCTCCACGTCGGCGGCGGAAACAACGGAAGCGGCCGTGGAAAGATCGCCGCTTGTAAGGATTTTTTCGCGCAACTCCTCGGTCAGTTTGGGATTCTCGCGCAAGAATTCCCGGGCTTTTTCCCGGCCTTGGCCAAGCTGCATCTCGCCGTAGCGGAACCAGGTGCCGGTGCGGGCCACAAGTTTGTTGCTCATTGCCAGGTCCAGGATGTCGCCTTCGTAACTGATGCCGTTGGCGTGCATCATGTCGAATTCGGCCACGCGGAAGGGCGGGGCGACCTTGTTCTTCACCACCTTCGCCCGAACACGCTGCCCGATCACCTCCTCGCCTTCCTTGATCTGCCCGATCCGCCGCACGTCGATGCGGCAGGAACTGTAAAATTTCAATGCCCGGCCGCCGGGCGTGGTCTCCGGATTGCCGAACATCACGCCGATCTTTTCCCGGATCTGGTTGATGAAAATCACGGCCGTCTTGCTCTTAGAGATGGCCCCGGTCAGCTTGCGCATCGACTGGCTCATCAGCCGGGCTTGCAGACCCACGTGTTGGTCGCCGATCTCACCTTCCAATTCCTTCCTGGGCAGCAAGGCGGCCACCGAGTCGATCACGATCACATCCACGGCGTTCGAGCGGATCAGCATCTCGGTGATTTGCATGGCCTCCTCGCCGCAGCCTGGTTGGCTGACCAGCAGCGTTTCCAATTCCACGCCGAGTTTTTTCGCCCAACTGGGATCCAAGGCATGTTCGGCGTCGATAAAGGCCGCAATGCCGCCTCGTTTTTGGGCGTTGGCTATCACGTGCAGGGCCAAAGTGGTTTTGCCGCTGGCCTCCGGCCCGAAAATTTCCACCACGCGGCCCGAGGGAATGCCCTGTCCCCCAAGTGCGATATCCAGCGAAATGCTGCCGGTGGGCACTCCGGCGATCGGCCCGGAACGATCCACGCCCAGCGGCATGATGGCCCCTTCGCCGAATTCCTTTTCGATCTGGGCCATCGTGTCCTTAAGTCGGGGATGCTCGTCGAACATCGAACTGACGACGTCTTTGCCCGCCGCCGTTCTGGCGGTCGATTTGCCTTGCTGTGCTGTTTTTTTGGCCATGTTTGTATCTTTCCTGTTATTGGTATGAATCAGATATCTTTCGGAGCATATATATTTCAGAGCCGGGCCGTACCGGCCCGGATGGAAGTTCAAATTTGCCGTGTGCCGCCGGCTTCCGTATAATGTACTTATGAACAGTATATCGGTTAGCCTTTTCGCCCGCAATAGCCCTTGGCAAGTATTTCGCTCGGTTCCCCCATGCCGCCGGATCATCTTATCAAAACAATGGGGGTTTTGAAGTCCCCACGATAAAACCCTGAAATAACACCTATTTAACCCCAGGTGAATACACCCGGGGTCTTTACCCGGCATCTACTCACGATTGGCTGTGTTTAGACCGCTTCCCAATTATATAATTGACAAACCATAATAATATGTGTACACTTATATGTGCACACATTTATGTGTACACATAAAGGAGCCTTATCATGATGAAAAACATTACCCTATCGGCAGACGACGAGGTTATCACAAAAGCCCGAAGTTATGCAAAATCGCATAATACAACGCTAAATCAGCTTATGCGCGATTATCTAAAACAGTGCATCGAACAATTCGAACGCGAAGCGGCAGCCGACGCCTTTCTCCAACTTACCAAACAGTGCACTAGCCAGCCCGAAGAAGGCTGGCGATTTAATCGCGAGGAAATCCACCGACGGGGCAAATGGAATGAGTAAAATATTTTTCGACACAAACATTCTCATATATACCCTGGATCAGCGCGATCCGTTGAAGTATTCCCGGGCAAGAGAAGCTTTTACCTATTGCATGAAAGAAGGAATCGGCATAATTTCCACGCAAGTGCTTCATGAATATGCTTCCACGGCACTGACAAAGTTTCATCAAACGCATGAGCATGTTGTCCTCGAACTTCTTTCGTTGGAAAAGTTCGAGATAGTAACCGCAACACCCAAGTTGGTGCGTCGCGGCGTGGAACTGGCCGGACAATTCCGAATAAACTTCTGGGATGCCGCCATCCTCGCCGCCGCCGAACAATCCCAGTGCGATCAATTGTATTCCGAAGATTTTCCAGCCGGCGCGGTTTACAACAAATTGCGCGTGGTGAATCCGCTGCTTGACATTACCCCTTAAAAGACACATAATCAATTAGAGGATCCTTAATCCTGTTCGGAATTAAGACATGAGCACCGACCAATTCAACGAACTTCTGAATGTCTGGGGGCAGATCAAAGATTGGCCGGAAGATATGCGCGTCTCACTGGCGTCAAGAATTCTCTCGTCCCTGCAAAACGAGCCAACTTCTCCGTGCAAAACGCTAGCCGATCTAGTCGGTGTATTGTCCGGCGTTCAACCCCCGCCCACCGATCAAGATGTTTCTCGCATTGTTGAAGAGGAAAGGATTAAAAAGTTCGGCTGATGCGGGTGCTATTTGATACAAATATCGTTTTAGACGTACTATTGGGACGAATCCCGTGGCGGGCGGAGGCAGATGTGATATTCGAAGCAGCCCGGCAAGGAAAAATAACGGCCTCAATGACGACGCTTTCCATTGCCAATGTATTTTATGTGGGCCGTCGTCTGGCAGGTTTGGAGAAAGCGTTACAAACCGTGCATGATTGTCTCTCGGCTTTCGATATTCTTCCCGTGGAACGCCGAACATTGGAAGCGGCCCTTTTATTGCCCGGACCTGATTTTGAAGACAAGATTCAAATCGCTGCGGCCATCGAAGCCAATCTCGACGGCATTATAACCCGCGATCCCGCAGGCTTCGCGGCATGTCCGATGCCGATTTTCACTCCACAGGAATTGTTAAAGAAACTGGCTGTTTAATATTCTACTTTTCATGTAGGCAATGGTCAGATATGGGGTGTCTGATCTACAGAATTAACGGCACGTAGCATCCGACCTTTCAATTTTGATGCTATTAACATTGTAGCTGTTCTCTGCTAGGAACAGCTTTAAACTTGAGTCATCATCTCTTGCATAATTCTTTGGGCCAAGATAAATCGTCGTGATGGCGTGTTCTGGAAAAGGAAGAGTAAAGTATGAAATCTTATTATACTTCTCGCTAGATCGATATAATCTTTCTGATATGCCCTGCCTATACTTATCATGGAAACTTTCAGGATGTCGGGGTTCCATCACCATCAATCGAATTTCTTTCTCTTCACAAAAATTCGGGTTTTTACACGCTCCAGAAAGTGCGTAAATAGCTTCTACAAGCCTCATGCCAGAGTCTCTTCGATCTTTACCTTGCTTCAAGCCAGTTAAATATTCTTCGATATAATGATTCAAAAATTCCATTTGCTTTTTTTCACAATATTCGGCTCCCCATAATAGTACCTGCCGTCGAGGACAACAATTCTTTTGATTTATAAGCCAGAAGGATGAAAAGCCAATTGAATAACCTCTGTAATCATCTGCATAATCTCGCCATTGGTCAGGCAAGTTGATGTTACTAGAAAAACAAAAAATATGTGGATCTAGGGCCATCCACTCGAAATTATCAAATATTGGTTGAATGTCCCACCATATAGCTCCTTGATTTAATTCCTGAAGTCGCTCTTTCGCTTTTTCAATTAACCACGTTTGCTCCGTGGAATCTTCCATACAATGAACATCACTAAGCCATAGTTTTTTGCTCTTCAAAATGCCTCGAAAACTCTTCTCATTACAATAATGATAGATGGTTTCGGGTATTTCAGTTTTATCGTCGATTAGGGCCATTCTTTACTTTTCCGGCATTGTTGATTGGTTAAGATTAACGGATTTCAGTAATAAGCCCATCATACTTCGATAACAATTCTAATTCAGCCTATACTGCCGGGCAATCCAGCAGTTGCACACGTCTTTTCACATAAGTACTGTCTCGATATGATAACGGATTCGATACAAAACAATCACCCTCACCCTAGCCCTCTCCCGAAGGGAGAGGGGACTATTATGAAAACCAACGAATTACGCGAAAAATATCTGGTCTTTTTCGAGTCCAAGGGCTGTACGCGCCGACCTAGCGACGTGCTGGTGCCGCGGTGGGATCCGTCGGTGCTGTTTACCCCGGCGGGAATGAACCAGTTCAAGGACCATTTTTTGGGCCGCTGCAAGCTGGAATTCACCCGGGCAACGACATGCCAAAAATGTCTGCGCACCGGCGATATCGACAACGTGGGGCGCACGGCATACCATCACACGTTTTTCGAGATGCTGGGCAACTTCAGCTTCGGCGATTATTTCAAACGCGATGCGATCCACTGGGCCTGGGAGTTTTTGACCGATAAAAAGTGGCTCGCCCTGGATCCCAATCGCATTTCGGCCACAGTTTATCTTGATGACGACGAGGCGGCGGGGATCTGGCTTAATGAAATCCGTCTTCCGCCCGAGCGGCTCCAACGCCTGGGCGAAGACGAAAATTTCTGGCCGGCAAACGCCCCCAGCCAAGGCCCCGACGGGGTGTGCGGCCCGTGCAGCGAAATATATTATCATACTGAGTTCGGCTCGGTCGAAATTTGGAACCTCGTGTTCACGCAGTTCAACCGCGTCGGCGATCCGCCCAACAATCTCCGTGGGCTGCCCAGCCGCAACATCGACACCGGCATGGGCCTGGAGCGCACCGCGGCGGTCTTGCAGGGCGTGGATTCGAATTTCCACATCGACATCCTCAGGCCCCTGGTCGAGGCGGCCGGCGAGGTCTGCCGCGTTCGTTATCAGCCTGAAAGCGAAACCGGCCGGCGACTGCGGCGGATCGCCGATCACGTCCGCGCCTGCGCGTTCGCCATCCACGAGAACGTGATTCCCGGCCCGAACAAGGAAAAGTACGTCATCAAGCGGCTCTTGCGCCGGGCGGTGTTGGACGGGCATCAGATGGGCATGCGCAAGCCGTTTTTGCACAAACTCGTGGGCACAGTGGCCGAATTGATGCGGGAGCCCTATCCCGAACTGACCGAAACCGTGGCCAAGGTCTCCAACGTGATCGAAAAAGAGGAGGCTCATTTCCTTTCGACCATCGACGCGGGATTGGACCGCATCGAGCGCATTTTCGACCAGATGCGCGGCGAGCGTCGCGGCACGGTGTCCGGCGCCGAGGCCGCCGACATGTTCCAAACCCACGGTTTCCCGCCCGAGCTGTTCGAAACCCTGGCCGCCGAGCGTAATTTCACTTTCGATTGGCCCGCCTTCCAGGAGGAGATGAAAAAACACGGCGACATTTCCGGACCGGCCGAAAAAATCCAGGTCTTCAAACACGATCCGCTGGAGGCCCTGAAAAAGGCCGTGCACGGCAGCACGTTTCTGGGCCACGAAACCGACGAGGTCCGCGACGCGAAGGTATTGGGCATTATATCCAACGATCAACTCTGCGACCGAATCGACGAACTGGACCACGTCCGGCCGGTCGTGCTGGTGCTCGACAAGACGCCTTTCTACGGCGAAATGGGCGGACAAGTGGGCGACGTGGGCGAAATCGCCGGCGAGCATTTTCACTTTGAAGTAATCGACACGCAGGTCGAAGGGGCTTTCATCCTGCACGTCGGGCATCTGCGCGAAGGACAAGTGGAACTGGGGGCGGCCGTCACGGCCCGGATCGACTCCGCGCGCAGGCAAGGCATCCGACGGGCACATTCCGCCACGCATCTGCTGCACTACGCACTGCGCAAACATCTGGGCGAACACGCCATGCAGCAAGGCTCGAAGGTGGATAACGATCTGCTGCGCTTCGATTTTGCCAATCCCTCAGCGGTGAATTTTGAGGAGTTGCAGCGGATTGAGATGGAAGTGAACGACAAGATCATGGCCGGCTTGCCCATCCTCTGGGAAAACCTGCCCATAGCCCAGGCCCGAAAAACAGGGGCAATGATGCTATTCGGCGAAAAGTATCCCGACGTAGTGCGCGTGGTTTCCGCCGGCGATTTCAGTAAGGAACTTTGCGGCGGCACGCATCTGGACAACACCGGAAAGATCGGCCTTTTTAAAATCATCGGCGAGGAGAGCGTGGCCGCTGGCACGCGGCGAATCACCGCCCTTACCGGGCGCGGAGCATTGGAATTCATCCAACGCACGCAATCCATCCTTGCCCGATCCGCGGGAATTCTTAAAGTTCCGACTGAAGTTCTACCCGAACGCTTGGAATCCATCGGGAAAGAACTGCGGGAGTTGAAAAAAAAGGCCGCCGGTCCAAAGGCCGAGGGCGCGGGCGTCGATCAACTGCTGGCCCAGGCCGAGGAAATAGCGGGCGTGAAGGTGATTACGGCCGAGTCGCCCGGCGGTCCGGCTGAGATGCGGCAAATGATCGATCTGCTGCGCCGCAAGAACGCTTCGATCGCCGTTATGTTGGGCAATGCACAGGTTGAAGAAAAGAAGGTAACGCTCATCGCCGGACTCACAAAGGACCTGGTCGCAAAAGGCCTCGACGCCGTGGCCTGGGTCCGCTCGGCCTCGTGCATAGTCGGCGGCAGCGGCGGCGGCCGCCCCGACATGGCCCAAGCCGGCGGCAAATCGCCCGAAAAACTCGGCGAAGCATTCGCAGCGGCAAAAGAAGCCATGAAAAAGATGCTGAAATGACGACTCAAAATAATCTGATTCCAAAAATACATATCTATCGTAACAAAGTAATTTGATTTAAAATGCCTCCCATCTACGAACAAAATCTGAACAGCGACTTGCACTGGGCATTGCAGGAGGGGAGTATGCACTTTGAAGGCAAAAGCGCGGTCAATCTGACCCTGGAAAAAATTACCAGGCGGCTTGCCGAGTTGAAAATCCCTTATGCCGTGGCGGGCGGGATGGCGTTGTTCTTTCACGGCGTGCGGCGATTCACCGAAGACGTCGATATTCTTGTCCGCCGCGAAGACCTGCCGGAGATTCATCGCCGACTGGAAGGATTGGGATACGTGCCGGTATTTTCGGGAAGCAAAAATTTGCGCGATGCGGAAAGCGGAGTACGGATCGAATTTCTCGCATCCGGCGATTATCCGGGCGACGGCAAACCCAAGCCGGTGGCCTTTCCCGAACCCGAACCAACCTCCGTCGAAAAGGACGGCATCCGCTGGCTTGCCTTGCCGGCCTTGATCGAATTGAAACTTGCTTCCGGAATGACCAACCCCGCACGGCTGAAAGACCTGGCCGACGTGCAAGAGTTAATCCGCATCCTTAATTTGCCGCTGGAATTCCGCGAACAATTAAATCCATTTGTACGCGATAAATTCTCGGAACTTTGGCGAAGCATCCAGGCAAATCCATCGGATATTTGAGTATTTAGCGTGAACTTGAGGCCTCGTCCATCGGCGGGCGGATTTAGGCACGGGTGAATGACGATGTGCATTGCCTAAGCCCTATGTGGCCGGTGGTGTGCGGAAGGCGTTGATGTAAAGCAACATCGGCCGGGAAAAGCCGCTTCTTATAAAAACCGGCTCATCGACATAACATCATTATGCGACAATACTTGCGGTAACGTTCATTCATACCCCGCCCATGTCCTGCCGCTTCGGCATCTTGTTTGCACCCCTGTATTTCCACAGAAATTTACACCGGGAGAGCCTTGGTCCCCTCGGGCTCTCCCGGCAGTTGATTTTGAGAAAAAAACGCAATCAACGGTTGCGGCTTTATAAACGATATCGAAAACGCGATCAAAACCCCCGGTGTGTTCACCGGGGGCTAAATAAGAACACTGTTCCCTGACCCCAGCACCCTTTGATGCACGCACGCGAATTGGTCGAACTGTCGGCGATTGTTTCCGCACACGGGCCGGTGCTGGTCCGCGGCGCGGAGCGCTTGTCGGCGGCCGGGATGGAGGAGTATTGGACGGCCTCGAAAATCCGCCTGGATCGTTGGGGATTCTGCCTGCGGGAATTCATCGCCAAGGCTGCCGATGCCAAGTGGCATAAAACGCAATGGCACCAAGTCCGCGGCACGTTAGAGGAAATCATCACCGGCGAGATGCTTACGCGAGTGTGGACGGCCGTGGTATGCGCACACGACAGGCAACACGGCGGCGAAGACGCGGGGCCTATCGCACGCAGCGTATTGCTGGGACACGCGGACGCCCGGCATCGCGTGTTGACGCTGCTTGTCGGCGGGCCGGGCATGGACGCCGAAGACGCCATGAAGCTCAATCTTTTGCGGCGCCGTAGCGAACGCTGGACCGACATGCTGATCGGCTATTTGGCCGGATTGCACGACTGCTGCCAGTTCGCCGTGGACCAGCGACGGGCAATGGATTTTTCCCAAGATTTGCATTATCAATGCCAGCAGCCGGGCGGGCGACACGCCTGGCCGCTTGTGCTCGCCTCAATCAGGGCGGCGTTTCAGCAGGGCATGGCCCAGCGGAGTCCAAACGCCGATCTGAACGGCCGGATCGCTTCCAGCATCCTTTCTTGTTTCCAGCCTGAACTTTTCGATTCGACCGGGTTGTTCTGCTCGATGTGGCTGATGCGGCTGGCAAATGCGGCCAACGACGCACAGGGCATGATCGACGAACTATTGGCCGCGGAAGAAAGTTCTCAGGCCGCCAAAGATACGCCGGGCAATAGTAGTTATTCGCGAAACCGCAAGCGGTTTGAATAAGTTTCAATTCTCAGTAAGTGGGCAGTGTAAGTGGGCAGTAAACTGCCCACCCCTTAACTGCCCAGCCCTAACTGCCCACCGTCCACTGTCCACTGCCCACTTTTCTACTGCCGGCGGTTTTGATATTGCTTGCTGGCTGTTTCCAGGGTCCGGCGTTCCTTGCGGGTGAGGCTGCCTTCGCCTTCGTGGGAGATCTTTTCCAGGATGCGATCGACTTCGGCGTTTAGATCCGGTTCTCCCGATTCTTCGTCGGGTTTATGGATGCGGAACTTTGGTCGGGAGAAAAACTTCAGCTTATGGAAGATATTTTCAAAAAAGCGGCCCAGGTTCCAGCGCCGCTGAAAATACAGCCAGGCAAAGACCATGCCGGCTATGTGAACGCCGTATGCCACGTTGCCCGATTGCGGCGTTATTGCGCCGAACAAGTTATAAACCACGCACAGAACTCCGATCACCCAGGCCTTGACGGGAATGGGGATGGGAAAGAGCATCAGCGTGGCCTGGGGATTATTCAGCACGAAGAGTATAACTATGCCTGAAATCGCGCCCGATGCGCCAAGCAACTCGTAATTGCTCTCCTGATGGGTAATTGCACTGGTAATCCCGGAGCCTAGGGCGAAGGAAAGCGAACCGACAAGCAACATTGCCAAATAAATACGCAGGAATTCCTTGTTGCCGTAAATCTGTTCCACCGCCCCGCCGAGGAACCACAATTGCAGCATGTTCATGAGTATGTGCATTGGCGAAAGCGGATCGTGAACAAACCCGTAAGTGAGGAATTGCCATAGGTGCCAGAGCGTGTTGCTGTTGAGGCTAAGAATATAAGTCAGCTTATGCTCCGCCAACGTTTTACCCGGAAACAATAGGCCGTCGATCAGGTACAGGGCCGCGTTGATGATAATCAGCGTAACGATCATCGACTGCGGCATGCGCAGCGAGAATCCCGGCTGAGGTCGGCGGTAGTAGTCGCGGTCGTAGATGCCCACGCCGTTATTTTTCCCCGTTGGCAGATTGCGCCATGGCGCGGGTGCGCTCATCTATGCGCCGGGTCGCATCCAACTGGATTTTAGCGATCTGGCCGGCCATGGCCTTGTTGTTTTTAATCAATTCCGCCGCGGCAGCCTTTGCCTCGGCGAATTTTTTCCGCAATTTATCGAGATGTGCCGCCACCGCGTCACGCTGGCGCGCGATTTCGGCCAATAAAGCTTTGACAACGGTCCCCTGTTTCTGGTAGAACTGGACTTGAAGCCGGGCGTCGTCCAGGGCGCCTTCGACCATTTGTTTGTCGTCCTTGACTGCTTGTTCCTTGTCGATAAGCTCGGTAATTTTCATGTGGTAGGCGTCAAAAAGGTAGGCGTAATCGCGCAACGGACGCACGTACTTGCCGTCGACCGCGGGTAATTCCCCAAGGATCTCGTGATTATCGTGTGGCAGCGAATCGTATAGGTTCCAGGGGCGCTTGGCCTCGGCCAATTTTTTTTCATCCTCAGGCGTTAAGTTGAATATCGGTTCCAAGGTGATTTGCTTGTCCTTGTCGGCCACGGCAGTTACTTTGAACTCGCCCACATATCGGCCCTGTTGTGCAGCGGGCACGTCCTCAAAAACGTAAATAACGCTCTTTTCGGCGATCCCCGATGGATTGGGCTGGTCTACCGTCACTTTGATGGTTGCCGTGTGTGTCTGATGGTTGATATCGACCTTCGAATCGCACTTGTACCATACCCGTTGTCGATCCACGGTGAGCTTATTCAATTCGGCGCGAACTTGCTCTATGCCGGGCCCAAATTTGCCTCCAACCATCCCGCCTTCTTCCGTTACTTTGTCTTCTTTTTGTTTCTCGCTGATTTGTTTATTGTACTGCTCGGCCAAAATGCTCCAGTTTTTTTGGGTCTTCAACATCCTCGCCGACATGTAAAAAAATCCCAGCAAGCACACAATAATCAATCCCAGCAGGATCTTATTCCAAATGCTCATGATGCCTACACCAAAAGATCAAAAACAAACCGAGGCCTTACGCCGACAATACCATACGGACACCAGCGAAACGCCAATGCCGCCTATTTCAATCCCTTAAATTCGATGATATTCGGGCGAGTATGGGTAGTCAAGGGTTAACCTGACTCGCGCATCTTGTTTAGATGCCTTATTTTATCGCTAATGGACATAATCCATAAACACGTCAAGAGTTGCATAAGCGTTTATGAATAATGCAGAAAACCCCCTTTTTTTACCCATACATGGGGGGGTGGAGTGAATCAAGGCCCAGGAGCCTTCGCATAGAGTGATACGGGGAAAGCGAATCTATAGGTTTGCGGAATGCATAGTACGAAGTACGAGGTACGGATTATGGAGATCTCAGACCCTATGGCATCACTCATGCCGTTGGAACAATTCAGGACGTTTTTCTTACCCCGTACTCTGTACTTCATACCCCACATCTCTATTTTCTCTTCTTCTCGTCTCCTCATCCTTCATCCTTCATCCTTCATCCTTTCCATCCAGCGCCTCGCGTAGAAATCGGCCGGTGTGGTTGTCGCTTAGCTCGGCGATTTCTTCGGGCGTGCCGGCGGCGACCACGTAACCGCCGGCCTGTCCGCCTTCGGGTCCCAAGTCGATAATCCAATCGGCCGTTTTAATTACGTCCAGATTGTGTTCGATGACGATGACCGTATTGCCCAAATCGACCAATCGGCCCAGCACCACAAGCAGTTTTTTGGTGTCGTCGAAGTGCAGTCCGGTGGTAGGCTCGTCCAGGATGTAGAGGGTTTTGCCGGTGTCGACCCGGCCCAGTTCGGCGGCCAATTTTACGCGCTGCGACTCGCCGCCGGAAAGCGTGTTCGACGGCTGGCCCAGCGACATGTATCCCAGGCCGACTTCGCGCAGGCTTTCGATCATCCTGGAGATGACCGGGAAATTTTGGAAAAAATCGGCCGCGTCGTCGACGAGCATGTCCAGCACGTCGGCGATCGAGCGGTCCCGATAGTGGATTTCCAGCGTCTGGCGGTTGAATCGCTTGCCTTCGCACACCGGGCAGGAAACGTAAAGATCGGGCAAAAAGTTCATTTCGATCTTTCGCTGCCCTTGCCCCTGACATTCCTCGCACCGCCCGCCTTTGACGTTGAAACTGAATCGCCCCGACTTGTACCCCCGTTGCCGTGCATCGCGGGTGCCGGCAAAAACCTTGCGGATTTCGTCGAACACGCCGGTATAGGTGGCCGGGTTGCTCCGCGGAGTGCGGCCAATGGGCAATTGGTCGATCTGCACCACCTTGTCGATTTGATTTGCCCCGCGCAGGCTTTTGTGCGGGCCGGGCTTTGGGGCCAATCCGCCCATCCGCCGAACCAACGCCCGGGCAAGCGTCTCGTTCAACAGCGAACTCTTTCCCGACCCGCTTACACCCGTGACGCAAACCAACGCCGATAGCGGAAATTGCACAGTTAAGTCCTTGAGATTGTTCGTCATCACGCCTTCCAGGGTGATGGAACGGATTTTGGCAATGCGCCGGCGGGTATCGGGCACGGGAATGCGTTCGCAACCGGCAAGATAACGGCCAGTAAGCGAATTGGGGTCCGCGGCCACCGTTTGCGGAGTGCCTTGGGCCACGATTCGTCCGCCCTGCCTGCCCGCGCCCGGCCCCATGTCGATCAACCAATGGGCTTGACGCATGATGGTCTCGTCGTGCTCCACGACCAGCACCGTGTTGCCGCGGCTCTGCAAATCGCCCAACGAATCGATCAACCGTTGGTTGTCCCGCGGATGCAGCCCGATCGAGGGCTCGTCCAGCACGTAGCACACGCCCACCAATCCGGAACCCAAACCCGAAGCCAGGCGCACGCGTTGCGACTCGCCGCCGCTAAGCGTACTTGCCGGCCGGTCGAGTGTCAGATACGCCAGCCCGACTTTATCCAGAAAATCCAGCCTGGACAGGATCTCGGCCACAAGCGGCCGGGCGATGGGTTGTTGATCTTCGCCGAATTGCAGATTGCGGAAGAACTCCCCGGCGGCGGACACCGTTAGCGCGGTCGCCTGGTGAATCGGCTTGCCGGCAACGAGCACTGCCCGGGCTTCGGCACGCAGGCGGGCCCCGCCGCACTGGTCGCAAAGCACCTCGGCGCGAAACGTTTCCAGCCGTTTGCGCTTTGCTTCGCTTGTCGTGGTGACGTACTGTTTTTCCAGCATTATCGATATGCCTTCAAACCGCTTGCCGCCGAAAAGCAATACCTCGCGGTCCTTGGGCGAAAGTTTTTCCAAGGGCGTGTTCCAGCGGATTCCGGTCCTGGCCAAAAAAGGCGCCAAACGGCGCTGGATTTTGTGCATCGCCGCCGCCGTTGCGTCTTTCCACGGCGCAACGGCCCCGGCCGACATGGATAAACTCCAGTCGGGCAGGATCAACTCCGGATCGAATCCTTCCCGCACTCCCAATCCCTCGCACTTCGAACACGCCCCGTACGGACTGTTGAAGCTGAAGGTGCGCGGCTCCAATTCCTCGTAACTGATTTTGCAATTCGGGCAGGCGTATAAAGTGCTGAAAAGCCGGTCGCGCCATTGGACGGCGCCAGTGTTTTTTTCCTCGTATGCGGCCAGCACCGCGCCGTCGCCGTGCTGGACGGCCAGATTTATCGACTCGGCCAGACGGGCGCGCACGCCTTCGCGGATCACAATGCGATCGATCACGGCTTCGATATCGTGTGGTTTTTGCTGATCGAGTTCGGGCGGTTCGTGGACGTCGATCACCGCCCCGTCCACCCTGGCCCGCAACAACCCCGCTTTGCGGATTTGCTCGAACGCCTCCTTGTGCCGCCCTTTGCGCCCGCGGACCAGCGGAGCCAGAACCATCATTCGCGTGCCCGGCGGAAGCTGCAAAAGGGTTTCCAGGATTTGCTCGGGCGTTTGCTGCCGGATCGGTTCGCCGCACTGGTGGCATAGGGGCCGGCCCAACCGCGCATATAACAGCCGCAGGTAATCGTAGATTTCGGTGACCGTGGCCACGGTGCTCCGCGGATTGTGGCTGCCGGCCCGCTGATCGATAGATATAGTCGGTTGCAGCCCCTCGATCAGATCGATGTCCGGGCGCTCCAACTGGTGCAAGAACTGCCGGGCGTAGACCGAAAGACTTTCGATGTACTGCCGTTGCCCTTCGGCATAGAGCGTGTCGAAGGCTAGCGTGCTTTTGCCCGACCCGCTGGGACCGGTGACCACCACGAGCCGGTTGCGGGGGATGTCGACGTCGAGATTTTTGAGATTGTGCATCCGCGCCCCGCGCAGGCGGATGCACTCTTCATGATCGGAGCGGATTTCGCAAAGCTCTCGGTCCATGCTGCGCCCCGCTGAGTAGAATAGGGCATTTTTAAACTACTCAGTTTATCAGGAAATGCCGCGTGAGGCAAGAAGGCGGCATATAAAGCCGCGGCCGTTGGCCGCGATGCAGTGGCGGTTAAAGGCCGCGACCGACGGTCGCGGCTTTATGGTTTAAAAAGCGGCTGCAATTCCAGTTTTTTCATGGGCAACGCCGACGAAGGGCAGGATCCCATCGCCAGGCGCAGAATCAGCGGTTCGGTCTCGAAAATCATCGATTGCACGGTCATCTGGCCCATGTCCACTTCGTCCAGCTTTTTGGCCACGTCTTCAACGCCCAGCATCTTCAGCGACCGGCTTTTTTCAAGGGTTCGATAGCGGCGGCACCAGGCGAACATGATCAGTTCGGGCGTGCGGAAGTGATTCGTGCAAAAGCACAGGCCGTCGTCGGCCCGGCGCACCGCCACGGTGTTGGGCGTCAACTCGAAGACGGCCGCGCCGATCGCAGGCGGCCAGGCTCAACAACGTGGTCCGCTCTGTGGAACGCAGCAGTTTTTCTGCTTCTTCCAGGCAGGTGCATTCCTCGAGGATGCGGCGAACGCACATCGAATAAGGCACGCCCTTGGGGTTGAACATCGGCGCCTTGTCCTTGCTCAAATAAACTTCGTGCACGGCCAAGGCCAGGCCGGCGTCGTTGATGCCCGATACGCAGCCGAAAAACCCGGGAAACCCGATCGCGGCAAAAGCATGTTTGCCTTTTGGCAGATGCACGGTAACAAGGCCGTACTTGTCGAGCATGCCCAGGGTGTAGAAGTCCAGGTTACGCCCGAAAAGCGGCCCTCCCGCGGAGCTGCGCGAGGCCTCGACAATTAACGACGAGCAACTGAAACCGCCGCGATAGATGTCGAGCATCACGTTGCTCAGCGCGCCCATGTCCCACTGGCCATCAAACCCGGCCTTCTCGGCGAAGGCCCGCATTTCATCGCGATAATCGGAGGGGATCTGCGGTTTCAAGGCTTCGCCCATTGACAATAACTTTTGCCAATGCTGGTCGCTGTTAGTGCCGAAGTGCATTAACTTTTTCGGATAATCGACCAGTTTGAGCACCACGTCGCCCGTTAGGGCCGCCTTTTGCCGCCCGATCTCCTCCGGCGTGCCGGAAACGATCAGCACGGGCAGATCGTTAATGTAGCGCAGTTCGCCCCCGTCGAACCGCCCTTCCTGAAACGGCCTTTTTTCAGCCGCTATTGACGGATATGGACCCAACAGCAGGGCCGGAAGGATAAACAAAAGACAAATAATTGCAAAATGCAAATTGTAAATTGCAAATTGCAAATTGGGGGCGGGTTGCGTGGAACCGCGGATGGCTTCTGCGTATGGTTTTTTACAAAACATGGCTTCGATCAATAATACCTGTTGGATCGATAAAGTCAAAACCCCATCGATCACCGATCACAACAGGCAACCGGATTTAAAAAAGCAGATCGAAACCAGGCGATCGCGCCTAATGCCGCGGCGGTTTTTTATTCGTCGTAACCGCCGCCGCGTTGTCCGCCGCGATGCCCGCCCCGCGAACCGCCGCGCCCGCCGCCTCCGCCGCCTCCGCCGCCTCCGCCGCGACGCTGGACCTGATTTTCGGCCTCGTTGACCCGGATAGTCCGGCCATCCAATTGGGCGCCGTTCATCTCGCTTGCGGCGCTAATTGCGCCTTCGTCATTGGCGAAGGTCACAAAACCGAAGCCGCGCGATCGGCCGGTTTCCCGGTCGGTAATGACTTTGGCTTCGACAATCTCGCCGAACCGCTCAAATGCTTGGTGCAACCCGTCGTCGGTCGTACCCCAACTCAACCCGCCAACAAACAATTTCTTACTCATCGAAAAAAACACTCCAAAACCGGCACGGACACTATGGACCGTGCAAAACAAGGACACACGGGTCTCGGGGGTTCTCAGGCCCACGCTCCCCGAAGGCGACCCCAATAGCCGCCACTGGTGCTCTGTAGCATACCACCTTTTATGGTTCATGCAACCGGTGATTACCAGGAATATCGTATTGCCAATAATAAACCCTTGCCCAATCTAACATAAATACGGCTTTTGAGGGGTAAATTAAGCAAAAAACTTGGTTTATCGACATAAAGATTCAGGGTTCAGCGGGCAGGGTTCAGGGTTCAGGATTTCGACAAAGGGATTGTGGATTATTTGTTGACGCTATGTCGCACTATGAATTAGAAATTAGGAAAAAAAGTGAACCCTGAATGATGAATGGTAAATAAAAAACTGTAAACTGATAACTGTGAACTGAAAACTCCATCGAACCCTGAACCCTGTCCACTGAACCCTGAACCCTTTAAACAGGAACCACCTATCATGCCCGGCGTAGTCCGCTTTTCGGTGTCCTTGGAAGATGATCTGTTGGAACAATTCGACCGCTATTGCAAGGACGAACATTTTGCCACCCGCAGCGAAGCGATTCGTCAACTACTCCGCGATAAGCTTACGCAAAATGCCTGGCAGTCGGACAGCAAGGACGCGGCCGGAACACTTACCTTGGTTTACGATCATCACCGCCCCCAACTGCGCGATCATCTCACGGCCTTGCAGCACGACAATACCGATTTGGTCATATCCACCCTGCACGCGCACTTGACCCACGATCTTTGCCTGGAAGTGATCGTATTGCGCGGCCCGGCCAAACGCCTGCAAAAGATCGCCGCCAAATTGCGCGGGTTAAAAGGCATTTTCAAAGGCGAACTGGTAATGGCCAGCGCGGAATAGAGGGAATTAATGTTTATTGAGTCTCAGGTAATGAATGTCGCGTTTTCGCCTCAGAGCCGGGCCGTGTCGGGTGCGGAATTACCGGGGCGACACGCCCCGGCTCTGACTTTTCATGCGACATTCTTCTTCTGACACCCAATAGCCCGGGAGCTTGCTCCCGGTGTTTTTTCACTATAAACCCGGAAGGGGCCGAGGAGACCTTTTCCGGACACCCTTATTCCACTCGCCATTCGCCCGAGCTTTTCGGCTCGCGCTGATCGTTGAGCGCCTTTGCGTCTGCGCCGCGGGTGGACGCCGTGGCCTTGCTCGTGGATGCGATGGTCGGATAAGGCAAGGGCCGGGCGGCAGATTCGGTGCGTGCCAGCCAGATGGCCATCTCGCCCCGGCCGCGATTCGCCCAGGCATAATAAGGTATGGCAGTGAATGCTGTTTTTTCCTTTTTTATTTTGCCGCCCTCGGCCCAACGCAGGCTCAGCGCCTCGCCGTTGAGGGCTTCCACCCCGTGGAGCAGGTCCGGCCTGAACTCGGCCGATATGGCGGCATCGTCCGGCAGCAGCAGGTTGACCACCTTGCCGCCCTTCACGTCCGGCCATTCGACGCAATATACCAGCGGGCCGCGCTCCAAGGCGACCTTGCCCGCGTCGTCCGCGACCTTGTCGTTGGCCACAACCCGGCGCACGGGCATGGGCAGATTCAGTTCAATCGCGTCGCCGACGTTCCACGAGCGTTTCAAACTCGCATAACCCTTGTTCAACTCGATGGGCACGTCCTTGCCGTTGACCTTGAGCGTGACCGGTTCTTTTGCCTTGTCCAAAAACTTGTACAGATCGCCGGGCACGACTTCATCGCGGGCCCAACCGGGGATCCGCACGTTTATCGTAAATTCGCCGGCCTTGTCCGGCTCGACGGTTATCTTAACAGCCCCATCCCAAGGATAGCGGGTCTCTTGAATCAGCTTGACCGTGCGCCCGTCGTCCATCTTTATGTCGGCCGTGCCGCCGGCGAAAAGATTTACATAAATCGCATCGCCGCGCTGGGCGTATACGTAGCCCGGCACTGATGCCAGGAAGCGCGTGATGTTGCCCGGGCAACAGGCGCAGCCGAACCATGGGCTGCGCTGGTGCTGGCCGTCGGATTCCAAGGGATTGGGATAGAAAAACAGCTTGCCGTCCAGCGACACGCCCGAGATCAAGCCGTTATAAAGCGTGCGTTCCATTACGTCGATGTACTTGGCGTCGCCGTGCAGGAGGAAGAGCCGCAGATTCCAGTAGTCGTTGGCCACGGCCGCGCAGGTTTCGCAGTAGGCGCTGAGGTTTGGCAACTGGTAGTTTTTGCCGAAGGCCTCGCCCGCCCCTATGGCCCCGATGCCACCGGTGATGTAGAGTTTCTTGCCTACAACGTTTTCCCAGATGGCGTCGATGGCGTGCAGATATCCCTGGTCGCCCGTCATGGCGGCCACGTCGGCCATGCCGCTATACATGTATGCCGCCCGAACCGCGTGGCCCACGGCCTCGGTCTGATCGACCGGCTTGACGTGCGACTGATGATACTCGTCTCCGCCGGGGCCGCGCACGTCAAGAAAAAACTTGGCCAAATCCAGGTACCGCCTGTCGCCCGTGACGCGATAAAGTTTCACCAGCCCCATCTCGACGATCTGATGGCCGGGCCATATATGCAGCTTGTCCGGGCCGAAGGTATCGCATAGCAGATTGGCCTCTTTGACGGCAATGTCCAGCAGGTTCCGTTGGCCGGTGGCCTGGTAATGTGCGGCTGCCGCCTCGAACAAGTGGCCGGCGTTATAAAGTTCGTGGCTCTGGTCCGGGTCGCGCAGCCAGCGATTGGGGCCCGACCAATCGTGCGGATGCCGGGGGTTGATTGTGCGGGCGGTGTAAAGGTACCCGTCCGGCTCCTGGGCCGCGCCGATCTTGGCGATCAACTCGTCCAGGTATGCCTTCATCTTGGGATCGGATTTAACGGCCAGGGCATAAGAAGCGCCTTCCAACACTTTGTATGGGTCGGTGTCGTCGAACGGAAACCCCGGCGGCTTCTTATTCTTTAATTCCTCGCCCCGCAAGGCCGCGGCCGCACGCTCGAAATTGTCCATGCGCCCCGATTTCTCGCACTGCTCGAAGGCGAACGGGATCGTCACCGTGCGGTTGATCTCGATCCGCGGCGCCCAAAAAACGTCGCTCAGGTGCACCGCGGTGAACGGGACCGGCTTGATGGGGTAATCCCCCGCCGCTTGCCACTCGGCAGGGGTGAACCGATCCCAATAGACTATATAGCGCCGCGCGCCTTGCATTTTGTAGAACGGTTCGAGCGTCACGCCCTTGCCGTCTGTTTCCCCGGGAATGCGGAATTCCTCGGCCGAACCGCTGAACGTGTTCGGCTTGCCGGGCACGGCTTTCACTCCGTCAAGCGCCCGGCCTTCCTCGGCCACAACCACGGGAAACGTTTTTTTGGCGTCCACTTCGGCGCACAGTACCAAGGGACCGCTTAAGAACGCGAAACGCCGCGGATTGTCGCGGAAACCTTCGGTATACAGGCTAAAGGGCATGGAAATTTCCACGCTGTCGCCGCTTTTCCAAACGCGCGAAACCGCCGCGTAACTGCCCGGCCGGCTGGAATCGGCCTGTTTCTCGCCGTTTACGCGTATCTCAAAACCCTTAACCGCCCACCACGGATGCCTGACGCGCAGGGCCAACTCCACGGGCTTGTCGCAGGTAAACACGAGTTTGCTTGCACCCTCGTCCGGATACTTCGTATCCTGACGGAGCTTCAGGCCCTTGGCCTTCCAGTTCAATTCCGAGGCGATGAACAAGTTCAGATAAAGATTGTTTTCGTCGTGGAAGTAGATGCTGTCGCCATACTTGGCGTGATTTTCCACGCCCGTGCCCGTGCAGCAGGCGAAGGTCTTTAGCGGCGTGCTGTAATGCTCGTCCTTATGCGATCCGGACCTTAGCGGCACATAGTAGCACATCATGCCGTCCGCCGGATTTTGCGACGCCAGGATGTGATTGATAAGCGCCCGTTCGTAGTAATCGGCGTATTCGGCCAACGGATCGAGGCAGAACAAGTGCCGCGTCAGTTTGAGCATGTTGTAGGTGTTGCATGTTTCGGTGGTGTTGGGCCCCAGGCCCTTGGAAAGTGTTTCCTTGGGCGAAAACGCCTCGCCGTTGCTGTTGCCGCCGATGACGTAAGAACGCTCCTTGACCACGGTGTCCCAGAAAAACCGCGCAGCCGCGCCGAGCCGGTCCTGGCCAGTTAGTTCATATTGCCGCGCTACGCCGATGAATTTCGGAATCTGCGTGTTGGCGTGCAGGTTGTTGAGTTTGTCCTCTTGCTTCGAGGCCGGAGATAGGACGGCCGTATGGTTGAATCGCTGGGCGATTTTCAAGTATTTTTCCTCGCCTGTGAGGGCGTACAGGTTGGCCAGCACTTCGTTCATGCCGCCGTGCTCGACGCGCAGCATCTTCTGCATTTGTTCGTCGGAAAGCTTTGCGTTGCGGGCGATAACCCAGTCGGCGAACTTCTTGCACACCTCCAGGGCCTGAAGGTTGTCGCAATATACGTACATGTCCAACAACCCGGCGTAAATTTTATGCAGGGTGTAGTAAGGCGCCCACACGCGCCCGGTCGATTCCACGCGGTCGAAGAACGACTCAGGAAACGCGCTAAGGTAGCCGGTACCGATTTTCGCCTGGCACGCTGCCAGGCCCGCCACCACGGCGTCGCCATTTTGCTTGAATTTTTCATCGCCCGTGGCGGCGTACATCATCGCGCAGGCCGACAAATAGTGACCCACAAAATGCCCGCGCAACTCGCAATTGGGGTCTTCCCAGCCGCCCAGCGGTTGGGCCGAGGAAGGCAGAGAGGCGTTCACGCGGAAGTTGTGCAGCAGCCGATCCATGTCCAGCGAAAGCAGATACTTCTCGTCCAGTTCCATGGCGTGCTTGAACGGACCGTCCAGCAGTCGCACGTCCCAAAGCGGAAAAGCATGAACCACAAGCGGAACCACGGGCGCAACCTTGACCTTGGCCCCGTCGTCGGCAAGCACATCGGCAAACGCGGGAGCAATCGTTGCGGTAAAAAACGACAAAACAGCCGTGAGCACAAGTGCGGGTTTCATTGGTCCATGTCCTTTCTGATAAGAATTGAATATAGGCATATTTAGCCCCCGGTGAATACACCGGGGGCCTCGTGGCGTTCTTTCCCCATTAAACCCGCCGTGTGTTTACGGCGGGCTATTGAGTCTCAGAAAAAGAATGTTGCATAAAAAGTCAGAGCCGGGGCGTGTCGCCCCGGTAATTCCGGGCCGATACGGCCCGGCTCTGAGGCGAAAACGCGACATTTATTATCTGACACTCAATAAATATCTCAATTTCAGGACACCCTCGGATAAGTTTTTATTTTCCCGCCGGGCGAATCCGCACCAGGACCACGCCGTGTCGGGCGACGGTCACGGGAAACTCCTTGTCGAACTCGCCGAGGTCTTTTTGCCGCCACAGGTCGCGCACAATCTGTTTGCCCGTGAGTCCCAGGTCAGACCATTTCGCGGTGACCGTTTTTTCCGATTCGCCGCGGTTAAAAAGTCCCACGGCCGTGGACCCGTCCTCCATGGTTTTTGCCCAGACTTCGAGATTATCGGCCTTGGCCACGCGCCCGGCTTGTTTGCCCAAGGGGTCCTGGCTTACCTCTAGCACTTCGTCGTTGGTAAGCAGATTGAGCGTGAATTCGTCGAGCTTGGTCATGTCGCAACCGATCAGAAGCGGAGAGCAAAGCAGGCACCACAAACTGATGTGGGTGTATTGCTCGTTTGGAGTCAATCCGGTCGGGTGCAGATTCCCCCAGCCCACCATGCCCACCACCAGCATGTCCGGATCGTTCCAGTGACCGGGCCCGGCGTATTCTTCGTGTCCGGCCTGATTAAAACCGATCTTGGACATGTTGGACCAAGTATCGACAATGTCGTCGGTGGTGCGCCAAGAATTTCCGCCAACCTCCGAGCCCCACTGCCAGACCTTGCCCCAACCGTATTGGCACAGGCTGAAATGGATGTCGCGATTGACTTTATCCAAGGCCGCGTGCATTACTTGATAAGGCTTTTCCAGGTTTGGCAGGCTCTCGCCTCCCCGGCTTCCCCGGCCTCCGGTAACTTGACTGTACGAGCACCAATCGTATTTCAAGTAATCGAATCCCCACTGGGCATAGCGCTGGGCGTCTTTTTCTTCATATTGATAACTACCCGTGAATTTGGCGCAGGTCAACGGTCCGGGCGAAGAATATATTCCCGCTTTCAATCCCTTGCCGTGGATGTAATCGCACAGGGCCTTCATGTCCGGGAATTTTTTGTTGGTGTTGATCATCCCGTTTTCGTCGCGCGGCGTGCCCTGGAGCATGGGATCTTTGCTCCCCGGTTTGATCTCCCAGCAGTCGTCAATATTAATATACGTCCAGCCGTGGTTGATCAAACCGCTCTGGACCATGGCGTTCGCGGCCGAGCGGACCTTGGCGTCGTCCACCGCGTTGGCAAAGCAATTCCAACTGTTCCAGCCCATCGGGGGAGTCAGGGCGATTGTGTCGCCGCAAACGATCTTGAACTTGCCCTCGGCCTGCCCCAAATCATTCTTGGCGTGCAGAACCACCGCGTACTGCCCGCGTTTTTGCAGAACGCCCGTGATCCGGCCGGTTTGCGGATCGAGTTTCAAACCCTCGGGCAAGTCGTCCGCGGCGAAAGTCATGGGGCGCTGACCGCCGGCGGCAATGGCGTATATAAACGGCGCTCCGGGCCGAACGCCGAATACCTTGGCCCCATTAATCCGCGGCGTGGCCGGCGCCTTGGGCGTGAGGATCACGGCGCTCTCAACCGGCTGGCTCACGGCTTCCGGACGCTTGCCTGAGTACTCGATCTTGGCGTCGGCCCAGTCCGCATGGTCGTAAGCTATTCCGTCGTCGGCGTCGTTCACCAAAAGCTGCAGCGTTTTGAATCCCTTCAGGCTCACATCCACCTTTTCGGGCGCCTGTCCGGTCTTAATTACGTCGCTCTTCCAAAGCTCGCGATCGTCGGCCAAAACGCGGAACTCGACGCTGCCCATGTAGTCGCCCACTTCATCGTCCACGCCCACGTAAGCGGTAAACCGTTCGGCCCCGCCCTTCAGATTGATAAGCAGAGTGCTTTCGGCATGGGTGCCCAGCCCTTGTTCGAATTTTTCTCCGCCTATGGAAATGGTATGTCCATCCACGGATTTATCGGCCTGGGGCCGGCCCCAGCCTTGCCGAACCTTGCTCACGTCCAGCGAACCGAGCGAAACGCTTTCCGTTGCCGCGGCGGGCAGGGAAAACATCATCCCCGCCAAAAGCACGCCGATCAATGCCGGAAATAAACATTTGCCGTTGCGGAAAACCATGATCTTTTACTCCTATAAAAAGAGGTTGAAAACTAGTATAAGCATTGTGCGATTTCCCCATGAATTTTGCAACAAGCGGCAACCTTAGACCCGCAAATTTTTTCAAAACTTTTTATTGCACAGCAAACCGCGGCCGGCGCCCGCGGTTCGGAATGATATTGCCTGTAAAGCCGCGACCATTGGTCGCGGTTTGGAAAATGTTATACTTCGCGAAAGTATCTATATTTGTTCATTTTATACTTCGCAATTTTCAATTTTCAATGGAAAATCATACGCGCAAAATGCGCTTAAATCCTAAATAATGGTTATTCCCCTGAAAATCGACCTCTAGCCGGCCATCACCAAGCTAGACCGGCAAAATCGTATACGTCATATCGACTTTCACCTTGCGCATAGGTAAACTATGGGGAATCTGCCGCCCGGAGCGTTTCCTGTCGGAGGCCGCTGGGACTAGACTTACTGACTCTCATATCACCGCTTTTTTTGACAACAGGAGATGATGATTATGAAACGCTACTTCTCGATTTGTGCTCTGACATTGGGTCAACTCGCCATTGTTTTTTTTCCGCTTAAGGCCCAGACTCCGGCCGGCGGCAGCGCGTCGTTAACCGTCCAGGTCGACAAGCCGGGCATAAAGGTCAGTCCCACGCTTTACGGCATATTTTTCGAGGAAATCAACCATGCCGGCGACGGCGGGCTGTACGCCGAATTGGTGCAAAACCGCTCGTTCGAGAATTCCGACAAGCCCGACTGCTGGACCCTGGTAACCGACGGCTCGGCCAAGGGCGAGATTGCCATCGACAAAGACAATCCGATGTGCAAGAACAATCCCCGATCCCTGCGTTTGAAAATGTCCTCCGACGGTCAGGGTCAAGTCGGCGTTGCGAACGATGGTTATTGGGGCATCGCCGTGGAAAAGAACGCTCAGTACGATCTGTCGGTCGCCCTTCGCGCTGGCGACGGATTTACCGGCCCGGTGACCGCCGCCCTGAAAAACGCCAACGGCAAAAAAACCTATGCCCAGGCCCGAATCGACAATGTCGATTCACAATGGAAGACTTACAAAGTGGTTTTGACATCCAACGCGACCGACCCCAAGGCCCAATTGGTCCTTAGTGCCTCGCGTCCGGGCACGCTGTGGATGGACATGGTTTCGCTTTTCCCGCACAAAACCTTCAAGGATCGGCCCAACGGAATGCGTTTGGACCTGGCCGCGATGCTGGAAAATCTCCACCCCTCGTTCGTGCGTTTTCCCGGCGGATGCTGGGTCGAGGGCGAGACGCTGGATAACGCCATGCGCTGGAAACGCACCGTCGGTGAACCGGCCCAGCGCCGCAATCAGTGGAATTTATGGCAATACTTCTCCACGAACGGCCTGGGATTCCACGAATATCTCCAGCTTTGCGAGGATCTGGGGGCGGAGCCGCTACTGGTGATCAACTGCGGCATGTCGCACCAGGAACAGC
>JBEKFZ010000035.1:0-37743 GCA_050013075.1 Thermoguttaceae bacterium | reverse complement strand
CGTCGAAAGGCTGTACGCGCATGGCCGGGCCCACGCTGCGAATGGTCATGCCGTTGCGCATCACGCGTTGATGAAGGTTGAATTTTTCCTCGCCGTGCCCGGCCTCTTCCTGGCGGACCTCCTTTATCAGCCGTTTGGAAACGAAAGTGCGGCTAAGATCATTGTCCATCAACAAAACAAGCGGGTTAGGACCTTCGCCGTCCGGGCTGGACGGCAATGGATTATCCGCCAGACCGGTGGTCTCGCCCAGTTTGCCGCGAAGCACTCGGCCGTCTTTTAATACCACTTCGGTTGCCAAAGCCTGTCCGGCCGCGATAATCGCGCCCGCACAGCAAAGCATCAAAGCCCAAAATTTCCCCGGCAATGCACGGCCAAATCGATTCATTTAAAAATTCAGGATTTAGGGAGGAAATAAGAGAAATGAGGTGTCGGAAACCATTTTTTTAACGCCTTTACTTAGTGTTGCTTTTAGCGAGCAGTGGAGAATCGCTTTCGATTTGGACCCGTTCCACCGTGCAACCCGCCTTTTGCACGTCGGCAACCGCCGAGCGGATTGCCGCTTCCAGTGATTCCGCCTCGCGGCTAAAACTAACGCCGGCAATTCCGCAAGAAATAAAAGGTGAACCATCGTCGCAACCGGCTTCGAACAATTTGTCGGCCAATTCCTCGGTCAATTCAGTGTCTTTGGCAAGAACCAAAGTAAATTCTTGAATGTGCTTATTTTTATGGTCATTCATCTTGCTTCATGCTACCTGAACTTCCTTTATTATAACAATAATAAATCTCCAAAGGGGGCAGTTCAATTTTCAGTACGCGAAAACCGAGACAGTCCGCGGCCCTCACCCTGGCCCTCTCCCAGAGGGAGAGGGGATTTTTTGACAAGTGTCTTAATGCTTGACAGGAACGGTTCCAAGTAGCAAAATCGGGAAATTGGGAAAACTATTATGGACCGACCGCCTATCTCCCGCCACACTATTGCCTTGGCCGTTTCCGGGGCTATTATTCTTCCCGTCGCTATTTGCTTGATTATGGCCGTGGCATCCCTTCTATCGGCGATGGGCGATGCAGCAGGCGGAGGGGTGCTGCATTGGGTCGCCTTGGGCTGCGGAATCATTTGGGCGATAAACTTAATTCTCCTGGTACTCGCGCTGGCAATTAATGCACTGAGTAATCCCGATGATTCCAATTCCGAAGAAAAATAACGGCATTTTCCCTCATGTAATGAATGTCGCATTAAAGTTTAGCCCGGGCACTTGTGCTCGGTGGATTGCTGACGGTTTACAGGTCATGGTTTACCGTTTCCAGAATTTTCGTTTAGCCGCGACCCGGAGGGGAGCGTGACCAATCAACCCACTGCTGAACAGTCCATCCGCGAGGCTATTTCACATTTCAAAGATCCGGAAACCGGGCGGAGCGCACTGCAACTGGGACAGATTCATCAATTGGAACTCAGCGGCGAAGACCTGTCGGTTACGCTGGGTTTGACCACCTGGGCGGCCGTGTTGCGTGAAGAAATCCGCTCGGAATTGCTTTCCCTGCTTAAAAAACAGTTCCCCCGACTGAATATTACCGTCAACCTTGCCGTCCACGAGCGCAGACCGGAAAAGATCGGCGAAATCGGCCTGACGGCAAAAAGCGCGATCGCCGTCGGGGCCGGAAAAGGGGGCGTGGGAAAAAGCTCCGTCGCCGCTTATTTGGCCTACGGGCTTGCCCGGGCCGGCTGCCGGGTGGGATTGTTGGATGCCGATGTGTATGGCCCCAGCATTCCGCACCTGCTAGGCGCGAACAATCGCCCAATGATAATCGGCAACCAAATTCAGCCGGTGGAGGTTGACGGGCTGAAGGTGATGTCGATGGGTTTTTTCGTGCCTCCGGGCGAGGCGGTTATATGGCGCGGCCCCATGCTGCACTCCGCGCTTGCCCAGTTCTTACGCGATACCCAGTGGGGCGATCTGGATTACCTGATAATCGACCTGCCGCCGGGCACCGGCGACGTCGCCTTATCGCTTGCCCAATTGCTGCCGCTTACCGGCGCGGTTATCGTGGGCACGCCCCAGGAACTGGCCTTGCTCGACGTGGTCAAGGCCATCGGGATGTTCCGCAAAGTGGACATCGAAGTATTGGGGATGGTCGAGAATATGAGTTTTTTCATCTGCCCCGAGTGCGGTGCGCGGCACGATATTTTCGGTTCCGGTGGGGCGAAAAACAAGGCCGAACAGTTGCACGTGCCTTTCCTGGGCGAAGTGCCGATTGTGACCGAACTAAGGATTTTGGCCGATCGCGGTCAAATCGGCAAGGCATTCGAAAACGAAACTGCAAAGCCCTATCTGGAATCGATCTGTTTGAATCTGGCCCGGCGTCTGGCCCGGCTACACCGCGAACAACCCGTGTTGCCCACGCTGACGGTGCTGAAATAAAATAGTGGGCAGTGGATAGTGGACAGTGGACAGTGGACAGTGGGCAGTGGACAGTGGATAGTGGGCAGTGGACAGTGGATAGTGGGCAGTGGATAGTGTTAAACTGCAAGCGGTTTTTTTAGTTCATTCATCATTCAACATTCAGCATTCATCATTTTATCCTTTATCCACATCCTTTTCACCCAATTCTCAACTCCTTTCGCCATAAACACTTAGAGCCGCCGGAACAAGTTGTTCCGACGGCCCTTTCTCGTCGTAGTCTGGATGAAGAAAGACTAACATTAGTCTGGCTACAAGCTGATTACTTGCAGCAGCACGAACCGGACATCTTCTTCTTGGCAGGTTTTTTGGCTGCCTTTTTAGCGGGTGCTTTCTTGACAACTTTTTTCGCTACTTTCTTGGCCACTGTTGTTCTCCTTTAAAGGTTCGCGGCTCGGCCGAGCTTGACAACTTCAGATTGTTGAAGTTTCCATTGAGCCGGCCAGTGAAAAAAATACACTAGTTTTCGGCCACCTTCGCCGATAAGCAATCCTTTGCTTTTTTTCCGGCAAGCATTCTTCTTACTAGAAATGAGCAAAGATCGTTAATATCAAATTACACCATCTTGCCGGTATTTCAATACCTTATCGGTCGATTATTTGATATTTTCCAAAATAAGTCGTCCTGACTTCGTCATCATCTACCGCCGTTGGAATATGCCTGCAAGGCCGTGAAGCTTTCGTAGGCCATGAAGGCGAAAAATATGGCGATATAGTAATCGTGCAATTTCATCAGTCCGAATACGGCAACCAGAGCCGCCGTAAAAATGGAAAGTATCAGCGATTGTTGAATGCCGTCGCGGGGATTCACGTACAGCAGGATTTCCCGGATGATTTGCCCGCCGTCCAATGGATAGATGGGCAGCAGATTCAAAAGACCCCAGAAGATGCTGATGAAAAAAATATCGTTGACCAGTTCCGCCCGCCGGGTCAGTTCCACGTGGCCGTTGAGCAAATCCGCCAAACTGGTCACGTCGGTCACGTCCACCCAATAAGGTCTAAGGCTCAAAGGCGGTTCGAAGACGATTCGATGCTGAAATCCAGCCAAATAAAGCACTCCCAGCAGCACGACCGCCAGGATAAAACCGGCCAAGGGTCCAGCAAAACTGATCGAAATTTGCCCCAGCGGCGTGTTGGCTTTTGAACTGTAGTTTTCCGCAGGGTCGTGGCAGGTCAATCCGCCCATGCCGTACAGCACGATCCAGGGACGGAATCCATAGGCTTTTATCACCAAGGCATGGCCCAATTCATGGATCAGGATCGAAACAAATACCGCCGCCACCCAGATCAGTATTTCCGGCACTCCCCCGCTTTTTACTCCCAAAATCACCGCCACCAGCCAGAACAGCGGGTGAATGCGGATGGGCATCCCCAGCAGTCTGAAATGTAAATCGCCTTGAGAAGGGGCGGGTTCGCCAAACATGGAATGGTTCAGTGGTCAGGGTTCAGGGTTCAGGATTTAACATTCTTCACTTTTTTCTTTCCACTGTCCACCGCCCACTGCCCACTGTTCACTGCCCACTGTTCACTGCCCACTGCCCACTTTTTCATCGACGGGCAGGAAATGCGGCTTGGGAATAGGGTGACTGCTCCGGGAAAGCACGTCGAGGATGTACTGGGCCGCACGGCTCGATGCCCCGCCGTGGGCGATCTTTTCCTTTAATGCCTCTAATTGAGCGACGCGAGTAGCCCGTTTCGCCGGATCCACGAGCCACTCGATCAAATGGGCGGCAATTTGTTCCGATTTGTCCTCGCAAGTCAAGTATTCGGGGAAAAGCACCTTATCGGCGTCAGCCTGCAATGGATCGTAAGGCGACAGGTCCGACGGATAAAGTTCGTCGGTCGAGAGCAAATTCACCAGCGTGATGTATTTTACCTTGCGGAAAAATCCCTGCACAAAGTAGCCCAAGCGGCTGATCCAATAAATAATCACCGTGGGCGTGGCATGATACAGCAGTTCCAGCGACACGGAGCCGGAAACGGCCATTGCGCAATCGGCCAGCGACATAAGTTCAGGCGTTTTTCCCACGCAAATTTCCACCGGCAGCCCGGCTGCCTCGACTTCCCGCCGGGCGATATCGGCCTGGTGCGGTTTGAAACAAGCCATGGCCAATCGGACGTCCGGCACCCGCCGGCGGACAATTGCCGCCGCCTTTAAAAACCATTTCAGATTATTGGCGACCTCCTGATTGCGCGAACCGGGCAAAATTGCCAGCAGCGGTCCGTTTTGCCGCTTGTGCTCTTTGATAAACGTTTCGTCGAGCTTGTAACGTTCGACCTCATCGAAAAACGGATGGCCCACGAACGTGGCGTTGCATCCCCGTTTTCTGAACCAATCTTCCTCGAAAGGCAGGCTGCACAGCACGTGATCCACAAACTTGCGCATTTTACGCGCCCGCCACTGCGCCCAGGCCCAGATTTGCGGCGGGGTATAATAAAACACCGGTATCCCGTGCAACTTCGCCCGTCTGGCGATCCACCAGTTAAACCCCGGATAGTCGATCAGCACCACCGCATCCGGCCTGTGATGCCGAAAATAGCGATCCGCCCGGCTGACTAGCCCCCAAAACTTATGAAAATTCATGATAGCCCGGGCGAACCACATCACGGCCAAGGCTGTAAGATCGGCATGTAGATTACACCCGACAGCGGCCATTTTCGGTCCGCCGTAACCGACCGCTTGCACATTCGGGCAGCGTCTTTGTAACTGCCGAATCAAATTGGCCCCGTGCAGATCCCCGCTCGGCTCGCCCGCGGAAAAGAATATCGTATAAGGTTTGGATGTCGACATATCGGCTCCTTCCAATCAACCCATGCCAAGTATCGCAGATTCCCCATTTCCACGAAAGGGCAGTTTAATTTAGGGGCTAGGGAATAGGGGATAGGGATTAGACAGGGGTGGTCAGTTCACTGACCACTAAAGGGATCGGAAATTGGGAATAATACATTTAGCCGCGAGCGGGCACCATGCGTAGCATGGTCGGTTTGTCGGTGTGTGCGTTTACCTTGCGAAACCGCAAGCGGTTTTTCATTTACCCGCGGCCTTCGGCCTCCAGCAACAATTCCAAATAGCTTCGCCTTTCGCTCTGTCTTAGACCAAGCTTATTGGCCAGCGCGGCTATACAGGCCTTGGCCGGTTCGACATCGGCAAGGTTGGTTAAAAGTTCCAGTTCGCAGTAATTCCCTAGTCCTTGCACATCGTCCAAAGAACATTCAATGGCCTGACTTTGCCATAGAATCCGGGCCTTGCGCCGCCACTTGAGCACCTCCCCCACAGGCTCGAAACCCAAAGCCTCCAAAAAACTGCTCCAGGTTTTGGCCGACTCCTCGCCGTCTGGCAGCGGCAGGTCGATCTCCCGCCTGGTTTTCGTCGTGGCGTCGATCTTCGGACCCTTGTAAGTGATAAAATTCTTCGATCCCATGCGGCGAATGCGCAGGGCCTCGTCGGTTTTGGCAAAATCGCGCGCCGGGTGGGCAAAATACAAATCGACTTCCGCATGAGCCTCCTCGATCGTCGCCCCCAGCGCGGTCAAACGCTCCTGCAAAGCCCTCATGTCGGCCACTGGATATTTTAGTTCGACTTCGTAGTGCATGGTTGTGAGTGGAGATTGTGGATTGGAAGAAAGGATGAAGGATGAAAATAATGTAAACTGTGGACAGTAAATTCGCGCAATCCTCCGGGCACAAGTGCCCGGGCTATTGAGTGTCAGAAAACTAATGTCACACACAATAGCCGGCGGCTAACAGCCGCCGGCGGGTATTCGCTCATATTCCGGCGGTCGTTGACCGCCGGCTAGCGACATTATTAATCTGAGACCCAATAAACAAAAATACTGTGAACTGTAAACCGTGAACTTACCTGAATCCTGAACCCTGAACTCTGAACCATTCGAACAATTCCCGGACCACGGCGGCGGGATCGGGCATGGAAACGATTGCGCCACTGACTGCCGCGCGGGTAATTCCGGTTGCCAATACCTGGGGCAGATTGCCCGGCGTGATTCCTCCAATGGCGAAGGCGGGCAGACGGATTTCGGCCGACACTTCTTTCAGAAAATTCAGGCCGGGAAATTCATCGAACTGCTTTGTACCAGAGGGGAACGTCGGGCCGACGCCGATGTAATTGGCCCCGTCAAGAACCGCTTGCCGTGCCTGTTCGATGGTGTGCGTCGAAACTCCAATGAGCGCATCCACTCCCACAATCGCCCGGGCGTCCTTTATCGAAAGATCTTCCTGGCCCAAGTGAACTCCGTCGGCGCGGCAAACCGCTGCCAGGTCGGGCCGATCGTTCAAAATAAACAACGTTTCCGTGCCCCGGGTCAATTCCCTAAGAACTCGGGCACGTTCCAACAATTGCCGGTCGTCGAGTTTTTTATCACGAAGCTGTATCACATGCACCCCGGCCGCGATCAACACTTGGGCCAGTTGCCGAAATTCATCCGGCGATGATCGCCCGTCAATCAGCACATACAGCCGGGAGTTGGCAAGCCGCTTGATGCTATTTCGGGTGATTTCCACCGCCCGATGCAGCGTATAACTACAGTAGCGGAGTTGTTTTATTTCGGCCGCCCAGAGCGGATCGACCAACTTGCCGAATTCTTCCAGGCTGCGCAGCGACTCTTGAAGGCGGGCGAAATTGGCCGAAAGCACCTCTGTCGCACCGGAGCGACGTTCTTCGGAGGGCGTGGCCAACGTCGTGCCCACGTCGCAACGGGTTTCCCGCGCGGCCAAAAACTGCTCGCCGGGTATTTGGCCCAATAAGGCAGTCAGATCATGGCGCAATTGCTTGCACTGTCCGGTAAGATGCCGATCGTCGAGCACGAATCGCACGAAATCTTCAACCACGCGCAGCCCTTCTCGGGCCCGATTCGCCGCCGCGTCGAGGATGCGGAAACAAGGATGAAGGATGAAGGATGAAGGATGAACTAAACCGCTTGCGGTTTCGCACTGTCCCCTGTCCCCTGTCCCCTGCCCATCGTCCCCTGAATCCTGAACCCTGAACCCTGTCCCCTGTCCACTATCTCTGCAATTTTCAATTTGCAATTTGCAATTTTCAATTTGCAATTTTTCCCCGGCAATCGGCTCGGGTTCCATGGGCAATGGGCCTTCTCGATAACCGTGGCGATTGCGGATATTGTCCTGGACGTCTTCCGATCGCACCCCCCGCTGGTTAAGCCAATGTGCCAGTTCGTTGTCGGCTACGAGCAGACTGAGCAGTAGGTGTTCCGTCTCCAATATGGGGGAATTCACATATTCCGCCACCAATTGGATGACGATTTGAAACAATCGGTCAAGTTCGGGTGAGACAATTTCTAGCGGAGTAGTAGGAACACCCCCATCAGATGATGATATTAGCAATTTTGGCCATTGCTGATATACGGATTTGGTGTTTATCCCGTGTTCTGCTAGCATTAATGCCGCCCGACATTCCGATTCGGCCAATAAACCCAAAAGCAGGGCCTGGGCGGCCAGTTCGGCGTAATCGGCACGACTGATGCAAGTGGCCGCGTGGATCAAAGCCCGTTCGGCGGCTGAAGAGAGTTGATACTGCATATCGTTTTAGTTTTACAGATTCGACGGGTGTATGCAATCCTAACCCCCTGTGGTTCTTTTAGTTGCCTTGATTCAGGCTATTTTAGAAGTTACAATTCCTTGGCTGACAACTTGGTGTTTTGCCAGACATTTTTGGGTGCCATGCCCACACTGGCGTGGGCATGTGAAGTTCCGAAAAACTCCACGGCATGGCCACGCAAGCATGGCCATGGCACCGAAGCGTGTGAAGTTGCGAAAAATTCAGGGAGGAATCGGTGGCCACGCAAAAAAAACCTTGGGCGATATATGTATGGCCCGGTCTTCCGCATATATGGATGCGCGGCAGTTGGTCGGCCTTGGGCGTGGCCGTTATCGCGGCTGCCCTGGTTTGCGCGACGATGGTGGGCAGCTTTGGTTGGACGGAACTAATAACTCCGGCCGTGCGTAATGCTTTATGGGCGTCGCTGGCGGCAGTTTGGTGCATGGCGGCGATAGTTTCCGCCGTGAAATTGCGGCGCAACCCAGCAAAGCACGAACCTGGCGATGGCGAAAATCCATTCGCTCAGGCGGTTGACTTATATTTGAAAGGCGATTATTACCAAGCCGAGCACGTGTTAAAAAAGTTGCTCGACAAAAACATACGCGACCTGGACGCACGCCTGTTGCTGGCAACCTTGCTCAGGCACACGGGCCGGTTTGATGAGGCATCGAGGCAATTGGATCAACTCGTCTGTTTCGATGGGGCCGAAAAGTGGGAGTTGGAAATACAAGCCGAGCGCGAACTGTTGGCCGAAGCCGGGAAAAACTCAAAACACAAGCCTGCAAATGGCATGGCAATTGCACCAAATACTAATTCCAGCCAAATATCGCACACAACCTGACATTTTGACATGCAAAACAACTAAGAAACTATCCGAAAACCTTTCCCGTCATTCTGAGCGGAGCGAAGAATCCGGGGGAAAATACCTATCCGATGAGATCCTTCGCTTCGCTCAGGATGACAAATGGACTTTTCGGATAGTTTCTAAGAAGGACTAGTTGGTCCATCGGAGAATACCAAAATGTACGAACGATTTACCGACCGTGCGCGAAAAGTAATGCAACTGGCCAACCAGGAAGCGCAGCGGTTCAATCATGAATATATCGGCACCGAACACATATTGTTGGGCCTGATCAAGGAAGGCTCCGGCGTTGCCGCAAACGTGCTTAAAAACCTGGACGTCGATCTGCGCAAGATCCGCCTGGAAGTGGAAAAACTCGTGCAAAGCGGGCCCGACATGGTCACCATGGGCAAACTCCCGCAAACGCCCAGGGCCAAAAAAGTCATCGAGTATTCCATGGAGGAAGCCCGAAATCTCGGCCACAATTACGTGGGCACCGAACACATCCTCCTCGGCCTGTTGCGCGAACAAGAGGGCGTGGCTGCGCAGGTGCTGATGAACCTGGGCCTGAAACTCGAAGAGGTCCGCGAAGAGGTGCTCAATCTTCTCGGGCACGGCATGGAAGGACCCGAAGGCGCGGAACGCGCCGGTGGAATTCCCGGCGCCCCCGGCGGCGGCGAAGCCCCGCGCGGCAAGTCGAAAACGCCCGCTCTGGATAGCTTCGGCCGCGATCTAACCGAACTGGCCCGGCAAAACAAGCTCGATCCGGTCATCGGGCGCGAAAAAGAAATCGAGCGGACCATGCAAATCCTCAGCCGGCGCACCAAGAACAATCCGGTGCTGCTGGGCGAGGCGGGCGTGGGCAAAACGGCCATCGTCGAGGGCTTTGCCCAGCGCGTGGTGCAGGGCGACGTGCCGGAATTGCTCATGGACCGACGCATCGTGGTCTTGGACCTGGCCATGATGGTCGCCGGCACCAAGTATCGCGGCCAGTTCGAGGAGCGGATCAAGGCCGTGATGAACGAAGTCCGCCGCGCAAAGAACACGATCTTGTTCATCGACGAATTGCACACCCTGGTAGGCGCGGGCGGGGCCGAAGGGGCCATCGACGCCAGCAACGTGCTCAAGCCCGCCCTGTCGCGCGGCGAAATCCAGTGCATCGGCGCGACCACGCTCGACGAATATCGCAAATACATCGAAAAAGACAGCGCCCTGGACCGCCGCTTCCAGGTGGTCATGGTCGAACCGTCGAGCAAGCAGGAGACTATCGAGATTCTCAAGGGACTGCGCGATCGCTACGAGCAGCACCATCACGTGCAGATCACCGACGACGCCGTGGAGGCGTCGGTGGAACTTTCCGGCCGCTACATTACAGGCCGCTGCCTGCCCGACAAGGCCATCGACGTGATCGATGAGGCCGGGGCCCGCGTGCACTTGAAATCAATGACCCGGCCGCCCGATCTGAAGGAAATCGACGAGCAGGTCGAGCATCTCAACAAGGAAAAAGAAGAGGCCGTCGCCAATCAGGATTTTGAAAAGGCCGCCGCGCTTCGGGACCAGGCCGATAAACTGAAGAAAAAGAAACAAACGATCACCCACGAGTGGCGGGAAAAATCACGCGAGACCGACGGCGTGGTCGACGCCGACGTGATCGCCGAAGTGGTGTCGAAAATCACCGGCATCCCGCTTACGCGCCTGTCGACCGAGGACTCCATGCGATTGATGAAGATGGAACAAGACCTGCACAAGCGCGTGGTCAGCCAGGACGAGGCCATCAAGTCCATCTCCAAGGCCGTGCGCCGCAGCCGCAGCGGGCTGAAAGACCCCAAGCGGCCCACGGGCTGCTTCATCTTTGCCGGGCCCACGGGCGTGGGCAAAACCCTGCTGGCCAAGGCCCTGGCCGAGTTCATGTTCGGCGACGAGGACGCGCTGGTGCAGATCGACATGAGCGAATACATGGAAAAGCACAACATCAGCCGCTTGATCGGCGCCCCGCCGGGCTACGTGGGCTACGAGGAAGGCGGCCAACTGACCGAAAAGATCCGCCGCCGGCCCTATGCCGTGGTCCTCCTGGACGAAATCGAAAAAGCCCATCCCGACGTGTTCAACATGCTCCTGCAAGTGATGGAGGAAGGCCGGTTGACGGACAGTTTCGGCCGCAACGTCGATTTCCGCAATACGATCCTGATTATGACCACCAACGCCGGGGCCGACGCCATCAAGAACGAAGCGGCCTTCGGTTTCCAAAAACCCGACGAAGACGCCTCGTACGAAAACATGAAAAGCCGCGTGCAGGAGCAGATCGAAAAGGTCTTCCGGCCCGAGTTCCTCAACCGCGTGGACGACACCATCGTCTTCCGCCACCTGACGCAAAAAGACCTCTGCGACGTGGTCGAAATGGAACTGGGCAAGATCCGCACCCGCCTGTCCGAGTACAGCTTGAAAATGGTTCTCACCGACGAGGCCAAGACATTTTTGGTCAAAAAGGGATCGAACCTCGATTTCGGCGCGCGCCCGTTGCGCAGGGCGCTGGAAAACTTCGTCGAGGATCCCCTCTCCGAGGAACTATTAAAAGGCGAGTTCCAAGGCAAGGATACGATCAGGGTCGAGGTCAAGGACGTGGGCGGAAAGAAACACCTCGTATTCCGCGGCACCACCGGCGAGGAACCGCCTGCCGAACCCCAGCCCGTCGCCGCAGCCGCGGGCGGAGAATCGACCGATGGCGGAACACACACATAATTTCCGCAATTGAAATTCATGATATAGGATAACTTCCCATTCTGGATGTTTATCATGGCTTTTATAACTAGCGGCATCGAAAATCCGTGGAGGCAATACCTCATGGCTTTAGACAACGTATCGGATTGTCTTGAACGGATATGCCGGGCATTTTCAGAAGCCCGGATTCATTATGCCTTGGTGGGCGGACAGGCCGTAGCACTTTGGGTGGCTCAAAAAGAACCCGCCGCGGTGCGAACCACCAAGGATGTCGATGTCTTGCTCGGCCGAAGCGATCTTCCCAAGGCGCGTGCCGCCGCCATGTCGGCCGGATTCGATTACTTCGAGGTGATGGGCGTGGGAATGTTTCTCGACCGCGAAGATCCCAATCCTAGACGGGCCGTTCATATAGTCTGGGCAGGCGAAAAGGTCCGCCCGGAGTACGATTATCCTTCGCCCACGTTGGATCAACGCCAAGAACTTTCGCCCGGTATACAAGTGATGTCTTTACCAGGCCTGGTCCAAATGAAACTCCTCTCGAATCGCGACCAGGACCGCGTTCATCTCCGCGATATGATCGACGTGGGACTGATCGGCCGCGAACTACTCGCTCAACTTCCATCTACGCTTGCCGAACGGCTTGAACCGTTACTGGCGGAATCGGGCAAGTGATTCAATCGGTCGGTATCTCTCGGACAAGGTCATCCCAGGCAGACAGCCGGGGGTCGCGAGTTCCGTATATTCCGGCGAGTTGTTCGCGCACCCAAAGTCGGTCGAATTGTGCGCCCTGCGTTCTGAGGATCTGTTCAACGTCGGCAAGGTCTTTGCGGCGAAAGAACATCATCTTGAACACGGCCAACGATTCGGCATCCCAAATTATAATCTGCCGGTCGCCAAGCTCGACGCATTTGCGCCGCGCGCGTGCGGCTTTATAAAACGGAACAATCGGCAGGAAAACATCCACGTCCAATGCGGCAAACTTCACACGACAGAAACCATGCTCGCTAAGCGACTTGGCGGCTTCAGTCTGAGAAAATTCGCAACCGAGTTCCTGTAGCAACCATATGCAATCGGACGGGCGATCGGGAGATAAAAAAATCGTCACGTCCACGTCAACCGTGCCGCGCGGCGCTCCCCAATAGCCCAAGGCGATTGCTCCGCCCAAGGCGTATTCTTGGTTCCGTGCCTTGAGCAGTTCCGCCAGTTGCCCGGCGACTTTAGCGGCGTTGACGGGTAGGCTAGTTTCGGACACGTGCGGCCTGCTTTCTGAAAAAATCCCAAGTGGATGCCGGCCAAGGATCGCGATTAATGCCCGGCAACCCAGCGGCACGCCGACTATGTGCGATAATGGCCGCCGCTTCACATGCCGCCTCGATCAAACGACCGCGTTGGCGAGTACTAAGCCCCCGCAATTTGGCAATATCTCCGAGTTCAGCCTTTCCGTGGGCCTCTACCTGATTTGATATGGCGGCGTCTATTTGATTCATCATCGAACTGTAATCTTTTTGCTAGGTATGATAGTGCAGTGTCCCTTATTATTTTAGCAACTTATTCTCTATTAGTACCATTGTGAAATGACCAGATGCATATCTTTTCTAGTTTATCCATATTGCCCCATTGCAATAATCGGCAAACTTTACTCAAGCCGGATACTTGAAGCGTCGAAATACCAAATGCACCGGTGCGCTTAAAAATCGTTGTATTCACCCGGGCTTCTATGTTTGGGCAGCAGTTTAACTGCTGTCCCAACATAGTGGGCTAAATTGATTATGGCTACCGCATCAAATATTCCGCTTTCCGAACTAAACGGCCGCTTCGGCAAGTTTATGCAATGGTGCGTCAACCGCATCACGAACCTGGGCAAAATAATCCTTGATTGGATGGCCGGCTTGGGTAGCATTTCCTTGTTCGCCTATCGCATGTTGGGCTGGCTGTTTACACGCATGCCGCGGCGGGAGACCATTTTGCCGAATTTCTACCAGATCGGCGTGCTGAGCCTGCCGGTGGTGGCGATCACGGGAACCTTTATCGGCATGATAATGGCCGTGCAAACCTACGTGCAATTTCGCATGATGAACATGGAGACTCGATTGGGCGTGGTAATAAATCTCTCTCTGGTGCGCGAACTGGGGCCGGTGCTGGCCGCCACGATGCTTGCCGGCCGGGTAGGCAGTTCCATGGCCGCCGAGTTGGGAACCATGCGCGTGACCGAGCAGATCGACGCCCTGAGCAGCATGGGCGCGAATCCGATCCAATACCTCGTGGTGCCCAGGTTTTTGGCTTGCTTGATGCTCATTCCCGCGCTGACGGTGGTGGCCGACTTCATGGGCGTCGCCGGCGGTTATTTTTATTCCGTTTATATTTTAGGCATCGATTCGCATCATTACCTGGAGAACTCGCAACGCTTTGTCGGTCATTTCGATCTGTTTGCGGGTGTTTTCAAGAGCCTGTTCTTCGGCGCAGCCATTGCCTTGATCGGCTGCCATCGCGGTTTCAATTGCGAGCCGGGGGCCGAGGGCGTGGGCCGAGCCGCTACCTCGGCTTTCGTTATTTCCTTTGTCGTTATTATGCTTTTGAACTTGTTATTGGGCATCTTTCTCGACGGCATTTACTATACCTTTTGGCCGGAGGCGCCGAAAATTACAAGCTAGTTTTAAGTATTAAGTTCTAAGTTTTAAGTTTTTGTAATGCTTTTTTATTGTGAACTTAAAACTTAGTACTTAAAACTTAGAACTTAAAATCCAATGGTCGCAAATTCGCTTCCCACAAATGAATCGAACAAGCCCCTGGTTAAAATCGAGTCCTTGGACGTAGATTTCAACCATCTTCGGGTATTGCGCGGGATCAATATCTCGATTTCGCGCGGGCAGACCTTGGCCATTATCGGCGAAAGCGGCTGCGGAAAGACCGTGCTACTGAAAACCATGATCGGTTTGCTGCATCCCAGCCGGGGCGCGGTCTATTTCGACGGCCAAAACCTGGCCGCCATGCACGAACAAGAGCTTACCCGGCAGCGGATCCGTTTCGGTTTCTTATTTCAGCAGGCCGCCTTGTTCGACAGCATGACCATCGCCCAGAACATCGCCTTTCCCTTGCGCCAACATACTAGCAAGTCCGACGAGGAAATCCAGCGCATAATTTCGGCTCGGCTGGTCGAGGTCGGCCTGCCGGAAAACGTGCTCGGCAAAAAACCAGCCGAGCTTTCCGGCGGAATGCGAAAACGCGTGGGATTGGCCCGGGCACTGGCCCTGGAACCCGAAATCATCCTTTATGACGAACCGACCACCGGATTGGATCCGATCATGAGCGACGTAATCAACGAGTTGATCGCAAGCACGCGGCGGCGCCATCCGGTCACCAGCGTGGTGGTCACGCACGACATGCGGACCGCGCGGAAAACGGCCGATCGCGTGGCAATGATGTATCCGTTGGAGCGTTTAAAGGAAAATGAGCCCCAAATTATTTACGACGGTCCGCCGGATCGGATCGAAAGCTGTAGCGATCCACGCGTAACGCAATTCGTCCGCGGCGAGGCGGGCGAACGCCTGATGGAAATGCGCCAACAAAACGGAATGTAATAAAAGGGGTCAGAACTATTTTTCCGCGAAGTAACATATTTCAGTTTAAGTTCCATGAAAATAGTTCTGACCCCTTTTTAAAAGGAAAAGAATCATGAACGAACGAATAATGCAATTTCGCGTGGGATTGATGGTTTTTGCAACCTTGCTCATCTTGGGCATACTGATAGCGATGTTCGGCGAAATGCCCAAGATCATCCACGGGGAATATAAGCTTTATATCACTTTCGATCAGGCCCCGGGAGTAAACAAAGACACGCCCGTGCGCAAAAGCGGCATTCTCATCGGCCGGGTAACCAACGTCCGTTTTTCCGACGATGACACCAAGGTGCTGGTCACCGCGGCGATTCAGGAGAAATATAACCTGCATAAAAACGAGGTCTGCCGCGTGCAAGCGAACTTGCTGGGCGATGCCATGTTGGAATTCATCCGCTCGCCCAGCGAACCGGTCTCCCCGGAACTTTGGAAAAACGGCGACAAGCTCAAAGGCCTGTACACTCCGGAACCCAGCCAATTGATCGCAAACATTCAGGATAAATTCGACAGCACCATAACTTCCGTGCAAACCACCAGCAGCGATTTGGGCGCCGCCAGCAGAAAACTTACCGTTACCTTGGATTCGCTGAACTCGATACTCGAACAGAACCGCGAAGGATTTAAAAACGCCGTCGATCAGGCCAACGACATCATGAACAGCACAAGGAATGTAATCGGCGACCGCGAATCTCAAGAACAACTCCGCTCCGCCATGCAACAAATGCCGCAGATGATCAAGGACACCCACGACACGGTCCTCAAGATGCGCGAAACCATGGCCGCGGTCGACCGCAATCTGCATAATATAGAAGGATTCACCAAACCCTTGGGCGAACGGGGCGAAACGCTTATCGACAACCTCGACCGCGGCACGGAACGTCTCGACAAACTCGTAAACGAGATGCTGAAATTCAGCCAGGCGCTGAACAACTCCGAGGGCACCATCGGCCAGTTGGTCAATAATCCCGAGTTGTATCAGCACATGAATCGGGCGGCCAAAAATCTCGATGAAATAAGCCGCGAACTGAAACCCATCGTCAGCGACGCCCGGGTCTTTTCCGATAAAATCGCCCGGCACCCCGAAATGCTCGGCGTCCGCGGCGTCGTGCAAAAAAGCCCGGGAATAAAATAGAATGCAGAATGCAGAATGCAGAATTCAGAATGAAGAATGCAGAATTCAGAATGAAGAATGACAATAATTTCGGGGTGTACTATTTTCTTGATTTTGCTGTATTGATAGATGAAACAAAAATAGCTATTAACTCATCGGTTTCTTTACGAAGATCGGATAAGCGGCTAGCAGATATTGTTTTTGATTTAGCAAGTAATTCGAGCCAATAGTCAGTTTCATCAAGCTCCTGCAAAACAATACCAAGTTTGCTGGTGAATTCTGCTCTTGATCGGGCTCGGCATGATTCCCGATAATTTGCACCTACGGACGTGCCGCTACGTAGAAATTGTTTTCCTATAATTTCACCAATGGTATTTTTCGAAATTGCCGCATATAGGCGAATTATTCTTAAGGCATAATTGGTTGTTCGTTCAGGTAGATCATTTTTCCCACTCAAATTCTTTTTTATCCCTTCTTCATTCTTCATTCTTCATTCTTCATTCTGCATTCTGCATTCTGCATTCTTCATTCTGCATTCATCTCGGCGGCAAGGGATAAACCTGTTGCCCGCCAATTCCGCCCGTCGGCTGATTCACATTCGGCTGCGGATATGCGTTGGGCTGAACGTATGCGCCCGGTGAAACGGAAATATTCGGCGGAGAATACTGATTTGAATTAGGCGGAATTCCGGGCAATATGCCCGGCAAGGCATTCGGGGCCATGGGTTGTTGATTGGGTACTGATCCGTCAGGCCGCGACATTGTTGCGCCCGCCGGCACCACTAAATTGTTGTGCCGCAAACTTTCCGCCCGGTATAGAAGTTGATCGGTCGGCACGACCATCTGCGGCTTCAGTTGGTAATCCAGGATGCGTTGATCGCGGATTTTGCCTGGAACGAAGTTTTCGGTGATGAAATCGGCCGGCGGATATTGATACCACGGCGCCGGAAACGGTTGCATCACTGTCAGCGTTTCGTACCCGTCTTTCACTATGCGGATCTTCCGCGTGCCGTAATAAGTGAAATCGGTCGAAACCGGCGTGGCGCCGATTTCGTAATCGTCCACGTAAACCAGTGCGCCCGGCGGATTGGTGCGGATGGTCATCCGCCGCTCCACGCACCCGCTTTGGGTCGGCAAAAGAACGACTGCCAATAATACGCCGGCCCAAACAGCCCGGCGGGCAAACGACGTTAACGTTCGATCGGACAAGAACATAGCGATAGCGCCAAAGACAAGGAAAAGTCGGGCAGAGTTTAACCTCCCGGCCCGATTGCCGCCAGAGCGGATTATAAATCCGCCATACAAGAATTCTTTTCTGGCTTACTCAGATTGCCCAAAGTAACGCCGCTGGAAAAACAATGCTACATTCACCAATCCGATCATCACCGGAACCTCGACCAACGGGCCGATAACCGTGGCAAAGGCCGCGTCGCTCTTCATACCGAAAATCGCCACCGCCACTGCTATTGCCAGCTCGAAATTATTGCTGGCCGCCGTGAACGATAGCGTCGCGGTTTGGGCGTATGTGGCGCCAATCTTGCAGCCCATATAAAAGCTGACCAGGAACATCACGACAAAGTATATCAGAAGCGGCGCCGCGATTCTCAGCACGTCCAGCGGTTCGCCCACGATTTTTTCACCTTGAAGGCTGAACATCACCACAATCGTAAACAGCAGGGCGATGAGCGTGATCGGACTGATTCTGGGAATGAACTTTTGTTCGTACCACGGCCGTCCCCGCGATTTAACAAGCACGAATCGGGTGATCATCCCGGCCAAGAAAGGGATGCCCAAATAGATGAAAACGCTTTTGGCGATCTGGCCGATTGTTACTTCGACCACCTCGCCCTTTAGCCCCAAAAGCGGCGGCAACACCGTAATGAAAACGTAGGCGTAAAGACTGTAAAACAAGACCTGGAAAATGCTGTTAAACGCCACCAGCCCGGCCGCGTATTCAGTATCGCCTTTGGCCAAATCGTTCCACACGATGACCATCGCAATACAGCGTGCCAGGCCCACCAGGATCAAGCCGGTCATGTAACCGGGCTGATCGCGCAGAAAAATCACTGCCAGGCCGAACATCAGCGCCGGACCGATCAACCAATTTTGCACCAGAGACAATCCCAGCACTTTCCAGTTGCGAAATACGTCTCCCAGTTCTTCATATTTTACTTTAGCCAAGGGCGGATACATCATCAGGATCAACCCGGCGGCAATGGGGATGCTCGTGGTCTTATCCATTTTGAAGCCGTCGATCAGCGCCGCAACACCGGGCGCTAATCGCCCTAGCGCCACGCCGGCCGCCATGGCAACAAAGATCCACAGCGTAAGATAGCGATCGAGAAACGACAGTTTTTTCACCGCGTTTGCACTCATTGAACATGTATGTATTTCAAGAGCGGGGAATTATTTTTAACGCACCCGATTTACTTGGGCGGGCATTGACTACCGCACAGTTTGTGCACGTCCATCTTGAGGATTTGTTCGAGGCGTTTCGCATCGCCGATTATTTGTGGATCGTCGGCCAACGATTCCCGCGCCCACTCTATGGCCCCGCGGACGATCGGTGGAGATTTCGCCCCCGCGAGCCGGTAATACATCCAGCGGCCGTCCTTGCGGGCATCAACCAGACGCGCGGAGCGAAGTATCGACATGTGCTTGGAGACCGTAGACGGGGCGAGCTTTACCAATTCGATGAGTTGGCAAACGCAAAGCTCTCGTTTCTGCAATGCCAGCAACAAGCGAACGCGGGTTTCGTCGGCCAGGGCCTTGGTAACGGCCATGAAGTCCCACATAGTGCCTCCCAATGGTTCAATGAAGGACCATTTCGTCAGACGGCCATTTTTATCCGCTTCAGGACTTGCTGTCAAGCATATATCCGAGATGGGGAGGCTCTTTATCTCTTCATGCAACATGCAATTCTTTCCAGTCCTGATCGTTCGAGAGGATTGCCCCGTTGGTTAATCGCAGGGTTTTTTTCGCCCTTTCAGCCGCGCGCGGGTCGTGGGTCACCATGACGACCGTCCGGCCTTCCCCGTTTACGTCCTCGAAAAACTTGATTACGTGTTGGCCGGTCTCGGGATCCAGATTTCCGGTCGGCTCGTCGGCTAAGATCACTGCCGGATCGTTGGCCAGCATCCGAGCCAAGGCCACGCGCTGTTGTTGGCCCACGCTAAGCTCGCAGGGCTTGTGATGCAGTCTGTCGGCCAGTCCCACGCGGTCCAGCAATGCCGTCGCCCGTTCCGCTTGGGCCCGGCCGTCCAGCCCGGCAAGATACAGCGGGATTTGCACGTTCTCCAAGGCCGATAGATAAGTGACGAGATTGAACGTCTGAAAGACAAAGCCGATTTTCTTCCTTCTCAGTCTGGCGCGCTGGTCCGATTTCAAGTCGTAGATCGACTGCCCTTCCAGCAGCACGCGGCCCGAACTGGGCGATAACATGCCGCCTAGCATCAGCAATAGCGTGCTCTTGCCGCTGCCGCTGGGACCGACCACCGCCACGAAGTCGCCCTTGGATATGGTCAAATCGGCTCCGTCCAAGGCCGTCACAAACTGGCCGCGATGACGATATTTTTTGGAAACGTTTTCCATTCTTAACATGGTTCAGATCTCCTGGAAAGTCGAACACGGATCGAGCCGGGCTGCTCGCCGGGCGGGAAAATAGCTGGCGGCCAAGGCTAACACCACCGAAATCACGGTGGCCCAGAGCGCAAGCATGGGCATGGGAAGCACGGGCACGCCGGCCAGTTTCGGTCCCAAGGTTACGGCCAGGACGGTCCCCAGCAAGTAACCGCAAACTCCGCCGACAAATCCCAACAGCAAGGCCTTAAGCAGGAAAATCCGCAGTATCAGGAATGAATCGGCCCCCAAGGCCATCAGCGTGCCGATCTCGCGCCGCCGCTCGTAAACGTTCGCGTACATGTAGTTGGCAATGCCCGCCCCGCCCACGAATACGATAATCACCAGGAAAATGAGCGACAGCCGCGACATCAGTTGATTCATTTTTATCTGGGCATCGGCGATCTGCGTGATTGTGACCACCTTTGCCTCTGGCAATAAACTGTTGATTTTCTGGACCAGCCCCTTCGAGATTTCCTGGCAGCAACCCACTATCTCGATGGCGTTTATCACCGCTCCTTTGCCGGAAAGATCCTGCACGCGATGCAGATGGGCGAATATCCGCGAGTCGTCGATGGTGCCCGTCTGCGGCAACACGGCCGTTACGGTGAACGCCTGGCCGAGCAGCGTCAAATGATCGCCTTCCTTCAGCGAGAGCGCCGAGGCCACGTCCGCTCCGATCAAAGTTTCCTCGTTCGAAAGGTTGTCGATCACCCGCTTACGGACCAGCGCTTTTTTATCTCCACTTGCGAAAGGCAAGGTGGGCATCGCCCCGCAGCCGGCTGGACGCGAGAAGATTCCCGCGCCTCCCCAAGCCGTTTTCGCCTGGAACTCGCTCTTAGGCAGGATGCCGGTAAGCGTGAACGTTCGCCCGTCGAGTTCCACGGGAACCGAAAGCTTGGGCGATATGTTGTCCAGACCTTGCAGGTCGGAAAGGGCCAATTGCGAGACGTATTCCTCGGGAATTACCTCGCTCTGCATGTCGGCGGCGTAGTAATCCTGCAAACTCGCCGACTTGGGCAATACCAGGACATTCGCGCCCAGCGAATCCATTTCCCGGGCAACGGCCTTTTCGGAATAAAAAGTAATGTTCTTGATGGAAACGATGACGGTAATCCCCAGCAAAATGGCGAGAAAGCTCGTCAATAGTTGGCTCTTGCGCTCAAAGATTTCGCGCAATACAATGGTTCGTAAACGCATGGATTATATCTCCTATTTCTGATGACAAGCGCAGTTGGGGCCGCAACTCGATTGCGCCGCGGTAAGTTTGGCGATTATTTGCTGCTTGGTAGCCGCGGCGTCGAACTTGCCGATCATCGAGGCCGGCGGAGCAAAGAATACAGTTACCGGCTTGGACGAATTCGCATCGACCTGAAGGTCTTTCAGGAAATCCGCTTCGGCCTGGTCGCGGGCGCTGAGCACTACGATCTCGGTGGCCCCGCCGTACTTCTCATCGGCCTTGAAATCCCGCACCCCTTGAGGTAGGACTACTGGATCTTGTTGACTGGCTTGATCCACGACGTATACAAACAGCAGTTTTTTGTCTTGCAGGGCTTTCATGGACAGTTGCGTGCCCGGACTGACGAATGCCGTGTGCAATTGTTTTTCATCGAATGTGCCTGTGAATGCCTTGGTGACCGCCCCGCAGGGAGCAACCGCCAGGACCATGGGCAAAGGAAAACGGCTGGCGCCAAAACGATCGACAACCGCTTTTTCGGCCGAATTTGTCGTTTGGATAGACACGACTTCGACCTGATCCGCCATTTTTGCCACTGTGGGCTGCAACACGCCCCAAGCCTTGTCGGTCTGCTGATTCTTATCCTTCCAAAAGAAAATAAACATATATTTGTTAGCGGCGGCGGCCTGTGTAATGGCCGCCTGGGCCTGACTAGGATTGTTTGCGGCGGTCTGAGATGCACCCGTGGGTGTGCGGGCGACACGGTCTTGGCCTTCGGTCATCCCGACACCCGCTGCCAGGGTTACACCAACGATTACCAAAGAAATCCACTTCATTGCTTTGTTCCTCCTGTAAAAAGGTTGTAGACTATTACTTCTATCGTTCGCCAAGTAACGAAATATTAGCCGATCCCGTGAACTACCGCTAGTACAGTCCCTGGCCACTGCTTATTGATTTTTATTAGAGGGATTGGGAATTCCACAATTCTCGGCTAAAATGCCTGTTAGTCCAGATTATTCATAGCCTATGATAAGTGAAACACTAGCCCGAAGCGCAAGCGAGGGTAAACTCTTTGCCGATCCTCGCTTGCGCTTCGGACTAGTGAATAATCGTGAATAAACCAGGAAAGTGTTTTTTGCATTTTTTACAGAACCATCTCGCCCCATAGTACCCATTACATCCATATTGCCTATTTTTAGCAATGCCCCAGCCCCACCCGTGGAAAAAGTGCTTGGAAAACGCCGTGTTAAGTGACTTGGGATTGCGCCGCGCAAATAACCAAGACAGCTTCACCGTGTTTTTGGCGGGAAATCAGCAGGATTTTATCCAGCGGGGGCATCTTTTCATGGTGGCCGATGGCATGGGTGCGCATGCCGCCGGGGAATTGGCCAGCAAGATTGCCACCGATGTGGTGCCTCTGACATATCAAAAACTCCGCGACAAATCGCCGCCCGACGCTCTTTTGGCCGCCGTACTGGACGCGAATAACCAAATCTACACCCGCGGACAGGCCAGTCCGGAGTTCAAGGGCATGGGCACGACATCCACGGTGCTGGTGCTTTTGCCGCAAGGGGCTCTTTTGGCACACGTGGGCGACAGCCGGGCATATCGCGTCCAGGGGCAAAAGATAGATCAACTCACCTTCGATCATAGCCTGGTTTGGGAACTGCAAGCGACCGGTCAGAAGTACGAAGAGCCGATTTCAAACTTCATCGGCAAAAACATCATTACCCGATCGCTGGGCCCGAATCCCAATGTGCAAGTCGATCTGGAAGGCCCGCATCCTTGGCAGGCCGGCGATACCTTTCTGCTGTGCAGCGACGGTCTTACCGGTCAGGTGCAGGACGCCGAGATAGGCGCAGTGCTGGTTTGCCTGCCCCCGGCCGAGGCAGTGCAGGCCCTGGTCGATCTGGCCAATCTCCGCGGCGGGCCGGATAACATCACGGTGATTTGCGTCCGGGTGTTGGATCGGCAAATCGCTCAAGATGCCGCCGGCCGGCCGGCAAGCGCGGCGGACAATCAAAATCTTCGACGGGTTCATCCGTTGACATGGGCGATCTTCGGCATAACCTCTTTGGCGGCATTGGGTCTGTGGGCCATCGGACAATGGATACCCGCCTTTTTTTCGCTGCTGGTTGCCGTTCTAAGCGGCATAACGGCCTTGGTGCAGCGTTCCGGCGGCGCGGACAAGGCCCCGGCTTTCGACGGCCGGCATTTCGGACGCGGCCCTTATGTGAGTTGCGATTGTGCGCCTGATGAGAAGTTCATCGTTAAACTAATTGAAATCATCAACCAATTGCGCGACGCCGCCGTGGGCGAAAACTGGAAAATCGACTGGGACCGTTTCAACCAATTCCTCACATCCGCCAACGATGCCCGCAACTCCGCCGACTACGTCGCCTCCGCCCGCGAATATCTCCGCGCCATCAGTTTTATGATGGCCGAACTCAAACACCAACACCCGCACGGCGACTCATAATAATATTACTTTGTCCGTTTAGCCCGGGCACTTGTGCCCGGAGTTATTTTCGGAATTATCACAAATGATAAGAAAATGCACGGACAAAGAAATTGAAGCAATATTCCAGATCATCAACGACGCCGCGGCGGCGTATAAGGGCGTCATACCCGATGATTGCTGGCACGAGCCTTACATGACGCTGGAGCAACTGATATGGGAGATCGGCGACGGCGTGTGCTTCTGGGGATTTGCCGATGAAAACGGCTTGATCGGAGTAATGGGAATTCAGGATAAAGGAGAACTCACGCTCATCCGTCATGCTTACGTCCGAACGGACAAAAGGAATCGGGGCTTTGGCACGCAATTGTTGCGATATCTGGAGCCTACGACTGAAAAACCCATATTGATCGGCACCTGGGCCGATGCCGCCTGGGCTGTGGCTTTTTACCGGAAGAATGGTTATCGGCTTCTGCCCACCGACGAGAAAAACCGCTTGCTAAAAAAGTTTTGGACGATTTCCCCGCGGCAAATCGAAACATCGGTGGTGCTGGCAAACGCGAAATGGACGAATCAGTAGGGTGTGTGAAACACACCCATAAAAAAATCCACATGAATTCGGTGCGTTTCACGCACCCTACGGGACTAAAAACCCGATTGCTGACCGCTGAAAGCCGATCTATGATATAGATATGTGCCGTATTATTCGCCCGCTTGGAATCGTTTTTCTTATTGCATCGGGTCTATCGGCCCTTGTACTCGGAGCCGAGCCGGATAAGTCGAAGTCCGGCAACGATCCCGGCGGCATGAAAGAATTCGACTCTCTGGGATTTTCCCAAGCACCCAAGGGCGGCGGAAAGGCCCGGACCGGCATGTTTGGCCTCACGGGCGAGGGGTACAAGTTCGTTTACGTGTTCGATCGATCCGGCAGCATGGGCGGAGACGGAAGCGCCTCGCTCAAGGCGGTCAAGGCGGAACTTTTGGCCAGTCTGAAAAACCTGGATACGGTCCACCAATATCAAATCATCTTTTACAACGAGCGGCCGGTGCTTTTTAACCCCAGCGGCACGCCGGGCAAACTGGCATTCGCCACCGAGCAAAATAAACGGGCCGTCGAGCGCTTTCTGAAGTCCATCGAGGCCAACGGCGGCACCGATCACCAGGCCGCCCTGCGCATGGCCGCCGCCATGAAGCCCGACGTGATCTTCTTGCTCACCGACGGCGACGATCCCAAACTCACGCCCCAACAAATGGAAAAGATTCAGGGTTGGTTGGGAGGAATCCATATAAATATCATCGAATTCGGCCCGGCGGAGCAACCGGAAAAGGATAGCTTCCTAAAAGAGCTTGCCCGGCGCGTCGGCGGCGAATATCGTTACGTGGACGCAGCAAAATTCCGCGCATCAAAAGAATAAATCAATCCTGAACCCTAGCGCGGCCTGACGGCCGCTTATCAATAGTTCATGGTATATGGTAGATGGTTATCAGTTTTCAGTAATCAGTTTTAAGTTAAAAGCACGGGGTACGGAATAAAGCGACAAATCGCGCAAGTGGTTACGCTTGTTCAATTTGCAATTGTCAATTTGCAATAAAAAAACATGCACGCAAAATACCCTCTAACATCAACACAAAAAATCTAACCCCTGACCTCTGAACCCCGAACCCTTCCTTTCGCCTTTGACCCCGCGTTGCCCATGGCCTAAAATATCAGTATGACTATCAGGCATGAACAAAAAGCATTGTCCTATCTTTCACTTTTTTGGAGCACATGGCCATGACCCTCCAAGACATTCTTAGTGCAAAGGGAAGCGCGGTACACACCATTCCTCCGGGAACCATGCTCGACGAGGTGGCGCGTACGCTTGTGGAACGCCGGGTTGGCTCCTTGCTGGTGGCTCGGCAAGGACCCTCGGGCCAGCAGGAATTGCTGGGCATTGTCACCGAACGCGACATACTCTACCACTGCGCGAAAAGCAGCCAGCCGTTGGCCGCAGTAGGTGTGACCATGGTAATGAGTTCCCCGCTTATCACCGCTTCGCCCGGCGACAGTATCGATCAGGCGATGGGCCTGATGACCGATAAACGAATCCGTCACTTGCCGGTCCTTGAGCAAGGCCGCTTGATCGGCATTATTTCCATCGGCGACCTGGTCAAGGCCCAGCACGACAACCTGGCCATGGAAAACCGCTTTATGAAGGACTATATCAGAAGTTAAGGCAGAAGGCAAAATGCAGAATGCAGAAGGCAAAAGGCAGAAGGAAATACTCCCTGTCTATTTTTTAATTTGGCTGCATTGGTTGTTCGCTCAGGTAAAAACTTTTTTTTCGTTTGGATGTATTTTGTAATACGCATTCCATCCTGAAATAGCGCTCTTGCTAGCACTTGTAATGTGTTGCCAATAAACGACTTTGGGGGTTGCTCTCCGCGTCACTTCAAGATGGGATCCGTATAATATCCCTCGTTTTTCATTCTGCATTCTTCATTCTGCATTTAAACGACATATTTCTCGATTTTTCGCCTGTCGATTTCTATGCCAAGTCCCGGCCCTTGCGGAACTGTGATCATGCCGTCCGTCAGTTCCAAGGGGTCTTTAAGCACAGTATCGCGGAGTTGGTGCAAAGCGCATTCCTGACAGCCCGAGAACGCCGCAGTTGCCGCGGCCAGGTGGAGCATGGCGGCAGTGCCGGGGCCCAGCGAAGGGCGGCCGCCCAGCAGCGCCCGCGTCGTTGCGGCGCCGGCAATGGCCGCGCATTGCCGCGCCGGGGCGATGCCGCCGATCTGCTCGAAGTCCACCACGAGGTATTTTCCCGCCCCGCAGCGCACCGCGGCCAGCACGTCGGAGGGCGAACGGATCGCCCGCCAAACGCCCAAGGGCACGGGCGTCTGCCGACCCAACGAAGCCAGGGGATACAGCTCGCGGGTATTAAGCGGATCAAGGAAAAACTCCAAATCGGCGTATTCCAATTCGGCGCACAGATCGCGGGCGATTTCCGGACTGTATTGGGCCTGTCCGTCCAGGCGGAGTTGCACCCCATTGCCCACGTTTTCCCTAACCGCGGCCAGGACGTGTAAATCGTTTTCCACGCGGCCGCTTGAGGCGATCACCTGGTTGTGAAAACCCTGCGCGGCCAGTTCCCGGGCGATTTTGCCCACCCGGTCCGGGTGTCCGCCCGGTAAACGGACGGCTACCGGAATCCGCCGCCGGTAAATGCCTCCGAACAAGTTATATAACGGCTCCCCAACCGCCTTGCCCGCCAGGTCCCAAAAGGCCATCTCCACCGCCGAGCGCAGGTTGGCGGCGGACAAGGCATCGAGGGTGTGCAACTCCTCAATGTCGAAAATGCTTCGCCCTTTGAGCACGGCCAAGAGCGCATTTTGCCGCCCAGGTAGATCCGATGCCTGCCAGTTGCTCGACGCCTCTCCCCAACCTTCAGTCCCCGAATCGGTTACCAATCGCACCAGCAGCGAACGTACGGTCTGTTTCAATTCTTCAAGCCGAACGGCCACCAGAAACAGTTCCAAATCGTTGATCTTCATAAAATAATCTATTTTCAGAGCCGGGCCGTGTCGGCCCGGAAATGCCGGGGCGACACGCCCCGGCTCTGATTTTTCATGGTAAGTTTTCAATTCACAGTTTTCAGTTTAAAGCGAACTACCATTTTCCTATCACTGTGCTTCCCGCTTTAACCCTATCGCCCGCTTTAATATCGATTTTAAGGTCTGGGATTTTGGGCAGGATCAAATCGGTGCGGGAGCCGAACTTGATCATGCCGAATTTCTGTCCCCGGGCAAGGACCTCGCCGGGCCTAAGATCGCACACGATCCGCCGGGCAATGGCCCCGGAAATTTGCCGCACGATCAATCGCCGATGGGGCGGCGACTCCTCTTCCAAGCCGATCCAGGTGTTTTCGTTGCTTACCGCGCTTTCCGGGCGCGTGGCACTCAAAAATCCACCGGGGGCATAACGCAAGGCAATTACCCGCGACTCGACCGGAGCGCGATTGAGATGCACGTTAAAGATCGACAGAAAAATGCTGATTCGCACCGCCGGAGAGCCGATAAACTCTTCGTGGTCAAGGTACGCCACCTCGGTGATTTTGCCGTCGGCCGGCGATACGATCACCCCCTGCCCCACCGGCACTCGCCGTGGCGGATCGCGGAAAAAATATACCACCAAACAAAATAAAATTCCCGGCACAAAGGCCAAATACCAAACATAGACCGCCGCCAAAATTGTCAGCGCTAAAAGCGGCCAGCCGAAAATTTGCAGTTCGGCCAATCCCCAACGTACAAAGGGCAGACGGTCGCGCCAACGAAACGGATCATCGTTTTTGTCCCAATCGCAATGGCAGACATTGCGGCAGTATTTCAAATCGCGTGGATCGAGGATTTCGTGCGGCGCACCGTCGCAACTGCCGCGGCGGAGTTGGGCCATCCGCCGTACATAATTTCCGCGGAATCGCTTTAGCCACCATCGCCGCCACGCGCCCCAGGCCAGCTCGATGCGACAGCACACCCCGCCCCCGGGTTGCACGGATTGAAAATTCTCCGGCAACGGCTCAACACTAGCACGGACTTGGTCGTTTTTGGCGGTTTCCATGGAAATGTTATCGCAAAAAAAAGTTCACTTGACAACCCGCGCGTAAATGACGAAAATATAACAGTCAAGGGGATGGAGTTCCCCCGTACAACCGCCCGAAATCGGGCTGATGACTCCTGCCGCTATGCCCTTACGGCAGGGGTTGAGTATTGTATTAACAAACCCTGCATAATGGCAGGGTTTTTTTGTTGGTACGGAGGAACTTCAATGGAACAAGCCTATGCAGTAGCCGCGGTCTGGCTGGCCCTTGCCGTTCTTGCCACCATGTTGGCCAGTCACTTGCGTGTGTCCATGGCCCTGGTGGAAATCTGCATTGGAATGGCGGCGGCCGTTGTTGCCGATCATTTCTTTTACCCCGATGCACTCGGCGCGAATCTCGATTGGCTCCGCTTCGTTGCCTCAATCGGCGCGGTTCTACTGACCTTCCTGGCCGGGGCGGAACTTGACCCGGCCGCCATGAAGGCCAAGTTTTGGGAGGTTATGGTCGTCGGATTATTTGGTTTCATCGCGCCGTTTCTGGGTTCCGCCGCACTGGCAAGATTCGTTTTGGGATGGAGCGGACCGGCAAGTTGGCTGGCCGGAATTGCACTTTCAACCACGTCCATGGCCGTGGTCTATGCCGTGATGCTCGAAACCGGATTTAACAAGACCGAATTCGGCAAAGGCATTTTGGGCGCGTGTTTCGTCAACGATCTTGGCACGGTCATTGCATTGGGACTTTTGTTCTCCCCGTTTACTTATCGAACCGTTATTTTCCTTGGCGTAAGTGTAGTAGCGCTATTGCTGCTGCCTTTCATTACCTCGCACCTTATATCTTGGTATGGCAACCGCACCGCCGCGATCAGAACGAAATGGATTTTGCTCGTTCTGTGCGGATTAGGCGCACTTTCGCTATGGGCTGGAAGCGAAGCCGTGCTGCCGGCCTATATTGCCGGCATGGTCCTTGCCAAAACCATCGGCCGGGATCATTTTTATATCCGGCGACTGCGAACCCTCACTATAGGGTTCCTCACTCCTTTCTACTTTATTCGGGCGGGTTCCTTGGTTTCGTTGCCGGTGCTCATGTCCGCTCCGATGGTGTTTCTAGTTCTCTTTGCGGGAAAAGTCGCATCCAAGATTTTCGGGCTTTTCCCCGTCATCGGCCTGTTCCGGGAGGATGGGAAAGAACGCTGGTATTACACACTAATGATGTCAACCGGATTGACCTTCGGCACGATATCCGCACTATATGGCCTGACCCACAATATTGTGACCAAGGAACAATACTCCTTCCTTGTCGCGACGGTCATTGCCAGCGCGGTTATTCCCACCATGATTGCCAATGCCGTTTTTCTTCCTCGCCATCTTTTACCCAGGGCGCCAATCGCCGATGAAGAAATTCCGCAATTGGAAGCCGCCTTGGCCGGAACCACCGATTACATGAATGGTTTTGAAAATGAATAATACCACCGTTCTTAGCGGGCCATGTAAGACTATTCCTTGAGGCAACAGTTGTAATATCGCCACCTGGAAGAGGCAGCGCAAATGCCTCCAAAACAGCCTTTTTATATCATTGTCCTTGCCCCACTAGTCAAGCGCCGGCTAATGATACAAAATAAAACGTTCTCAATTGACTGTGTATAAAAACGTTCATAGCAGAGGAAAACCCAATGAGTTCGACGATTATAGACATTCGAGGGCGGCAAATTCTTGACAGCCGAGGCAATCCGACCGTGGAGGTCGACGTGGAATTGGCCGACGGCTCGTTCGGCCGGGCCGGGGTGCCCAGCGGAGCAAGCACCGGAGTGCACGAGGCCTGGGAACTTCGCGACGGCGACAAAGCGAAATACCTCGGGCGCGGGGTTTTGCAGGCCGTCGAAAACGTAAACAACAAGATTGCCGACGAACTTTGCGGCATGGACGCCCTGGATCAATACGCCGTGGATCATAGCATGATCGAACTCGACGGCACGGAGAACAAAAAGAACCTTGGGGCAAACGCGATTTTAGGCGTTTCCATGGCCGTTGCCCGGGCGGCGGCCGAACACACCGGTTTGCCCTTGTTTCGTTACCTGGGCGGCGTGGGTGCGCGGATTTTGCCCGCCCCAATGATGAACATCCTCAACGGCGGCAAACACGCCGACAATAAGGTCGATGTGCAAGAGTTCATGGTCATGCCGCTTGGTTTTACCAGTTTTGCCGACGCCATCCGCTGCGGGTGCGAGGTGTTTCACAACCTTAAAAAGGTTTTGCACTCGAAAAAGCTGTCTACCAACGTGGGCGACGAAGGCGGTTTCGCCCCCGATCTGAAAAGCAATACCGAAGCCCTGGAAGTAATCGTCGAGGCCGTCGGCAAGGCCGGCTACGAACTGGGCAAGCAGGTGTTTATTGCCCTGGACCCGGCCGCTTCGGAATTCTACAACGCGGAGAAAAAAAGCTATTCGGTCGATGGCAAGGAAATCACCGCCGAGGCATTGGTCGATTTTTACGCCAAATGGGTGGAAAAATATCCCATCTGCTCCATCGAAGACGGCTTTGCCGAGGACGATTGGCACGGCTGGAAATTGATTACCGAGCGCCTGGGAGATAAAATCCAACTCGTCGGCGACGACATCTTCGTCACCAATACAAAACGCTTCCAACGCGGCATCGACGAGGGCATAGCCAACAGCATCCTCATCAAGCTGAACCAGATCGGCACCATTACCGAGACCGTCGAGGCCATCGAATTAGCCAAACGCAACGGCTATACCAACGTGATCAGTCATCGCAGCGGCGAGACCGAAGACGCAACAATCGCCGACCTGGCCGTGGCCCTGAGCACCGGCCAGATCAAGACCGGCTCGGCCTCGCGGACCGATCGCATGGCCAAGTACAATCAACTGCTTAGGATCGAGGAAATCCTGGGCGAGGCGGCCATTTACGGCGGGCCGCTGTTTCCGAAAAAGCGGTAGCGTGGGGCAGATTGCCAATCCGCCCAAAAAGCAGGTTTTCCTTGTTCCCGCGCTCCGGCATGGAAACGCCATCTTCACTTGTTCCCATGTGGGGCCGTGGGAACAAGGGGAAAAATAAACAAGCCGTGAGGTCGATCCCATGAAGGTCTTGGGGCTGAAGTTTCTCACCATTGGGTTATTGGGCTATTTTGCCGTCACCTGCTTGCAGAAGTCGACGAGCATCATCGATGGGTATGATGCTTCCTTTTTCGCCGTCGTGGCGCGGAATCTTGCGTTCTATCACCATTACGGCGCTTGTGACAACGGCGTATTCATAACGTGTCCCAACGAGGCCACGACCGGGCCGGCCTTGCTCCTGCCGGTGGCCGCCGCCTATAGGTGCTTCGGCGACTGGCCCTTCCTGCCCGGCGTTGTCAGCGCAGTATTCTGCCTGAGCGTGCTGGCCTTCGCCTGGGCGATCGCGGCGCCCGGCGATTCGCGGCAATCGACGTGGCACTTCTTTTCGTTGTTGGTTGCCATGATCGTGATGCTCTCGATAACGGTAAAACAATTCGATCACCGGTTTTTTTACGCCTCGCAGGGCGATGCATTGGCGGGCCTGCTGCTGCTGGCGATGACGGTTGCCCTGGGACGGGAGAACGGGAGCAAATACACGGATTTCTGGTCGGCGCTGAGCGGGATCTGCGCGGCCCTGGCGATGAACACCAAATTCATCACGGTCCTGCCGTTGACGGCCTGGGCGGCGTTTGTCGTTCTCTCGGCGGCGTATCGGTGGATTCCGCGCCGCGCGGCCGTGGTGATGCTGGCGGCGTTCGTCGCAACCGGGGGCTGCTTCGTCTTATTCAACCTGTGGCAACTCGGATCGCTGAGGGCCTATTTAACGAACCTCCGGCAGTTTTGTGTCTTTTTCTGCCGGCCCGGATCGGGGATGGACGCATCCAAGTCGCCGCTGGGGCAACTGTTCGCCAATCACCTGGATACGTACTTTCACGAATTCGGCTGGTGCGGCCTTGTTCTTTTGCTTCCATTGTTGTACAGCCCGGTCTGCCTGTATCGATTGATGCGCGGCCGAGGGTCGGTCGACGGTTGGATGGGCGTTGGCTGTTCGCTCCAGATCTTGCCGTTGCTGGCGTGGTGGTTTTGTTACTCCGACTTGAGCTGGACGCGGCACATCGCCCCTATCCTGGTGCTGCTGCCCTTCGCCTGCCATTTTCTCCTCAGTGATGTATGGCGACAAACGCGATCGCGGTTCTCCCGGGCGGCGATAGTCGGCGTCTGGCCAATTTCGCTGGTCGTGGCTTGTGTGTTGTCGCCGTCGGCGGTGTGGAATCCGCCGCGTTTGTCGCCCGGACCCCACCAACGGACCGTGGCGCTGCTGGAGTTCGCCCGGGACATCGAGGCGTTGCGGCGCGAGCAGCCCGACGCGCGATTCTGGGGCTCTGGCTGGTGGAGGCACTGGGATGTGCAATTGGTAAGTCACCTGACGTGCTTGAATGTGCTCCAGCCCCCCAAGGACACGGCCGGCCCCGGTCGGGAGAATCATGACTACATGATCGTGTCGGACTACTTCAACTGGGAACACAACCCGGTCGCGACCTGGGTCGTTGAGCGCAACCGGAACAACATTGTGTTTTCGCGCGGAGTCTTCCAGTTGTACCATCTGAAGCCCCCGCCCGCGGCCGCGGTCAAAGCCTCGGCCTCTCACGAGAACCCCGCGTCGGCGGGCCGCACGCTCGAGGCCTTGAACAATGGCTCCGATCCCCTTTTACGGTTCACCTGGGGAGACCAGGCTGGAACCCAGGAGTGGGTGCAATACGACTTCCCGGCCGCGACGCGCGTCTCGGCCGCGGAAGTTTACTGGTACGACGACACGGTATGGAACGGGCACTTCGGAGTGCCCGAGTCGTGGCAATTGCTCTACAAGGAAGGAACGGATTGGAAAGCGGTGGAAAACGCCGGCGAGTTCGGCACGAAACCGGACGCCTTCAATCGCGTGACGTTCAAACCGGTCAGCACCACGGCGCTGCGGCTTGTCGCGCGACTCCGAGGCGGATTCCGAGGCGGAATCTTGGAATGGAAAGCCGAGTAGCCTGGAACACGCTCATGCCAAACGGCCCATTCCATCCGATCCCTGAGCTCGATTGATTGTAACAATGGATTAACAGGTTCGTGCGCCGTGGGAACCGATGCGCGGCTGGTGGGGTTTCCACGGTCCCCACTTTTCTTCAAAGCGTTTACGATTGGCCTCGAAAACCCGCTTGAAAACCTGGGGATCCAAAAGTTTAAAAGTGCCCTGCTGAAAGTGGTGGATGAAAACGTCCTCGGCGCAAACGATCCGAAAACCCGCTTTTTTTATCCGCATGCAAAGGTCGTCGTCCTCGAACATTCCCACGTCGAAGCATTCGTCAAGCAGACCGACGTTTTCCAGAAGAGAACGTTTGATCATGGCGCAAAAGAGCGCCAGCACCGGAATATCAAATGTTTCCCCGTCGTGCCTGCGGCAATAACGCTCCGCGAAATCGTCCATGAAATACAGCGATGTGTAAGTTACGTCGATTTTCGCCTCGTTGCCGACCGCGTTGCTCACCGGGCCGATCATTCCGATGCTTGAATCGTTCTTTAGATGTCGCAGGAGGCGCGTAATCCAACCGCAGGTGACTATCGTGTCGTTATTCAAGAAAACGACGTATTCACCCGAGCATGAATTAATGGCGCGATTATTGGCCTTGGCGAAACTTTCATTCTCTTCGTTCAATATCGCCTTAACGCGATTGTTGCTTCTCGATAATTCCAAGGCAAACTCGCGACTGCCGTCCGTCGAGGCGTTATCCACCAATATGACCTCGTAATTCGGATAGTCGGTTTTGCTCAAAATGCTGGAAAGGCATGACTTGTTCAGTTCCAGATTGTTGTGTATGGCTATTAAGACGCTTACCTTGGGAAAAATGGAAACGATTTCGGAGGTTGTTATGCGACAGCGATCCGCCCAAGTATTTTCCCTGGCGAAGGCTTGACGGGCTTTGATCAATTCAGGCGATTGATCGCGTATCATCCGCTTAATCTGTTCGGCAAACTCCGGGGCGTTTTCGGCTATCTTTATCAGGCCGGCTTGCTCGATAGAGCGAATTTCCGGCAAGTCCGTGGAAACCACGGGCATGCCTGCCGCCAACATCTCATAAACCTTCACGGGATTGGTCGCTTCCGTTAAGGGAATCTTTCGAAAGGGAATTATACAGGCGTCCCAGGTTTTGAGAATTCCCGGCAACTTGCCGTAAGGCATTTCGCCTAACAGTTTGACGTTATTAATATTTTTAATGCGGTTTAAATCACTCGAAAAAGTATGGCCGACAAACTGAAACTCCCAGTCGGGCTGCAACCCGGCCAAGTCGGCCACTAATTGACTGTCGAACCAGCCGGCGATTGCTCCGTAATAACCGATTGTAATTTTCCTTGAACTTACAGCCTTTCTCTTTTCGGCGGCAACAGCGAAGTGCTCGTAATCAGCCGCGTTCCTCACCAGTGCGACACGCGAAGTCCGCTTAAGGGCTTTTTTCCGCAACAATTCGGAACTAACCAGAGTCAGGTCCGCTTGTTCAAAAAGTCTTTGCTCATTCACGACCATCGATTCGCTATTCGTCGCGAATCCCGCATGTTCATCCATGCAATCGTAAACAATCGGCCACCCCAACCGTGCGCGCACCTCTTCCGCAAGACTTGTCCAAAACGGTAGTTGAACCAGCAGAATTCCCGTACTGCAATTCGAACCGAGGCAAAATTTGTTAAGTGAATCCGCCATCTTTTTCAGGACATATTCAGACGTCTGATGCTTGTAGACGTTAACGGTCGGATCTCCGGACAAAAATAATTCATATATGTTTTCTTCAATCAGCCGGATTTTGACGTTTTTTCTTGCCGTAAACTTTTGAGACACATAGAACACCCTGTGGCCCGCGCGCGCGAATTGACGGGCCATTTGTTGCGGGCGCTGAAAACGGAAGTTCCAGTCAATAATCGAAAAGAAATAGAAATCGTACTTGTCCAGCGATAATTTTTTATCCGGGGAAGCGGTTATTTTGTGCCGTAAGCTTTTCACAAACAGCGACAATGCGAAGCGGCAGCATCGGTATAGTTTTTTCGCTGTCCGGAATATGCCCCTTGCAATACTTTCCCGGATAGAGCCGGACGGCAACAGGCGGTGACGGACGCGAGACAATAAACTCATTATAGCCAGGCTGCGATAATTAAGAATTCGCTCCATCTCTTCTTCCTTTGCCGATAGTTCACTGATCCACAATTGCTCTTTTTCGGAGAACCGCCGCTTCCAATCAACTTCCTTTTTCGCAATTTCAGCTTCCTTTGCCGCGAGTTGTTCTTTGTGCCGTGCTTCGATCTCCGAAATCTGCCGCAAGTGCCTGGCTTCACTTTCTATTCTCGTCGCCAATGCTTCAACTAAAGCGGCGTTTAATGCCGCCGCGTCTTTATGTTCACGTCCAATTGAACTATCTGATTGCATGGCAAACCACTCGCCGTCTATTTTGAAATAAATTGCCGCGATAAAATAATTTCGCGGTTCGCTTTAAAAATGCGGAGAACTAGTTGTATTCAACAAAGAAACCACAGCTTCGGCAGAGATAAACGACTGCCCCGATTACAGTGCCATTCGAGAATCCGTCCTCCGGTCAATCTGGAACCCTCCTTTTTTGGAAAAAAAACTTGTTTGCCATTTTAATAATCGACTGTAAAAACAACAATAGAATTTTTGCTTACACAAAAACCCTAATACCCTGAAGTACCCTGAACCTTAATACGGAGAAATAGATGTTGGATGTACCCTGTAACTCAGCATAATCTCTTAAAACCGTAAAGCTTTTTGCATCTTTTGACTGAGCAGACAATAAGAAATTGGGTGAAGTAGGCGGCCGGGGTTGTTTGTGAAGCTTGGGTTAAACCCATGAATCAACCATACGGTTGCGAAATTATTATTGAAAACGAAAAACTCTCGGCTATGTCTTACGAATGATTTTGTGAAACTAACGATCTCTTGACATAAAATTGTCATCCTTGATATTCTCATGCACGGTTTTATAACCGCGCTTAAAAATAATTTAGTGTTCACTGCAATCGGCTTGCAAGCCTTCGGATCGTGATGGCACAACTTCACCGTATACTTTTAGATTGCCTGCCATGGTCAAAGTACCGAAAGAGCCTTGAAATCGAAGTCGAACAACTCCGCGGCAAATTAGCGTCTTACGAGAAATTTGTTCCCCCGGGTCATTTTTATTCGCCCATTCCTTCGCTGGAACAAGTGCGATCAGAGGAAAATCGGCTTTTTGGACCGCCCCCTCGGACTCTGCCGGGCATCAACTTACGCGAAGAGCAACAGGTCGCCCTTTTGCGGGCATTGCATCGGCACTATCAGGACCTCCCTTTCCCTGATAAAAAAACAAAAGGACTACGGTATTTTTACGAGAATCCGAACTATTCTTACGGCGACGCGATCATTCTCTACTCGATGATCCGCCACATCCGTCCGAAGCGAATCATGGAAATCGGCTCCGGTTACTCATCGTGCGCCATCCTGGACACCAACGAACTGTTTTTCAATAACTCCATAGATTGCACTTTCATCGAACCCTACCCGGATTTGCTTTACTCGCTGACGGATCCCGGCGACCGATCGCGCAATCGCTTCATCACACGGAGAGTTCAAGATGTTGAGTTGGAATTATTCGACGAATTAAACGACGGCGACATATTATTCATCGATTCCACCCATGTCGCTAAAATCGGCAGCGATGTCAACCACATCTTTTTCCAAGTGCTGCCTCGCCTGCCCCAAGGCGTTTATGTGCACTTCCACGACATTTTTCATCCTTTTGAGTATCCCAAGGATTGGGTATACGCCGGTATAGCGTGGAATGAAGATTATCTATTGAGGGCTTTTCTTCAGTACAATAGCGCCTTCCAGATAGAATACTTCGCTACTTTCTTATTTTGCTTTTATCGCGATATTTTCGCTGAATTATTTCCCTTATGTCTGAAGAACATCGGAGGAAATATCTGGTTGAAATCCCTATGATTCCATTACCTTGGTTCTTGGCTTGACAATTCTATTCGATCGATCAACTTTCTGAATAATGATCGTGCCAGATGTATTGATCCTGTAAAACCATATCAATTGCCGTTATTTCTTGCTTTACGTTGTTTAGCGCAAGATATTCTTCATCTTGATAGCCTGTTTCAGTTTTCTCTGTGAGCATTTTTGAAGCACTCGACTTTACCAAATCATCCGAACTGAAAATGGAATCTTTAATTGATTGATCGTTTGCAGCCGAATTGAAGGCTAGGCTAGTTGTGTCGCCGGCAGACTTGTCAACTGTCGTCCCGCCTATCGACGCCAATCGATTCGCGGTGAAAGAGTTCGAGTTGGAAACGGAATTAGTTTGACTGATAGAAATCGTTATCGGCGTGCTCAACCTGGAATACGTGGGAGTTTTGGTTGAGTAGTCGTACATGTAGCCGGCCAAGTAATACGTGCCCGCGGCCAGGCCCGTAGTATCCCAAGCGTACGTTCCGTTGCCGTTGGCGGCGGCGACCTTGCCGATCTCGATCCATTTTTCATTGCCGTTCCAGGTCGTATCAACGTC
>JBEKFZ010000034.1:0-40161 GCA_050013075.1 Thermoguttaceae bacterium | reverse complement strand
TGCAACAGCTCGGCGACCAGCAGCTTCGCAAGCGGAGTCTATCGTTGCGCTACCGCGCGAAAAGCGGCGAGCCGTTGCACCGATTGCTGGTCGAAGGATATGCCTTGGTCCGCGAGGCCGGGCGCCGGACAATCGACATGCGGCATTTCGACGTGCAGATTCTCGGCGGCATCGCCATGTTTAATCGCTCGATAGTGGAAATGCAGACCGGCGAAGGCAAAACGCTGGTGGCCACGTTGCCGATGTATCTCTGCGCCCTGACCGGCAGGGGATGCCACCTGGCCACGGTCAACGATTATCTTGCCCGCCGCGACGCCGAGTGGATGGGCCCCATCTACAAGGCCCTGGGGTTGAGCGTGGGCGTGATCGAAACAGAAATGACGCAGCCCCAACGGCGCAAGGCTTACGAGAGCGACGTTACCTACGGGACGGCCAAGGAATTCGGGTTTGATTTTCTCCGCGATCGCCTGCTTTTGCGGCGCATTCAAGAAGGACAAACCGACTTGCTGGGCGGGATGCTGGGAAAAGGGCCCGGCGGCTCGAACGAGAAGCCGGTCCAGAGGGACGCCTATTTCGCCCTGGTCGACGAGGCCGACAGCATTCTTATCGACGAGGCCCGCACGCCGCTGATTATCAGCGCGTTGCCCACCGAGGAAGAGCGGCTGGCCGTGGAGTGCCACAAGTGGAGCGCCTCGGTCATCAAGGAATTTGTCGAGGACGAAGATTACGATTACGACCATGAAAAACGGACGGTGGAACTGACGCGCGAGGGCCGTCAAAAGGTGCGGCTGCTGCCCAAGCCGCCGGCCATGGACACGGTGGGCATGGTGACGATTTATCAGTACATCGAACGCGCCATACTGGTCGACCGAGAATATCATCTGGATCGGCAATACGTGGTCCGCGACGGCGAGATAGTGATCGTGGACGAGTTCACCGGCCGGCTGGCCGAAGGCCGCAAATGGCGCGACGGCATTCATCAAGCGGTGGAGGCCAAGCAGGGCGTGGAGGTCACCGTGGCCACCGGGCAGGCCGCGCGAATCACGATCCAGGATTTTTTCCTCCGCTACGAGAACCTGGCGGGCATGACGGGCACGGCAATGGGATCGGCGCGGGAGTTGCGAAAAATTTATCGCTGTCACGTGCTGGCGATTCCCACCAACCGCCCCTCGATCCGCCGGCGTCTTCCGGAAATGGTCTTCGGAACCACCAACGCCAAATGGGCCGCCGTGTTGGAGGAAATCGAACGACTGCACAAAGAGGATCGTCCGATACTGATCGGCACCCGTTCCATCGACAAATCGGAACAACTTTCCGAACTGCTTAAGGCGCGGGGCATCGAGCACCAGGTTCTTAACGCCAACCACATCGAGGCCGAAGCCGAAATCGTGGCCCACGCCGGATTACCCGGTAAAGTGACCGTATCCACGAACATGGCCGGGCGCGGCACCGACATCAAACTCGGCGAAGGCGTCGCCGAAATGGGAGGGCTGCACGTTATCGGCACCGAAATGCACGACGCCAGCCGCATCGACCGCCAACTTTTCGGTCGGTGCGGGCGGCAGGGCGATCCCGGCACCTATCGCCAGTATCTGGCCCTGGACGACGACTTGATTCTAACCGGCCTGGGACCGGAGAAAGCCAAAAAATTAGAAGCCCAGGGCAAGCAATCGCCCGGCCCGTTCGAGTCCCTGCATAAACTTTTCCACAGGTCTCAAAAAAAGGTCGAACGCCGCCATTTCCGCCAACGCAAGGCCCTGATGTACTTTGAAAAAGAACGCAAAAAGATGCAACAGCAAATGGGACAAGATACCTATCTCGATACACCGAGTTCGTAAAAACCCGAGTTTTGCTTAACTAATCTGTCCATGGCCCCGGAGGGGCTTAGTCGTGTAGCCAGGGGCGTGAGTCCCTGGTACAGATCAAAGTCAAAACGGAGGATCAAGCCCTGAAAGGGCGGCATTGATAGACATTTTCCACTTCAATGTCGCCCTTTCAGGGCTTTTGTATTTGTGTAACCTATTTCCCGGCGGCTAACGCCGCCAGCTACACGACTAAGCCCCTCCGGGGCAAAATATCACTACACACTCGGGGGCAAAATATTACCATACATACTTCATCCAAAACTCAGGTTAATAATCGTGGCCAGCGGTTAGCGTATAATGGATGGCAATTCCTTTAGCTAAGGCCCTGGGAACAGCGGCTTATCTTTTATGATTCCCTGAAAATCAACATTTGTTGCGGTGGAGCAAAGGCGCGGCGGGCGGCGATTTGACACGGGGCAAAACGTGACATAGGGTTTAGATGCCGCTGAAGTGTTCAACCTTGCCCTATGGCCGACTGATCGACAATCGTCCGATGACGGCAAAACTTATCCCAAACGCGGCGGCGTGATAACGCATGTCCGTGGGACATTTTCCCGTGGGCTAGGACTGTTCTCTGCTCTTGTGTCTTGATTCTTAATTATGATCGGGGCATCATTAAGGAGCTAGACCATGATCGGCCGTCGTTTTCACCATCTGGGTTTTTCTTCCCGCAAATCATCAAAGGCCCGCAATCGCGTGCTTCGCAGCGAACTGCTCGAACCGCGCGCACTGTTGAGCGGGAATGGTTTATCGTCCTTGGTAATAGGGGGTGCCCAGCCAGGGTCGGTCGCTATGGTCGGGGCTGCTGCGCCGGGCAACGTTGCACCGACCGTGTCGAAACCGATTTGCGTCAATAGCAATGCGTCCGTTATCGGCAAAACTGCCTCGCTCTCGGTCTTGGGAAGCGACGATGCAGGCGAATCCAAGCTCGTCTACAATTGGTCGATCACCGGCACGCCTGCCGGCGGGGCCGCGACCTTCGGCATTAATGGCACCAATGGCGCAAAAAATACGACGATCACGTTCACCAAGGCCGGCACGTACAACCTGGCCGTGAAGATAGTTGACGCCGGCGGCCTGTCAGTCAGTGCGGTCAAGTCCGTCGTGGTAACGCCCACGATCACAAGCATTAAAAATCTATCCACTGCTCCGATTAATGTTTCCGGAACAAACCTGCAATTGCCGGTTCCAACATTCGCCGACCAATTCGGCAACGCAATGCCCGGGCCGATTACCCTGACATGGTCGACGACGAGTATTCCCTCCGGGGCCCCGGCGCCGAGCTTCACGACCAAAAGTGGCGTGACCACGGTCACCTTCGGGATGTCGGGCACTTACACCCTGACCGCCCGCCTTGCCAACAATCCGGGCATTTCGTTTGCCATCATGGCGGTTGTGAATCAGATCTTGACGAGCATTGCCGTTACGCCCAATACGGCTTCCGTTTACCAGGGAACCACTCAGCAGTTTATCCCCCAGGCCTTGGACCAATTCCAACGGTCGATGTCGAATCTGCAGACGTACACTTGGAGCGCCAGCGGCGGCACGATCAACGCTTCCGGGCTGTTCACCGCCCCGAGCACCATCGGCGTTTGCACAGTGACAGTCAAGAGCGGCTCAGCGTCGGGCACGGCAAAGGTCACCGTCCAGGCGAATACGGCGAGCCTGCAAAATGCGGCCCTGGCAAAGCTCGTAACCAGCCTTGACGCTGATGGCTCGGTTAGCCGGCAGGACATGATCCAGATTCTTCGCAGCGTGGGCGGCGACGGCGTGGTCGACACCACGGAATTCGGCGACTTGAAGAAAATCCTGAACCAGGCAGGGACACTGAACATCCCCGGGTACGTGCAAGTGCTGGCCGGCGACGTAATTAACGGCAACGCGGCCAATGCCACTTTTCAAGGCATATCGCTGGGAAACCTGGCCATCGGCAGCTCCGCCGCGAAGCTCAACAAGCTTATCGACAAGTGGTTCCTTGGCGCCGACCATCCGACGCTCTGCAATACCTCATTGGTCTACAAATCGGTCGCCGGCTCGCTGTTCCCGCATACGCCGTCGCATACCGATGAATACCAAGGCTCACTGGGCGACTGCTACTTCATATCCGCCCTGGGCACCCTTGCCGACAGCAACCCGGCCGCGGTCCAGAACATGTTTATCGACAATGGCGACGGGACTTTCACCGTCCGCTTATACACCGGCACTTACGGAACCATCTACAACTACAGCAACGGCAGCATTAGCGCCGGCTTCACGAACAACATCGGAACCGCCGACTACGTGACCGTCGACCGCATGTTGCCGACAACCACCTCGGGCATGTTGGTCTACGCCGATTACGGAGCCTATTATACCAACACCGCCAACTCGCTGTGGATTCCCTTGGCCGAAAAGGCTTACGCACAGTGGAACCAGACCGGCAAAGAAGGCCGCGACGGCCTGAATGCTTACGCTTCAATCCAGGGCGGATGGATGGCCACGGTCGACGCCCAGGTGCTCGGCTACAATGCCACCGACTATATAATGACCAGCACTAACAAGCAGGTGGCCATTAGCGCGCTTGCGGCCAAAAAGGCGTTGACGATCGGGACCCTACAGTGGTCGGGAACTAATTTGGGCCTGTACTCGTCACATGCTTACGCGATCGTCGGCTATAACGCCTCCACCGACAAGTTCACCCTTTACAATCCCTGGGGATCGAATCAGCCCGGCCAGCTCACTTGGAGCCAACTCCAGGCGACTTGCAGCCAAATGGCGGTGGCCGACACCTCCGGTTCGATCCCGATTATTGGTACGGCGGTAAAAGCAGGATCATCGGTCAAGACATCACTTTCGTATCAACTACCCGAATTTGTCTCCGGCACGTCGCTTCACGAATCCGCCGCCGCGACTCGTTCACAATCCGGTCTCGCACCGGCGGCCGCCCGCCGCGGTAATTTCTCCGCCGCGACTAATGCGACGCACGTACTTTTCGAGACCTTGGGAAGCAGTTGGGTGGCGCATTCGCCCCAGACAAGCCTTACCAGACCGGTGCACGGTATTTTTCCCGCACCCTTTGTCGACGCGACATTCGCTGCCAGCGGCCTACTGATGCAAAGTGAAGTTTTGGAAAGTTTTGTGTAAGCTCTTGGAAACCCGATATAAGTTACAAAGTGATAGAAACGCGGCAGGCGATGCGGAGGCGGTTCATTTTGGGGGTTCTGACAGGCTGGCGCGGTAGGAATTCAACCAATTTTCAATTTGCTGGGCCTGTTCGGTCCGCCCCCGGGATCGCGCAAGTTCCAGGGCCTTCCGGGCAGCGGCAATTGCTTCGGAGGATTGATGATTCATGGCATGGACCTTCGCCAAATTGTGCCAGGAGTTGATATCTTCCGGCATTAGTCGCAGTGCCTGCTTCAAGTGTTCGATCCCCTCCTGAAGGCGGCCCGCCATGATCAGTGCGCCGGCCAGATTGTTGTGGACTTGAGGATAATCGGGGTTGGCTCGCAAAGCCTGCTCGTAATGCATGATCGCTTCTTTTAGCGAGCCTGTTTTTATCAAGGCATTCCCCAGGTTATACTGAGCGGCGGGATCGTTTGGCTTTTGCAGCAAGGCTTGCTTGCAGTGATAGATTGAATCCCCCACTCGGCCAACATCCAACAATACACTTCCCAGGTTGTCGTGGGCATCCCGGTCGTTGGGTTTGAACCGCAGGACTTGCTCGAACTGATCGATTCCGTCCTGAAGCCGGCCTATTCGGACCAGTGCGACCCCCAAGTTATTTTTGGCCTGGGCATACTTAGGATCGAGCGCCAAGGCCTGCCCGTAATACTCGATTGCCTCCAGCGGCCTGCCTAAATTATATAATGCAAAACCCAGATTGTTGTGGGCAATCGAACAGCTCGGATTTTTTGCCAATGCAGCCTTGTACAGAGAGATATCGTCGCGGTAGATTCCGTTTTGTTGATATGTCAGAAGTGTGAATGACACCACTATCAAAACAGCGACGGCAGTAGTCCATCGTGCTCCGATTCGCATAAGGCGATGCCATTCGCTCCAGCCCACCGAGGCCAGCGCAATCACCCCGATAATTGCAATGTGCTGATAATGGTCCGCCACGAGGGAGTATTGCATGAAACCCACATCTATGAAGCCCATAACCGGCACAAGCGCCGCGCAAAAAAATCCCCAAGCGAACAAGATCGGCCGGCTCCAAGTTTTTCCATACAGCCAAAGCACTGCCGTAACGAACAATGCGGCCGTAAGCGGCAGCCACCACAACGGATTGCCGGCCTCGATGTTCCACCGCGGATAAATAAACGCCAGATCGAATGGCAAACTTGCCTTGAAAAGGTAAAACCATACCACTCCGCCCGCCCCCAGTAGACGCTCCACGAATCCGGCGGTCCGGCCCACTACCTCAGTGCCGTGTTTTTGGAACCACACATTTATCGCCGCCAAGGCCAAGGCAATCAGGAAGAATGGAACCGTCCGCAATAAATCCCGCCGCAAGTAAGTGGACAGTCCGGTTTTCGCGGAAACGGGAGTTGGCACGCTCGCCGTCGAACGCAACCACCAGGCAATCAAAAGCAGCAAAACGGGCAGCACGGCCGCCGATCCCTTGCTCAACATTGCCAGTGTGAATGCCGCCAGGCTCAGCCAGTACCAAAGTGTCGAGTGGCAAGGAGCGACAGGCGAGGGGATTTCCATACTCACTCGTTCCCATGGTCCTCCATGGGAACATACAGCCGCCGTATCCGCTCTTTCTCGTTCCCACGGTCCTCCGTGGGAACGTACAGCCGCCGTATCCGCTCTTGCCCTGGGCATCCGGGCCTTGAAATACCACAGAATCGACAGCAGGAAAAACAACATCGCCATGAGGTTTTTCCGTGACGAAATCCAGGCCACCGACTCCACGTTCACCGGATGGACGGCGAAGATCAAGGCCGCGAAAAAAGCCCCGGGAATGGATAAGTTGCGCAAAACAACCCAAACCAGCAGCGATTCGACGACGTGCAAGATCAGGTTGGTAATATGGTAGCCGGTCGAATGCATTCCCCACAACCGCCACTCGATCCAGAGAATGGTATTGGTCACGGGCCAATAGTCCATGGCTTCGGTTGAGCACCAGAACCGATATGGGCCGTCGGGGGCCTTGACAAGCGGGTTCTCCGTCAGGAGCACGTCGTCATCAAGAATAAAGTCGCCGGATATGGATGATAAATATGCCAAGAAAACGATAACAACAATCAATGCCGTTCCGGCCAGTATACGGAGTTGTTGTGCCGACGCGATTGCATACGCCGATTGCACCCTGGAAGCATGTTTTAAAGGTGTTTTTTTACGTTTGGGCATAAGTAAGCCGCCCTCTTCAGATCACATCCAGCATGTCGATCCATCGGGCGAGTTCGGCCAACTCCTCCGCATTGAGATAGCGAGGTTCGTCGCCCAGTTTTTTTTCGATCATAGGGATATTCATTTCACGGAGCATGGCCAAGACCTTTTTGAGCGATCGAGCGGCCGGTGATTTTTCGCTCGCGGCTATATAAACAGCAAATCTATATTGCGGATCGTTTTCCGGCGGCAGGACCGTTAACGGGGCATCGACCACGGCCAAGGCCCGAATTATCTCGCGGCTGCGTAAGGCGACGAACGATGCCAACGCGCCGCCGGTTTCATGACCGTGCACCACGACGCGGAGCGGATCGACGTTGTATTTATCGTCTATTTGCGCGATCAGATGATTGACCAGGTCCACGTCGCGGGGCGTCCATTTTTTGGACTCGGCCGACTTCGGCGCAGCCAAAATCAGATCGTAACGTTCGCAGAGCGGTTTCCAGGAATCAACGGCCCTTGCCCAATCCAAGCCTCCGTCCCCATGCAACCAGACAACCAGGCCGTAAGGCGTCTTCGGATCGTAATTTTCCGGCACATAAGCGAAAGCGTCGTTGGAATAGCCGGCGATTTTCAATTTGATCGAACCGATTTCCAGCCCCTTTGCCTGGCCCGATTTTTGTTTTTCACATGCCGTAGGAAGCACGGCGGGCGGCGGCGACCGGCTCAAACCGCCGAGGGTCAATTTGCGATGTTCTTTTTTATCGCCGTGCAAAATTTCCAAATCCACGGACTGGTCGGGCTGATATGCGAGCATGGCCTCGATCAGATCCTCGCGTTTATCGACCGTTTTGCCGTCAATAGCAAGCACGACGTCTCCGGCGATTATCCCGGCCTTGGCGGCTGGACCATCGGGAAAAAGATAGCGGATTTTTACGCCCGCTTCGCCGCTGCCGCGCATCGGCAGGACTCCCAAATAAGGTCGCTGATATGCCGGGATTTTATCGACCAGCGTTAGTTCGCGCTGGAGCCGCTCTTTACCGCGCAATACGACCAGTTTGAGTTTATCGCCGGCGTATCGGCGGTTGATTTCCTCGCGGAACTCGGCCGACCGGCTGATTTTGCGCCCTTCGACCTCGACAATCCGGTCGCCGGGCTTCAAGCCGGCCTCGGCGGCAGGCGATTTCACCCGGCAAACGGCAATCACCGGTTCCGAAATGTAAATGTTTTGCGACTGCATGCCCACGCCTACAAAGCCTTGACGGAGGTCTTCGCCCTTTTTCAAGCGGGTGAGGATTTTTTGAATGTGATCGGCCGGAATCGCAAAACCGATGCCCGAGTCGTACCACTCGTACCCGGCGACTTCGTCGGCCGATTCCGGCGAAAGCGGCACGATCACCCCCATCACCCGGCCGCGGATATCGACCAGGGGCCCGCCGTAATTGTTGGGCGAAACCGAGGCGTCGGTTTGAAGGGCCTTTCCCCATATCCGGTCTTTCGCGCTCAGAATTCCCACGGAAACGTTGGGCCGGTCGCCCTCGAACGTGCGTCCCAGGGCAATGGCCCACTGGCCCACGCGCATCTCCGAGGAAGGTGCAAGTTCGCATACCGGCAGCGGTTTGTCCGCGTCGATCTTTAAAAGCGCGATCATCCGCACGTGGTCCGTGGCCACTAGTTTGGCCGGCTTGCGCGTGCCGTCGGGCAGACGGACGAGAATCGAAGTCGGTTTGTTGATCAATCCAAACGCGCTGGAAACGACGTAACCATCCGGATCGATAATCAATCCCGTGGTCGGACCGGCCCCGAAGCGCACGTCTTCCACCTGTTCCAATCCACCGATGGTTTCGATGCGCACCACCGAGGGCGCGACGCGATCGACAGCATCGTTTACGGCTTTTTGTTCCAGAGAATCCAAATCCTCGGCCGCCGCGGCAACGGAAATCATTGTGGCATACAAAAAAGCCGATAAAATCGCGGTTATAAAGACTTTTAACATGTCCACGACAAGCGTGGGCATGGCACCCGCCCTCACCCTAACCCTCTCCCGACCGCTGGCGCGGTGCCCGGAGAGGGGACTTTTGCAATATTTAATTTTCAATTTGCAATTTGCAATTTGCAATTTACAATTTGCAATTAAATTGAGTTGTTCGTTCATGGCGTATCTTTCTTCGGCGTTGCTTCGGACAAGGTGAATTCCATCAAATCGCGGCCGCGCAGCACCGTGATCTTAACCGAATCAAAAGCATCCACATATTCAAGATCTCCCCGCAAGAGCTTGCAGGATTGAACCAATTGATCGCCTAAAAGAACGACAAGATCGTCGGGCTTAAGGCCGGCCTTTTCGGCGGGCGAACCCGGGCGGACTTGTTCGACGTATGGCGGAGTTCGTTCCAGCACGTCGGGAACAAGCACGATACCCAAGGCTTCCAGAGTAAGCGAATGCGGCGGCTTCCGGTTCGTGTCGGATTCCCGTTGGGCAACAAATTTTCCGCCCCGAATTGCCTGGACTGACCCTCGAAGCTCTTCTATCGGGACCGCGTAATTAAGCCAGGTATTGTTCATCGAGTTTCTCAGTTCTTTGCCCAGCATGGCCAGGAGTTCTCCTCGGCGGTTGACCAAAGCCCCGCCCGCACTGCCCGGATTGTTCGTTTTTGCATCGAGTACGTACACTGGACCGCGATAGGGGGTTTCAAACGCCCCGCGCCGGGCTTCCAATTTGGCGATCGCCGAAACTATGCCGTGTTGCACGCTTGCCGGTTCGTCGCCCTGGGCCACGTTGAAAACATTGCTCAGCGCCAGCACTTTAGAGCCTGCCTCCGCCTTGGCGGGCCGATCAAGATCGAAATAAGGCAGATCATCGGCATTTATTTTCAGCACGGCTGCTTCCAATCGCGGATCGGCGCCTAGGAGTTTGGCCTCGAATTTCCGGCCGTCGGCCAGATAAGCGGTAATGTAATCGGTGTCGAGCACGTAACTATAAGCTGTGAGAATATGTCCCTGGGGCGAAATCAACATGCCGCTTTGATAGGCTTCCAGGCCGCGGTATCCGCCCGCGCCGTAGATCTTCACTATTTTTGCCTGAACCTGATCGAGCGTGCCGGCGGTTTCCGCAAGGCACTCACCCGCGGCGAAGGCAACGGAAGCGAAAAATAACAACACGGATGCAAAGGTCGCAAAGCGCGCGGCGCAAGCGCCGCGGCTAAACGACGAAGGATTCATCATCATGTTGATGGATATGATTTGCCTCATTTGACTATATGCGTAATGTAAGCACATATTCCAGATTATTCATGGCTTGAAATTATTTACACTAGCCCGAAGCGCAAGCGAGGGCAAAACGTTTACAGCCCCTCGCTTGCGCTTCGGGCTATTGTAATATCATGAATAATCCTGCTTATTTATTAACGGTTTTTTCAAATCGAAATTCATTGATCGTTAATGTTCCAAAAACTTCGTCTCCAAAACGCACTTCCATGCGTCCGGGCAGGATGCCGCCGTCTATATCGTGATATTGGGAAAAATACACTTCGCATGGATCGGCATCTTCATCGGGAAACATCTCCAAGGCCAGCAGGTTGCCTTCGGCCGGATCGAAGTAAAAGCGACATTCCAGGCTTTTGTACGTGCCGACGATCACATCGGCCAGGCCTTCGCGCCCGGCAAGCGGCGCCGTGCCCAGATAATACACATCGCCGAAACGCGCGACGCCTTCCACGGCCAGTCGGCGCCAAAGATACAATGCCGCCAAAAGTCCGCCGCTATGGGGCGGATTGAGCGATGAGCCGGAATCGTCGCCCGGCGTCCATTGCGATTGAAGCGAGGGCGCCTTAAGCTCGGCCCGGCCGTCGCTTATTTCGATGTTGAAAGTTCCGCCGTTCGGCAAACTGCCCGACAACGACCACGGTCCGCGCCGATCGGCAAGACGGCATTTGCCGTTCCATGCCTTCCAGATCCGATCTTGACTGAGTTTGTTGAAGTAATAATTGGCGTATCCCCGCTTTTCTTGAAAAGATTTTTTCACGATATCGGGCATCTCCGCCGCGGGCGTCTGCGCGGCGGCCGGACGGCGGCCGCCGGGATCGGGTTTTTTCGGGCCGTCGGGCTTTTCGCCGGGTTTGGGTGTTTTAGGATTGGGCTGTTCGTCCGGCGGGGGCAGCGGCATCGGTTCCTCGGACCGATGACTTTCGGTCGCCTGCAATAATTCCTCCTGGTGATGCAAAGGCGGCAAACGAACGAGTATATCGTATCGCTTGCCGTCGCGGCGGTAACTCAAGGGCACGCGCCAGCCCTTGGGTAGAATTCCCAATATGTTTTTAAACCCGTTGGCCGTTGAGACCGTTCTGCCAGCAAAGCTGACGATTTCGTCGTTGTCGCGCAAACCGCGGCGGAAGGCGTCGGATTGCTCCAGGATTTCGGCCACCACAAGGCGGCCTTCCTCGTCGGTGGTCACCCGGGCACCGAGCGTGGCATGATCGACGATCCGCCCGCTTTTTAAATGGCCCAGAAAATTCTTTATTTGGTTGATCGAGACGGCATACCCCACGCCGACGCTGACCCGGCCGCGTTTATCGAACGAACACCGACCGTTGATGCCGATCAAACGGCCCTTGTCGTCGAAAAGCGGCCCGCCGGAATTGCCCGGATTGATCGAGGCGTCGGTTTGCAGGCAGTCGGTGTATTCCAACAGAGTGGCGGATGGGAATTGGTAGCGATGCACTCCTGAAATAATGCCGTACGTGACCGTGGGCTGCAAATTGGTGGACAACAAAAACGGATTGCCCATGGCCAAGACGCCGTCGCCCGGGCGGACTTGATCGCTGTCGGCCGTTTCGGCAAAGGGGAAGTCGTCGCGGCCCAAGAGTTTTATAAGTGCAACGTCGCCCGTGGGATCCAATCCGACCAGCACGGCGTCGTACGCACGGCCGTCGGCCATGCCGCATTTCATGGCCGCTCCGCAGGGCTGCACCACGTGGAAATTCGTGATTGCGTAACCGTCGGCCGAGATTACCACGCCCGATCCGCCGCCCCGGCCCTGCAACTCGAAAATCGACAGCACCGCCGGCTTTGCCTTCTCGATTACCGCGATGCGCCGGGCTTCGGCGTCGAGCACGGCCTGATCGGGTGCGGCTATGAGTGTGGAAAACGTTCCCAGAACACATATCCCGATCATCATGCGAATAAATGTCCGGAGTCCCGGCATCGGCATGTTTCGCTTGCGGAGAATATCAACCGGCAGCCGTTTCATTTTGTGATTCTCGCGTTGCACAGATCGAGGTGATCGCCGAGGCTCGCCCGGTCGCCGAAATCGACCAGAATAATCAACTTCCGCACGCCGGTCAGGTCCAGATCGATCGGCTTAGGCGCATCGGTTCCGGAGACGGGCATATCCAGCAGCAGGTCATTGTCGCCGCGGATCAACAATCGCACGTTTCCCTGCAGCCGCACCGAGTCGTCTATGCCGGCGACGGCCTTAAAACGGGCGAAGGAGCCGGGCAGGCGGTAAACCATTTCGGTTCGGCTGCGGATTGCAAGCCCCTTGCCGTATTCGGTCCCGGCAAGTTGCAGTGGATTGGATTCGAAATTGCGGTCCTGGCGAGGAGCGTACAATTGTTCCATCGAGGGCAAGGTTTTTGCCGTATTGAAAAACGGCGTCCAGGCGACGGATTCGGGCTTTAGATCGCTGAGATACACGATTTTCCCCAAAGAGAAGTCGATCGATGCAAGGATTTCAAGGGGGCAGGAAAACGTCAGGCCAGCGGGCGTGGTCAACTGCAATTTTTTCCCCAAGGTGATTTTTCTCAACTGCCAATGCGAGCCGAAAACGTCGGTGAGGCGGCAAATCACCTCGGGCCGTGCTTCGCCCGACGGGTGTCGATAGACAAAGGCGAACACCTTGGCGCGATTGATCGGCAAATCTTCGCCGTCGAGTTGGAAACGCACGACGTCGGCGTTTACGTCGCCCAGCACGCCTTGCTGATAGTCGAGGTTATCGCCTTTGCGCACCACGAGTACGTCGCCGTCGAGTTTAGCAGTCATTATCTGCGACCATTGGCCGGCCAGGGCTTCGGATACATGCTGCAATCGTACGTTGCGGATCGATCGGGTGGGCGTTTCCAACACTTCATCATTAAGCAGCGTGATCGCGGCCCGGTTGCCCCGGACCGTGTATTGCCTGGCGACAATCGTTGACCCGTCGGTCAGTTCGATCCAAGCCCCCGGCGGCGGGACCGGTGCGGAGGGTTTCTGTTTGAGCGACACATTCAGCAGTTTTTCGGTTTCCAAAAAGACCTTGCCCGCGGTTGTTTCCACGGTCAATCCATCGGCCGTCAATTCCGCTAACGTCCCGGAGATGACCCGGTCGTCGAGCGTTTGCACTTCAAACGTGGGCGACGCGCCTGTCAGGAATAAACAAAAAATGATTTGCCACATGTCAGTTTTCAGTCGTCAGTTATTAGTTGTCAGTTTTCGGTTGTCACCGCGAAACCGCAAGCGGTTTCCTTCATCCTTTTCCTATTCGCTGCCCTCAGAGGCAAGTTTTTTAAAGTATTGTTCGATAACATCGCGATAGTGTGAAGGAAAGTCGCGGCCGATTTGTTGCAGGGCTTCTTCGCGCTCCTTGGGCGGCAGATTGCCCCAGTCGCTTTCCGACCCGATATCGCGCCTGGTCACGTCGCCGGGTCCTTTTCCGCCCATGGGCACGCTGTCTTGGGCCGGACCACTCGGACGCAGCGTATTGCCGCCGCCGGCGGATTGCTGCTGTTGTTGCTCGTCTTCGATTTGTTTTATGAGCTTGTCGAGCGACTCGATCACGCCGTCCTCGACTTTGCGGACTTTCGGACCGGTGCGGCCAAGATCCAGCCGGCGGCGGATATCGTCCATGCGCCGGGCGATATGATCGAGCGAGTCCTGCTGAAGGCCGTCAAGGTCGTCGCGCATCAGCCGGGCAACCGCGACGTATCGCCGAGGACTGGTCTCGGCCCCCTCGAGCAATGCATCCAGCGTTTTCAATCCGGACTGCTTTTCCAACAGTTTGTGATAGACCACGCTTTGATAAAAGAGCAATGTTGCCGGAGCGGCCGCGTCGGATGGCTCCAATCCCGAAATCTGCTGCCGGGCTTCTTCAAATAACATTTCCTGGACCAGCCACCTTGCATAGAACAACCGCATGTTACATGCAACAAAAGGCGGGGTCCGCGGATCGGCGAGCCATGCTTGATCGGGCAATATCATGCTGGCGCGCGGCTGCGAGCATAAAGCCGCCAACTTTTCCGCATTCGAATCGGCCAAGGCGAACGTGGCCGCCAGATGCGCGAGAAGTTCTTCTTCTTTTGTTTGCTCGGAAGCGCCGGCCCAAATTTCCTCGGCCTTTGCCCAAACCGGCTGATCGACGTTCCTCTCTTTAAGCCACTCCATGGCTTTTGATTTAACGGATTCCACGGACGGGGCTTTCCACCGCGGTGTTTTTGCCGCCGCATCGGACGATTGCGCAACCGCCGACGCCGTACCCAACAGCGCTTGAATAGCAATAATAACCACGCTCATCAATTTGCACCCAAATACTACATTCATTCTGTTTTCCCCGACGACAAATCGTGCGTTACCCGATAGACCCGCTGCTGGCGCTCGGCAAGACGCCTGAGGGCATCGACCAGATCGGCATTTTCGGCCTGTTCGCCTTCCACGAGTTTGGAATACCGTTGGGTGCGGGTGTTGATGCGCATCTGCAAAGCCCGGATCATCTTCAACTCGGCCAGTTTATCGACCAGGGGCGAATCTTCCTGCCCGCTTTGGGGTTTGGGCTTATTCTGATTTTTTTCCAAGTCTTTTTGGGCTTTTTTCAGTGCATCGATCATTTCCTCCAAGGTGGCGATGACGTCCAGTTCGATGCCTTGGGTAACCTGAGAGACCTTTGCCTGGGACAGGCGGTCGACGGCCTGTTGCATGTCGGAGCGCATTTGGTCGGCGGCCTCGGCGAATGCCACGGTAGTGCCGTCTTCGCGCAATATCAGCAGGGTCTTATCGATCTCGACGACGATTTGCATTTCCTTGCCGCTAAGGCGGCTGGACTCGATTTCGTGGTTATGCGTGCGCTCGGCCGGCGGAATTTTATCCAAGCGTACAGTTCCGTCGTACACGTCGCGTTGCATTTCCAGCATCTTGCGGAATCGGGCCTCGAGCATGGCCAGCACCCGCTGGACTTCCTCCTCGCGAAGCTGGCGCAGTATTTGCTCCAACTCGGCCTTGGCCTGCTGCAATTCCTTGACCGCCTCTTCTTGATCTTTCGCGGCGCCTTCGTGTTGGGCTTTTTCGAGTTTTATCCGGGCCTCGTCCATGCGTTTTTGCGCGGCATCGAGGCGTTTGCGGGCGGGATTGCCCGATTGATCGCCGTTTTGTTGATCCTGTCCTTCCTTGCTTTCCGGATTTTTGTTTTCGCCTTCTTCGTTGGTTTGAATATCCTTGGCCAGGCCGCCGGTTTTATCGGCGATTTTTCCTTGTTGGCCGGCAAGAAGTTTCGCATCGTCGCGGTCGGCGGTCCGGGCTTGAACGTCCTTTTCTTGTTTTAGGATATTGCCAAGCCGTTTGAGATACTCGCGAATCCGGGTCTTTTCCGACTGAATGCGTTTGGACCGATTTTCGCTCAAGAGCATTTCCAACAGGCCGCGAAGCTCCTGGTCGAGCTGGGTCTGGTTCTCAATCGCCCGGGAAAGCTGGTCCTTTTCCAAAAACTCGATCAAGCGCTCGATTCTAACGGCGATGAGTTGGTCTTTGCTCTGGGCAATGGCCTTTTTCAGCAAGGCGGCGCGGCGGGGATCAGTCTGGGCGCTGAGTTCGGCCATCTGCAGCATGACATCTTCGAGATGTTTATATTTATCGGCGATGCGTTGCTCTTCCAAGGCTAGTTTATCGGCCGAGGCGGCATCCGGGGCCGGTTTTTCACTGGACGATTCGGACAAAGTCTTTTCGGCCGCCGAATCGGCCTTCTCATCCTTGGCCCGGCTTGCCTTTTCAGTTTGCGCATCGGCCGGCAAGGAACCGACTGCGCAAAAGATCAGCCATCCGAGAATCGCGGCCGCTATAATCGATTGCTTGTGGACGGCCATGTGTTATTCCTTCAACAGATCGCGAAGTTTTTGCTTGTTGCGCTCTTCGGTTTGTCGGCGCAATTGTTCCTGCATCTTAATTATATCACGGAGCATCTCCACCATTTCATTATAATCCTGCAATTCGACCATCCGGTCAAGCACGTGCTGCATGGAAAGCAGGACCGCGTCGGCCTGGGTTTTGCCTTTGTCGCGGGCTTGCGGAGCGAGTTTCGCGTCCTCCAGGCTCGATTGCAGGTCGTCCAGCCGGCGTTCCAATTCGGGGAACATTTCCTCGGCGATTTTCCGCAGCGGATCGGCAATGCCCGACTGCAACCGTTCCTTGAGTTCCGCGGTATCGATGCGATTATTGACCAGTTGCAGGCGGATGCCGTCGATGCCCTCGGCCACTCCCAGGGTTTCCTGGGCGTTTTTACGGCAATTGGTAAGCGCCCTTTGAACCCGCAGTAGATGCAAGGCAAGTCGCCGCTCAGTGGAATCGGCCGCGCGTTCATCGCCGGGTTCGTCATCCGGTTCGCTGCCGGGTCTTGACGCTTTGGCGGTGTTTTTGGGTTTATCGCCCGAATCGGGCTTCTCTTTTTGACTTTGTTTATCTTTATCTCCGGAAGCGGCCTCATTCGAGGAACTCGCGTCGGAAAACTCCATGCGGGCCAACAGATCCCGGGTTTCGGTGGTTTCCTGGATGACGGACTCGAATCGCTGCCGTAGCACCAGTTCGCGGGCCTTGAGCATCATTTGCAGTTGATCGGGCGTAACAACGTCCAAGAGCCAGCGTTCACCGGCGCCTATGTTGGGGCTTTTTCCCAAACTGCACAGGTCGGCCGCTTTCACGCTTAGAAAAAGTTTTTGGCCCGGCTTGAGTTTCAAATCGCGCACTTCCAATGCGGCGTCGCGGGGATCCAGTTTGAACTCCGCGGGATGGCCGTCCGGCGTATTGATCGCTGTAATTTCGGATTTATCCTGATCGACGGCGTGTTCGAACCAGACCTTGCCGATGCCGTAATCATCGATTACCCGGCCGGCGACTCCCACGCGGGCCTGGGGAGTGACGGCCGTGCCGATGCCTTCCAGTTGGGCGGCGACCTGCGGCGCCTGGTCGGCGACGGACGCCAGGCCCAAGCGTACCGGCTCGCGGCTTTTGATGCCGTCGCCGTCGAAGAGCGTCAGCAGCAGCGTCGTATCTTTATCCAGCGACTCCAGCGTGTAATTGAATTCCCGGCGGTCGGCCGATAGATCCTTTCCCTCGATAAACCGCGGCGGCGAAGCGTTATTATCATCGGCGACGGTATCGACCCGCACGCGAAGCAATTCTTTATTCGCCGCCGCGCGAATAGTTATGCGCGAGCCTTGCGGTAGCGACATCACGCCGGACACCGGCAGGCTTCGGGGCCGTCGATCCATATAAGCGGGGAATTGGCAATCCAGCGTCAAGGTAACGGTGGGATTGTCCACGACCTCGATCATCTGGCCGTTGATGGCGAAATCGCCGCCGTAAACGTCGAAACGGATCGGCGAAAGCACGTTGCGCCGGGTGTAGACGAATTCCTGGTACCGGTCCTTGGAAGGATCGGCCGCGCCCACGCGGTTCATCGCAGCCCGGCCGCGGACTCCGCCCTCCTCGCGATAACGAATTTCGACCACCTTTGGAACCCGGGGCATGGAGGTGTCGGCCCGAACGACAATATCCACGTCCGAGCCCCGGGCGACTTTGCGCATGCCGCCTGGGAAACCGTCGATCTCCAATCGCGTCAGCCGAGGCCATAGTTCCTTAGAAAAACACAGGCTGCGCCGCGCCCAGGAGGCAAAGGCATTGGGAAAAACAATGCCGAACGCCAGCACGCTGAAAACAAGCAACACCGCCGCCGTGAAACTATTGCGCAAAGGCCGGAGATTGAAGACTTCGTCTATCCGCACGGTTTTAATCCGCCGGGCGGCTTCTTGGCATGCGTAGGAAAGCATTTCCGCATTGCAGTGCGCCTGTTCCTCTTGCCGACCGCATAGGACCACGGACGTCAGCAGGCTGTCGTTTAGCTGCGGGAAACGCCGCTCCAGTACGGTTGCCATGTTGCCGTCGGTCAAGCGGACGAACGCCCGGCGTCCGATCTGCCGCGCCAAAATGACCGCCAGCACTCCGACGGCCATAGAAAAAATCAGAATGCGAACCGAAACCGGCGGCTCAAAGAACCAGTCGATGGCCAGGGTGATCCAAAACGCCGCGCCCAACCAGGCCAGGCTGTCGGCCGCGCCCTCTGCCCAGACATATTGCCGGACGTACCGACGCATAGTGCCCAACAGCGTCTTAACGGCGGGAGCAAGTTGAGGGCGATCATCAATAGTCATTATTACCGAATTCCATTTATTAAATGCCAGATAATGTATGTCGTTTTTTTCCTCAGAGCCGGGCCGTGTCGGCCCGGAATTGCCGGGGAGACACGCCCCGGCTCTGATTTCTTATATGACATTCATTTTCTAAGACTCAATAGCTACCCGTGAATACACGGGGGGTGATTGTTCTATCGCGAAACCGCAAGCGGTTTGTTTGAAATAAAACATCTCATGCTAATTTTACCAATCTCCGTATCAACCATTCCAAGCACAATACCCCGCACAGTGCAATCATCATCCAGCGCAGCCAGGTTTCTTCCCATTTTGGATCGGGCGCGTCGGTTTGGATAATTGTGCTGGTGCGATCCGGCAGTTGCGCGACCAGCGGGGATTTATCACGAAATATTGCATCCACGCCAGCGTAATACTTTCCGCCGGTCTGCCGGGCGATCTGGCCGAGCAGGGCGTCGTTGCGTTGTGGATTCTCGCGCTCCAATTCCGGCAGCCGGGCTGAAATGCGGCGTATAAGGCGTTCGTTATCGCTTTCGGGCACGGTCAATTCCAGGCGATATGCGCCCTCTTCGGCAACTGGAAATTGTCCTTGATACGTTCCCTGCCGCGTGGGATCGGGCCGTAGCGTAAGATTTTGTATCTTGCCGTTGGGAGTAAATATCTGCATCTCGACCCCCGGCGCGACAAGCGGTTCAAGACGTGAATTCATCAACTGTGCGCGGACCTCGACCGAATTGCCCAGCAAATATCGATCCTGCCCGGTAAGCAGCACTCCGCGGCTGGAACCTCGCAACAAGCGGCCTTGTGTAACGTGACGGATCAGTTTTGTATAAAACTGTTCGAAGTAGGCCTCGTCCGATGCGCGGAGCCGCCACATTTCGCCGCTGCCCAGGTAAAACACCCTTCCTGATCCGTAAAATTGTCCGGCCATATACACCGGTTGTTCGCCGCCTTCGGCCGCGCGGGGATCGGAAAATCGGGCGTAAACGGTTGCGCCCGGTTTCGCTTTCCGAACCGGAGTAAAACTGAAAACGCCGGCAAAGTCGGCCCATGCCCGGCGGCCCGCCGCAGCCGAATCGCCCAGCATAAGGAAATCGGCTTCCAAGCCCTCGCGCGTGAAATCCAGCGGCCAGGGCTCGGAGGTGGAGTACCCACCGCTTTCGGCCGAAGACAAGCGGCGGGGAAATTCCACCGGATATAAATTGCGGATGGGCGTCATGGCCCGGTTTTGCGTCCAGCCGTTTATTGCCGCGGCGGTGTAAATCGGTCCGGCGACCAGGATCAGGCCGCCCCCCTGGTCCGCGACCCAGTTTTCCAGCAGCTCGACTTGCTCTCTACCAAGCGCCTGCCAGTCGGGATCAAAGGCCACAATGCAATCGTAATCGTACATGGCTTCGCGGGTGGAAGGGAATTTGGCGAGGATTTTGCCCTCCTGCGACATCCCTTCGCCTCCGGTTTGCAAGAGCACGTCGAGGGTGGTCGAGCGATCGCGGTGCAACAGGGTGCGGAGAAAGTGATAATCGCGCATCGGCCCGCCGGCAAGGAGCAAGACGTGGTTTTTGCGATCGACGATCTCGATTTCGGCTTCGCGGAAGTTATCGTTTGGATTTTGATCGCCGGCCGCTTCTTGCACGCGGAAACAGATTGTGCGGCGTCCGAGTTCCTCGGGATTCAATTCGAACTTGACGGGCAGGATTTCACCGTCGGCGCCGAGGGTGACTTGTTGGGTATCGAGCACCTTGCCCGTGCCTTCATCCGCAGCCCGGGTTCCGGCCGGCCGGGACAGGACCTGCACCGTAACCACCTCGCCCGCCATGTGCCCGGCCTGGAGAAAACCCGTTATGGTATAATGATCGCCCGGATACGCCCGGGCGGGCAGGATGAGGTCGCTTACTCGCACGTTTTTCGGTTGCTTGTCGGATCCCAGTCCCACGGTAAAAACGGGCGTCTTGGCTTCGCGGGCCAATTCCAAGGCGGCGTCGGGCGAGATGCCGGCATTTTGACCGCCGTCGCTAAAGAGCACAATACCGGCCAGCGGCGAGGTACGTTCCTTCTGGATCAAATCCCTGAGTGCCTGCCCCAGCCGGGTTTCGGTTCCGGAAGGAGCGAGGATTTTTTCCCAATCGGGCGCGTTTTCGGCATTGGCGCTTGCCTGCCGGTCGGAATCGGTTTTAGTTTCATCCGATAAATTTGTGCCGGCGGCGTTTTTATCGGCAACAGGCTCCACAAGCTTATTCAACGTCACGGCGCCGTCGGTTTTCAGATCGTCGTTGAACTGGTAGATCGAAACGTCGTGTGTTTTTCGGAGCTGCGCGAGAAAATCGGTCTCATCGAGCATCGCGGCCACTTGATGCAAGCGGCTGTCGGCGCCGGATGGCGCTGCCGCCGATCGACCATTCCGCGTCTGTCGCTCGTTCGCGCCCTGTTTGCCGGCCGGTGTTTTGACCGGCTCCAATTCGCCGGCGCCGAGTCCCATGCTCAAACTGGTATCCACGAGCAGTACGGCCTTGGAATTGCGGACTACTTCGCTTTCCAATCGCCAATGGGGCTGCAAGAACAAAATCAAAAGACCGAGAAATACCGCGGTCCGCAGGGCGGTCAGAATCCAGCCCACTAGCGCAGGCAGTTCGACCGAGTCGCGGCGATACATATATCGCACGAAGAGCATGATCGCCAGGCACGCTCCGACAGGCAGAATCCAATCGGAATTCGATTGAATGCGTCCCCATTCGAACGTGATGCGGGCGGCGCCCTGGGCTGCAAGCGGCAAGCCATAGTGGATCATCGCGCACCTCCAGCCGCCCTGTCCGCGCGCGATGCGCCGGGATGATAGCTCGCCGAGTGGGCAAGAATCTGCTCGAACAAAAGCAACGACACCAATGCGTACAAGACGACCTCGCTCAGATCGTAGTCGGCCGTTTTATCCGCCGCCGATTGGAACATCGAGGCCTGCTCATATTCGTACTTCAATCCATTTAACCGTTCGGCCAATTGGTTCTTGTCCAAGGCAGCCAGGTTGCCCTCGGCCGGATCCACGTTAAAAGCATAACGGCGAATTTCGGCGGAATTATCGGTGCGGGTAAGGCGAGCCTCGTAAACGCCGGCGGCGTCGGTTTCGTTCAGGGCAACGGAAAGTTTGCCTTCGGCGTTGGGCGCCGCATCGGTCGTGGCCGTGGGCGAGGCGCCTTCCCGCGGAGTGACGAATCGGACTTGCGCCTGGTATTTGGCCGGATCGAGCGAAAGCTCCAGGGGTTCGCCGACTAGCCGCGTACCCTCGGCCGAGTCTCGCCGCGAAAGGTAAGCCTGCAAATCCTGCACGACCACGACGAAACTCGGATTCCGCGCCCAGTTATTCCAGGCCGGGGCGGCCGTGGTCAAAAATGCCACTACCCGGCCCTTGCCGTATGCCTGCTCCACCACCAGCGGCGCACCGTTTCGGAGCCGGGCGAGTGCGCGGACGGTCGAATCGGGCGTGGGTTGCCAATCATCGGGCACGGCAAAGTAGTGCTGCACCATCACGGTTTGCAAAAAGGTGTTGCGCAATTCGGCGAATATGCGGAAAATAAAATGCTTTTCGACCTGCACATCCGGGGCGGTTTCCAGCCGATCGATGGGCAGTTCGGCCGGTCCTTTCAGGGGCAGTGGAAAAAGTCCTTTGCCGTTGCGGTACAATTCATCATTGAAAAATTTGGATTGGCACTGCTCGCCCAGGAAGAACGCCACTCCGCCGCCCGCAGCCGCGTATTGTTCCAGGGCCTTAATGGCCGACTTGTCCAACCGGTCGACGTTCGCCAGCATGACGGCCGCAAAACTATCCAGCGGTTTGAGGCTAAGGAATCGGGGTGTTTCCAATTGCGGTCGCAAACCGGTGCGCACCGATCCGCCCGGGGCCGCGGCCCAGTTCAGAAATTGGGCGTCCCGGGCTTGCGGATCGCCGTCTATTATTAGTAGGGGCACGTCGTTGGGCAGATCGATCGTACAAAAACGGTAATTGTCCGCGGCCACGGAGTCGCTTTCCAGCCGAGCGGTTATTTCGTGCGATCCTTCGGATGGAAAATTCACCTGGAATCGCTGTTTGATCGTTTTACCCGGCGGAATTTCGGAAAAAATGAGCGATGGCCGCGCATGGCCGTCTTCGACCAGGGCCAGCGACACGTCCTTGGCCGGCGTATTGCCGAAATTAGTAACCGCCGCGTCCACGAACCACGGCACGCCGGCCGCGCGGATCCCTTCTTCGGGCTTGAGATACGCAACGGCCAAATTCGGACGCACTTGATCGATGCAACTGACAAGGCGGATTTTTTCGCTTTCCGCGGATTGCCATTCTTGAAGCAATTTTTTCACGTCGGCCGGATTGTTCCAATCTTTGGCGCGGAAATCGGAAATGAGGTACAAAATCCGCCGTTCGTCGTCAGGCTCGCCCAACATCTGATTTACCGCCCGCAAGGCATCGGCCGGTCCGGCATTGGTTTGTGAAACCTCGATGTTTTTTAGCGTCTCGGCCAATTTGCCGGCGAAATCGTTGCCCAGGCGATAATTGATCAAATCATTTTGCGAGGAACGCCGCCCGCGGGCATGTGAAAAAGGCAGCAGCGTGAATACCTGAGGCTGCACGTGCCGGGCGGCCTCGGCGCCGATGCGCTGGATTACCCGCTTGGCCTCGGCAAAGGCGGTTGTATCGTCCCAATGGTCGGACATGGAAAAGCTGTCGTCCAGCAGGATTACGTGATGCGTTTTCGTTCCGCCCAGCAGACTGCCCCAATAATGACGAAGCATGGGCTGTGCGACCAGCAAAACGATCGCCGCGATTGCCGCCATTCGCACCAACAGCAAAAGTAATTGCTTTAGCAGGATCCATGTGCGATGCTTCTTTTGACTTGCCAACAGGAATTCCATCGCCGCCCAGTCCACTCGACGATGCCGCATCATGTTGATCAGATGGATCAACACCGGCAAGCCGATGATCGGCAGTCCCCAGAGCAGCAATGGATGGACAAAAGTCGGCATATTATTTTCAACGCGAAACCGCAAGCGGTTTATTTTCTTTGTTTTCCCAATCTATTGCTCAAAAATGCGGCCAAGGCGGCGTCCAGCGGCTGGCTGGTGCGCAACTGCACGTAGTCGGCCTGATGCCGCGAGCAACCCAGGCGGACTTCCTCCAGATACGCGCCGAGGGCCTCCAGATAGCCTTCCCTTAGCGCGCGGGGATTGCAACGAAGCTGATCGGCCGATTCCAAGCCCTCGAAGCGCGTCGGCCCGGTAAAGGGGAAATCCAATTCGTCGTCGTCGAGCACGTGGAACACAATAATGTCATGCCCGCGGCTGCGCAACAGCCGCAGTCCCTTGAACAATCCCTCGCGCTCGACGAGCAAATCCGAAAGGAGCACCATCAAACCGTGGCGGGGATAGTTTTCGGCCACGTTGCGGAGAATTTGGTAAAGGTTGGTTTTGTTCCGCGGCGAGCAGATTTCCATGGCCTGGAGGATCGAGTCGAGATGGTTCCGCTTGGTCCTCAGCGGCACGGTCATGCGCACGGCGTCGTCGAAGGCCGCGCAGCCCACGGCGTCTTGTTGCCTGAGCAACAGGTAGGCCAGGCTGGCGGCGATGCTGCAGGCGTATTCATATTTGTTCATCGCGCCCTTGCCGTAGCGCATACTGCCCGAAACGTCGACCAACAGCGTGCAGCGGAGGTTGGTGTCTTCCTCGAACTGTTTGACGTAATAGCGGTCCTGTTTGGCCCAGACTTTCCAATCGACGTAGCGCAGGTCGTCGCCGTAAGTGTACTGTCGGTGCTGGCGGAATTCGATCGACTGCCCGAAGTACGGGCTGCGGTGCATTCCGGATAAAAATCCTTCGACCACGTACCGCGCCCTAAGATCGAGCCTGGCGATCCGCTTGATCGCTTCAGGATGCAAAAATGTTTTGGAATCGCGGGTCATTGGTCAGTTCGTCTTCGCGGCTGGGGGTGATTGCCAGAATCCGGTCGATGATTTCGTCGGGCGTGACGCCTTCGCTTTCCGCCGTGAAACTCAACACCAGCCGATGCCGCAGCACCGGTTTGGCCAGCGATTGGACGTCTTCGCAGGTAACATAGGTGCGGTCGAGCAAAAGAGCCCTTGCCTTGGCGCCTAAGATCAAAAACTGCACCGCCCTGGGTCCGGCGCCCCAGCCGAGTTGGTCGGCGACGAAATCCGGCACGCCCGGCTCGCGGACCCGCGTCTGACGCACCAAGGCCAAGGCGTAGCGAATAATGTGATCCGATACCGGGACCTCGCGGACAATGCGCTGCAATTCCAGAATCTCCGCCGCAGTCAACACGGTCTCGATGTTATCGGCCTGCAAACACGTGGTTCGCCGGGCGACCTCGAATTCCTCCTGAAAACTGGGATATTTCACGAAGACCTTAAACATGAAACGATCTTGTTGCGCCTCGGGCAGGGGATAAGTGCCTTCCTGCTCGATGGGATTCTGCGTGGCCAAGACGAAGAACGGGTCGGCCAGGGCGTGCCGCACCCGCCCGGCGGTGACCTGCCGTTCCTGCATGGCCTCCAACAGGGCGGCTTGGGTTTTCGGAGGGGTGCGGTTGATTTCGTCGGCCAGGATCACGTTGCTGAACAGCGGCCCTTCCAAAAAACGGAATTCCCGCGCGCCGGTGGATCGATTTTCCTCGATCACGTCGGTTCCGGTGATGTCGGCCGGCATCAGATCGGGCGTAAACTGGATGCGGCTGAAACTGAGATTCAGCGTCCGCGCCAGGGTGCTTATCATCAACGTTTTGGCCAGCCCGGGAACGCCTTCCAAAAGGCAATGTCCCCGGCAGAAAAGCGAAATCAACAGTTCTTCGATCACGTCGGTCTGGCCGACGATGACCTGGGCCAACTGGTCCATGATCTTTTGCCGGGCCGAGCCGAGCCGTTCGACGGCGGTATTATCCTGGGAATTCAGATGTTGCTGGGTCATGTGTCGCTCACTAAGGGTTTATTGTTCTTTTTGTTCCGTACAATGGGAAACAACGATCGCGGCCGATTGTTTGCAAACAGTGTTTTTTTCCGCGGATTTCACATTTCAAATCGATTTCAATTTAAAGATGCGATCAAAGGCGGATTTGAGTTAGATATTTTATTTCAATCTTAGTTTTTTCATATCGCGAAACCGCAAGCGGTTTGTAGGGTAATTTGTACGCGCCGGCAAAGCCGCGGTTAGCGTTGATAAATCGGCAGGGCGCCTTTGGGGAGCTGCAGGATGGTGAGATTGACGGCGGTGGTAAAAACGGGGCCGATGTAACCCTGGCTCCAGGAGCCGTCCGCGCCGGCGTCTTGAACGATCCGCTCGAAAATTTTATCGCGATATGATTCCCAGTCCTTGCCGCCCTCGCGGTAAAGCACCTGGGAGTAGTAATAGTGTGCATAATGCCAATGTCCGAATCCCTGGTTTGAAATGTTGTCAAGTTGACGGTGGCAATACTCCAATAGTTTGGGGACGTATTGGCTGTCGTACTCTCCGGCATTGAACAGGCAGGCCACGGCCGCGGCAGTGATGGCCGGGCGTCCGCCGCCGCCCTTGGAATTATATTGTACGCCACCGTCGGCGCCGGTGCAGTTTTTGATGTATTTTACGGCTTTATCGATAATTTCCTTGGGGACGGGTATGCCGGCGTTCCGGCAGCCGCGAAGGCCTTGAATTTGCGTGATAGTGGTCGAACCTTCGTCGAATCCGCCGCTGTCCTTTGAACTGACGTAGCCCCAACCGCCCGGCTCGGTTTGGGCCTCGCCCGTGAAGACCACCGCCCGGGTCAAAACGTCGACCAATTGTGCGCGGCGTTCGACGTCTTCTTCCTCGCCCAGTACTTGCGAAAGGAAGAGCATGGAAAAACCGTGCCCGTAGGTATAGCGCTCGTCGCGGAGGGGATCGCCGATCAGTCCGTTTTTTCGGCTGCGGCTGACGAGATAATCCACGCTTCGGCGGATGTTCGCGGCATATTTGCCTTGCGTGGTCGTGGAGCCTTCGCACAAGAAGGCGATGCCCGACAGGGCGGTCATGGAAGTCGGATAATGATCGTTATTGGCCGACCAACTGCCCAATCGCGTCTGATGGGCGGCCAGCCATTCCAATCCGCGATTGACGGCGCGATCAACGTCGGCGTTTTTCACGGCCGTTGCAGCCATCGCCGGCCAAAACGCGATGAGCGACGACACAATCAACAGACGCAGACATACATTTTTCATAAACGGTTACTGTTCCTCTTCATCGAGCGAATCCTCCGCGGGCAGGCCGAACATCTGGCCCATTGTTTTTTCCAGCGACTTTAACAAGGCCCGGGATGTATTCACACGGGGCTGCTTGGCATTTTCGGCCCGGGCCTGTTTGTCGGGGGGCCGCGGGGGATTGTCGGTAAACGTCAATGTGACGGTTTGATATTGCATCGTTAGATTGACGGTTTTCTTCTCCGAATTCCCCACGATGTTGAAAAAACCGATCGGTTTGGATAAATCGGAATTATAAACCGTCCGACCGGTTCGTTTATCTATAGCCAGTAAAGATAGATTGCGGCCGGATGAATTTTGTTTTTGCGAGAATCTCCGCGAAAACAAAAGTATGGGCAGAGCCCGGCCTTGGCCGGTCAAAAGCTGCTGATTCTCGATCACGACCGGCTCCGGCCAGAGAAGTTTACCGCTCCCGTCGATGGCGTATAAACGGCCCTTTGAAATCAGTTTCGATGGAATACCGAACGGCTGCAAAGGACGCAACTGGGGGGCGCTGGGATCCTGATACGAATCGGAGGTCAACAGCAGGAATCGATCCTCGTATGCGATCAGCATTATATCGCCCAGATACGGTTCGGGTTTCAGATTTATTTCGGCGATCGTGCGGCCGTCGGCCAGATTCAGCAGAACGAATTTCCCATCAGGCTCCAAAACGCCGATGAGTTCGTTCCCCAGGATAGAATATTGCGCATGAAATGAGAACTCCCGGCGCGGCCAGACGGGTTCTTGGGTCCAGGGATCGAACAGTTCCAAAATGCGGTGATTTTGTTCCAACCGCCAAAAAAGCAGGTTCCGGCCCAAGGTGATGAGGCAAGAGTCGCCCAAGGGAGCATAGCTCTTGACAATCTGCCCGCCGGGATTCCCCACGTTTATTTCCCTGCGGGTAATTTTTCTCGTGCCCGCCGGTTCGCCGTCCAGCGCCCGCAGCACAAGGGCCTCGGGCTTATCGGGCGGAAGCACGAATACATATTCGCCGTCGCCGAAAGCGACGCTGCCCTGGGGTATGTCATGACGCACCCAAAGCGTTGCCCCGGTAAGCGGATCCAGCGTGTACAAGCTCCGCGAACGCTGCAGGCAAATATATCGGTCGGCGGCCGCCTCCAGATCATTGCTTTGATTGTACGTCATGTACATTTGCACGACACCCGCAAAAAGCCCCTGCGGGAAAATCGGCCGCATGACCGGCGGGTTGCCGGACGCTTCAGCAATGCCGGAAGACCAGAGGATTTTAGGCGGATTTTTTCCTCCGGCCCGGAGGGTATCGATGGCAAACAAGTTGCCCCCGGCCGAGAACAGCAACAAGTGTCCCAGCGCCCGGGCGTATGCGATCCCGGGATTATACGCGTAATATTGCTGGCGCTGTTGACGATCTTCATCTAAAACGACTTTCCACAGATCGTTGCCCAAGCCGTCCGTGGCCGAGAGCACGTGCCTGTTTTGATCGAACGTGAGGTTGACGTTTTCAAAGTACGGTCCGGGGAATCCCTTGAATATCACGGGCAAACGCCCGAAGTTGTTTAATACGGTGTTTTTTGTGTCTTTGGCGGCATTTTCCACGTCTCCCACGGGCCAGGGGTCTTTACGATCCAGCAATTCACGTACGGCATCGTCCGCCGGCAGATCATTGATAATCTGTTCGGCCGTCTTACCCTCGCGGCAGGCCGCGTTGCCAAACCGTCTGCGAAGCCAATTGTACGTGGAAGCGGCCGATTCCTCTTGTCCTGCTTCGCGCAACATCCCGGCAAGTTCAGCCAGGGCCGGGGCATTGGCGGCCGGATCCGAGGGAGGGAAACTTTCACAAAGCGCTATTTCGGCTTCCAACATGCGGCGGTCCTGCATAAGTTTGCGGACTAATACCTCCCGGGCACGGCCTGCAATGGGCTGGTTGCCGAAATAAGCAAGAAACCGCTTAAGGGCTTCGATCGAACCCGGGGCCGCGGCCGACTGGAATCGGGCCCGAATCGCGGCGTCGATCTTTTCCGCCGTTTCGCCCTTGGCCTCCAGGACAATAGACGCCAATAGGGCCTGAATCCAGCGATCACGGCGGACCGATAGCGACTTGCCCGCCGTTTCCAAAGGCAGGACGTCGGTTTCCAGATCCATTAACCTTTGGCAGTGCTCGAAGGCGGCCGGCAAATCGCCGGCACGGTGCAACCCCACGGCCATAAGCCGAAGATAGTTCGCCTGCTGCGAGGGATCATCCAGAATTTGTTCGATTTCGGCGGTTTGCCCGCGATAAGCCGCAAACTCCTGCTGCAACCCTTCCAGCAATGCGTCGCGCAACAATTCGCGGGCGCGTGGATCGGGATCGGCGGCATACGCACGGCGGAAACAATCGATTGCTTGCCGGCGTTTGTCGGCATCGAGGAAGATTTCGCCCTGCAAACACAGTGCATCGCAGTCGGCTGGATCGGCGGCCAAGCGCCGTTGGATTTCAGTTTCTGCCGCGTCGATTTGATAAAAAACGTCCACACCCTCATAACCTTGCGAAATCACGCGGCCTTTGTAGCAGATCAGGTTGCCGGGCAGGAAACCCTTGCGGGACTTGGAAAGGTGAATTATTTTGCCTTGCGCCAAGTCGATCGCGGCCACTTCGGCTGAATCCAGGGGCAGGAAATAGCGATCGCCATTGAAAAAACCGCGGCCGCTGGGCATGACGCCTTCAGGAAGGGAAATTACCCGGCCGCCCCAGTCGGGTTTCCCGTCGGCCAGGCGGATCGCCCGCACCTGATGCCGCCCCGCCAAAACCACTTTGCCTTGATGCACACATGCCAAATACATATCGTCTTGACACTTGTATTTCCAGCGTAGTTCGCCGTCGCTGAGGTTCAGGCAGTGCACTGAGTCCGCGTCGATTGGCGTGACCAGCACTCGTCCGTCGGCTATGCAAACGCCGGCATCGTTTGCATGACTGGTCAACAATCCCGCGTCTCCGTAGGCGGGGATAAGCATCCGCTCCAAATGTTCGGCCTGGTTATCATGATGCCCGTAGCGATAGCCCCATAACAGCGAGCGAGTGGCTAATTCCACGGCCACCACGGCCCCGGTGGAAGTGGGGCAGACCAAAATCCCTTCGGCATACGAGGGCGAAATGCCTGAGGTTCGCCTTACGGGCGTATTTTGTTGGATGTTCTGTTCCATCACGGCCAATAATTGCTGCGACCAGGATAGATTTCCATTGGCGGCGTCCAAGGCCAAGAGGCGGATTTCGCCCTTCATTTCCGCCAGCACGTACAATTGCCCCATCAAGGGCAGCGGCGGACCAAGGAAAAAAGTCTCCGGCAAGCGGACCGCGAAGTCGTCGGCGTCGCCTCCCACCTGCCATTTGAGTTTGCCGGTGCGGATGTCGTAAGCCGCAAGCCGGTTGGAAGCCTTGGCGACAACGGGATTATTGAAATTGATTACCCGGCGCACGGACTTCATACCTTGCGCCGGTTCCGGGTCTTCAACGGCAAAAACCAGCCGGCCGTCGCTGCTTAACGTGCCGAAGGTGGCGTCGTTCAGTGCGCGATGGCTCAGCAAGGCGGCCGTTAAAGAGGCTTGCATATTCGAATCGTTATCGCCGGCGGCCGTGGAGTTTTCCTGCGAATCATCCGCGGGAACCTCCCACAACCGCTTGCCGCTGGTAAAATCCAGGGCCTGTAAATTTTTATAAGTGCGTATTAATATCACGTCGTCGACCGCCAAAGGATGCAAGCCGGGCAGCACGGCAAGGCCTTGTTCCAGGTTGCCTTGGCGGATCTGCGGCATAACCTCTTCAACCAAGGGGTCGTCGGTTGCCGGCGCCTGCCAACACAGGCTCAAAAACGGAGCACCGCCGGTGGCGATCGCATTGCGCTGCGGATTGCCGCGGAACATCAGCCAACGGTCGGTTTCGACCGATTCGGAAATCTGCCCGATTCCCACCAGTTTAATCAGCCAGTCCAGGGCTTCATCGCCGTTGGTGAATAAAGGAACTTTGCCGGCGGCCGCTTTCACGGCAAGTTGAGGATGATTTCGGCGAAACGCCAAAAGCGCCTCACGCGCCTTGTCCGGCTCTCCGGCCTGGAGCCAACCGGCGGCCATTGCCAAGGAAAGCGCCGGCTCGAATTGGTCGCTCGCGCTGGCCGAGTCCGCGAGCCGTTGCAGAGTTAAAGCCCCTGCCAGATGCCGGCCATGATCGAGATGATGCAAGCCGAGCAAAAAAGTGGCCTCGTAACCGGCGCGGGTGTGGAAAAATCGTTGCGAAACCTGGGCTAAACCTTGCGCATCGCCCGCGGCAACCGCCTGCTGGAGCAGTTGTTTGGCTTTTGCGCCGAATTCCAACTCATATAATTCCCGTCCCTCGCGAGGCATTTGACCGATCAGATGTTGGGCCTCGGCCTTCAGACTGCGATGAATGGGTTGATTTTTTTGCGGTTGGAAAAAAAAGTCCTCCGGACTTTCAAGTATTACCCCTAAATTTCGCACGGCTTCGCCGTATCGCCCCTTGGCAATCAAATCTTTTGCCTGGGACAGCCTTTGAAGCGTGCGCCGATCCGGGGGAAGAAAGACATTATCGGCCAGGTCTTCGTTGGATGCGGAATTATCGGCCGTGGCGGCAACTTGAGCCGGAAGCACTTGCCCACGTACGATTATCCGCTGGCCTGGTATGAAAAGCGGTCCGGGCTGTGCCCAAGCATCTGCCGCAAGGGTCCAAAAAAGGCCCACCCAGAGTAAAGCAGTCGAACAGTCGAGGACATTCCTTGGCCTCGAATTCATGGGACGGACGTCTTTTTGGACCTTATTTTGCATATCCAACCGGCAAACAAGAGTTTATCACCTAACTTCAATCAACTTAATATCTTAGATGATTTATACGCCATTGGCAAGATTTCGCCGTCGATGGCCAATTTTCAGTACATTTAACTGCCAATTTACACTGATATTCACTCTGTAGTGTTATTATCAATTACCTCCTAAAAGTTTTTTGGGCCAACTCAGAATTTCAGTTATTTGTTTTCATTTTTTATCAGCCCTCCCCCCAGGTTTCATCCCAGATTCCGGATCCTGAGGGCAAAAAACCTCAAAAAACCGGGAAAAAACGGCTTAAAATTGATTTTCTTGCAGAATTTCGCGGGTTTTTACCATTTTACGGGTTGCATTTTTCGCCAAACTGACTTAAATCATCATGTCCACACGTTCGGACAGACAAGTTGTTTTCCATATTAACCATACATGGAGGGAAATAGTTTATGGCCAAAGCAGCCAAGAAAGCCCCATCGAAGACCGAGATTCTCAGCAACATCGCCGCCGCAACCGACCTGCCCAAGAAAAAGGTAGCCGAGGTGCTCGAGGCGTTAACCGCTGAAATCAAGAAGAATCTGAGCATTCGCGGACCCGGTATCTTTGCCTTGCACGGCTTGGTGAAGATCGAGAAGAAAAAGGTTCCCGCCAGGCCGGCACAGAAAGGCTGGCTGAATCCTTTCACCAAGCTATTGGAAGATCGTCCGGCCAAACCGGCTTCGGTGAAGGTAAAAGTTCGCGCACTTCGGGCCTTAAAAGAAATGGTCTCTTAAGCCAGTCGACCAAGATCGAATTCGAGCGAACCGCTCGCCCGCGCACGACCGCGGCCGAGCGGTTTCGGTTTTACGGTTGTAGTTGAGGCGTATTAAGCGGTTCCGGCATCGGGTTGGGCGGAGTTGGCATTATCTCCGGCCCGGGCGCTGCGCCGGCGGCCGGGGCGCCGGGTTGTTGGGCGCCGGGGGGCGGTGTGACGGGCAGGACTATCTGCGGCGCCGGCGGCGGATTAAGGCGAATTTCCCAACCGCCGCCCAGTGCCCGGTAAACTGAAATCAGGCCTTGGGCAATCTGGCCCCGGGCTTGCGCCCAGGAGTTTTGCTGCGTTATCAGATTCTGTTCGATTGTCGCATAGCGGTTGAAGTCAAATCCGGATTGACCTACCTCGTAAAGCCGCACCGCAATGCCGCGGGCGATTTCGCCGGCCTTCACGCTGTCGTACAACATCTTCGTGCGCTCTTGGGCTTGCAGGAACGTGGCCAGGCCGTCCTCGACTTCCTGGTTTGCCGTAAGCACTGTGTTTTGATAGGTCGTTATCAGTTCTTGGAACACTGCATCCTCATAGTGGACTTTATTCACGATTCGCCCATAGTTGAGAATATTCCAATTAAACGAAGGGCCCACGCTGCCAATGAACGATTGGGGTGTAAAAAGGTCGGGGAAATTCTGGGCCGACCATCCCATCGTGCCATTAATGGTGAATAAGGGATAAAGATCGGCTTGGAAATAACCGATTTGTTCGGCCTGTGCGGCGGCATTGCGTTCGGCGCGCCTGACATCCGGACGGCGGCGGAGCATTTCGCATGGGATGCCGAGGGCAATCTCCGGCGGAACAGTGGGAATAGGCCCTTCGCCTAAAAGCTGCGTTAGATCGGCCGGGGGAATTCCCAACAGAACGCACAATTGATCGTTGGCTTGGCGCATGTCGATTTTCACCGTGGGAATGGCGGCTTCGGTCTGCTTCAAGGTGCTCTCGGCCTGCTGGACGTCCAACTCACCAAGCGTGCCAACCCCCAAACGGGTCTTGGTTAGATCGTAAATATTCCTTTGCACCTGAACGTTTTCGGTCAGCAATCTGATAAGCTCTTGATCGGCCCGAATTGTCACGTAGTATTTGGCGATATCGCTCAACATCGTGACCATTACGTCGTCGTAGTCCGCGACGGAAGCCCCCAATTGATCGTCCGCCCGCTGGATTGACCGGCGTAGGCGGCCCCACAAATCCATCTCCCATTGTAAATTGAAACCGAAGTTCCAATTGTCAAAGAAACCTGTAGTGCCCGATCCGGTACGCAGGTAACTTCCCGAAGCTGTTTGCTTATTCGGGAAGAATTCTCCCCTGGCATAAGCAAGATTATATCGCGCCTGGAGCACGCGGAAAGCGGCTTCCTTCACCGTGAGGTTTTGCCGATAGGCGCAGGCAATCAGGTTGTTCAGCACGGGATCGTTGAATACGGTCCACCATTGGCTTATATCATTGCCTTGGCCACGGATGCGGACGTCGGCGGCATCGATCCAGTTGTTGGCCACCGGGGCCGCGACCGGACGATAGTTAGGCCCAACTTTAAAGCCGTTGTGCACATATTCGTGTAAACTCGTGCACCCGGTGAACAATATAACCAGCGCGGCAACGGCCGCCAGGCAAGCTTGTCGTGGTCGAAGTGCTTGGAGCATCCTTGCTATCCTTTAGACGGAAAGATGTTCCAGTCAACAGGCGACAGTAAATCGCCCGAATGGATCCATCTCGTTGATGGTCGTTACAACCATCTGATTATTCACAGAAGTCAAAAACGGACTTTTTATCAATATCGGCAGAACCCATATTACCAGAACAATCGGTATTGTTTCGGCTGTTAAAACGCATACATCCTACCCAGATTTACTCTTGGCGGCTATTTCTTTGGACGGTTTTACCTCACTCAGGCAATCCTCGCCCAGACAACGTTCCAATAGATCATCATCAGGGATGCCAAATCAGGAGGCCAGATATTCTTGTCTGGGCCGGAAAAAGACAGGCAAGAATGCTGGGCGCCATGCCCACGCTCGTCGTGGGCATGTGAAGCCTTGACACTGGAGTTGGTGTGGCAGTTACACAACCTTGTTGGTGCGACAGTTGTACTATCCCCCCGCGTGAATCGCGCATGGGTATAGCAGTACAACTGCTACACCAACGAGTGCCACACCAAAGAGATGCCCATTTTCAAGATACCCTCATCCATACTCAAAGGAGCATGATGTTGGCCTTGGAGCAAGCCTTTTGCATTTCCTCGGGCCAGACTCCGCAACTGACTTCGCCCACGTGGGCGGTGCGCAAAAAGAACATGCAAAGCCGGGCTTGACCGATCCCGCCTCCCATGCTCTGCGGCAGGTCGCCGGCCAGAAGCTGCTTATGGAAATCCAGTTTGACGCGCTCAGTAAGGTTGCGGATCTTGAGTTGTTCCAGGAGCGTGGAGGCGTCGACACGAATGCCCATCGACGAGATTTCAAATGACCGATTCAGCACGGGATTCCACAAAAGTATATCGCCGTTTAAGCCCCGGCCTCCGTCCGGGCGAGTAGTGATCCAATCGTCGTAGTCCGGGGCACGGCCGTCGTGATATTGGCCGTCGGGCAGTTCAGCTCCAATTCCGATAATAAAAACCGCCTTGCACTCCGCGCAAATACGGTTCTCCCGTTCGCGCGGTCCCACGTCGGGCCAGCGGGCGTAAAGCTCCTCGGAGGTGACGAAAGCGATTTCCTCCGGCAGGATTGGCCGAATGTTCGAGTATTGCGACGCGATGTGGAACTCGGTGCGGCAAATACAGTCGTGGATCGCCCGGACCGTTTCCTTTAGGGTATCCACGTTGCGCTGGCCGGGCAGAATCACCTTTTCCCAATCCCATTGATCGACATAGATGGAGTGCAGGTTATCGAGCTCTTCGTCGGGCCGAACGGCGTTCATGTCGGTGTAAATTCCTTCGCCCGGAGAGTAGCCGTAGCGGCGCAGGGCCAGACGCTTCCATTTGGCCAGCGATTGCACAATTTCGACCTCGCTGTTGCCGTCCTTCTTTACTCAAAAACGCAGCGGCAACTCCACGCCGTTAAGATCGTCATTGACGCCCGTGCCGCTCCGCACGAACAAGGGCGCGGTAACCCGTTGCAAATTCAGCGCGGCGGCCAATTGCTTCTCGAAAAAATCTTTAATGTCCTTGATCGCGGTTTCTATTGCCCGGGTGTTGAACAGGGGACGATAGCCGTTTGGAATGATTAGGGAATTTAACATGGACTTCAATAAATTGAAAATTAAGGATTGGGAATGGGATTGTTAAAGAGTTTCTCTGTCCGATTATACATTACAAATTGCGCTGCGATTTCGGAAATCGCGTATTTCCCTCGCGGCGGCTGAGGCCGAGACGGTCCAGATAATCCAACATCGGCAGGGCGAATTTCCGCGTGGTATCCAGCAGGTATTTGAATTGCACGCTTTCCAGGCGGCCTTCCCGGCTAAGATGAGCGACGAGGATTTCGCGGGCGCGATCCACAGCCTCGGCGTGAAAGAGCACGCCCTTTTCCACCTCGACGAGACGCCCGTGCTCGCAAAGGATTTTAATGATCTTTTCGACTTTATCCCGCGTGCCGCCCGTATGTTGAGAAATATCTTCAAAACTCGGCGGATGAAAACTCTGCTCTCGGAACAATGCTTCGATCTTGTTCAAAAGCCCGGCATCTTCGTCGCGAAATGTGCTGCGATGCCCGGGCAAGGCCAGGCGTTGGTTCGTATCCACGAGCCGGCCTTCGTTTTTCAATCGGGCAATGATACAGTCAAACGCGGTTTTATCAATTGCCGACGATTGGCGAAGTTGTTCCGCGGCCGGTCCCGGGCTCTCGGGCGATTTACGGTGGAAATCGGCGACCAGGTCCAGAATCCGCTTTTCGGCCTCGGCTGCGGTATCGCGGTGAATGTAAAGGCCCGGAGATAAGGTAAAAATTGTTTTCCGCTCCGCCAAATCCAAGAGAATTATTTGAAGGCGGCCGTCAGGCACCTTAGCGCGAAGGGCAATGGCATGATCGGCTACGGCCAACGACTCGGCCCTGCGCAGGCAGTACTCGACAAAGCGGCGTTCGTCCGGCATGGCTTCGGCACGCTCTTGAAGGTCTTGATATATCTCCGGACGGCTTCCTTTAAACCTTCGATCGACGGCCTCGACTATCCGGCCTCCGCCGATGGTCCGCACTGGCGAAGGCGTGCGCAGGATGAAATAGTCGCCTGGCCCGGCAACCAGTGGAGTTTTCGTCCTGACTTGGATCAGGCCTTCGGCCCCGCCTTCCATGTGGTTGCCCTTAAGCGGGTAGAACATGGCGGCGACATCGGACGTGCCTGTATGAAATTTTACCTCGGCCCCGGTTTTTAGGAATAACTTGTCCCGGGGCAGCAGCCGGAGCATGCACACAAACCATTCCTGCGGAACGAAATAGCCGGGCAGGGTAAGCGTATCGCCGCGGCGGATTGCCCGATGGTCCCAGTGGCCCACGTTAAGCGCGGCGCATTGGCCGGCCATAACCGCATCGCTCGCCTGGCCATAGACCTCGATCCGGCGGATCCGTCCGGCAAGGTTTTGCGGCAGCAACACCACTTCATCGCCGGTACGCGCCGAACCGGATACCGGGATGCCGGCCACAACAGTTCCATAACCTGGAACGGAGAACGCTCGATCGAGCGGCATGCGAAACACGCCGTCGGTCCGTTTGGGCTTTATTGCCCGGACCAGGTCCCAAAGCGATTCCAGAAAGCGATCGAATCCCTCGCCGGTCACATTTGATAGGGGCATGATCGGGGCGCTTTCCAAAAACGTGCCTTTGAGGAAATTGGCCACTTCGGCGCATACGCCCTGGCGACGATCGTGCTCGACGCGGTCGATTTTGGTCAAGGCCGTGATTCCATGCCGGATGCCCAGCAGGGTGAGGATTTCCAGGTGTTCGCGGGTTTGGGGCATTACGCCGTCGTCGGCGGCCACGACCAGGATCACGCCGTCCATTCCACTTGCCCCGGCGACCATGGTTTTTATGAAATTTTCATGGCCCGGCACGTCGACGATGCCGACTTGCATGTCAGCGATTTTGCATGGGGCAAACCCCAGATCGATCGACATGCCCCGCTCTTTTTCTTCCTTCAGCCGGTCGGTTTCGCACCCGGTAAGGCATTTTACCAGCGCGGTTTTTCCGTGGTCGATATGACCGGCGGTGCCGAGCGTGATATTTATTTGCTGCAATGCAGTATCTCCTTACAAAATTGAGTAGACAGACTATTTTACTTAACGAACTTACACATAATCAAGCCAGTCGGCTGTAGGACGATTTTAAAAATCGTCTTACATATTTTTTCATCCCCCCCTTTATCACATAAACTTGCTCAACCAGTAGCATGTAACTGGTTAATCAGGTATAAAGTAAGGCATTGGGGCCATCACAAACAAGTTGTTTTATTAATGGATGTTTCGATGAAAAGTATCTCCAATATTGGCCTTAGCGATGTCCAGGCGGTTTACGGTGGCCCGGAGGGCGATTTGTGGGAACTGGTGATGGGTCAACAGATCCACATCGGCGGGTTCCAATCGTCAATGGACCTGGCCGAAAAAGCCGGCATCGGTCCGGGCACGACCGGCGTTGATCTTTGCTGCTGCAACGGCGCTGGAATGCGTTTCCTCGTTCGCTTCCGCAACGTGGCGCAGATGACGGGCGTGGACGCCACGCAAACCGTGGTCGAGCGCGGACGCAACCGGTGCAAGGCCGAAGGACTTGCCGATCGGATCACGTTTACCTTGGCCGACGCCTGCAACACCGCCCTGCCCGATGCAAAAGCCGATTTCGTCTGGGGCGAAGACGCATGGTGTTACGTGGCCGACAAAAAGCAATTGATCGCCGAAGCGGTCCGGCTGGTCAAGCCGGGCGGCACGATTGCCTTTACCGATTGGGTCGAAGGCCGTTGGCCGCTGATCGACGGAGAATCGCAACGATTATTGAAGTTCATGAAGTTCCCAAACATCCAGGACATGGAAGGTTACGCCTCGTTGTTGGCCAAGAATGGATGCGACGTGCTTGTGGCGGAGGACACCGGCAGATTCGCGCCCTATGTGGACCTTTATCTAAATATGCTCAATATGCAACTGACTTACGACGCCCTGCGAATCATAGGTTTTGATATTCCCATGATGGAGGCTTTAGGGGCCGAGATGAATTTTATGCGCGATCTTGCCCATGCCGGCAAAATCGTTCAAGGGATTTTCATCGCCAGGAAAAGGATCTGATAAACCCATGACCGAATCCTGCTGCGACAAACAAGCCGCCGTAATAAGCAATGGCCCTTACGCATGGTTCGACCGGATGATCGAGCATTGCCACGAGTATGCGAAAGCCGAGAAGGCGGCCGGCCGGCCGGTGGTCGGCATTATGTGCGAATACACGCCGCGAGAGTTGATCATGGCCGCCGGGGCCGTGCCGGTCTGTCTGTGCGGCGGCTCGGCCAAGACGATTCCGGACGCCGAGCAGCATTTGCCGGCCAATCTTTGCCCGCTTATCAAGTCCACTTACGGATATCATGTCCAGCGCAGCAACCCCTTTCTGGAAATGGCCGATCTTGTGGTGGGAGAAACTACCTGCGACGGCAAGAAAAAGATGTACGAATTGATGGCCGAATCGCGTCCGATGTACGTCCTGGAATTGCCGCATAAATCCGGCGATGCCGACGCCCTTCAGTACTGGGTTCGGGAATTGCGAAAATTTCAGGACTTTTTATCAAAATGTTTTTCCACAGAGATCACGGACGAGAGAATACGCGAATCCATTCGCCTGTTGAACCGCGAACGGGCACTGCGCCGGGAATTGGCCGGGTTCATGAAGTTCGATCATCCGCCGATAAGCGGCCGCCGATTGCTCGATTGCAAAAGCAGTATTTGGGCCATGCCCGAGGCCCTGCGACAGTACGAACTGGTGATTGATGCTTTTCGCGGCCAGTGTGTTTCCGAAAATAATACTTCAGTGGAAAATAACCAGGGGAAATGTCCTCACCCTAACCCTCTCCGGGCACCGACCGAAGGTTGGTCGGGAGAGGGGAATGCCGGACAGGTGCGGGTGCAAATGACCGGCGTGCCCATGGTCCACGGGGCGGAGAGGGTGATCGATATTATCGAGAACTGCGGCGGAACGGTGGTGGCAATGGAAAACTGCACGGGCTTGAAGCCGCTTTTGGACGACGTTGATGAAAACGCGGCCGATCCGTTGGTGGCACTGGCCGAAAAATACTTCCATCTGCCCTGCTCGGTCATGACACCCAATGACCGCAGGCTCGAGGTCCTGGGCAAAATGGCGGCGGACTATCGGCCCGAATGCATCATCGAGCTGATATGGCAGGCCTGCCTTACCTACGACGTGGAATCGCATCGGATCAGACGCTACGCCGAGGAAGAATTGGGATTGCCGTATCTTCGCATCGAAACCGATTACTCGCCCTCCGATTCCGCCCGGATCGCGGTCCGCGTGGAAGCACTGTTTGAAACCGTTCGGGCGCGACGATCCGCACCTTAACGCGACCAACGGCCCCAACCCAAACCCCCGCTGTGTTCGCCGGGGGCTAATGGGTCTTAGAACGTGTTTGGAAAGGTCTTGCGGAGCTAGAAAAAAGCGGGTAAATATACGCGCTGATGGAAGCTAGGCAGTTTTTTCACAACGGAGGCATAGGCATGGAAGCCAACTACCCGACGGACCTGA
>JBEKFZ010000033.1:0-40565 GCA_050013075.1 Thermoguttaceae bacterium | reverse complement strand
GCCATGCTGAATTTGCGCGGCATGCCCACGGCCGGCTTTTTATCCCAGGACGCGCCCCATGGCGCTGGATGGGGCGTTGAACTTTTTTCGCCGTATGACGGAGGCAAAAGAATGGCGTTTATGGCGCTCTCAAGCAGATGAGCCGTTTTCGACGCCAGGGCCTGAAGTACAGCGTTTTTCAATCGCTCATGGTCGATGCCATATCGGGCGAAAAGCGGCGACCAAGAAGGATCGGCGCCGGTAGCCAGGGCCAGCAAAAGATGTTCGCCGCCCAAAAAAGCATGGCCGAGACTCCGGGCTTCATCTTCCGCCCGCTGAAGCCACCTGTTTGTCAGTTCTCGCAGTATTACTGTGGGATTATGATCGTTTGGCCCCTTTGCCGGCTCTAGGTTGTTTTCCCCGGACTTTTGTATTTTTTCATTTTTGAGCAATTGATCGAGATCTCGGGTTAGCCCCCAGATGTCTACGCCCATTTCTTCCAGCAAAGTCAGCGGAAAGCGACGTTCCCAGCGGATAAGCGTCCACAACAACAACATGCCCGCCGACGATTCGTCCAAAACCATAGGCGCGCGGGCGGCCCAGCGCGCGGGCATTTGTTCGATGATTTCGATCAGAATGCGGACGCAGCCCCGGGCGTAAAGCTCTTGTCGGTCGAACATGGCCCACCTTCCGCACTATTGCAAATAAACAATCTTTTTTTCGCAACGCTAAAACCGAAACGCCCTCAAAGTTATTATCCGCCGAACAGCCGTCATTTATTCCAAGGGATGTTTTGGCGGCACTAGCGGCGGCCGTGAGCCGTTGGGAATCATCGAGAGCAATCCGCAAATAATACTTATCCCTTGCAGGATCGGACTTATCGCATACATGGTGTAGAAAATGAATGCTTCCGGCATTATACCGGATGACCGGAAAGACGTTGCACTACCGCCCATGAAACCCAACAACACGTTCATTACGGGCATAATTATAATTGAAACCGCCAATAACCAACACGACAAGCGAAACAAGGCCCAACTTTGCACACGTTCCGGTTTAAACAACAAGGCCAACAGCATTCCCACCAACATTACCGCCGGCAGCCATCCGCTCCCAACCTGCTGCAACAACTGAGAAATAAATAATGTCTCATTTGGCATGGATTATATACCTCCTCATAAAAAACGTGAAAATTAGCGCGATCGAACAAAACAATCTCAAAACCGTGCGAAAGTATTTCGTTCTCTTGGGAGCAACTCAGGCAGAATAAGATTAGAGCTAAACTTATCATTCCAATCCCGGTCTGTCAATAAAAGAGTGTGACAATGCGCCTTGGCTTGACAATAAGAAATCCGCCGCATTCGGCTATTCGCCCAGCGTCGAACGGCGCCGCAAGATGTGATGGTAGTGCTGGGCAAAGCGATGGGCCTCGTCGCGTACATATTGCATCAGCCTTAATGCATAAGAGTGACGGCTTAAGCGCAGGGGCTCGTCTTTGTGCATCACGTGGATCAACTCCTCGCGCTTGGCCAAGGCGAGTATCATGGGCGGATCGATTTGCAGTCCGGCCAATGCGCTTAGGGCCGCGTTGAGTTGTCCTTTGCCACCGTCGATAAGCAACAAATCGGGCATGGTTTCGTTTTCCCTATGGAGATGTTGGAAACGCCTTGACACGGCTTCGTGGACGGCGGCGAAATCGTCTCCGCCGTGAGAGTCGTTGATCCGCATCCGCTTGTACCCGGGCTTGAACGGCAGCCCGTCGATGAATTGCACCACCGAAGCCACTGTTTCCATGCCCGCCGTGTGGGCCACGTCCACGCCTTCGATGATCCGCGGCTGCCGGGGTAAATGCAAAACTTTCTGCAAACCGGCCAGCCCTTTTTTCGGATCGATGGGAAAAACCTCGGGCTGAACGTGCGTTTCCAGCACACCGCGCTTATCGAGCGAATTGAGCATTTCGATTTCGTCGCGCAGCCGGGCGGCTTCCTCGAAACGCAATTCCTTCGCCGCGGTCTCCATCTCTTCGTGCATTTCCTCGAGCAGCTTATCTTTGTTGCCGTCTAAAACCTGTTGCAGACGCCTGGTGTCCTTGCGATACTCTTCCTTCGAGATCCGCAGATTGCAAGGCGCGGTGCATTGCTCGATGGAATGAAGCAGGCAGGGACGGAACCACTGCCAGCGCTTGTCGTCGGCATCGATATCCAGCGAGCAGGTGCGGAATTTGAAGATTTTTTGCAGCACTTGGATTGCCCCGCGCAACTGCCGCGGATTGGGAAACGGCCCGTATAGCTTCGACCCGTGGCCTTTCGGTTCGCGCGTGAAGCATACGCGGGGATAATCCTCGCGGAGATGAAGTTCCAGATATGGAAATGTTTTGCCGTCGCGGAGGTCCCTGTTGTATTTGGGCAGAATGTCCTTAATAAGGCGAGCTTCCGTGAGTATGGCGTCGATCTCGTTTTTTGCTTCGAGATATTCTATATCGCGGATTTCCCGCACCAGTTTTGCCGTTCGAGGATCTTCGGCGGCCGCCTTGAGGAAGTAGCTTCCGGCCCGCGAGCGCAAATTTTTCGCCTTGCCGATATAGACAACCCTGCCTGCGGCGTCTTTCATCAGGTAAACGCCGGGCGTCTGCGGGAAGGAACGGACTTTTTCCGCCGCCAAGGAATTATCTTGGGGGATGGGAACTTCTATCGACATGAAAACCCCCACGCGTCATGCCCAATTATAATAAGGACCTCCCTAAATTTTAATTCAAAGTAGGGCGTCAATGGGCAGAAAAAACATCTGGATGAGCATCACAAGCTGCCACCGATTATGTTCACCCAAACTTCTCGCTTTTATGTCATGTCTTTAAAGAATTAATACATTATATACAAATGATATTAAACAGAAAACAGAAAAAAGTGCCTTCTTAATGCATTTTATTTTCATATCCTGGGTGTAAATTCTCTAGTATGTAATTGCCTTGCCCTTATATAGTGTTAAAGGCTCATAGCCAATAACTGCATAATTAACAGATTCACCTATGGTTCTTGTAGTTCTTATTGCATTAGAAAAATGCTTCTATTTATTAGTATTTTTAGCTTCATTGTGACAAATTTATTTTTGTTGTAATTAGTACACCACACTTGGTCTTTGGCTCACATAAGACTTCTGGTGATCTGGTTACAGGGCATTGATAATTTGCCTATTGAAATCAGGAAACACTTCAGATTTTTTGTAGGGTGCGTGAAACGCACCATCCTCCACCGATTTCGGTGCGTTTCACGCACCCTACATATCTTCAGGGTGGTTGGCAGTAAAGTAAAGAATTGCTTTAGATAAACAAAATGGTGTATGTTTATCCAGAACTCAGAAGGGGTTTCTAAATAATGGGGGGGGTAATCATCATACACCAAGTAGGTGGGCATCGCATTTTGTATCGAATCCCCTGGAAAATCACCTGTCAATTTGGCAGCAGTGGAAAAGGATTAGTTATAGTCTTTGCCAAGGATGGCGGGTGTGAACGAGTCTTGGTACTTAACCTGTTTTTGTAACTCGCTCCCTATCAATAACTTATCACATCAGACTTTTTTTGGCGCGCCGATTGCTCCACCTTCGGAAACATCCATTCCACGCGCAGGATTGGCAGACATATTCCGCAATATATCTAATTTGGAGACCACTAAGCATGGCTAAAAAACAAGAAGGAAAGAAAACCGCCAACGGTAATATCAAACTCCAACCGCTAGGAGACCGTGTGGTGGTCGAACGGGAAGAATCGGAATCGATCACGGCCGGGGGCATCGTGTTGCCCGATACGGCCAAGGACAAGCCTGCCCGCGGAAAAATTATCGCCGTGGGCGACGGCCGATTGATGAAAGACGGCTCGCGATCCCCCCTGCAAGTAAAAGCGGGCAATCGCGTGTTGTTCAGTTCTTACGCGGGCGATACGTTCAAGCTCGGCGATCGGGAATTATTACTCATGCGCGAAGAAGACATCTTCGCCATTATCGAATAACATCGAATAACCAAGCGTTTTAAGGAGAACCCCTCTAATGCCTAAAATGATAGCTTTTGACCAGGAAGCCCGCGAAGCCTTGCGCCGCGGCGTTGCCAAACTTGCCCAGGCGGTTAAGGTCACACTCGGACCGCGTGGCAGAAACGTGATTTTGCAGAAAAGCTTCGGCTCCCCCACCGTCACCAAGGACGGCGTTACCGTTGCCAAGGAAATCGATCTCGAGGACGTGTACGAGAACATAGGCGCCCGGATGGTCCGCGAGGTCGCCTCAAAGACCAGCGATGTGGCCGGCGACGGCACCACCACGGCCACGATCCTGGCCGAAGCGATTTTTAACGAAGGTCTGCGCGCGGTCGTGTCCGGAGTCAATCCCATCCAACTGAAACAAGGCATCGAAAAGGCCGTTGCCGACATCATCGAAAAACTCAAGAGCATGTCGATCTCGGTGAAGAATAAAAAGGAAGAGATCGCCCAGGTCGGCTCGGTGGCGGCGAATAACGATCCGGAAATCGGCAAACTCCTGGCCGACGCCATGGAAAAAGTCGGCAAGGACGGCGTGATCACCGTGGACGAAGGCAAGAGCCTGGCCACCGAAGTGGAATGGGTCGAAGGCATGCAGTTCGATCGCGGCTATCTCTCGCCCTACTTCGTAACCGATCCGCAAAAAATGGAATGTGTCCTGGAAGAAGCCTACATCCTCGTTTATGAAAAGAAACTCTCCAGCATCAAGGAACTGGTTCCGGTGCTGGAAAAAGTGGTCAACGCGGGCAAACCGCTGTTGATCGTGGCCGAGGACGTGGACGGCGAGGCCCTGGCCACGCTGGTCATCAATCGCCTGCGCGGCACGCTTAAAGCCTGCGCGGTCAAGGCCCCGGGCTATGGCGATCGGCGCAAGGCCATGTTGGAAGACGTTGCCGTTCTGACCGGCGGGACGGCCATTTTCGAAAGCCTGGGCAAAAAACTAGAGAACATCGGCCTGGGCGACCTGGGCCGGGCAAAAAAGATCGTCATCGACAAGGACAATACCACGATTATCGAAGGCGCGGGCAAGAGCCCGGACATCAAGGGCCGCATCGAGCAATTGCGCCGCGAGATCGAAAACACCAAGAGCGATTACGACAGCGAAAAACTCGAGGAACGCCTGGCCAAGCTGGCCGGCGGCGTGGCCAAGATCAACGTGGGCGCTTCGACCGAGTCGGAGATGAAAGAAAAGAAGGCCCGCGTAGAGGACGCCTTGCACGCCACCCGTGCGGCCGTCGAGGAAGGCATTCTGCCCGGCGGCGGCGTGGCACTGCTCCGCGCCGCGGCCGCGGTCAAGCCCGAGGGACTTGCGCAGGACGAAGAAGTGGGCTACAAGATCGTGTTGCGCGCCTGCCGCGCGCCCTTGACGCAGATCGCCGATAACGCCGGCCAGGACGGCGGCATAGTCTGCGAAAAAGTGACCGAGATGAAAGGCCCGATGGGCTATAACGCCGCCACCGAAGTGTATGAAGACATGGTCAAAGCCGGCGTGATCGACCCCACGAAAGTAACCCGCACCGCCCTGCAAAACGCCTCCAGTGTCGCCACGCTAATGCTAACCAGCGACGCCCTAGTGGCCGACAAGCCCAAAAAAGACAAGTCCCCCGCCGGCCCTCCGGGCGGCGATGAGGATATGTATTGATGCAATTGAAATTCAACCATTATTAACGAGTAAATGAAAAAAAGGTGTCAGGACCGAAAAATCGGTTCTGACACTTTTTTTCTTTTTTTACGTTTGCTTTTATAAAGGAAACATTTCCCCGAGGAAATCATGAGCATCTTACAGAATGCAGTAGATTCAATATCGCTTGGCATTGAAGACTACAATAATCCAGATCCTCGACGTCTGATTTCGTGCACTAGGAATATATTTGCCGGGATCTTACTTCTCTTCAAGCACAAGCTTGCAGAACTCAGCCCTCCTGCTTCCGATGAGGCATTGATTAAACAAATGGTAGTTCCACATATCAATGCTGCAGCAGGCATCCTATGGCACGGCAAAGGCAAGAAGACGGTTGATGTCCAAAAGATTCGTGAAAGATTCGACAGTTTAGGCATAACTGTGGACTGGAATAGAGTTGAAAAGATTAATAATTATAGGAATGATGTCGAACACTACTTCAGTTCTCTGTCTCAGAGCGCTATTCAAGCAATCATATCAGACTGCTTCATCGTGATCCGAGATTTTGTCAGGTTTCATCTTGGGCAGGAGCCTCTTTCGCTTTTGGGTTCAGATACTTGGACAACTCTGACAAAAGTAAACGAAGTGTACGAAACGGAGAAGCAGGAATGTATTTCACACATTATGGAAATCGATTGGAAGTACAATTCCCTACAGCATGCTATCATTGACTATCGATGTGAAAACTGCGGCTCGGGATTGATTGATGTGCGAGATAATAGAAATGATCGTTGTGAGACTAACTTCTTTTGTAGATCATGCGGGAAAGAATTATCTTTTGAAGAAATCGCCCCCTTGGCGATATCCGAATATTTCTCAGGAGACAACTATTTGGCTATCAAAGATGGTGATTATCCTGTAACGATTCTCTGCCCTTTGTGTGGTAGAAACACGTACGTACTTGATGAAGATGTTTGTGTAATGTGCGATGAATCAGTGGAGCGTGAGTGTCAGCGTTGTGGTATAGAAATACCTCCTTCGGAAATTGATGGAGAAGGATATTGTGATTGGTGCGCTCATATGATGTCGAAAGACGATTGATTATTTACGAATAAATCACTGGGAGCCTCTGCTGGCTTGCCCAATATATTTTAGGATCGTTTACGATCCTTGTCCGCCGCAGGCGGTCTTAGGCCCGGCATTTATGTCTGGTTGCGGGGACAGAAAATATCATTCCCCTTTATCCATGAGATAATATCGGAAAACCGTGGCGACTGAGTTTTTTGCCCCGTAGGGGCGTTTTGATATTAGCCCAGCGATTTATCGCTGGGGAGCGATGGCACCACTCCTCTCTCCTCTCCTTCTTCCATTCGTCCCGTAGGGACGGTTGAAAATTGTGTTTTGCGTCGCATTTCAATCGTCCCTACGGGACGAAGAGGCGCGTTTCGGCCCTCCAACCCAGCGATGAATCGCTGGGCTAATGTCGAGTGTCCCTACGGGACATATAGCACCGGGTGCCACTGCTGGCTTGCCCAGCAGTGCAGTGTTGGACAAGCAAACCGTGGCATCAATTCGGCTTTTCTTATTATCCCAATAGTGTATACTAGTCTTATTATGTTTGATTAATGGATTGATATTATCTTCATGGTGATATGATGGACGAAGTTGCAATTCGACTGCATGTGGAACCTTTGGAAGAAGGGGGATATCTAGCGACTAGTCCCGATGTGCCCGGACTGGTTGCGGAAGGCTGCAGCATTGTCGAGGCCGTGGAGATTGCCCAGGGATTGACGCGGAAGATCGTCGAGTCCTATCTGGAGCATGGCGACCCATTACCGCCTTCACTCTCTAAACTCGCCAGCAAAAATTCCTTGGATTTCGTAATTCCCGTGGGAGTTCGTTGATGGGGCGGCTTTCGGGATTTAAATATCAGTAGGTCGCTCGAATATAGCGGTACAAAACTGGCTCGATGCGGTCCGAAATCAAGGGGAGGCTTTCCTTGGTATGCCAAGTGAGATGGAGATTGATTTCGCTGTAATAATTGCCCGACATGTTGTTTTCCCTGCTAAAAAAGAGGCTCAAGCCAAACCAGCGAGAAGGCCCATGAATGGGCCTTCTGATAAAAAGGAAGAATATAAGATAAAAAATGATCCGTCAACCCGGCGTGAACGCCGGGCCTAAGACCGCCTGCAGCGGACAACGCCCATAAATGGGCGTAAAGTTCAATGCCCATGAATGGGTGTAAAGTTTGATGAAAGAAAACAGGGCAAGGCAAAAAAATAAATGATCCGTCAACCCGGCGTGAACGCCGGGCCTAAGACCGCCTATGGCGGGCAACGCCCATAAATGGGCGTAAAGCGGGCAATGCCCATAAATGGGCGTAAAGTTTGATGTAAGAAAACAGGGCGAGGCGAGAAAACAGGGCGGAGTAAGAAAACGGAGCGAGGCGAGATAATAAATGATTCGTCAACCCGGCGCATGAAGGCGATCCCTGGGAGAGCAATCTCGGATCTATTCCGAGGCCCGGCAAGGCATGAGGGGAATTTTTCGGAGCAAAACCGGGCCGAAAAGGCCGGAGGGCAGCGGCTGCGGATTGCCTTTTTCGAATTTGGTGATATTTGTTTTTGTTTTCCGTTGGTCGGGCGGGAGTTTTTGGTCGCCTATAAGCCGGTTCGCCCATGAGTTGACCACCTGAATTTCCAGGCGGTTTTTCCCTGCCCGGGCGGCGGCGGAAATGTCAACGCAAAACGGCGATTTCCAAAACACGCCCAACGATCGGCCGTTGAGCGATACCTCGGCTATTTCACTGAGATCGCCTAGATCGAGTTCCAACACCCCATTGGACTCGATCATTTCGGCCGGTACGTCGATGTCGCGAACGTACGTCGCCGTTCCGGAAAAGTATTTTATGTTGAGATCGGGGTTTTCGGTCCAGGATTTCAAAACCTTAAACTCGACCGATTCCGGGGCGCCCCAGCCCGGAGCGAAATGAATTTGCCAAGGTCCTTCCACGTTGCGCGCGAGCGGTTCGGCGGCGGCAACGCGGACCGTTTGCCCGGCGGCGGTTTGCATTTCATAATTTCCCTTTTCGCGCGTTTCGAGCTCCGGGCGGCCGTCTTTATCCGCGATGATTTCCACCGGCGAAGCGGTTTGCGTGCCCGGGACATAAGGGAACAACATTTTGCCGTCTTTTGCCAGACTGGTGAAATGCGGCCCGGCAGGACGGCGGAAAACCACAAACGTGGAACCATAAGGCTCGAAATTCAACGGCATTGCAAGGCGATTGTCTTTTTGGCAATCGTAGATCATGGCGCGTCGGATTTCGCCCGTATCGGGCGACCACAATTCCGGCGCCTTGTCGGCGACCCTGAACGTGCACTGATAGTATTTTGCCCGATTCGAGGGATTGGAGATGAAGTAAATGTCGATATCGCCGACCACGCGATGAATGTAATTCAGCGCGTCTTGCGGCCCGTCGCCATGACATTCAAAGTCGGGCGGAACGCCGTCGGCGGCAAGAACATCCTTGGCCGATTTACCCCAAATCACCCGGCCCTTGCCGTAAATGTTTTGCGTAACAGTCCGGCCGTCACAGGGACCCCACATTTTATCGGCCAACTGGACCAGTTCCGCGTCGCACCAAGGATAATCCTTTAAACCGGCGACTGAAACCGGCTTCGGGCCGATTATCACGGCCCCTTCTTGCACTAATTGGGCCAATTTCCGCAGGGCATCCAAGGAAATAATTTGATGGCCCGGCAACACCATGACCCGATAACTCATGCCGTCGGGCAGCACGAGCCGGCCGTCGCGGACTTGCATCCTGCTTAATAAGACTTCCTCGTTTATCACGTCGTAATCGTAACCGGGCAGGACCCGAGCAGGGTCGGAGGTTTTCAAGCGCGCGAAATTCGGCACGTTGTCGCCTTGGTAATAGCAGGCGTCGGCCACGAACAGCCCTTGCTGAAGCAGATATTGGCAGCGATTCAAATACTTGACGAAATCGCCGGAATACTTCCACCAGGTGACTTTGGGATTGCAGTGCGTGCCGGCGAAGTATTCTTGGCCGGGCAGGCCAGTCTCGTCCGGCGAACAGGTGAAGGCGTGCCAGTAAAGACGATTCAGTCCTTCGCAAGCGGCGCGGTCGAAGGCCGGCTTCAAATTGTTGCCCAACGATTCTTCCCAGTGCAGCCCGATGTTGGTGAATCCCTCGGCGTTGACAAATTTCTTGCCGTAGATATGCGCGGCCGAAGCGCCTTGTTTGACAAAAAAGCGATCTTCGTCTTTAACGCGATGCTGCGGAGATCGTGCCCAAAACTCCATCATTGGAATATCGCTTCGTCCCAGGCATTTCAGGGCGTCGATGGGCGCACCGTGCGGCCCGCCCGATTCCGGATGTATTTCCAGCTTGTTTAGATGAGCCAACTCGGCGAACACGCCGTAATGGTTCTCCGCGATGCAATCGCCCACGGTCTTGCGGAAATCGTTCAAGAAGCGGTTGCTGACCGCGCGATTTTCCACGATCCGCCCGGCCAAAACCGGCAAAAAGGGCAATATGTCGTAGCCCCGTCGCCGGCGGAATTCCTGGGGAAAGTCTTTCGTCCAATTCATGCCCCCGTTTTCCCAACTGTCGGTATGAAGATACTTCAACGCTCGCCCGGTCCAGGGCGCGGCGTCGGCCAACAACGGATCCACGACCTGCTTCCAGTAAGTGCGAAAGGCCTCGGGATCGAGATAGTCGATCGCCAATCCCTGCCAATCGCCGCTGGAAGTGGATACTTTGGCGCCGGTTATGGTATAGCCGAAACGCAAAATCTCCCATTTGCCTTCAGGCGCGTCCCAGACAAATCGCCCATCTTGATCCAAATATTTAGTCAAATCAACAACATCGCCGATGTGCGTGTCTTCTTCCCCGGATACCGGCGGCTCATCCATTAATAACCCAGTGCCGTCCGGACAAGACCAGGCCAATTCCTTGGAAGCGATTTTAAGCGCAAGGTCGCGGATCGGTTTTCGCTCGATTTTTTTCCCGGTTTGCGGCGGCGGCAAGGCATCGGCTTTGATTTTATACCCCACGACCGCGATGTCGCGGTAATATCTCTTGTCGTGTTTAGGGGTGGGAAGCGTTTGATCGATTTTCTTTCCGCCCGCGACCTGCGTCTCCGAGTAGACGACAATTTTGGCCGCCGTATCCGGCTGAACGTTTGGGCCGCCGACGTTCCAGCCGCTTTGTATATTCAAACTTAATTCCAGGCCCAGCCGATCGGCTTCGCGCAAGGTATGCACAAAAAGGCCGCGCCAGCGCTCGCTGCCGAAAAGGGGGCCCGCGGGAACAGTGCGATTTTCCCGCTGATTGGCCCCGTTGGCGTCGAAAATCGCCGCCCCACCCCAGCCCATTTTTTTCATTTCCTCAAGATCGCGGGTAATCGACTGTGGAGTGACGTTGCCGTTCAACCACCACCAGTAGGCATAAATTCGCGATTCCATGGGCGGATCGCCAAAGCCTTTTTCCAAGTCCGCGGACGAAATATCGCCCGCAAAACACACTATGCTCCGGGCAAGGATTAAAAACCCAAAAATACTACGAAACAAACTTCTAAGTAAAAACTTCATATTCTTATGATAATCTATATTTTATTGTCAAAATACCTAGAACCTATCCCAAAAGTCATCCTGAGCGTAGCGAAGGATCTCCGTATTTGACAATATATTGCCCATTTTAGCTATATGTCCCTTCTAGATTCTTCGCTTCGCTCAGAATGACATTATTGTTTTGGGATAAGCTCCTAGCCTTCTTCGGATGAACTCGGGTAAATTTTCGGATTTTCACTGATCGACCCGGCGATAAACGCCGAAGTTCTGCTCGGCAAGCGTCTTCATGAACAGGTCCAACGTCCCGCCGGGCTCGCCGGGTGCAATGCCGATGGTGTAGATGGAAATCCGCCGGGCACGGTTGGTTTGCGTGACTGCGGTCAGAATCGCCGCAGGGACGGGAATCTTACCCGCGTTCGGCGCGCCATCCGATAGGAAGTAAATCGCCTCGGCGTCGAATCGAAATGCCGCGTCCAGCGCATCGTACGCGGCCGTATGACCCCCGGCGCGGAGAACGTAGATGAAATTCATCGCGGCCTTTTTCACGGCGGGTGTGGCGGGCATGAGACTCCGCCGCCAGACCGTGGCCTGATCGCTAAAGACCACGATGTTAAAGGCGGCATCGTCGCTCAGGCCGTCAATGGCCTTCATTAGTTCTCGCTTGGCGGCCAAAAGGCGCGGCCCTTCCATGCTCCCCGAAATGTCCACCACGAAGACCATCCGCCGCGCCTGAATGCCTAGTCCATAATAGGACGGCGTGCCCTCCGATGCGGCAACGGCCGCGGGAATGTTAAAATCACTTGCCGGAAATTTGAATCCGTCCTTATTCTTTTCCCACCAGTTCTGCCAGGCCTTGCCGTCGGCGCCGTACCACTGCCCGGAGACCGCGGCCAGATGCCGCAGGATGTCGCCGCGGACTTCTCCGTCCACGTCGGGCAACAGGGAAGTCAGGGCCTGGACGGCTTCGGGCAAGCGAATGAGAATTATTGCTTGGACCACTGCCCGACGTAGGGCAAATACGCTGGAAAAGCATTTCAGCCTGGTCATCTTCCGCAGCGATGCAAGCGATTGTTCATCTCCCTGCTTTCCCAGTTCGTCGGCCGCCGTTATGATTGCGGCGATTCCTTCTTGCGATGCCGACGCATAGGCATCCAAGAATTTGAACAGGTCATGCTGGGTGTCGGGCAACTTCGACGCAAAAAGAACCGCGATCAACGGAGCGGCAAACGACGTGCCTCCCTTATTCGCCCGCGTTTCCTTTTCCAGGACCTTCAACAGAAATACGTCGACCTGGCGATCATCTCTCCATGTCAATAGGGTTTCATAAACGGCCCGCCGGACCTCTTCGGCAGGGTCGGTAAGACCCAAAGGCACAATCAACTTAACGGCATCCTGGGCCGGCACGTCTCGCAGCCGTTTGACGCCCTCGACCCGCTCGGCGATGATCTGGCTGTGAATTTGCTTTTGTACGGTGCGCAGGACAGTACGGTCCGCCTTGCTTTCGTCCGGGGCAAAAGCCGCGATAGGCCGGCCGGCGCCGGCCACAAGCATTGCCATCAGGAAAACCAACCGCCGTTTCCGCATGATCACACCACAAGATTGTGTAGGATTTTAACTCATTCCTCTATTACGGCCTCTGGCTGCAACCAAATTGGTTTAATAATTGCGAATTTCAAATTGCAATAAAAACAATTCTTGCAAAATGCGATCGAACCTAAAACCAATATTTTATGATTTATAACCTAAAACCAATAGCCTACAGATTGATAATCCTAATAACGAGTGAATTTAAAAATTTATGCAACAATTACGCAAAAACAGACATAAAATCCTGAGAGAACCGAGGATTCTAAGAAACCTCAAGCTCAAATCCCGCTTGATAACGCATTATTTATAAAATAATGCGCATTTTAGTAATAATTTTAGCGAATTTGCTTGACAAAGCAATTTCCCTATGAGAAAATCAGAATTAAGAGTTGGTGGGTAATTCACCCAATTGAAGCGTTAGCTATTGCTTATTTTTAAACCATCGAATTGCATTTTAGAATGAGGCAGCGCTCTTTTTAATGGTCTGACTTTTTGACCATTCTTTTTTAACGGTACAAGCTGCTCGATGTCTTCTGAGGATGTCCTTCCTTAAGTTCGTTTTGGAAGACGGTATTTCGTGGTGAATGCTTCCAGCGGAAACATCCGGCAGGCGGAATCAGAAGATCCGCAGTTATTTGGTCGTATTTATGTGTTTAACATTTTTTACACTTAGGAGAAACAATGCTATGAGAATCAAACTTGTCTATCTTTTAATGTTCGGAATCCTGTGTATCCTGAACACACCGGCAATGGCCGCAATTATGATCGGCGACGACGCCAATGGGGCTAACACGTCGTTCAACAGCGATGCACAACTCCACTGGAGCCCGGCTGGAGCTCCTTCCGCCGGGAATACATATTCCAATGGCGGTTGGCTCCTGCGGACACCGACTACTGCCGGAAACTATACCTTTGCAGGTGATTCACTTACGATTGGTGGACCCTCGCCGCATTACCCGTTTCTAACCGATGGTAATGTCAATAACAACTGTCTTATCAACAAGACGCCCACTTCACCGATAATCACCGTCAATAACCTGATACTTGACGCAGGATCCGTCCGCGATGGGATGGGCAGCGGCGACATTTGGCACCTTGCCGGAAATACGACAGTTACCGCCAATGGCGGCGGCTTGATCTGCCAATCACAGTTTTTCGATGATTCAAAAATCATGGGTTCAGGACCACTTTATATTGGCGCCAATGGAAGCGGCGAGGCGGCCCGAACAGTAACATTGACATCCTCGCAAAGCACATATGATGGCAGTATCTACATGCGTGCCATACAAGGAACTGGAGGTAATCCTCTGAGCGCTTATTCCCGGCTCACCTTTGCCGACGACGCCGTCATGAACTTCCTCATCGGCGCCAGCGGTACGAACAACAGTATCTCTGGAACCGGCACTTTGACCCTCAACGGCGATTTCAAAGTCGATCTTTCCGGCGCCAGCACAAACCTCGGCGATAGCTGGACGCTTGCCAGCGTTTCGTCACAAACCTTTGGCGCCACGTTCACCGCCATCGGGTTCACCAGCATGGGCGGGGGACTTTGGGACGAGACTGCCCTAAACGGCGCCACCTACGAGTTCAGCCAGGGTACGGGGAAATTGACCGTCATTCCGGAACCCGCCACAATAGTCATGATTTTGACCGGCGTTTTAGGAATGGGAATGTTTTGGCTGCGTAAGCGCAGTTAAAAAGTAAAACACACGCACAACAGTATGGCGGATAACAATATCCGTCCCGCGATTTTATGTGAGTAATATTTTTTTACACTTAGGAGAAGCAATGCTATGAGAATCAAACTTGTCTATCTTTTAATGTTCGGAATCCTGTGCATTCTGAACGCACCGGCCTTTGCCGCGATTGCCGGCCCGTACACAGTCGATGCCGACACCTTGCATCTATATCACTTGGATGATCCAGACCAGTCTACGACGGTTGTTGATTCGGCTGCAACGCCGCTGAACATGTTGGGCGCTTATAATCTTTCCGGTTCTGGCGCCACCAGCACTTATAGCTGGGCCGGTTTTAATAACCAGGCAATTACTCCCGCGCTATTGGGCAGTGCTTCATATACTGGGTTCGGCACTTCTGCGAACTTTTCGGCCAATGCCCAAGTACCCATAAATGCAAGTAATGCAAATGCGACAACTACCCCACACCGGCCGGAAATCCTTGCTGCAACGACGCTAACTAACGTTGACACTGAAGCAGTGCCATTCAGCTTTTCAAGCACTCCCGGCACCGGGGCGCCCGGCGCATTCACAATGGAGGCAATCGTCAAGCTAAGCTTTGATCCGACGAACACAACCTATCGCATCAATACTTCGACCGGCGGTAACTACCCGATGGACATCCTAATGGGCGAAGGCGACGCCAACGGTGCTCGGAACTTCCAGTTCCGCCTTGACCAAATCGGTGCCGGAACTGCCACAACCACCGCTACCAAGAATCCAGATGGTTCATCTCAAACTGCTGGTACTACTATTCCTCGCATCGAATTTGCTAATTTGTATGGCATCACCGGTAATCAATCGATCTCCTGCAATATACCAACGACAGGCCCCAATGCCATTGACCAAGGCGATTGGTTCCATGTGGCGGTTGTTTATAACGGGCTTGAGAATACCGCCAACAATCTTAGCTACTACTGGACTAAGATGGATCCATCTAATACTGTTTGCAACTTGATTGGCACGGCACAAATGACCAAGGATCTTTTGGTCGCTAATACCTCTTTCTCCATCGGCGACGAGTCCCGTGATATCGGAAGCGGTGACGGAGAAGGCGAAAGCTTTGTTGGCCAGATCGACGAAGCACGCATCAGCGACAATGCCCGCGGGGCGGACCAGATGATGTTCACCGTACCCGAACCCGCCACCTGCCTCATGGCACTGATCGGAATCTTCGGCATGGGACTGATTTGGTTGCGTAAGAGCCGTTAAAAAGTAAAAAATACTTGAGTAGACGGGTATAATACCCGTCCTACCATCTGAGGCATGTGAAATTCATCGTGCCGGCGGGCAACGCCCGCCGGTACGATTTTTACTCATGCCGGTCTGAGCATTTAGCCCGTAGCAATTGCCACGGCAGGCAAATGGGCATCTGAAACGTGCGTCCTTTCCCGCGGTGCATTCACATAGAGCAAACTATTATTTGGGCCAGACATACAACTAAACCTTGGATTCAACAACCCCCCAAAAATTCGGTAGCACCATGACCTTCAAACTGCGTATTGCTTTCATTTCTTCTTCTTTGATGATTTTGTGCGGGAGCGTATTCAGCACTTCACTGACCCCGGCATACGGCGTCTCTGTAACAACTACTACCTTGAACATAGCCTTGGGCTATTCGACCTACGACACCAATACCATGCCCTTCGCCTCGTATTCCGTCACCACCGCCGGGGACTATCAGTTTGTCGCCTATTACAACACCAGCCAAACCGTCGCTATTGCCCGCCGCCAATTGGGCTCGACTACATGGAGCATAACCAATACCAGTTTTACCGCTAATGACATTACCGACGACCATGACATGATCAGCATCGGCATCGACGGCAACGGACTTTTGCACATGTCTTGGGGCATGCACAACAACTCCCTGAAATACACCACATCCACTGCCTCCGTGCTGAACAACAATTCCATCAATTTCTACAGCACTAGGGCGTCGTATATGCCGATTACAGCCCCGTCCGGCGGATATACAAATGAAATTACTTATCCACAATTTTACAATATTCCCGGCTCCAGTGATCTGCTGTTTTGGTATCGCGTAGGGGGGTCGGGCGGGGGATCGGGCAACGGCAATTTGAATCTTAACCGATATTCCATAGTCAATGGCGTTGGCACGTGGTCCCAAGTCAAGGGGCCTGTATTAGACGGTATAAGCAGCAGTGTAAACGCCTACCCGAATACAATGGTCATCAACAATCAAGGAACTTATGAAATAAGTTGGACCTGGCGTGCAACTTCCGATTACCAAACCAATTCCAACATTTGCTATGCCCAGTCCACAAATGGCACTACATGGACTTCGATTACCGGAGCGGCAATAAACAGCGGTTCGGGCGCTATTACCACAAGCTCTCCCAATCAAACCATTGTATCGATTCCGGAACAATCTTCCTTGATGAACCAGACAAGCATGACAAACGATCTCTATGGTAACCCTATGATCACAACTTACTGGGCACCCGGCGGCAATACGGACTCAGGTGCGGCGCGCCAATACGAGTTGGTGTATTATAACGGCACAAGCTGGCAAACTTCACAGATCACCAATCGACCCAGGGAACCTAAAATAACCGACAATAGTGCAACGCACATACGCGAAATGGGCCGCCCCGTGGTATTATCCGATCAAGACAATCGCACCTTGGTCGTAGTGCGCTATAATGAAGACAGAACCACTGGCACTAAGGATATATTCGGTACTACGGATCGAAATAATATTATTGTCTACTACAGCACCGACAATCAACACTGGAGCTACCTCGATTTGACTCCCGGCACGGATATGGGTACATACGAGGCTAACTATGATCCGGCACAATGGAAGCAAAACGGAGTTCTGGATCTGTTCTACCAACAGGTTCCCAGCAGCAGCTATACCACGGTTTCGCTTTTGGAATGGAACGCTCGCTCGTATTTTATCACGAATACTATCTGGGACTGGGCCGGCGGCAACGCCTCCGGCGCGGCCAACTCGGCGGCGAACTGGAAGGTAAACACATATTCCGTTTCCCACGCCCCGAGCGGTGCGGGCTATAATTTCCGTTTCGGCAACGAATCTTCCGCAAACAGCGTGGTGAATATAACGTCGGCCGGACAAATGGTCGGCAATATCACTTTTACCGCAGGCACAAGCACCACTATTCAGAGCACGGGCGGATACAGCCTCACCCTGGACAATTCCGGCAGCAGTTCCACGATTTCCGTGGCGGGCAACCATACCATTAGCGCGCCGGTGATCATGGATAACGACGTGAACGTCTCCGGCACTGGCACGCTCAATTTATCCGGCGGCATCTCGGGCGACTACGCCTTGAACATACTAAGCGGCAACCTCACCGCCACAAGCATTGTAGTAAGCACGCTCACTATCGGTAGCGGCACAGGCGGTTCGCTGAGTGGCGATATCACGGCGATTCCCGAACCCTCCGCTCTTGTGCTTTTGGCCGTCGGTGCGTTGTTCGCCGCGGGCTATGCTCGGCTGCGCCGATTTTAGTAGGGTGTGTGAAACGCACCACATTCTGCTATACGGTGCATGAAATGTACAATAATCACTAGAAAACGGTGCGTTTCACGCACCCTACAGATTGCTTGGATTGCGGATTAGATTCCCGTTTTATTATTCGCCAAACGCCCGGCTATGCGTGGCGGTAACGGTTTGGACCTGGCTGGTCCAGTCGGCCTTGGCACATTGAAAATCGCGGGCCGGACAGTGAGCACAGTCGCCGCGGCCGCCTTCTTTTGGACGGATGACGTGTATTCGCCGCACCTCGACCGTGGTTTCCGTGCCGGAAGGATCGTAGGAAATCGTGTGCGACAGAGCCTCGTTTTCCACGGCCATTATCACGTACCAGGTGGTGGATGGATTATCAAGACACTGCTGATTCAGACCGCGGATAGTATCTTCCGCCTGCTGGTAGGATAACCACTGGCCCCCTTTCCGCCCTTGCGATTGCCACACGCAATTGGGCACGTCCAGGGGCGTTTTCGGTTCCCAGCCGTCGGGCCACCAGATGGCAGTCACTTTGTAGGTAAGCGGCGTGCAAAGCCGTGCGGCGGGCCAGACGCGGCCTAGACTCCCGGGTTCGACCACTACCGCCCAGCGCCCGCGCCGCAATGCCTCGTCGCTCTGGTTGTGCTCGATCGCCCGAGCCACCGCCTCGAAAAGATCGTCCCACTGGCCCAGCACCGCCACGGGACCGTCCAATTCCAACGGTACATCGTCCGGGCACGCCGGTTTCCAATCCAAAGGCCGGGAAATTATCGCCACCTGATATTGTCCCATGTCGCGTCCCTTTCCAAAAAGACTACAAAAATACTATCACGCAGGGGCGATAGTGGCAAGTGATAGGAGATCGGTGAACTTGCTTCTGAGCCATGAGTGGATGTATGCTGTCCCCGGAATCGAAAGCGGCAAGAGCATGGCGCTGATGGCGACGTTGGTGTCAAACACCAATCGCAAGTCAGTCGTCATTCAGCATCGACTCCAAACCGGCCGGCGTCAGCCCACGCGCGGCGGCGTTTTTGCCGATCTCGTCTAAGACGGCCTGAAGAGATTTTCGCGGAAGAGGCGAAATGGTCAGATCTCGCAAACGAAGATCAAGCAACAATTGGATTTTGCGCTGATCTTCCGGCGAGACTTGCTTAAAGGCCTTTGCCGCTTCTTCGCTAACTTGAATGGTGAGATTGGCGGTGGCCATAAAAATACGTCCTTCCTCTACGGACTAACTCCATGTATAAGTTTACCCCCATAATCTACTCTAGTCAACCACCGTTTGAACGCATGCGGGCGTCCGTGTTTGGCGGCTGGCGGCTAGATGGGGAGAGGCGAGAATTGTAATATAGAAAACCCACGACAAATGGTTCTTGCTCCTGTCTTCAAACATGCCCACGCTCCGCGTGGAGCATGGCACCCGCGTCAATAGTGCCATGCAGCCAACCTGGCAAAATCGCTAAATTATGTCAAGAGTTATGTATTCTGTCTCCGGAATTCCGGAATTCGGCGGTGGGCAATAGAAAGTGGGCAAGGAATACACTGCTGGGCGAGCCAGAATCGGCACACAGCGGGTCGGCAGCAGTACCCGCTCAAGATGCAAAGATATGAAAAAAGATATGAAATAAGAATAATCATTAACTCCTAATCAGCTATGCTATTTATATTAACTATATTATCAAAGCTCTAGAATATGAAATAATATCCTTCGCTTTTCAATTTTTTTTGTGATAGCTTGAAAAATGGGCTTGACTTAAAATTAAAGTCATAGTTTAATGTCATCTGACTTAGGGTTTCTCCTATGCGCACAGAAATGTGCTGCCCGTAAGGGCGTGAAACGGCGTCTTTGGACGTCGCCACAAATACCCGGCATATGGCCTCGTAGCACGGTGTCGGGAGAGTGTGGGCTGCATCACATCTTTGCAGTCGTGGCTCAATACATGGGCTCGGCTACTCGATGCTGACAGTGCTTAATACTTTTATTACTGCTCTGTCTTATGCATTAAATGTTGTGTTGCAGTGGTTGGGACTCATAGTGAGACCCATGTTTTAAACCCATAGGAGAAATTGCAATGAATACTCATTGTACCCAAACGTCGCTGGATAATTCAAAGATCAATGAAGAACGCCGCCTAACTATCGAGTTTTGGGGCAGACTTCATATCGGTGGAGATCCAGGTGAAACAACTTGGGAAGTTTTAGACTCGCTTGAACGTCAAGTAACGGAGTGTCTTGACTGTGATCCACCTAACATAAAAATGGCGGTATCATTAACAGCCAAAGCTGCTCTTTTAATTGAGGGTTGTAGCGACCTCTAAAACTTCCCAAAACCAACAATCACTGGCGGAGCCATTTATGATATATTTAGGCAAGACAGCGCGACATCTTCGTGAATCATTAGGTCTTACGCAAAGGGCTGCTGCAGAACATCTTGGTATTTCGTGTGTACATCTCTGTAATATTGAAAAAAACAAATCTATTCCATCGCCTGCATTATTGGATCGCTTTCGAGAACTTTGGGATGTGGATCTGTACGTATTAGCATGGTGTCTTCATGGAGATCCTAATAGACTTCCGAAAGCTATACGCAAACCGATGGCTGAATTGTCCAAGGCTTGGCAAGGGCAAATAGACGCATTGGTTACTCGTAAAAACAAAGAATCTCGTCTATGCTCCGCATCCGACAAGTAAAACATCTGGCTATCCGACTGGGAGTTTCGATTAAAGTACTAGAAGATGTAGTCAAAGATCCTAATCGATGGTGTGAAAAGTTAATACTTCTTGACCCTGCAAAGCCAGAAAAGAGACGGGAAGTCATTAATATTCAGGGTATACTTCGTCAATTACAATCAAGGATGCTCTGTAAAATATTAATGCCTGCTCTGCCATTATCAGATTACAGTCATGGTGGTATTAGGGGTCGACACATAAAGTCAAATGTAGAACCACACCTTAAATCAACCTTCGTATTTACCACTGACATATCTAATTTTTACCCTAGTATTAGTCATAATAGGGTTTACAGATTATTTGTGAAAACATTTCAATGTGCACCTGATGTAGCTAGGATTTGCACAAAACTTTGTACATATCAATACCATCTTGCTCTTGGACTAATTACTAGCCCAATCCTGGCTGATCAAATAATGCGTCCGATTGATATGAGAATAGGTGCCGCATGCAGAAAGTCTAATCTGAATTATACCAGATATGTAGATGATTTGACAATTTCGGGACAATATAATCTGCAAAAGAGTGGCTTTTCGAAATTGGTTGAAAAGATTTTACATGACCATGGATTTCTAATAAATCCAAAGAAACATAGTTTCGGCCGTCTATCTGATGGAATCCCTATAACTAAAATTCGTGTAAGTCATGGGCATCCTGATGTTCGTAATGAATATCTAGTCGAATTAGAAAGGCAACTTGCTGATGCTGCACATTTGGCATTAGGTAACGATTTTCAAGGTCCTTATTATACACAAAATCAAATCTGGGGACGCATTCAATTTATTTGCTGGGTAAATCCAAATAGAAGGCGAATACTTATTCGGAAGTTTCGAGCAATTAAATGGAATAATGTGCACCAAGAAGCAATAAATCGAGGTTTTTTAGAAACAAAGAAATGCTTAGTAAAATTGACAACTAAATAATAAAAATAATGCAAAATTGTGATCCTGTTAGATTCTTCACTTAAAAACCGATTTCCGGATTTCCGGGGACAGCATACATAATTATTGAGAAATCTGCCGCTGGAATTCGTGGAATTTGCTGCCATCCTTTTGCCTTCCCTCTCATCCTTCATCTCTCATCCTTCATCCTTTTTCTCAACGGAGTGGATAGTCATTCCATTGTCGTTTTGCTGAGGCGGGGGCAACACGGCGGGAATTTCCAGCACGAAGCGGGCGCCGCGGCCGGGTTCGCTGTGGACTTGGATCTGACCGCCGTGTTCGCGGAGGATTTTTTGACTTACCGGCAATCCCAATCCGGTGCCCCGGCTCTTTTTCGATGATACGAACGGGCTGAAGAGATAATCCATTTGATCCACGGGAATGCCCGGCCCGTCGTCCTCCACGATGATCCGCGCCTTGGCGTTTTGGGGATCGTACTCCGTGCGGACCGACACTCGGCCGGGCGGCTGTTTTTCCGACACGGCGTCGATGGCGTTGGTCACCACGTTGAGGACCGCGCGGTGAATGCCCTCCGGATCGAAAATCAAATCCGGCATGACTTCGGCGGGCTGCCACTTGAGCTGAACCTGAAACTCCTCCGCGCGAACGTTCATCAATTCGATTACTTCGTTTACGGCGGTATTAATATTCGAAACGGTCAAGTCCGGCTCGCGTTCCTTGCTGAAGGTGAGCATGTCCATTACCAGGGAGGAGATTTTGTTTTGGTTTTTATCGACAATTTTCCAACCCTTGCCCACCACTTCCTCGTCGTGTTCCGAGAGTCCCATTTCGATCAGGTAACTCCCCCCGCGGATGCCCTGCAGGATGTTTTTTATATGATGCGAGAGCGTGGCGATGGTTTGTCCCACGGCGGCCAGGCGTTCGGCCTGGACCATGGCCGAGTAATATCGCGTATCTTCCACGGCCAGGGCCGCCTGGTGCCCGATGGCAATCATCAATTTCAAATGGTCTTCGGTGAATTTCGCCACGCCGCCTTTTTTAATGTATTGTTGTGCGCTAATCGAAGTGTCGATATAGATCGCGCCCACCATGTCGTAACGCCCCTGCATGGGCACGCAAATCGCCTCGCGGATGCCCATCTGCAAGATACTGCCGGCTGGATTCCAGCGGTCGTCCATGCGTGCGTCGCTGGTGATCACGCCTTCGTTGCGCTCGATAACGTAATCCAGAATGGTTTTACTGATGGTGATTTTTTCCTCGGAGCGCACTCCTTGGCGAGTTCGATGCACCCGGGGCTGCAACAGTTTCGTCGCCGGGTCCATTAGCATGATGCACCCCCGATCGGCCTCCACCCATTCAAAAATCAACTCCATGATCCGCTGTAAAAGCTGGTCGATGTCCAACGTGTGGCTCACGGCCAGTGCCGTGCGGTACATTATTTGCAAATTGCTCCGCGCCCGGGCCAGCCAGGAGTTCTGCGGCATTTCGGCTTGAAAATCCAGTATCCGGCTGCCTTCTTCCTGGCTCACGGCATGAACGATCCGGGAACCTTCGTCCTGTTCCTTGGGCGGACCGATATCGACCGCTTTGGCCAGGTCTTCCTCGGTCTCTTCGCTCGGTCCGGTAAAGAGCATCAGCGTGCTGCCCATCTGTAATTGATCGCCGCTGTTGAGCCGGTACTGCTTGATCCGCTGGCCGTTGACATAAGTGCCGTTGGAACTGTTCAGGTCCGAGATGGTAAATGCATTGTCCAGGCAGCGTATTTCGACATGATGCCGGGAGACCTCGGTGTCGTGCAATTGGACGTTGTTCGAGGCGTCGCGCCCGATGCGGATCATCGGTCCCTCGAGTTCGAATCGGGCGCCCTGATCCATACCCCGAATTACGAATAACGTCGGCACGACCTCAACTCCCGGATGAAGTGATGAGCGGCGAGTGATGAATGGCAAGTAAGTGAAGGGTGGGAAATTCCCCTAGGAAAATTCTCCCTCGTTCCCACGCTCTGCGTGGGAACGGGCAGCCGGCAAAACCATGCGTCGGCGTTTGCTTCACTCATCGATACGAAATGACGGAAAACGCCGGTTCCCACGCAGAGCGTGGGAACCAGGAAAATTTAGGACTGAGATTAACATTACTCGCCACTCGCCACTATTCACTCATAAGTATCTCTTCGATTCTACGAATCAAAGGCCCATAGAGATAGGGCTTGGACACAAATTCGCTTCCGGGAATGTGTGGTTGGTTGCGGCGGAGGTTCCCCAAAAGAATGACAGGGATGTTATTATCAGCCCAGTCTGCCCAAAAAGGCGGGGTGCGGTGCTCCTGATCAATGTCATCTGCCTCCAGATCCAATACGATGAGATCGGGATGATGCCGCCGGTCTAATTCAACCCCCTCTGAGGCATGCTTTGCCGTAAAAGTTTGTACGCCCCGTCGATTTAGCGCTGTTTGCAGGACCTCGCGGGTTTCTTCAGAACGATCGACTATCAGTACGCTTCGTCTCTGTTTCAAAATGTCGCCCTCCGTGGCGAGTTTCATCGGACGTCCTTGTCCGGCGGGTGTGAGATTCAGCAAAGTAATTCCTTTGCCGGGTGAGGGCGGAAGAATAGCAAGATTCCAAGCACATGTCAAAGCGACTTTTCATAAGATCCAATAAACCTGGCAACATCGGGCAGAAAAGCACAAAATCCTTCGGCCAATATTGGCCTTTTTTCCAGGATTCATTGTTAAACCTGGAAAAGCGATTGTTTAGCCGGTTTCAAATAGACGTTTAAAAACATTTCTAACTACTTGTGCATCAAATACTTATGCACATTCCGCGCGTTGTTTATTTTCTGCTCTTTACCTGAAACGAGGTTGTCGGCAGAATACCGCTTCCGTTCAGGGCGTTTTGACGTGTTTTATTTTAACAACAACTCTAAAGACAATTCGGTTGGCCGAAAGATCCAGTCGGTTATATGACCTCGGGAAAGAGGTTGCCTGGTCAGGGAAGACCGACGCAACAGCAAGGAGTGCTGAAAGTGAAACTAACCCGTCTCATGGCCGTTACGGCCGCCTGTTTATTGTTGTTGGGCCTTATCAGCTCACAGGTTTTTTCTCAAGGAGGGGTTCCGCTCCGCCAGCCGGTTGCGGCGCAGCCCGGAGCCGGTACTAACATCGCACTTTTGGACGTAAGTTACATCTTCAAGAATCTTCCTCGTTTCAAGTCGATGATGGACGAGATGAAGGCCGACGTCGACGGCGCGGAAACCAGCGTCAACAAAGAACGCGATACCATCCGCAAACTCGTCGAGCAACTGGACACTTTTCGTAAGGGAAGTCCGGACTACAATGCCATGGAAAAGGAAATCGCCGAGCGCGAGGCCAGTTTAACCGTCAAGGTCCAATTGCAACGCAAGGAGTTCCTTGCCCGCGAGGCAAAAATCTATTTCACCGTGTATAAGGAAATCGAGCAGGAAGTCGACTATTACTGCTCGAACAAGGGCATCGACATCGTATTGCGCTTTAACGGCGATCAGGCCGACGTGGATAAACCCGACAGCGTTTTGAGCTTCATCAACAAGCCGGTGGTTTATTACGACAAGGGCCGCGATATTACAAAGCCCGTTCTCGATACCTTGATCATGCGCAGCGGCGCCCCGGCCGGCGGAAATCGGATCGGCACGCGGCCCACGGGCAATTCCAATCCCTTCCAGAATCCCAGGTAAACAATTACGGCACGGACGCTGCCCATCCGCCACGGACGGCGGATCGGGCGACGTTGAAATCATTCCCCTCAACCCTGTCACGGATGACCGACTTCTCCGGATGTATTCCACACGTAAGCAACGCACACTGCTCGCCCCCGTAACGATCAAGGGCGTCGGTTATTGGAGCGGACGCGACGTAAACGTCGAGTTTCGTCCGGCCCCGGCGAACACCGGCATTGTTTTTGTTCGCCGCGACCTGCCCGACTCGCCCCGTATTGCCGCCACTATTGAAAATCGCACCGAAACCCCCCTGCGCACCACGCTCCGCGCCGGCAACGTCGGCATCGAAATGATCGAGCATATCATGTCGGCCTTGGCCGGCATGCAAATCGACAACTGCGAAATCTGGGTCGATCGCCCAGAAATGCCCGGCATGGACGGCTCCAGCCTGCCCTTTGTCCAAGGTTTTCAGGCGGCCGGAATCGTGGAACAGGACGCCGTTCGTGCGCAAAAAATCATCCGCCGCGTTATACGGCAGGGCGATCGGCAGAGTTGGATTGAAGCCCGGCCCTGCTGCTCGGGAAAAATGATCCTCCAGTACGAACTCGACTACGGCAGCGGCAATCCCATCGGCCGGCAATCCTTGGAAATATCCCTTTCGCCCCGATTTTTCCACATTAATTTGGCACCTAGCCGCACTTTCATGATGGATTCCGAGGCTAAAGCCTTGAAAGAGCAAGGACTCGGCCAGCATGTCACTTACAAAGATTTGCTGGTCTTCGACTGCAAAGGACCGATCGACAACCAACTCCGTTTTCCGGACGAATGTGTCCGCCACAAAATGGTCGACATGGTGGGCGATCTGGCCCTGGCGGGTTGCGACCTGATCGGCCGCTTCATTGCCTGCCGTAGCGGACACCGGCTGAACGCCGAGTTAGTCCAAAAAATCATGGGCCTCGAGGAAGCTCAAGAAACCATAAAACGCTGCGCATAACTACTGATTTGACGAAAAGTGCCGTTTTTTTGCGGAGCCGCGACAATGGCGACAGATATTTTTGAAAACGCAACGATCGACCCCCGGGCCCAAATCGACGACGAAGTGGAAATCGGCCCCTATTGTGTCGTGGGCCCGCACGTCCGCATCGGCCGCGGGACCAAACTGGAAAACAGCGTAACGCTGATGGGACACGTTACCATCGGCTGTTACAACCATATCTATCCCGGCGCGGTCATCGGCGGCGAACCGCAGGACATAAGCTACCGCGGCAGCGACACCGAAGTGCTGATCGGCGATCACAACATCATCCGCGAGTGCGTCACCATCAATCGGGCCTCGGAAAAAGAGGACGGCTTCACCCGCATCGGCAACCATAATTTCCTCATGGCTTGCTGCCACGTGGCACACGACTGCCAACTGGGCGACGACATCGTTATCGCCAACAACACTCTCCTGGCCGGACACGTTCACATCCACGATCACGCTTCGCTTTCCGGGGCCGTGGCCGTGCATCATTTTGCCACCATCGGCAGTTATAGCTTCGTGGCCGGATGCAGCGCGGTGCGCCACGACGTGCCGCCGTACATGCTCGTGGAAGGCTATCCATCCAAGCCCCGCTGTATAAATGTCGTGGGATTGAAACGCCACAATTTCTCGTCCCAAGTCATCCAGGCCCTGGCCGAAGCCCATAAACTTATATTCCGCTCCAAAGTCGGGCTGGATAATGCCTGGGAAATCCTCCGCAGCAACGGCCACCTGGTGCCGCAAGTCAACCACCTTTTGAGCTTCATCCAAGGCCAGCACGAAGGCATGCACGGGCGCGGCCGCGAACGTCGCAAAGCAGCGTAAACACCATGAAAAAACTCAAGATCGCGGTTATCGGCGCGGGCCGTTTGGGCGGATTTCACGCCCAAAAACTGGCCAAAATGCCTGACGTGGAACTGTCCGCCATCGTCGATCCCCTGATGGAAAACCGCCGCCGCGTGGCTGCCGAATGTCTTTGCCCGGAATTCACGGATTATGGCGGCCTTCTCGGACGCATAGATGCCGCGGTGATCGCCGCTCCCACGGCTTTACATTATAAGTTGGCCAAGGATTTTCTTGAATCGAACACGCATCTATTGGTGGAAAAACCCCTGTGCTTGAATTCCCTCCAGGCCGATGAATTGCTCGCCCTGGCCCGGAATCGCAACTTGGTGCTGCAAGTCGGGCACGTCGAGCGTTTTAATCCGGCGTTTACCGCTTCTCTCCCACACCTTGGCGATCCAAAATATATCGAGACCGTCCGCACCAGCCCGTTCACGTTCCGCTCGACCGACGTCGGCGTGGTGCTCGACCTTATGATCCACGACCTGGACCTGGTCTTGTCGATCGCCCGCGGCCGTGTGCAAAAAGTCGATGCCGTTGGACTTAAAGTCGTGGGCAAAGACGAAGACGTAGCCAACGCCCGGATCCAATTCCAAAACGGTTGCGTGGCGAATCTGTCCGTGTCGCGCGTCAGCCGAGAACCCGTGCGCCGGATGCAGGTTTGGTCGGCGCGGGCGTTCGCGGACATCGATTTTACCGCTCGAACCTCCATCTTGGTCCGCCCCAGTGAAACACTCAGGCAGGGCGCGTTCCATGTAGATGAACTTTCGCCGGAACAGGTGGAGCATTATCGCCGGCATTTCGCCGATGAGCATTTGCCTTGCGAACATTTGCAGTTCGAGGCGGTGGATGCCTTGGCTTTGGAATTGCAGGACTTCGTGGAAGCCATTCGCGCCGGCCGTCAGCCGCTGGTCGGCGGCCAGGCGGGCCGCGACGCCGTGGCCTTGGCCGAAACGATCCTCGACTGCATCCATACCCATTGGAATGCTTCCGGCAGCGACTCGACAACCGATACACCTCGGCACGTCATCCCCGTCCCACACCTCCCGCCCGCCGTCGCCTTGCATCCCGGCAAATTCCGAGAAGCGGGATAGCCGGATTCTTCATTCCCTAGTCTCAAATAACCTCGGCTCATGCCCCAATTTCCCGCTCTTTTTCATGTGGGGGGTTGTCGTATAGCAATCCACGGTCTATAAAAAATATGGTAGCATTTAATTAAACAAGATCTGGTGAGTGTTATTATGTGTCGGTTGTCCACCTGTAGTTGCGCAATTATTATCTTTTTGTTACCCGGTTTGTTCTCCAACGCAGCCGAGCCCCGCGGCGATAAGGGCCCAAGCGCCAAGCCTGCCGCTACTTCGCAAGGAGATAAACGTATGACTATTCAAATTACCAGTCCGGCCTTTAAAGAAGGTGAAGCGATCCCCAAAAAGTACACCGGCGAAGGCGCCGACGTATCGCCGCCCTTGGCTTGGACGGGCGTGCCTGAAGGCGCCAAGGAACTGGTGTTGATTTGCGATGATCCGGACGCCCCTAGCGAAGAGCCTTGGGTCCATTGGGTTATCTACAAAATTCCCCCTGATGTAAAAGGTTTGAAGGAGGGCATTCCCCGGAAAACGCGTCTCAGTGATCCTCCCGGAGCATTGCAAGGTAAGAATTCATGGCCCAGCGGACAAAACAACATCGGCTACCGCGGACCGCTGCCCCCTTCCGGCACTCATCGCTATTATTTCAAGCTTTACGCCCTGGAAGCCAAAATGGCCGCGGAGCCGGGCATGGACAAGAAGGCGATTCTGCAGGAGATCGAACACCACGTCACGGCCAAAGGCCAATTGATGGGCACGTACCAGAGGTGATTTGTGCCCGACCGCAGGACACATCGCGGTCCGCACCCGGAAGACGCCCGGCTCTTCGCCGCCGAAATCCACGCCCGTCTTTCTCAGGCCGTGGACGATTTATCTTGGCTGCTTACCCGAGGATATGCACACGATTCGTCCTTGAAATTAGTGGGCGATCGCTATGGCCTTGTCGCCCGGCAACGGATTGCCGTGGCAAGGTGTTCCTGCAGCGACGGCGACGGCGATCGGCGCCGCATACACGAAGTCACCGCCCAGTCCTTATCTAATCGATCATTAAAACTGGATGGATACAACGTGTTGACGACCATCGAGGCCGCCCTGTCCGGGGGGGTAATCCTCGCTGCCCGCGACGGCGCATTTCGCGACATGGCCAGTATGCACGGCACCTATCGTAAAGTGGCCGAAACGCTCCCGGCCTTTGAACTATTGGGCGCTCAGCTTGCCGACTTGAACCTTGCGGAATGTATCTGGTATCTGGATCGGCCGGTTTCCAACAGCGGCCGGCTAAAATCACTGATGGAAGAACTGGCCCGGAAAAAAGGATGGCCGTGGCAAGTGGAATTGGAGCAGAATCCGGATGCCTTATTGGCCGAATCGCCTGAAGTAGTAGCTACGGCCGATAGCGTTATCCTCGATCGTTGCCGTTGGTGGTACAATCTCGCCCGGATTGTTGTTACTCGGCACGTTCGGCAGGCCTGGATTGTCGATCTTTCCCGGTAAGGTAATTCCATCCCGGCCATGCTATATTCCCCCTTTGACGAACTTCGGGCAATATGGTACTTTATTAGCATTGGTTTTTGACGATTTTTTTCACATTCTTTAACGAAAGGTTTAAAGGTTATGGTTATACGCCCGGTCTATTTCAGTTTGATGGCTTTAACGGCCGTTTTATTGTTGACGCAAAGCGGATGTATGAATGAGCCGTCAAGGATCGTGCCGCCCAGCATCGATGCCGATACCGCCGGACAAGAGGCGATAAAGCTGTACGATGCCGACCATGACGGTAAAATCAGCGGGGCGGAATTGGATAAAGTGCCTTCGCTGGTAAAGGGCCTGCCTAATTTCCCCTCCACCAAGGAAAAAGGCGTTACGGCCGCTGATATCACTGCCCGAATTAAAGCCTGGCAGGCAACTAGAACCGGTCGCATGGGCGGGGTTGTTTGTAAGATCACACGAAACGGCAAACCTTTGGCCGGAGCGAATGTTAAATTCGTGCCGGAAAAGTTCTTGGGCGGTAACATGCCGGAATGTTCCGGAACAACCGGGATGGACGGTAATGCAAAAATTTCGGTGCCCCTAACCGGTCCCGAGGATGTTGCGGGAGTTCCACCGGGATATTACCGAGTGGAAGTCACCATGGCCGACGGCAGTATTCCGGCTAAATACAATACTCAAACTATATTAGGCGAAGAAATATTCCCTGATAAACGGGGAGGTGGCGGAATGAGTTTCGATATCAAATAACCGCGAGTCTTTGTTCAATAGATCGAATATGCCGTCGCCGACCGATGCTTAGCGTCGGTGACCGCCCCGGTGGAACGGTCGGCTGCTGGCATGGCTTGCGTGAAACGTACCATCCCCTACAGATTGCGGTGCGGTTCACGCACCCTATAAAAAAATTCACAACCTTTGATCTTGAAGAGCAGGAAAACTCGTCGAAAAGGCTCAGTCGCACGTTTATCTGTATACCCTCTTGTCTATATGGGAATTCTTCGGGCGGCTCTTATCGCAGGCCGCGTAATATTAATGTATTTCTGCGCAAGATTAAATTGACAAACGCCCGATCAAACCAGACAACAATCCCTTAGAGGGGAGATGTGAGTAAGTAAAAAATACAAAGGACGTTGATTACCCCACTTTAGATGTATAAAGGGAAGAAATAAAACTAAAATAATTTGCCCAGGGTATTGATGTTTAATTTATAAGCGATATACTAAATCTTAATGGATTAAGTAATAATAGTATGTAAAGCTCGTTTATGTAGTAGTTTTTTAGTTTGGAATTTCGAATCTTTCTTTCTTAATCGAGGCAGCGACTTATTGGTTGAATACTTTCTGGAAAAATAAATTCCAGAGTATCTCAACATCTTGACTTCATTCGCCTCGCTGTCGTCGGGCTTTTTTCCAACAAGCTTCTTCACGTCGCCTTGTGAATGTAAGTCAACAGAGACAAGGCACCAACATTAGTAGGCAACTTGATACAAAAGTCCTACTTGGACCAGTATCTCTTCCTTTTACCATGAGGTGTAGCACTATGATGAGAATGAAAAAAATGATTGTTTTTGTGGCTTTTTTGGCCGCGGTCGCGCTGGTTTCTTCCGCAAACGCGGCACTGTTGCATCGCTACAGTTTCAACGGAGACGCGAACGATTCAGTGGGCACCGCGAACGGCACCCTCATGAACGGCGCTACAATTAGCGGCGGCGCCTTGGTCACCGCTGCTGGAGGCAGCCAATGGGGAGGAACCGGGGCGTATTGCGCGCTGGATCCCAGTGCCGTGTCGGGCATCAACGGCGCATTCACCGTTGAAGGCTGGTTTCAGATTACCAACCACTGGCCCCCGAATAGTACCCTGTTTAGCTTCACTGACGACGCAACGGTCGCCGCTCCTGGGGGGAGCAGCGCCAGCTACTTCTTTGGGACCCCGGTTCAGGGCGATTGGAATTTTTGGCCGTGCGATACTTTCGTCGTCGGTGCGGGCGGCGCCATTCAGCGCCCTACTTGGGATGCGCAGATGACTGGCAATCCTCCGGGTAGCTGGGGAGATGACAACCAACTTCATCAATTGTTGACGACGTATGATGGTACTACGTTCACGATGTACGTTGATGGCGTGATTGCAAATCACGTGCCCACTCTCAGTGACGCCGGCTTTAACCTGTCTTCGTTGACGGATATTGGCCTCAATGGTGGCAACCCATATGGGGACCCTGCCCTCAATGGTTCCCAATATGACTTCCGCATTTACTCGGGCGCGGTCACGGCTGATCAAGTGGCAAGCGTTTATGCCCTCGGATCTGATGCGAGCAATTCAGACATCAATTTGGCGGTGGTTCCCGAGCCAAGCACAATCGCGCTATTGGTGGCGGGCATATTCGGCCTGTTATTCAGGCGCCTTCGGAAAAGATAGATAAATACCGGATAATCCCGGCAAAATAAACGGATTTTAAACCAGGGCTTGTCAAGACCATCAACTGGTCTTGGCAAGCCCTTTTTCGTTCCATAGTGAATAATATCCATTCGCACGTTTGTCGGGACCAATAGTCCATGCCGACCATGCTCCGCATGGTGCCCGATCGCGGCTATTGAATGTCAGGAAAATAATATCGCGTGGAATGTAAAAAAACTCCGGGCACAAGCGCCCGGTCTAAACAATTAATTCGACATTTATTATCTGATATTCAATAAACATGAACTTCACAAACCACTATCCACTGATCACTATTCTCTATTCACTGCTTTGGGCGTCACCTGGACGTTCACATCCACGTCCAGCGGTTTTGCATTGGGATAATCGGTTTCGATGTGGATCTTGCCGGTAATCTTGCCCGAAGCGTCTTTGGCGTCAAAAGTGACGGGCAGGAGTTGGACGGGTTTGGCGCCATCGGGCGGTTTGCAGCGGAAACGGGGATCGCTCGTGCGAACTGCGGTAATGCTGAACGGCATCTTGCCTTGAATCACCAGCGGTTTTGTTACAGGTTGCCCCGCCTCGATGACTCCCATAAACAGCGGCGAAGGCCGTACACTAAGCGCCGGGGAGATTACCCCTTCCACCGGCACTGGAACCCGCGCCGATCTAGGGTTGATATCGTTAGTCACCAAAATAAGTTGATCTTGGATATAACCGGCTGGGGCATTGGCTTTGAGCGTCACCAAAAGATTGTATTTCACCAGCCCCCCCACACGGGAGGTATCGGTGGCTTGACATTCCAAGTAAGGGTTGGAACTTTCAACCCGTTCGATCCGCCAGTCGTCGCGCCCGGCATAACTGACCGATACATTTTGCTTCACCGCCGCGCCTTGGTTGACCGACCCAAATTGCACCACACCCGGCTGCACAACCACATCTCTGCGAATATACGCGTGGATGTGGACTTGGACCAGGGCCGGAAAAGGAAGGTCGAATTTGACCGTAATCGTGGTATCTTTGCGACCGTAAAACTGCCGGGTGTCGGTGTTGACGACCGCCGTTACTACGGCTTTTTCCCATGTCTTCAGGAATTGTTTGTCGATTTTGGCCGAAGTGCAACCGCAACTCGACTGTACCGAACTAACGTGGGCGTCTTCCTCGTAGATGTTTTCGATGGTGAATTTGTATTCGACCTTTGCCCCGGCGGCGACCACGCCAAAATCGTGCGATGTCTCGCTGAACATCGCTTTTGCCCAATCCTGTTCTTGTCCCTTACCACTTGACGCCAAGGCGAGCAAAATAGAAAGTGATATCGCCAAAATAGGAATACGCATCTGGTTCTATCCTTACTCGTTGTTGTATAAGAAGATACGCATTTGCCAGACTTCCCGGTAACCTGCCCATATCACCAATAAAAAGGATACGCCAGTCACCCACTGCCTGTCAAGTTGACGTCGGATATATATAATTATGGGTCTCTTTGGATTACATGCCTAAAAAATATGTCCATGTCACGCGAAAAAAGCCGTCTGGCCTTTGCCCGGGCGAAACAACTCATGCCGGGCGGTGTGAACAGCCCTGCCCGGGCGTTCGGCGGCGTGGGCGGGGAACCCATCTTTTTCGACCGCGGTGAAGGGGCATATTTAATCGACATCGATGGCAATCGTTATCTCGATTACGTGCTTTCCTGGGGCCCGATGATCCTCGGGCACGCCCATCCCCTGGTAACCATGGCCTTGGAAACCGCCCTGCGCAAGGGCACTAGTTTCGGCGCACCCACCGAGGCTGAAAGCGAACTGGCCGAACGGATTATCGCGGCAGTGCCTTCAGTGGAAAAGATCAGGTTGGTCAACTCCGGCACCGAGGCTACGATGAGCGCAATCCGCCTGGCTCGGGGATATACGGGGCGGGCGATGATCCTGAAATTCGCTGGGAATTATCACGGGCATGTGGATAGCCTGCTTGTGGCGGCCGGCAGTTCGGCAGCCACACTAGGCGTGCCCGACTCGCCCGGCGTAACCGAAGGGACCACCCGCGATACCCTGATTCTTCAATATAACAATGTCCCCGGTTTGGAAGCCGCTTTTTCACAATATGGATCCAATATTGCCGGCGTGATTGTCGAACCAGTGGCAGGCAACATGGGCTGCGTGACAGCGAAACCGGAATTCTTGGCGACTTTACGCGATTTGACCATCAGGCATGGTGCATTGTTGATCTTCGACGAAGTGATGTCGGGCTTTCGCGTGGCTTACGGCGGGGCGCAATCGCTCTTGGGCGTGAAACCGGACCTGACCACCCTGGGCAAAATCATCGGCGGCGGACTGCCAATGGGCGCTTACGGAGGCCGGGCCGATATCATGGACCACATTCTGCCCGCCGGAAAAGTTTTTCAAGCCGGAACATTAAGCGGAAATCCCCTGGCCACCGCAGCCGGCATCGCCACGCTTAAAATCCTCCGCGACACCAAACCATACACGCAACTGCAACGTCTATCGGAACGTTTGGCCAAGGGATTGATAGATGCCGCCGCCGGTGCGGGCATTCCCGTTTCCATCGGTATGTGCGGCGCTATGATGACCCTGTTTTTCAGCCCGGATCCGGTGGTCGATTGGAACACGGCCTCGCGCTGCGATACCCAGCGTTACGCCCGGTATTTTTGGGGCCTTATCGAACGCGGAATCTATATGCCTTGCAGCCAGTTCGAGGCCTTTTTCCTATCCACCGCCCACACCGAGGCCGATATCGACGCCACCATCGCCGCCATAAAAGAAGTATTTGCCCAAGAAAGGCCATTGAGTTTTTGAAACGGGGACGCAGCTAGTTTATGGCCGCGCCAATAGACCGCCCCAATGCCGGTTCGCCAGGTTATACTGTTGTTTATTTTTCCTTGGAGCTTGCAAATACTAGCTGCGTCCCCGTTTCTAATCTATTCTATGTGAAACACCTCTTGCAAGTTTTTTGCCACCGGACTGTTATCAGGGTTCGAGGGCATGATTTCGCGCATGTGCGCCCACCACTTCCGGCAGATCTCCGTTCGCGCGATGCTATTCCAACGGGATTGATCCTCGATTTCGACATAGGCAAAAAGCCGGCTTGACTCGGGATCCAGGAAGATCGAGTAATTGTGCACCCCGTGCGATTTCAAAGTCGCTTCCAGTTCCGGCCAGATCGGGTTGTGCCGTTTGCGATATTCCTCTTGCCGGTCCGGGTTTACCTGCATCATGAAAGCCTTGCGTATCATTTTCGTTGCATCCTGTTCTTATACGCCGTAATGGTCGAGTAACAATAATTATTTTAACATTTTGATCAATTCCAAAAAGCCCTTCACGAACTGCCCGCGGCCTTCGTGAAAGTACACGCCGAATTGGGCGATTAGCGTATCGGCGATCCCGCATTGGGCCAATACGTAACCGCCTAAAGCGACTTGGGCCACGGCAAAAGCCGCAACCGCGAACTGGCTGATGCAGATCACTCCCAGTCCGAACTGGGAGATAGTTACTATGCCGCAGGCAAACTGCCCGATGGCGATTATTCCCTTGGCCACGACCGGCGTTCGATTGGGCCGATACTTGAACGAAATATGCACCAGTGGCACCCCGAATAACGTGCTTTGCGATTTGTATTCGTATCCCCACCCGTCCCATTTTTCTTTTGCCGGATACGGCGCCCCGCAACCCGGACACGAAACGGCCTGCTCTGAAATCTCCTGCTGACATTCTCTGCACGGTTTCATTGGTTTCTCCTAATTCTTGCATGAATTTTAATCGCCTTCTGATCGTCTGTCGCCCCCACCATATGAGGGGTAATATAAGGTTCTTTTATTTGCTATCTGGCATCGATATAGCCGTCCGTCGCAAAGCAGGTTTGTGGGACGGCTAATAAATCCTGCTTGACTTCCGACGTTTTATACGTATAATCTTATAAGATAAATACGTATAGGAGGATTGGCCATGAATAAACTGACTCTGAGTATCGAAGCGCCCGTTGTCCAGCAGGCTAAACAAATCGCCGAGGCCAACCAAACCAGCGTCTCGGCCATGTTCAGCCAGTTCGTCGAGTCCATGGCCGCTCAGTGCACCCGTCCGGCCAAGATTGGCCCGCTTACGCGAAAACTAACCGGCTTGATTAAGCTTCGGCCGGGCAAGGAATACAAAGACCTTATTACCGATGCTCTTATGGAAAAGTATAAGATTGCCAAATGAACATCTTCATCGACGCTAACGTTCTGTTAGACGTGCTGGCTCGTCGTGAACCGTTCTATGCCGATTCGGCTCAAGTGTGGACCTTGGCCGAGACGGGCCGGATTGCCGGTTTCATATCGGCGATAAGCCTCTCGAACCTCTTCTATCTTATGCGCCGAATGAAGGGGCAAAAGGCGGCACGCAAAGCCATTGGCATCTTGCGAGACATTTTCAATCTTGTGCCCTTCGACAGGCAAATCACTAATCAAGCCATAGACTCGGATATCAGAGATTTCGAAGATGCCATCCAATTCTTTAGTGCTATTCGGGTTGGCGCGACAGTCTTAATCACTCGTAATCCCAAAGATTTTCCAAGCACCGACATAGCCATTCAAACTCCAACGGAATTTTTGGCTACTCATTGCCCGGAGAAAAAGGATACAAGGGCAAAAGAATAAGGGTTATACGCATTTCTTCTTTTCGGGATGGTCAAAAAATTGAGGTATATTTATAGAGCTTAAGCCTCTTGATTTCCTGATTTCACTCTTCCGCGTTTGCGTGATTAATTATCCGTTGCATGTAGATTACCCCCCCAAAAACCAAGTATCGTTCGTATGTTTCGTTTATTGATAAGCGGCGACTTCTTTTCCTGGACTCTGCTGTATTACCTCAGCGAATGGGTGATTCGGGTAGTAATGCTGCTGGTGGTGCCCCGCCGCCGGGTCCCGCAATCGTCCATGGCATGGCTGCTGGTGATCTTTTTCGTCCCCTGGCCTGGGTTGATTCTTTATTGGATGATCGGCAGTCACCGCCTGCCCAGACGCCGCATCAGGGAACACAACGAAATCCTCCAGCGATTGGAAACCGTACACCGGCGGTTAGATGCCCTCCCTCATATTGCTCACCCGAAACTTGGCCCACGGGCGATGGAGGCGGTCAAACTGGCCGAGCGTTTGGGTTACATGCCCATTCTGGACGGGAACAACGTCGAGCTTATCGCCCAAACGGAGGAGTTCATCGGCCGGCTGGTGGCCGACATCGACGGCGCTAAGCGTCACGTCCACTTATTGTTTTATATCTTTGCCAACGATTCCACGGGCCGGCGCGTGGCCGATGCCCTTTATCGAGCAATCGCCCGGGGCGTGAAATGCCGCGTGCTGGCCGACGGCGTGGGTTCGCGCCCGTTTTTTAAACGCCTGGGCAAGGAGATGATCGCCAGGGGCGTGGACCTGCGCGAGGCCCTGCCGGTGGGCCTGTTCCGGCGGCGCATGGCAAGGCTCGACCTGCGCAATCACCGCAAGGTGGCGGTGATCGACGGCCGGGTGGGATACACCGGCTCACAGAACATCGTCGATGCCGGATACGGGCATAAAGATCTGGCCTGGCACGACCTGATGGTCCGGCTGACCGGCCCGATCATCATGGAACTACAGGCGGTTTTCATTTCCGACTGGTATTTCGAAACCAATGAAGCCCTCGACGGCGAGGAGTTCTTTCCCGATCCGCGCGAAAGCGGTGAAATCGCCGTGCAAACCCTGCCCAGCGGCCCCAGTTATCCCACCGAAAACTACCAGCGCATGGTGGTGGCCGCTATTCATTCGGCCGAGCGGCACGTAACCATCACCACGCCGTATTTCGTGCCCGACGTGGCCTTTCTTCAGGCCATGCAAACGGCCATTTTGCGCGGAGTAAAAGTCGAAGTGATCGTGCCACGACGCGTCGATCACAAATTGGTAGGCGCGGCCGCCAGGGCGTATTTCGACGACTTGTTGGACATGGGCGCGATCCTTTATCTTTATGACGAGGGCCTATTACATGCCAAAACCATGTGCATCGACGATTCCATAGCCTTTATCGGCTCGAGCAATTTCGACATCCGCTCGTTCGCCCTGAATTTCGAGATCAACCTGCTCTTCTACGGCCCCCACGTCGCCGAACAACTCCGGGCGCAACAAAATCGATATATTGAAAAATCCTTCCAACTTACCGCCGACCGCTGGCGCCAACGCCCCGCGATCAAAAAACTCTTCCAAAACGTGGCCAAATTAGTCAGCCCGCTGCTATAAAGCGGCGTCCGTTTATTGAATCTCAGGTCATGTATGTCGCGTTTTTCATATCAGAGCCGGGCCGTGTCGGCCCGGAACTGCATTCCTTGTTCCCAGGCTTCGCCTGGGAACACACTGCTGACTCTGCCATAATTATAACGTTATTGCAACATTTCCTTTCCGTGCTTTCCAATATAATTGCCCAGCTTTCCACAAAAGGCAGACGGACTCTAAACGGGCGTGATGTTTTTTGACTTGTGTGCAACAACGAGGGCGTGTCGCCCTGGCAATTCCGCACCCGACACGGCCCGGCTCCGATTAGAAAAAACGCCATTACTTAGGCCGGGGGATTTTGCCGCCGGGCGGATGTTTTTTGCGGCGGCGGCCGCGCTCGTCTCGCGTGGCATGACGGATCACCGCCTGATCCAGGGATTTGCCCATTTGTTCGCGTAACTGTATGATCCGATCGCGAAGCGCCGCTGCCCGTTCAAATTCCAGGGCCTCGGCCGCGGCCATCATTTCGGCTTCCAGTTCGTCCAGATATTCCTCTGTTATAAATTGGGCCTCGTCGGCACGGCCCACCGCGGCGTTGGATCGGGCATGGGCGGCGCTCTCCGCCTCGATGCCTGCGCGGATGCCCTTGCGGATCGTCTCCGGAGTGATACCGTGCTCGGCATTGTAAATTTTTTGCATCTCGCGGCGGCGGCGGGTCTCCTCGATCGCCCGTTGCATCGAGTCGGTCACCTTGTCGGCATAAAGCATCACTTTCGCGTTGACGTTTCGGGCACTGCGCCCGATGGTCTGCATCAGCGAGGTTTCGCTCCGTAAGAATCCTTCTTTATCGGCGTCGAGGATGGCCACCAATGAAACTTCCGGAAGGTCCAGACCTTCGCGCAGCAGGTTTACTCCCACCAGCACGTCGAAATATCCCTGCCTCAGATCGCGGAGCAATTCCACCCGTTCAAAGGCGTCCAGATCGCTGTGAAGCCATTTGCAGCGGACGTCTTGCTTGCTGAAATATGCCGCCAGGTCCTCGGCAAGGCGCTTGGTCAAGGTAGTGACCAAAACGCGCTGGCCCGCTTCCGCGCGCCGGCGGATCTGTTCCAAAAGATGCGGCACCTGGGTTCTGGCGGGGGCGACTTCGATTTCCGGATCCAAAAGACCGGTGGGACGGATTACCTGTTCGACCACTTGCCCGCCGGTTTTTTCCAACTCGTACGGCCCGGGCGTGGCCGAGACGAAAATCGCCTGCTTGAATTTCGCCTCCCATTCCTCGAACCGCAGCGGGCGGTTATCCAATGCGCTGGGTAGGCGGAAGCCGTGTTCGACCAGCGTTACCTTGCGGTTATGATCGCCGGCGTACATCCCGCGTATTTGCGGCACCGTTACGTGCGATTCGTCGACAAACAGCATAAAATCATGGGGAAAGAAACTGAATAAGGTGTCGGGCGGCGAGTCGGGCGGGCGCCCGGAAAGCGGGCGGCTGTAGTTTTCGATCCCCGGGCAATACCCCACCTCCTGCAACATCTCGATGTCGTAACGAGTGCGCGCGCTAAGACGATGGGCTTCGAGCATTTTGCCTTGGTCCTTGAACTGTTCCAAGCGGTCTTTTAACTCCTTGCGGATTTCGTCCACGGCCTGTTGTATGCGCTCCTCGGGCATGACGAAGTGCTTGCAGGGGTAGATAAACATCCGTTGGGAGCGTTCGACGACTTCGCCGCTTATGGGATTGATGATCGAGAGTTGTTCCACTTCGTCGCCCCAGAACTCCAGGCGAAAGGCGGTTTCCTCGTAGGTGGGCCAAACCTCGACGCAGTCGCCCCGCACGCGGAATTTGCCGGGCTGAAATTCAAAATCGTTCCGCTCGTATTGGATATCGACCAGTTTGGCCAGCACCTGGTCGCGATCCACGCTCTGCCCGACTTCCAGTCCCACCATCATTGCCCGATAATCCTCGGGCGATCCTAGTCCGTAAATACACGACACGCTGGCCACAATGATTACATCGCCGCGGCTTACAAGCGCGCTGGTGGCGGCCAGGCGCAGGCGATCGATCTGCTGGTTGATCGAAGCGTCTTTTTCGATATAGATGTCGCGCTGGGGGATATATGCCTCGGGTTGATAATAATCG
>JBEKFZ010000032.1:0-41083 GCA_050013075.1 Thermoguttaceae bacterium | reverse complement strand
TCTCGGGCTGTTTGTTCACCAGTAAAACGAGTCTTAACGACGCCCAGGCCCAAAGCCGCATCCTATCGCAGCAAAATTCCGCCCAATTAGCTGAAATTGAAAACCTCAAAACCCACGGCAATGACCTGGAAAACAAACTGATCCGGTCCGAGGAGCAAATAGCCTTGTTCAAAGAGCAAGTCGACTTGGATCGCCGGCAGATGGCCAATTACGAACGCGAACACAACGAGTTGTACGAGCAGTTCAAGGCCCTGGCCCGCGAGCGAGCGCAAACGGCCGCCCAGACAAGCCCCGTACAAACAGGCGATTCCAACGCTCGCACCGTGCGTTAATCCACCATCCCAATAGTTCCCCGCCAGAATGACGCCTTTGCCTTCTTGCCCCGCCGTTTCCTGCTGGCTCATGCGAACGTTTCGGGGTCTTGTTCGATTCTCGGCCTCTTTGCAATTGGCAGTGGTATTAATTGCCGGATATGCGGCGGTGATCGCCGGCGCTTCGATTTTGGAAAAGTATTACGGCACGCCGGCAATCCATTTCGCCGTTTATGAAACCCGGTGGTTCCTGGCGATAAATGTATTGCTGGCGATAAACGTACTTTCCGCCGTACTGATTCGCTTTCCCTGGCAGCGCCGCCAGAGTGGTTTTGTAATTACGCATTTGGGGATTTTGGTATTGCTGGCCGGCTGCCTGCTGAGTTGGCTATGCGGGATTGAAGCGCGTTTGCCGGTCGTCGAAGGTCATTCGTCTGGCCGGGCCATCCAGCAGTCGCGGCATATTGTTTTGGAGATCAGCCCTAAAAATTCTTCGTCCGCGGATAAAAATGGAACCCTTTCCGAAAAAGTACGGCTACCGTTTATCGGCGGCCCGTTCGATTGGGACGACTATAAAAGTAAATTGTTCTGGTTTCCTTGGCGCTTGGCCCGGCGCAGTCAAGGCGTATTGTACGATTGCGGCGGCATCCGCCTGGAGGCATTGGACTATTCCGTCGCCGAACAGGAACCTCGCGTCCGATTGCGGCTCTCGGTCGATGGTAAGACCGAGGAATTTTGGCTGACCGGTTACATGGATGAACAAATGCAAGCCGACGGTCGGCAGGCGGTCGAGTCGCCCACGCGCCGGGTAACCGTTGCCATGTTTCAGGACTTTATCGACTTGGGATTTTTAGTCTTCCTGAAAAAATTTCAAGGCAAACTCGATCCCGGCTCGGGCATGGCGTCGAATTATTCCAGCCTGGTCGATTTCCTTGCCGGCGATCCGCCGCGAACTCCTTTACAGAAGAATGTCACAATCACGCTGAATGCTCCGGTTGATTTTATCGATCCGCAAAGCGGCCGCACCTGGCGGATGTTCCAATCGGGCTTTGACGGCCCTTGGAAACCCGGCACGCGGCAGTTTCAAGCGATGGCCGGCAAAGATCGCTCCCGCGATCAGATTTATCTTTCCATTTTGACCCTATCCTACGATCCCGGCCGCGCATTAAAATACACCGGCTGCCTGTTGATTGTCCTTGGCATCGCCGTGGTGTATTACATGAGGATTCAGGGGGCAGTAATTAGGGATTGGGGATTAGGGATTGGGGGGATTATAAAAACGGCGAGCGGCCGGCGTTAGCCGGCTGAGTGATTTGCATGAATAAACCATCAAGTATTGTTTCACTAATCCTATTTTTATTCTCCGCGGTCGTTGGCTCCGCTTTTTGCGCGGAAAAGGATACCTTGGATTGGACTGCCTGGCGGAATCTGCCGGTTTTTGAAGGCGGCCGGATAATGCCCCTCGATACCTTTGCCCGGGAGACCGTCGAGGCGATTTGCGGGCGCGCGAATCCCACTCTATCTTTCGCGGACGCTTTGTCCGATGCCGATGCCGACGCTCCCGAATACGCCGAGGCCAAAAAACTATTCCCCAACGGCGGCCCGCGGAAATTCGCGCCGGAAGAACTGCTTTTTAGCTGGCTGGTCGAGCCGGAAAAATGGGAAGACGTGCCGTTTCTGGCCGCCGAAAACAAACAATTGCGACAGGAAGTGCTCAAGTTGCCGCTTTTCGACAAACAAGGGCGGCGCTTGCGTTATGCCTCGCTTAAACAAGTGGAAAACTGCCCGGAACTCGGCCGGCGCTGGGCCGAGTTGCAAGTCCGATCTGAAAGCGAAGGCGGCAAGTTCAATCCCCTCGGCATCGATAAACACGTTAAAGAACTCATCGAGTCATACGCTCGTTACCGCGATCTGACATACGATCCCAAGGCCCCCCAAGAAATGTCGCGGCGGTTTTTCACCCGGTTGCGCGGCGCGGCCGGAGCCTGGAAAAAACTCGCCGCCGAATTGCGGCAATCCGGCCTGACGAGTCCGAACGGCGAAGACGTCCAAGGGGCGAAAAAACTCAACGAATCGCTCCAACAGTTGATCGCCCTGGTTCACGGCGGCGAGTTCACGCCGGCGGCGGTCGAACCGGCCGCGGCAGCGCTCGACCGGGCAGCCGAAGAATTAGGCAAGGAATTTATAAAAGGCGACGACAAAGTTCTTGCTTCCCTGGCCGCCGATTTGATCCATCAGGCCGAGGAGATGCACGCCGCCTTGTACGACGACGGTGACCAACTGAGGCTCGTTCCCGCCTTGAATTCCGGCGCGCTTGAGGAAAACCGCACGTCCGACGACGACGCCAAACCTTGGCTCGGCCTGCAAACGCTGCTTATGGGTTCCGACGATTTGATGCAGCCGTATCCCCAAGCCGGCCTGCAAAATGTTCGCCGGTCGTTCGCCGGTCTGGCTGCCGCGTACACCGATCGCGGCAACCCTAAGCGTCCCGAAAAATTTCAAGCGGCCATGGATGAATTCGCCGCGGCACTGCGCCGGTTCGCCTCCGAGGTCGAGCCGCTGCGCCGCCGTCTGCCTATATTGCAAAAGGATGAAATTCTGCTGGCCTCCACGGCCTATCCGCCCGAGGGTTTTGCCAGGCTGGAGGTTTTTTATAATTCCTTGAATCCGTTTTTCTGGTCTTGGTTATTGAGTCTGATCGCGCTTGTCTGTTTGGCCTTGGCCGTGGGCGTATTTCGCAAACCGTTGTTTTGGCTGGGAGTCGCCATGCTTGCCGCCGGTCAAGCGATTACGCTTTTGGGTTTCGGCCTGCGCGGATACATAACCGGCCTGGTTCCCTTGACCGGAATGTTCGAAACCACCGTATTCGTGGCCTTGTGCGTGGCGGTGTTGGGGCTGTGGTTCGCACTGTTGCCGATAGTCTGGCCGGGCTGGCAACTCGCCTGGCGCTTGACATCGCTGCCGGCATGTCTGAATTACCGCACGCGGCTACGGAAAAACCAGGCAAATCCAGTTGCCGAAAACGAGCCGTCCTGGGCCGGCATTTTACCATGGTTGAATCTGATCTTCCGCGCGGGCCTGACTTACTGGCTGTTTATCCAACTAATCATTTTTCCCGGTCGATCCGGAGTCGGATATTTCAACCTGCTGCCGAAAACCAATTTGGGCGAGTCGCTGCCCACGATCGACAGCCTTATGGTTTGGATCGTGGGCTGGTGCGTGTTGCTGGTGGGATTGTATTATTTACCCCGCCTCTTACCCGCCGTGGTGATGAGCCTTTTCGCGATTCCCTACGCGATGTTCATCCGAGGCTGGCGCGAACCGCTCGCTCAAGCGCTCGACCGCAAGGCATTCGTCCTGGCGGGCGCGGCTGCGTGTTTTTTGGCCGCGTTGGCCGCCTATTTCGCTCCGCCCGAAATAATGCACAAAGGCTTTGACTCGCCTCGCCCCATCCTGCGCGATAATTTTTGGCTTTTCGTCCACGTTTTGACGATCACGGCCAGCTACGGGGCCGGGGCCTTGGCCTGGGGGTTGGGTAATATCGCCTTGGGATATTATCTTCTGGGGCGTTATCGCCATGTTGATTCATCGTCCTCATCGTCGGCCGGCGATTATCAACCCACCGATGCCCAATCGGCGCCGCCGGACAGATTCGCCCGCACTGGCGAAGCCAGTGCCACCCGCCGCCGCCCGCCGGAAATCTGCGCCAGGTTGGCCGGATTCATCTACAAAGCCACGCAAGTAGCCGTGCTCTTGCTGGCGGCCGGCACGATTCTCGGCGCGCTTTGGGCCGACGTGGCCTGGGGACGTTTTTGGGGTTGGGACGCCAAGGAAGTCTGGGCCCTGGTGTCGCTGCTGGTATACATAACGATCTTGCATGGCCGATACGCGGGTTGGTCTGGAAATTTCGGCCTGGCGGTCGGCTCGGTGCTCGGCGCGACCGCGATCTTGATGGCCTGGTACGGCGTGAACTTTTTCCTGGGCAGCGGACTGCATTCCTATGCCTCCGGCGCGGGTGGACAATGGGAAGTGGGCACGGCCATTGTCGTCAATTGGATCTTTGTCCTTGCCGCCGCCTTCCGCTACCGCCTGGAAACCGGAACCCACGCGATAAAATGAAATGACTTACTCTTGTTTCAATCGCAGATGAGTCGAGGGCAATGATGCCTCGCGCGTTTGCGGGGCGGCCGCTTGGGGCATGGACAGATGCGTTACCAGCCAATCGGTTTGATAGGCGGCCGGCACTTGAACCGCGCTTTCGGGCGCCAATGTTTGAATGAATGCCGCCACTGGCTGAGATTGGGCCTCCATCGCGGCAAGCAAACACAATTGCCGGTCGGTGGTCATGACTGCGCCGCTTATGGCCGAGGGACATTGTCCCACGATCCGCAAACCCGCTCCGTCAAGAACCATGTCCAGGGCCAGGCGATCGTAAGGAACTTGTTCGCCGAGTAAATCCAGATTGGCGCCGCTACTAAAATGTAAATACTTAACCGCCGCTTGCAACAGCGAGCGGCCGACAACGCCCGGTCCGGCGACTACCGTGCACCGTGCCTCCGCCAGCCGGCCGTTATGGAACCGGGCGGTTTGAATCGTTACGTCAGCGGCGCCGCTTAGTTTGTGCGGAAAATTATCGCCAACCAAGCGGTCCAAATCGACGCCCAGAAATTGGCCGGTCGCCTCGCCCGACCAATTTTCAAACGCACGTTCACCTGGATCTTGATTGGCCCAAATATAGCCGCGAAATCTGCACCTTGATCCAAGTGCGCCCAACTCCGGCAAACCGGCGGCAAGCAGATCGCAAGGCAGTTCGCCGCTTCCGGTATATAACTCAAATCCGCTTGCAGGCGGAGAGGTTTGCCGGTTGCGGACCACGCGGATTTTCACCGGCTCCGGCATGTCGATGCCCGCAAGGCGAAAGGCCACGATCGCCTGCACGCCGCCGGGCGGATTGTCCAGACTTCCCTCCACTGAGGTCAGGGTTTGGGAATTGGCGCCCGCGCGCAAGGTCAATTCCCCGGCCGTAACGCGCAAATCCACGGCCGTGGGGCCGGTTTGACCCTGCATGGCCCGTTGCAGAAGCCATCCCAATTGCCGTAACCCGGCGGTTTCGATCTCCGGTTGCGAGGCCAGCAGGACGAGCGTCGGTTTGCGGACGCCCTGTCCGTCGGCGAATGTTTTCCATTGAACTTCGAGCATCCGGCAGCGCAACAGGCATTGATCGGTTTCGGGATCGGCCAATTCAAAGCCTTCGTACAGCACCACACCAGGCCGAAGGTTTTTTAGTCCGGCCAGGCGCACTTCCAGCCCGAGTTGACGGCCCAGGCATTTTGCCTCCTCTTGGGCCGTCCAAGGCAGATGCCGCATTGCGCACCAGATGGCCGCGCCCAGGGTGGGCGCGACACAGAACATAAAAAACCCAGCCAGGCAAATCCGCCGCCGCGTTTTATCGTGCAACTGGAACATCCTTGTTCACTCTCAAAAAAATATAGCAACAACACGGAGACACGGAGGACACGGAGAACAAATCAAAATTTAATTAACTCTACGCACGATTCCATCTTTTAATAGGGGAACGTTGAAGTTGATCAATAATCCTACCGGCATTTTACTAAGCTTTAAATATGTAATGAGTTGAGCTTCGTGAATAGGCAAAATGTCTTCGACGGATTTCAATTCTAGAACAACAGTATTTCCAACAACTATATCAAGGCGATAACCGCAATCTAATTTGATATTCTTGTAACTAATGGCACCTGTCTTTTGAAAGGCAAATTGCGAACGCTTAGTTCGTGGCAAAGACATTCTTCATAAGCCGATTCCATCAAACCAGGGCCCAGTTCTTTATGAACTTCAATCGCCGCGCCAATGATGGATTCCGTCAGATTTTCTTGTTTTAGCAATCCCATTATTGCCTTCCTTGGCATTGAAAAACAATTTCATTCATCAAACAATTTCTTTTCTCTCCGTGTTCTCCGTGTCTCCGTGTTGTATTATGAGTTTTTCCTCAGTTTATTCCTTGCTAATTCATGAAATAGTTTATAGCGAGCTTGCATTTCTTCCAGGCTGTCGCCGCCGAATTTGTCGACCATTGCCCGGGCGATTTCAAAGGCGACCACGTTTTCCAGGATGCAACTGGCGGCGGCAACAGCGCAAAGATCGCTCCGTTCGTATGCGGCCGCCTCCGGGCGCAAGGTTTTCAGATTGACCGATTCCAACGGCCGGGCAAGGGTGCTGATGGGCTTTTTCGCCGCGCGGATCACAATCGGCTGCGAGTTGCTCATGCCCGCCTCCAGTCCGCCGGCGTTGTTCGTGGGCCGGGCAAAGCCCAGCGCGGGCGTATCGGCAAGTTTTGGATCGTAATGTATCGGGTCGTGCACTTCGGAGCCCGGCCGCCGGGCCATGCCGAATCCCAAGCCGATCTCCACGCCCTTGATGGCTTGGGTGGCCATTATCGCCTGGCTCAACCGGCCGTCGAGTTTCAGGTCCCATTGCGCATGAGTGCCCAAGCCGAACGGTACGCCCTCGACGCGGACTTCGATCACCCCTCCCAGCGTGTCGCCGGCGCTGCGCATCTGGTCTATCAACGCCTTGACCTCGGCGTCTTGATCCGGATTGAGCGAATACAGTTCGCTGCGGTCGCGCAGTGCTCGCTGCTCTTCCAATTTGCCAGGTTTGGAGCGGATGACGATCGGTCCGACCTCGACTACATATCCGAAGACGGTGATGCCGAAGGGACTCAATAATTGTTTTGCCAAAGCGCCGGCGGCGACTCGGGCGGTAGTCTCTCGGGCGCTTGCCCGCTCCAGGATTGCGCGGATTGAACTAAGATATTTGACCGAGCCGCTCAGATCGCCGTGGCCCGGCCTGGGCCGATCAAGATCTTCCATGCGGTCGATTTTGTAGTCCTTATTGGGCACCATCAAGGCGATGGGACTGCCGAGGGTTATGCCCCTCCATACTCCGCTAAGGACATCGACATGATCGCTTTCCAGGTGTTGACGACCGCCGCGTCCATACCCTCCTTGGCGGCGGTGTAGTTCGGCGTCGATCAATTCCACGCTTAATTGCACCCCGGCCGGAAATCCATCCACCAAAGCCAAGATTGCTTTACCGTGCGATTCGCCGGCGGTTAAATATCGTAACATGTTATTTGGTAATGAGTTGTGTTAAAAGGGAAAAAGTTGGTGTGAGGGCATTTAAACAGACAATTTTACCTATACCTTCCTGTTGCGGATAGGGCGATTTTATAGAAGGAGATGTTGAACTTTTCCGATTAGGTTGAGAAATTGTGTTGGGGGTTTCGGCGAAAATAATTTAGACCATGCTGATCGGGTTGATTTATCCGGCATCCACCCGGTTAAAATGTTCCGCTTAAAAGTATTTAGTCGAATTCGTCGGCCTTTCCGAGACGATGCTTTTTAACGAGTAGATCGATTCTGTATGTTACCCGGGAAAGGAGTCTGTTATGAAACTCTTCCGAATATGCATTTCTTTGCTAGTGGCGGGCAGTGCCACTATAGCTTTGGGGCAATATGGATTGTATGGTTCACCCGATCCGATCCAGATGTCCCAGCAAACGCCTGGCATGGTTCCTTCCGGCGGTTATGCGGCGCCTTATGCCGGTTATACCGCACCGACGAATTACGTGGCTCAAAGACCAATGCAGTCAAACTCGGTTCAGCAAACGCAGCCATATGCAAATCAACCCATGCAGTCGTATGCAAATCAACCCATGCAGCCGTATGCAAATCAACCCATGCAGCCGTATGCGGCCCAGCAAATGCAGCCCATGAAACCCGTGGCCACTTATGGTCAAATGGGTCCGCAATATGGCACACCCACATATTCGCCTCCCATGTATTACACGGCCGCCGCCGATCAGTCGGGGGCAACCCAGCCTATCACTTCCCAACCGATCATGACTGTTCCGTCGGTCATGCCTGTTCCGCAACCGACTCCCGCCATCCAGGTTCCGGCAACGCAAAGAGTCTACGAGCCGGCGACTGCGCCCGCTGTTCAGCAGAACTCCGGAGTGATGAACCAGATGCTTGCCGAGCAAGGTCAATGCGGTCCCGTATGCTCCGGCGCTTGTGAAGGTTATGCACCGTACGCGGGCCAGTGCGGCGCATATCAGCCGTATGTGAATCGCTACGAGCAATCGGCTTGCGGCAACGTCGATTGCAGTTGCAACGAGCTTTCGCTGTGGTATGGGTCCATCTCGGCGTTGGTTATGACCCGCGACCGGCCAAACAAGGTATACATCACTTACGAAACCGGAAATTTAGCGCACAACGATTTTCCGGTTGACCAGTTTAGTTGGAGTTGGGGCGGGGAGGTCCGCATTGGCCGGCGATTCTGCTGCGGATGCAATGCCGGGTATTGGGCCTTGGAAGGCTCCTATTGGACATTGGGCAATTTCGACAGTTACGTCAGTCATACAAGCCCGGTCAGTGCCACCAATCCCTACGGTCTAGTCGGCACGCCATTGCGAGTCAGCGATATTGAATTCGGAGGCTTGAGCGGCGATGCTTGGTTCGACCTTGCTGCCGAACATCGTCTGTGGCGCAGGGATGAGGTCCACAACGTCGAAATTAATGTAGTCCGCGGGCAATGGTGCTACGGTCAAAACTCGCCTTGGGACTTGGGCTGGTCAATGGGCGTCCGCTATTTCCGCTTCCAGGAATCATGGCGCTTCGGATCGCTAGCCGGACCGTTTACTCAAACTGGACCACCGATCCCGGGCCCTTACCACAACTGGGGCGACGCCGGCGGCCTGTACGAGGCTTACCTCAGCGATCAGATTACCAACAACCTTATTGGCCCACAACTCGGTTTCGAGCTGGGCTACAACATGGGCCACAACTTGCGTTTCTATTTGTCCCCGAAGATTGGCATCTATGACGACTACATTACAAACAATTTCCAGGCCTACTTGGGCAACGGCGTCGTGGCCACGACCGGCCACAGCGGCGTGGAGGGAACGTATCCGGTCAATTCCACGGCCGACGCCGTTTCCTTCCTCACCCAGGTTGACGTGGGCTTGGATTGGAAATTCGCCCGTCAGTGGAGCGCGCAAATCGGATATCGCGTGGTGGCGGTTTCCCGCATTGGTCTGGCCGACGCGCAAATTCCCTTCTACATCGTCGACATTCCCGCCATTGCCGAGATCGATAGAAACAGCGACCTGATCCTGCACGGCGGTTACGCCACTATCGGGTTCAATTTTTAAGACAAGGTTCGATATGTAAAGCCGCGACCGGCGGTCGGGCTTCGATTGCATCCGGGGCAACCGCGCTGCCGCGCGGCTGCCCCGGTTTTGTCATGGAACATAGCCCGGCAAATCTTTGGCCTCGGGCGGATGAGAAATATCAAGCGCCTATTCAACGGCCTTTTCAAACCCGCCGGGGCGATTTTCTCAGCCCGGCGATAAACTTGTTGCGTAAAACATATTATAATAATATAGTAAAGTACATTGATGGTATTTACCGCTTTTTTTAAAATAGGAGCTAAACCCATGTCATCCATGGCGATTACCACGGTAGTAAAGATGATGGAAACATTGCCCGAAAACGCACAAAACTTGGTGGTTGAGCGGCTCCGCGAATATATTACCGAAGTGCAAGATGAAGATCTGTGGGAAGCGGCTTATCAAAAGACTCAAAAGGGGTTAATTGCCGCTGCCCGGTCGGCTAAACAAGAAATTGCAGCAGGACATTCAGAGCCAATGGATTACAACAGACTATGAAATCCGCCACCCTGCCGTCATTTTAGACGGATTATGCAAAGCTTGAAAAAGATATCAAGCAACATGTGAAAAAAGCATACCTCTTATGGGCACGAAATCCTTTTCACCCGTCATTGCATTTCAAATGCATCAACGATGAGGAAGGGATTTGGTCGGTGCGCGTGTCGCTCGCATATCGTGCAATCGGTGTCATGAAAGGAGATACGGTTACTTGGTTTTGGATCGGCGGACACGGTGATTACGAGCGTTTTTTTGGGTAGATTTCCTACGGTCCATTCACTTTCCGGCAAAGAGATTGGAATTCGGGGTCGTGACGGATAGGATTGAAGTCGGGTTCGTCGTCGATCAGCCGGCGGTAGTCCGGCGAGGCCGACAGGGTCTGGGACAGATAACGCAACGCGCGATTCTTGTTGCCCGCCAGACTGAAATAACAAGCCAGATTATAACGCAAAAGCGGCTCGCCGGGTTCGACTGCCAAGGCCTGTTCCAGGGTATTAATGGCCAAATCCAGGCGGCCGATTCGTTTGTAACACCACCCTAGCGCTAAAAGCGCCTGGAGGTTGTTGCTCGCGGTTTCGGCCGCGCGGCGCAACGGTTCGATGGCCTCCTCGAATCGCTTCAGGGAACGCAATGATTCGCCCAGGATGTAAGAGCCGTTGGAATCGAGCTCGGACGGGTCTCCCAGTCGAGAAAGAGCGGAAAGCGCCTGTTGGGCCATGCCCAGTTCCAGATAGCCCTCGGCCTCGTTTTCGATTTTACCGCGGCGGATGTAATTTCGGACGTTCACGATCGTACACTCCAAGGGAAAGTCGCACTGTCAATTATCGAAGGCCGACCAACAAGAGGCCGGACGCTTCAACTGATTCCAATGCGGAATATAGCCCTTTTCATGCAAATACCAAAATCATTCCGGCCCTTCCATCTCATTCTATTCATTACAACGGTAAATCCCAAAACTTTGATTCAGTTTGAGCTGAAATTATCGGAATTACAGGTATTAACGCAAGGTAATCGAGTTCATCCGTTAAGTGGACATTCCCGGGGTCGATAATTCTTCACTACGTCTTGCCGCCAAATAAAGTTTTTTTCCATTAACAAAGCGAGCCGCGCGAAAAAGCTCCCCTGCCTGGTGGCATTAGGACCCAGCCGCGTGGCTCCATGTTTACCGCGAACCTCAATTTCTCACTGTTTACACTGCTGAAGCTGTTACCTCATTGTAAAGATCTACCAAGGATTTTGCAGGCATACTAATTTTCATAATCGGGGCCAAGTGCTCAAATTCCCGGTCGATCTGGCCCATCAATTCCATTATCGTGGGGCTGTTGCCAGGTATGATTTTTTCGTAATACGACTCGAATTGCTGACATTCCGTCCAAACCGGATCGGCAATAGCAGGTAAAAGGGCCGACATGGCAACGGCCGCCTTGTCCGGAGCTTCGTGGGATTGCTCGATGGATTTTTCAGTTGCCGTGTGATTTTCGATCAAGCTGGCGAAATCGTCGGGAAGATTCCAATGCCGGGCCATCATGCCGCCCGCTTGGGCGTGATTCCAACCGAAAATCTGGTTTTCCAACGAAGAAAGCCGAATCTGGCCTTGCTTGCGCGATTCCAATAATTTCACGTATAACTGCGGCGATTCCTTGGCCAAAATCGGTATAGCCATGTCCTGCAACAAGGCTGCTGCAAATGTATCCTCGGCTTCCTTCATGCCTAACATTTTGGCCAGCGCCCTGGCAAACAATGCGCGGCGCAGGGAATCCTGCCATAAACTTTTCAAATCGAACGGCCCGCATTTGGGATTCGACATCAAACTAAACACGGCGCTCCAAAGAGAGAAGTTCTTGATGGTGCGGATGCCCACCAAGGTGATTGCCATCTTGATGCTGGAAATCTCTCGGGCAAAACCAAAATAAGAAGAATTCACAAATCGCAATACTTGTCCGGTCAAGCCCGGATCGACCTCGATGGGAACCGCAAATTCGGCAGGTCCATTTGAGGGATCCTGGGAGAGTTCTAGAAGTCGAATAGCACTTTGCGGAAGACCGGGCAATTGGGCTATGGAAAGAATTTTTTTCAATTCCAACTTAGGTAAGGATACATTTGTCATAATTTAGATACCCCACAAAAGTAAGACTGAAGAAGGGGGGGGCGACTTGTGTCCAATTCAATCGCCTCCCTACTCTGTGTCTACCCGGAGAATACAGCATACGCACACATGAAACTGTAGAACACAATATACAACTAGGCAAAACCCATTATTGGCAAGTGAAAGAATACGAGGAATATGCCGGCATTTGCCGTTCAGATTTCAATGGCGTGATGCAAATATGCAACAGTGCCAACGAAGACGTGTTGTCTCTCGGCCACGCCGCGATTGGCTAGTACATCTTGCTTAAGTTAGTTAACTGGTTATGCGGCAATCGTTTGTGATCTGCTCCCTTATCTCGATCATGCCCGGCTTGAGAATTGCCTTTATTTGTTGTGTTTATGAGTGTTTAGGTGTTTTCACACTACTTTTCCAGGACATAACGCCGGCGGAATCAACGTCTGCCATATCGTGTTGTGAAGGGCAATGCCGTGCAACGAATCGGCTGGATTTTGGCGATATTATTAGCTCTTGGCTGGCTGGCTAGCGAAATTCCATTGCAAAATGCCGCCTCGAACGATCAGCCCAGGGTACAAACCTCTTGGCGGAGGACCGTTGACGGCTGGGAAGATGCCAGCCAATGGACTTTTTACTCCATTGCACGCCGGCCGGCTTTCCATCCGTTTTATTTAGGCATGATGCAATGCGCCGCCGTCGCCTGGATTGCGATTTCTTGTTACCTGGCAAAAAACATTCTTATGCCTAATCCCGACCGCCTGCCGCATGACAAAAAAAAGGCATCCCTACTCGAAATCAAATCTAAAAGCGCTTGATTGTTTGCCCATCCTTCACTCGCCACTCCCCACTCTCCACTCTTCACTCTCCACTCTCCACTCTCCACTCTCCACTCTCCACTCTCCACTTCACTCCGTATTTATCACTCGGTCTTTTCCCTCCGCCTCTTGCTCTTCGACGTGTCCGGTCACGACCCATACATCGCCCTGCTTGCGCAGGTCCGCGACAAATCTGGAACCGTAATTGTTGTAGGGAATTTCCCCCTGCCTGTCGCGATATGAGATGTACCCGGAGAAAGCGGCCTTGGCCGTCATCGGGCTTGTCAGCCGGTTGACGGTTATTTCCAGTCTATAAATTCGGGCGGATTGGACTTCGATGCGTCCCATGGCCCAGGCCGCGCGGTTGCGTGTTTTGACGGCCTCCGGAGCGACGTAACTCAGCACGCGCTTCAGATCGTTGGCTTCCAGGGCGGCGGTTATCCCGTCCAGAGTCATTTCCACGCGTTCCCTTTCGGTGACCACCAGCCGCTCGATGGCCACGCCCAGCAGCGTTAATGCCAATACGCCGAGCATCGCCCAAAGCAGCGCTCCCCGGCCGGTGCGAAACAACACAATGCCCAACACGGCCTCGATAACAATGCCGATGAATATGATCCGCCAGGGGTTTTCAAATAGAATATCCATGGAAAATGCCGAATCTTTCGCTTTTTGTTTAAAATAAATTTTTCAAAGGTTCAACGCAATCCGGCCCGTCGTGCGAGGCTTTGTTTACCAGCGTATTTACCGGGTAGACCTCCATTTCCCGGCTGGAAAAAGGAACCAACAATGCGGTGATTTTCTCGAAGTTTTCCACTGCCGGATCGAGCCAAACATCGTAGGCTTCCGGCGGCAGGATAACGGGCATGCGGTCGTGGATGGGACGGATCAACTCGCCGGCTGCGGTGGTGATTATAGTGCACGAATCGATCGCCGTATGGTCCGGGCCTTCCCAACTCTCCCACAAACCGGCAAAGGCAAAGGGCCGATCATCGCGAAAGCGGATATAATACGGCTGCCTTGACCGCCCGATCCCTTGCCATTCGTAAAATCCGTCGGCCGCAATCAGGCATCGCCTCCGGCGCAGAGCAGCGCGAAATGCGGGCTTTTGGGCCAGCGATTCGGCCCGGGCGTTGATCATCCGATTGCCGATGGACTGATCTTTGGCCCAACCGGGTATTAGCCCCCAGCGCAACAAAATCAGTTCGCGCCGTGTGTTGGTCTGGCCTGGTTTTAAACGCACCACAGGCGCCGGCTGACCGGGCGCTATGTTATACCGGGCCTTCAGTAACGGCACATCGGCAATGTCAAAGTACTCGGCCAGTATTGCGGCATTACGGGCGCGTAGTGAGAATCGTCCGCACATAGTCTAGTTTTCCGTCTTATGACTTTGTGAGTAATATTCCTTCCTTTTTCGATCAAGATAGTATTTCCTTTGCCACCCCGCCGCGGATTTCTCGAACATAACGCGGCACTGCATAGCCGGGAAGTCGGGCACGAAGTCCGGCGATCAGGGCTTTGCCCTTGGAAATCGGCACTTCGAAATGGGCGGCGCCGGCCACAGGGTCCAATTGATGCAAATAATACGGTATCACACGCAGATCGGCCAACCGTTCGTATAATTCCGCCAGCACTTCCAAATTGTCATTTATCCCGGCCAGTAATACCCCTTGACTCAGGACTGGGATCCCGGCGTCGATCAGCCGACCAAACCCGGCTGCCACTTCCGCGTCGATCTCGGCAGGATGATTCACATGGACCACCATAATGGTGGATAATCTTGTCTCCTTAATCCAGGAAATCAACTCGTTGCATACCCGCTGTGGAATTACGACCGGCATTCGGGTATGAATTCGCAACCTTTGAAGATGGGATATTTGGGCAAATTTTGCAACCAGTTGTGAAAGCAGATCATCCGATAGCATCAATGGATCCCCGCCGCTTAGGATCAATTCATGGATCGAGGGCTCTGCATAAAGCAGCCGGAATACCTCATCCCACTTTGATGGGGATTCAGGACTTTTATCGAAGGGAAAATGCCGCCGAAAACAAAATCGGCAATGGACGGCACATAAAGGAGTTGCTAGTATCAAGATTCTGTTTTGGTATTTCCAGAGCAGGCCTGGACCGCAAAGGGCGGCGTTTTCACCCAGCGGATCCGGAGCATAGCCGGGTGTCTGGTCAAGTTCGGCCATACGCGGTAAAACCTGTAAAAGAAGCGGGTCATCGGCATCCCCAGGGCGAATTCGGGCTAAATATGGTCGAGGAACCAGGATCGGCAGTCCATTGGCAGCTTGCATGGCCGCTTTGGCTGCCGTTGAAGATAACCCTGCCAGCCGGCACAATTCGGCTGGATCGCATACCGCACACGCCAATTCCCTTTGCCATTCGGCCGGTCCAGACTGGGCCTCCATGAATTCAGTTTGCAGTGCTAAACTTTGCATAATGTAAAATCGTACCACAACCAGTTTTAATAAGAAAGCAAAACAGGAATAACAATCGTGGCTAGTTATAACACCAGCGAGTTTCGCAAGGGTCTTAAGGTCCAAATCGAAGGCGATCCGTATCTGATGATCGAGTGCAATTTCGTCAAGCCCGGCAAAGGCCAGGCACTCTATAAGTGCAAGCTGCGGAACCTGTTGCGCGATACCGTTTTGGACCGTACTTACAAAAGCGGCGATAGTCTTGAGGCCGCCGAAATCGAGGAAATTCAGGCCCAATTCCTTTACCGGCAAACGGACCACTTCATATTCATGGACAACGAATCCTACGAGCAATACGAATTGACCGCCCAGCAGGTCGACGAAAGCTGGAAATACCTCAAGGAGGGCATGATTTGCAGCATAATCCTTTATAACAATCAACCCATCAGCATTACGCCACCCAACCATGTCATTTTACGGGTGGAATACTGCGAGCCCGGGGCCAAAGGCAATACCGCCACGAATGTCACCAAGCCCTGCAAGATGGACACCGGCGCCGAGTTCCCCTGTCCGGCCTTTGTCGATATCGGCGACCTAGTGAAAATCGACACCCGTAACGGTGCGTACATCGAGCGGGTGAAGGAATAGTATGAACGATGATTTTCTTCCCACGGCCTCTTGGGAGAATCTACGGCTGAGGGCCGATTTGCTGCGACGGCTGCGTGATTTTTTTTTCACAAGTGGGTTTCTTGAAGTTGAAACGCCCATTCTCTCGCCCGACACGGTCGTTGATCGACATTTAGACCCCTTTTATACCGAAATATCCGTTGCGCCGGACAAACCGCCAAGGCGTTTATGGTTGCAAACCTCGCCGGAATTCGCCATGAAACGCCTGCTTGCCGCCGGTGCAAAGGCGATTTATCAAATATCCCGGGTGTTTCGGCAGGGCGAACAAGGTCCGTTGCACAATCCCGAGTTTACCATGGTCGAGTGGTATCGCTCCGGCGACGCCATGGCCGAAGGAATGCAGTTTACCAGCGATCTGGCCGAGATAATGCTTGGTCGCGGACCGGCCCAACGCGTCGGCTTCCGTGAGGCTTTTGTCGAACATGCCGGAGTTGATCCGTTTTCGTCGGATACGGCAAGCCTGATGGCGGCCGCAAGGAATCAAGGCATCCATCCGCCGGCGAGTCTTTCGAGCAATGACCGCGACGGCTGGCTCGATCTGCTCATGGTCGAACGCGTGCAGCCGCACCTGGGGCTGGACCGCCCCGTGCTGTTGTACGATTTCCCGGCCACTCAGGCGGCATTAAGCCGCATCCGAAAGGACGATCCTCCCGTGGCCGAGCGGTTCGAATTGTACGTCTCGGGCATCGAATTGGCCAACGGTTACAACGAACTCTTGGACGTCGAAGAACTTTTGCGGCGAAACCGCGAAACCAACCGCCTCCGCGGCTTGGAAGGCAAATCCATCCTACCCGAGCAAAGCCGGCTGTTGACCGCCATGCGATCGGGCCTTCCGCCCGCGGTGGGCGTGGCCCTGGGCTTTGACCGCCTTGTAATGCTAGTTGCCGGGGCCAAAAGCATATCGGATGTAATTGCCTTTCCCTTTGATCGGGCATAATCGCCCCTAACCGCCCGATTGCACAACACACGGTTGTTGGCATAAAATGTTCGTCATTACTCAAATCCCTATAACCTATCACCTATAATCTATTCCCCACAAATGCCCAACGCCTTCGATCCTTATCGAGAAGCCCTGGTAATCGAACATACCACGATCTGGCCCGACTCGCTGGCAAATCCTCCCACGGACCAAGCCGAGCGAAAACGGATGGAAACGCTTTTGCACTCCAATCCAGCCGAGGCCGCCGAATTGGCATATATCCGGCTCCACACCGGCTTCTGCCGCCAAATAACCGTAACCGCCGAGGATATGGAACGTTTGAAGTAACACCTCCCGGCGCAAGCGCCGGGGCTAAACTTGAGGAAGTTTCATGTCTTCCACAGTTCAAACCGTGCGTGTGAACCTTGCCGGGCGGAGTTATGACATCGTCATCGGGGCCGGGAATCTTGCCGGGTTGGGCAAGTTTGTGATCGAGCGTGCCCGGGCGACCCATGCCGTGGTGATCACCGACGACAACGTGCAAGAGCCACATGCCATAAGCGCCGCCGATAGTTTGACGCAAGAAAAGGTCAATGTGGATGTGATTTCCATTGAACCCGGCGAGCCGAGCAAGTCCATCGATCTGGCCGCCGGCTTGTGGCAGGGGCTTTTGGAACTGGGGGCCGACCGGGGGAGCATCGTGGTGGCCGTGGGTGGCGGGGTGGTGGGCGACCTGGCCGGATTTGTTGCCGCCACTTACGCCCGGGGCTTGCGGTTCTTCCAAGTGGCCACCACCGTGGTGGCCCAGGTCGATAGTTCCGTGGGCGGCAAGGTGGGCATAAACCTGCCCGAGGCCAAAAACATGGTGGGCAGTTTTTATCAGCCCGCCGGCGTTTTTATCGATGCCGCCACGCTGGAAACCCTGCCCATGAAAGAATACCGCTCGGGCCTGGCCGAGGTTGTCAAATACGGCGTGATCCTGGACGCCGGGTTTTTCGAATATCTCGAAGCCCATTCGGCGGATATCAACGAAAGAAATCAAGACGTGTTGGTCGAGGTAATCGCCCGCTGCTGCCGGCTGAAGGCCGACGTGGTGGAAAAAGACGAGCGCGAGGAAACCGGCCTGCGGGCAGTGCTCAATTATGGCCACACCTTCGGCCATGCCTTCGAATCCTTAAGCGGATACGGCAACCTGCTGCACGGCGAGGCGGTTGCCGTCGGCATGTGTTGCGCAGCCCGGCTGGCAGAGATCCTGGGCCGTGTAGATAACAAATTCGTAGAACGACAGCATAATTTAATGGAAGCCTTGCAACTGCCGGTGGAAACACCATCGCTTGATCCGGATAAAATCTTAGAGGCGATGATGCACGACAAGAAAGTCAGGCACGGTAAACTGCGATTTGTCCTGCCCAGCCGCATGGGCAGCGTCGAACTTGTAGACGATGTCGATCCCGACGACATCCGCACAGCGCTGGAAGGTTAACTCATTTTTTCATGAAAACCGCTTGCGATTTCGCGATCCATTATAATTAATAAATCGTGAGTAGGATGTTAAGATTCATCAGGAATTTTTCCGCTGGGTAATGTTCCAATCATCATCACTTCCGTGGGCGAGAGCACGTAGTCATAGCCCGCCAGCCAGCGCAGGATGCCGATTCGGCCCAACCAACTGAGCGTTTTTGCCGCCATGCCGCGAAATAAATGTCCTTGGCGGCGGTGCCATTTCGCGCCGAAGCTTATCAGCCCTAGTTCCTCGTCAAGCGGCTTGAATTCGCCCGTCCTGGAAGTCGCCGCCGTGCCCGCTCGCGGATCGAAGTGCAAATGGGGAAACAGTATTTTGACGCCTTCGTAAGTAAATCGCCAATAATCGGACGGGTAGGAGTGAAACTGATATGCAAACGGCACGGCGATGCACAATTTTCCGCCCGGCAGCAAGAGCCGGATGAGATTTTCGGCCATGACAAAGGGCTGCTTGCAATGTTCCATTACCGAAAGGCAAAATATCGTGCCGAACCGCCGATGGCCTAAAAGACGGTCAACTTCCGCAAACGGCCGAGTGAAATCCAGCACCACGTCCACGCCCGGCCCGGGCTCAATATCCGCCCCCAGGTATTCCCCCCGGCCGCGAAACACCGAGCGCAAGTCCTGCGTATCGCCGTAGTCTTTTGCCCCCGCCTCCAAAAACGGTCCGGTCAGTTCCGCGACATGTCGTTGAACAAACAGCAGTTGATTAATACTACCCATGATTGCCATGTATATCATCAAAGAATCGCAACGACAAGCCGACCCTACTACTCAGCGATCCAGTCGGACGCTATACTACCACACGGTCATTTTCTTATCGTGGGTGATATCCATTGGAGCAAGCGATGGCCGAACTGGAAAATCCAGCCGCGCAGTCCGCCGATCAAGACATGCTCGATATGTTGCGCCTGTCGTTGATCTCGGGCGTTGGGCCGCGGACTCGAATGGCGCTTTTGGAGCGATTCGGCTCGCCCGCCGCCGTTCTTGCAGCCGCGCCCGGCGAACTACGCGCGGTAAAAGGCGTCGGGCCGAAAATGCTGGATAAAATTCATAATGCGGACCATGAAGTAGATGCCCCCGCAGTCATCGGCTTCTGCCGCCAGAAAAGCATCGACATACTCACCGAGACTAGCGCCGATTATCCCCGCGCCCTTCGGGAAATCCACGATCCGCCCGGCGTGCTATTTGTCCGCGGCGCGATCAAACCGCAGGACGCCCTGGCCGTGGGCATGGTCGGCACCCGGCACGCCACCCAATACGGACTGCGCCAGGCTGAGCGATTGGCCGGCAGTCTGGCCCGGGCGGGCTTGACGATCATTAGCGGCCTGGCCCGGGGCATCGACGCCGCGGCCCATCGCGGCGCATTGGCCGCCGGCGGGCGCACCATTGCCGTGCTGGCCAGCGGAGTGGCGAACATCTATCCGCCCGAGCACGCGCAACTGGCCGATGAAATTGCCGCCCAGGGCGCGCTTATAAGCGAAGCCCCGCCTTATGCCGAGCCGCTGTCCGGGACATTTCCGCAGCGCAACCGGCTGATTAGCGGGCTGTCGCTGGGCGTGATCGTGGTCGAGGCCGGCGACCGCAGCGGGGCACTGATCACCGCCCGGCACGCCATGGAACAAGGACGCGACGTGTTCGCCGTGCCGGGCAATGTGGACAGCCGCACGTCGCGAGGCTGCCACCGGCTGATCCGCGACGGCGCGAAACTGGTCGAATCGGCCGACGACGTGTTGGAGGAACTCGGCCCGCTGGTGGAATCCGCGACCCGCGACAACGGCCGGGAAATCCATCATCCGGCTGAACTGTTGCTCAACGAAGTGGAGCAGCAAGTGCTGTCGGTTATCGCGGGCGAAGCCACGCCCATCGACCAGATCGCAGCCCAAAGCGGCCTGTCCATGCCCCAGGTGCTTTCAACCCTCAGTGTGCTGGAAATGCGCCACCTGATCCGCCGGTTAAGTGGCACTACGGTAATCAGATTGTGATGGATAAGCCGATAGGATATATGGCAGTTATGATCGTGTATAAACTATGCTAACGGTAATCTAAATTACAGCACAGAGAGAAATGTCGAAGCGGGAATGGTAATTACATCGTTACCGATCGGGCCTGCATACTCTTGAGTAATGACTAAACCGAACTCCGCATTATATTTTTCCTTACTGCAAAAACTTCTAATACCAGCCAAATCGCCGTTTTTTGGTTTGCCGTGTCGATATTTAACTTCAATGGGCAATCGTTTTAAGCCTGAAGTCAAGACAAAATCGACCTCGGGTTCGTCACGTCGCGTCGGAAACCAAGCTATTTCCAGTGATGGTGTCGATTTTAATTGATATCCAATAATCCCTTCAAGGACATGCCCCGCTTCTGTTGACACGGTCTCGGGAAGGCCGTGAAGCACAGCCGGTTCGAGGGGAATCGGCGTCTGAAGGAACGATTCTCGGAGAAAATGATCGCACAGGCAGAATTTATAGCCATATTTTTGACTTCTTAAAGAAATTTCCATGGGTGACACGCTGGCCATTAGCATGGAATTCTCGAAAAAATGAATCGCCTCTAAAATATCGCGGTTGCTTGCATTGGAATGATATAGTCTGTTAATTTCCTGACGGAAATGATCCGGTCTGACTTCTTGCCCTGTATAACGGCACAACTGTTTGAAACATTGGTAAAGAACTTCTTTGTTGAGCGTGTGTTTGCTTTGACCGATCGGAACATCGGTGTTGATGGTGCGGTCAACAACGGAATTGAGAATATAATCGGACGGCAATGACGGATCGACGCCGCTATTATGGCAAAAAGGAAATCCTCCCCAACGAGAGAATTGGTCGAATGTTGCCTTGATCTGCTGGGAATACTTTTGACCGTGAGACAGGACTTCGTGCCAGAAATCCTTCTGGAACCAATTACTGCGATCACTGCTTCCCTCGACGGCGGGAAATTCATCTTGGCCGCGAATGCTTGCGATTTCTCGAAGTCTCAACGGACCCAAATCGACAAACCAACCTCGACCGGCCAATCTGTCTTGATCTCGTCGGATTCGCAGCGTGGAACTTCCTGTTCCCAGCGTCCTTAATGCGCCTTGGGAGGTCATGTCGATAAGATGTTTCAATTCTGACGCCCAATTTGCCTGATTCTGTATTTCGTCAAAGAACAAATAAACCGATTGCTTGTTTTTCTTGTGGAATTCGTTGATGGTCATTCCCAACACTTGTTTTTCATACCACGATACAAGAGATAAGATCGGCTTCATTATCGATCCCAAGTAGGGAACATCGTCGAACTGAACGTGCAAAATCCGACTCGGATAGACTTTTTCTATGAAAAGAAGTTGTTCGATAATTTGTTCTTTTAAAACCGATTTTCCCACCCGACGCGGCCCAGCCACGATGACGGAAGGCATGAAACCGCCCTGCAATTTCTCCCATACCCCTTCAAACACGTATCTGCGAAAACTTTTCGTGGTTTTGCTTTCTTTTCCCAGCCACCAGGGATTCGCCTTCTCCAACGATTCCGCCATGACGGGCAATAACTTACCGTGGGGTACGGTTTCAAATAGCGGCTTCGGCTTGGGTTTATTTTTCGCAACCGACGACAACGCCCTCCAAAAATCCTGCTCGCTAAATTTTGTTTGAGTGAGCTTGGAAAATCTATCATGGATTTCTTTAAATTCAGGCGTGTAGGGAAGGCGGTCGCGGGCACCGGTGCCTTCGGGCAAGAGACGGCGGATTTCCAGTTTTTGAAGATCCGTTAATTTTGGCGAAGAAGTGCGTTTTTTGCCGGAATGTCCCCCTTTTTTTCCGACTCGATTTAACGCTGTCCAAAAATCAGCATTGCTGATCGTTCGCCCCGACTTCTCCTGAAATACCTTTTTCATTCTGGAAAATTCATCCGTGTAGGGCAAGGGATCTCGCGCAATCGTTGCTCCATCGAGCAGATTTCCTAATATCACTTTTTCTTCGGCTGTTAAATCTAACGTTTTCGCCATGACAAGCACCCTTGTAATGATCAAGTTTTATGGGGTGGTGTTTCCCAAATATCCTCTTACTAGTATATTGTCTAATTGGAAATTGTCACACCCTAGAGGGGGCGGATAGTGTGTGGAATCCAGAAAATCGTAAAAAATGCCCCACTATTGGGAGGTGTGCGTTTTGTGGCTCGAAAAAAAGACATTCTTCACAACATAGTTCATAACGAAGACTGCATTGCCGGGATGAAAAAACTCGCCGATGGCACGGTCGATCTGGCATTTGCCGATCCGCCATTTAACATCGGCTACGAGTACGATCAGTACAACGACGCCCTGGAAAGCGAAAAATATCTGGATTGGAGCCGTAAGTGGCTTGGCGAAGTGGTCCGGGTGCTAAAACCCAACGGCACTTTTTGGCTGGCCATCGGCGACGAATACGCAGCAGAGCTTAAGGTCATGCTCACCAAAGAATTGAAAATGTACTGCCGCAGTTGGGTCGTGTGGTATTACACCTTCGGCGTAAATTGCAAGGTGAATTTCAGCCGCTCGCACACGCATCTGTTTTACATGGTCAAGGATCCGAATTCGTTTACCTTTAATGCCGACTCGCCGGCCTTGCGCGTGCCTTCGGCCCGGCAACTGGTCTACGGTGACAAACGGGCGAATCCCAAGGGCCGCCTGCCCGACAACACCTGGATCCTCCGCCCGCAAGATATTCCGGAATCGTTTCAGCCGATGGAAGACACCTGGTATTACTCACGGGTGTGCGGCACTTTCAAGGAGCGGACCGGCTGGCACACCTGCCAAATGCCCGAGCGATTGCTGGGCCGGATCATCGAAGCCTGCAGCAACCCGGTCGAACTGGTGCTCGATCCTTTCGCTGGCAGCGGGACCACCTTGGCGGCGGCAAAAAAATTGGGTCGACGTTTTTTGGGCTACGAAATATCGAAGCAGTACGCCCAGCAGACTAAGAAACGATTGAATGCAATCAAAGTCGGCGATTCGCTTGAGGGCGTGGCCGACCCGGTGGTCAGCGTTCCCAGCACCGATAAAGGACGTCGCTTGGAAAAAGTGAAAGAACCATGAAATTCGCCATTTGCAACGAGACGTTCCAGGATTGGCCGTTGGAAAAGGCCTTCGATTTCGCCGCCGATTGCGGTTACTCGGGCGTGGAGATTGCGCCGTTTACACTGGCTGAGAAAGCCGTGGGAATTTCCGCCGGGCAACGGACTGAAGTTCGCCGCTTGGCCGACCGTGCCGGACTGGAAATAGTCGGCCTGCACTGGCTGTTGGCCAAGACCGAGGGTCTGCACCTGACAAGCCCCGACGCCGAGGTGCGGCGTAAAACCGCAGATTATCTGGCCGACCTTGCCCGGCTGTGTTGCGATCTGGGCGGCCGGTTGATGGTTTTTGGCTCGCCCAAACAGCGATGCCTTCCGTCGGGCGTTACCCGCGAGTCGGCCGTGGATTATGCGTCTGAAGTTTTTCAACATATTCTGCCCATTATGGAAGAAACCGATGTCGTAATCGCCCTGGAGCCATTGGGCCCCGAGGAAACCGACTTTTTACAAACGGCGGCGGAAACGGCCGGGCTAATCGAGCGGATCGGTTCGCCGAGCGTGCGTTTACATTTGGATTGCAAAGCGATGGCGACGGAGTCAATGCCGATTCCCGAGATAATCACCCAAAATGCCGCCCTCCTGGCCCACTTTCACGCCAACGATTCCAACCGCCAAGGGCCGGGCTTTGGGCGATTAGACTTTTTGCCCATTCTTGAAGCCCTTGGCCGCATAGATTATTGCGGCTGGATCTCCGTCGAAGTCTTTGACTACGCCCCGGGAATCGAACGTCTTGCCCGCGATAGCATTGCCTACTTGCAACACTGTCTGGATAAACTGGCAAATAATAATTAGAATGCTCAAACCACCTGGAAAAGGAGTCGGCAAATGGAAAAAGCATTGCGAGACGTTCTGGAAACGTTCGATAATCAATATCCCGGCCGGGACTACACCATCCAAATCGTCTGTCCGGAGTTCACATCAGTCTGTCCCAAGACCGGGCAGCCCGATTACGGCACTTTGAGGATCGACTATGTCCCCGGGGCGAAGTGCGTGGAACTGAAAAGTCTGAAAATGTATTTGCAGCAGTATCGCAACGTGGGAATTTTTTATGAAACACTGACGAACCGAATTCTTGACGACCTGTCCGCCGTGCTACAGCCTCGCAAAATGACCTTGACCGCCGCCTTCAATGCCCGAGGCGGCATTACCACCTCGGTTACCGCGAGTTTTCAGAAGGATGAAGGATGAAGGATGAAGGATGAAAAAAGCGGACAGGAAACAGGGGATAGTGGACGGGGAGATGTTGAATCATGAATGACGAAATTAGGCAGAACGCAGAATAATGAACCGAAAACTGCGAACTGTAAACCGTGAACTGTAAACTGAAAACCGAGCATCGAAAATGCCCGATCCGCCCCGCGTGATACTTTCCGGATTTGCCGATGAAGCGGCCAATCACAAGACGGCCGTCGAGCAGTTTGCCGCCTTTGCCGCCCTGGGTCTGCAATACTACAGCATCCGATTTATCGACATCGGCTCGGGCATTAAGAACGTGATGCGACTGACTGCCTCGGAAATTCAAAAAATCCGCCGCCTGCAAGACGAATACGGCTTGAAGGTCTCCTCGATCGGCTCGCCCATCGGCAAGGTGAAGTTAAAGGACGTCGATGACGGTACCAAGAATATTTTCGTGCCTTTTAAAAAGTACCTTAACCGCGAGGTAAAAAAAGCCTGCCGGTTGGCCCGGGCCTTTGATACAAAGCTGATTCGCGGTTTTTCTTTTTATCATCCCAAGGGATCCGATCCGCGCGATTATATTTCGCAGGCGGCCGATCAATTAGGGCAGATCGCCGAGACCTGCCACCGCGCCGATTTGACTTTCGGCCTGGAGGTTGAAGCGAATCTGATCGGTTCGACCGGCCCGCTTCTTGCCGAGATCCACCAACGGGTCGATCATCCGGCCATGGTGCTGGTGTTCGATGCGGGAAACATCATTACTCAAGGCTATTCGGCGGCGGAAGTTTATCGGCAATATCTGGCCATGAAACCGGGACTGGGCTGGATGCACGTCAAGGATTACCGGCATCCGAGAGCGGTGCAAAAGGCGGGACACGTGGATGAAGACGCCTTGGAGCACTTTGTACCGGCCGATATGGGCCACGGCGGATACGAAAAGATTTTTCGCGATTTCGCGGGCATGTTGCCGACATTGGAAAAGAAGCTCCGCCGCCGCGGAGTGCCGGGCGTGTTCTTGGACCTGGAGCCGCACCTAAAAGGCGGCGGACAATTCGGCGGCTTTAGCGGACCGGACGGAATGGGCGTCGCCCTCGGCGGACTGTGCCGAGTGCTGGACTCGGCGGGCATCGCTTACCATCTTCGCGATTTTGCCGACATCAAGGCCGCTAAGAAAAGGATGAAGGATGAAGGGTGAGGGATGAAGAAAAAAGGTCGGAGTCTATAGCCTATAGGTGGTTGACGGTAATCAGTTTTCATTACGAAATGGGGGAGCATTCATCACTCATCGTTAAATAGTTTACAATAATCTTTCACCCGGTCTGTTGTTGTCTCTCTGCTATCGCCCTTTTCATCCTTCATCCTTCATCCCTCATCCTTCCCATCATAATCTTTACCGGCAATCCCGGATATTGCGTCATGCTCGCTCGACGATTTTCTTTCCTCTTCTTTGGAAGGGAATGATTGTGTTGGATCGAGTTTGTCCGACCCGCTAACGAGCAATTGAATGGTCAGTACGACATATTGGGCGCCCCAGACGAGGGCCACGACGAAACTCATCATCGCCGAAAAAAACGTGAGGCTGTTGGGAAACCACATTTGCCAAACACAGAGGAGTCCCAAGCCGGTGAACCCGCCCAGCAGGGCTACCGCCAGTTTTGAATACATAACGCGCATCATTTGCCGCCGGTCGTAAGTGCCCAGCGCGTTTTGCACGGAGTATTTGGCCAGGTCGCGGAGCACGGTGATATCGACTTGCTTTTCCGGCGCTACGGTATGGGGCATAAGTTCCATCGGCTTGCCGCGTTGGGCTAATGTGGGAATGGGTGTTGCCGGCGGAGAAGGCGCCGTTTCCAGTGGCGACGGCGCCGTGTCCTGCCGGCTCGAGGTCGAGGCGTAAGGATTATCCGCGCCGTAAACCAACTCGCCCTGCGTGCTGCGAATTCGCTGCATCAGGCGGGCCATGTAATCATCGACCGATTCTTCCTCATGCGCCAAAGCGTGCTCGGGAGAGCCGCCGTCGGTGGTCTCGTCGGCCGCGGAACTATCCGTCTCCTCCGACTTGTCTGTATCATGACCTAAACGACGACGGAAATCATCGGAATCCTCCGGCGATTTATCGGTTTGAGGCGGCCGGGAGTCCTCGACAGCGGGTGATTCGCCGGTTGGGGAAAGCTCTTCGGACGTCGCTTGTTCGGTCCGCTGGGCTTCCCAAAGCTCGCGATCGCGCTGCTGCCGGGCAAGTTGCTGTTCCCAATTTTGCTTTTCCGCCTGGAACCGTGCTTGCAGGATTTCCAGTTGGGCGGCCTTTTGGTCCGCCTCTTCTTCTCGCGAGGCGAGGGTTTTTTCCTTAGCCCTGCACGATTCTTCCCATTGGTTGCGATCGGTTTCCAATTTTAACAGCATTGAATCCACTGCCGCCGAGCGGGTTTGAAGGTCGGCCGATTGGGCCGGGAGTTCAGCCGATTGTTTTTTCAATTCAGCGGCCTTGTTTTCAAGTTCCGCCGCCTGGGCGTCGAGTTCCGCTTTGCGATCATCGCATTGCCGTTGGCGATCTTGAAGTAGCCGTTGCGAGAGTTCCTGTTCGGCCCGCCATTGTTGTTGCTGTAAAATCCAGGTTTGCCGCTGGGACTCCAGTTCGGCCCGTTGGGCATTGAGTCTGGCAAGCTGTTCCTCCTCCGCGGCTGCCCGTTGCCGCGATTCCGCCGAAAGCGTGGTGCTGCGAAGCTCTTCCCACTGGCGGCGTTCTTCTTCGAATTTGTTTTGCTCCGCCCGCAATGCCGTTGCGGTTTCCTCTGATTGTTTACTCCGCAGATCAAGGGATTTTTCCACCTGGAGGAGTTGGCTCTTACGGGCTTCGAGCTGCTGCAATTCGGCCGAAAGCGAGGCGTTGTGAAGATCTTCCCATTGGCGGCGTTCTTCCCACTGGCGGCGTTCTTCTTCGAATTTATTTTGCTCCGCCCGCAATGCCGTTGCGGCGTCTTCTAACTGTTTTGCCCGCAGATCAAGTGATTTTTCCTCCTGGATGAGTTGGCACTTACGCGCGTCGAGTTGTTCCGACTGCAATTTCAACACGGACTCTTTCGTCGACTCGGCCGGCGTCGGATATTCTTGAAATTGATCCGCGTAAAACGCATCGGCGCCGGGCGAAGGGGCGGCGATTTCGCCCGTGGCTACGACCTCCAATTCCAGCCATCCGACGCTCAATCGGTCGCCGGCGGATAAAGGCGCTTTGGTAAACGTCCGTCCGTTAAGTCGGGTGTCGGGCGACCAGCGGCGGATTACAGCGCCGTTGGGACCGCGGAGAATCAGGCAATTAACCTGATCCACGCCCGGCCCGCACAATCTAAGCGTGCAATTCTCTCCGCACCCGATCGTACACTTGGCCGATCTTAGCCGGAGCACCTGCCCATTATGGTTTGATCCACGAATTCGCAGTACCAGATCATTCAAAGCCGAACCCAAAACACTGGGATTAACAGTGCCCGTGACCATTTTTATGACCTCGTTTTCTTCTAAATTGAATATATCGATATGCCCCAATGGTGTTACACCTAGCGGGCAAAATAATTTCATAACATCTCACCTGCATTTAGCTTACGGCAATAGGGCAGTCAAAATGGGAATGATGATTAAAATGGAGTAAGTAGAGTTTAACGAAAAACGGCTGTATATCTTTGTTGGTTTTGACGATTATCCGATAGCGACTTTGGATGCAACAAAAAACAGCTAGTTAAATGGAAATACAAAGGGCATTTTTCATGCTCGATGAGTGTCCTATTGAGCGATTTGCATCTACACATTCAGGTGGGGCTTGGATGCGTCACAAAGTTGATTCTTAAGTTATTGACAAATAATGATTTATGGCAATCTACCGGTGATGGTCCCAGGTAAAAAAACAAAAAATATTTTTAGCTCGCACAAGGGCGATATGCGTAGTATGATTTGGTTGCTACTATTCAGTGGCTTTTTCAAAGTTTTGTCTGGGTAGCGCCAGTCTCATAACCCAGTGTTGGAAACAAGAGGAGAGTTCGACAAGGCTTGTCTGAAGGGGGGCAACCTTCAGTGCGGCCAGGATCGGACACCGAGGTAAAGTCCTATGAGCCGCAAAGACGCTATTTTGACCCTGCGCCAGATCCTGATGAAGCGACGCGACGCCTTGCGCAAGGCACTGGCTGGGGACCTGAGTTTGTTGAGGGAGCTGAATGCGCAGGCCTCGGGCGACTTGGTCGACGCCGCCCTGGATTCGGTCCAGGACGAAATCAGTTCCCAACTTGCCGAAGTGGAAAGCCGCGAACTTGCCCGCATCGAGTACGCCCTGGAGCGGATGCATGAAGGTCAGTTCGGCCTCTGCGAAGGTTGCGCGACACACATCCCCATGGCCCGTTTGCATGCCCTGCCTTATGCCACGTATTGCATTAAATGCCAAAGGGAGATGGAACGACAGGGCGCCGCGTCTGCTTCGGAGGTCGATTGGAGCCGATTGCTGGACATGCCCGGCAACGATGCGGAATTGTCGATCAACGACATCGAGATCGATGTTTCTTGATCTTGCCTTCCGTGGAAGGTATACTTAGGCTAGTAAGGGGAAAGCCTATAAAATCCCCGTTTTCGTCGGTTAGATAAATCAGCTTAAGCCCACGGATTGCAATTCGTGGGCTTTCATGTCCTAAAACCATGCCACGGCTCATGTCCACTGCCAACTGCCCACTGCCCACTGCCCACCGCACACTTTTATATATCGTTTTTATAGCGATATTGCCGCTCTTGTTTTTCCCTGTGCGGCTGCCGGCCCAAAATACGATTCCGGCGTCATTGGAACACGCCAAAATCCTCACGCCGGAAAGGGAAGCCGAATTGCGGCAGGAACTCCAACGGCAGTTGCCGGCGTTGGAGGCCCAAGCGGCCGCCATGAAGACCGTGGCCAAACTGGTCGGCCCCTCGGTGGTGTTTATCGAATCGCAGCGCGGGCCCGATGCCACCCGCAGACATACGATCCAAGAGGACGGCTCCGGCGTAATTATCAAATGGAAAGAAAAATTCTACATACTGACCAATCGGCACGTCATTCGCGACACCCCGCTTAGCGCCATTAAAATCGATTTGGCCGACGGACGCCGCATTGCGCCCGATAAAGCCTGGAACGACGAAGAGTCGGACGTCGCGGTTTTGGCGGTATCCGGGCCCGACCTGGTCGCCGCCCCGCTGGGCGACAGCGACAAGCTGGAAATCGGCGACTTTGTCCTGGCCATGGGCAGCCCCTTCGGGCTGAACCAGTCGTTTACGCACGGCATTATCAGCGGCAAAGGCCGGCGGAATCTGAAGTTGGGCGAAAGTAACTCCCAAAACGGTGAAACCAATTTCAGAAATCAGGATTTTTTGCAGACCGACGCCGCCATCAATCCGGGCAACAGCGGCGGGCCGCTGGTCAATCTGCACGGAGAAATTATCGGCATCAACACCGCCATCGCCAGCAGTTCCGGGGTGAACGAGGGTTGCGGATTCGCCATTCCCATTAATATGTTCATGTTCGTTGCCGGGCAGCTCATCGAAACCGGCAAGGTAACCCGGGGCTATATAGGGGTGCAGTTGAACTCCAGATTCGGGCCTGAAGCGGCCGCCGAGGCCGGTCTGCCCCGCCTGATGGGCGCAAAAATAAACGCCATTTCGCCCCGCACGCCCGCCGAGGCCGCCAAACTCCAGCCCGGCGACATTATCCTCGAATTCAACCATATCCCCATCGACGAAGATGCCCAACTGGTAAACGTGGTCAGCATGACCGAAGTAGGCGCGACCGTGCCGGTGTTGGTTTTCCGCAATCGCGAAACGCTCACACTGCAAATCCAAATCCAGGATCGCGCGAAATATCCGCAATAAAAAAGTTTTCTATCCAAACCAGGAGGCCAGACATTCCTGTCTGGCACGGAAACGACAGGCAAAAATTCCTGTCCTCCTGTTCAAAAACGACAGGCAAGAATGCCTGTCCTCCCGGTTAAAAGCCTACGGCACCAAGAAACATCGTCCGTGCGATAAGATATCGTACAACGATGTGGGATCTCGCCAAGGTTCGCCTTCATTATTAATTTGGAGAGGATCGTAAATCCAGTATTTATTGAAGAATTGAGCTTCGCTTGATTTTAACTTTAGCATAATACCGGTGCTCCAAATAAGAGGCTTACCTTTTCCGGGCGATAACAATTCAAAATTCATCCCCTGACCACTCATCCAGTCTTTCACGCCCTCGGGAAAGTATTGATAAGGTTCGCCGGAAAACGAGTCCTTGGGCAATTTCTCGAAATACGGCCCGACCAATTCATCCAGGGTTTTCGGGTAGCCGCCGTGTTCGAGTTTCCAAGCCTGCAAAGCCAAAACGATCCGTGTCGCACGGCGATTATTTTCCATGTCGGCATATTCACGATTAATAGAAAAATCCATTCGCCAGACATGTTCGCTAAATATTTCCGTTCCATATAAGTAATATGGATATTCCTCTTTGTGCGAGAGAACATCAATAGGCTTGCCTGCCTTTATATCCTCCACGGCACGGCGAACGGATTGCAGATCTTGGTGCGTGATCAAATTTAACAACCGTAGCGCCCGGGCGCGTTCCCAGGGAAGCCGCTCTAAAAAAAAGAAAGGGTTTTGCATAATCGGTAGATTATACATACCCTCGCAGATAGATTCCCTGGACCCAATGTAACGATATTGAATTTCCGCCTCTCCCGTGGGCATGTCGGCCGTGAGTTTTTCGACTTGCTTAATGGCATTCTTGATCCGCTCGGGGGTCTGACCGCTTTGATTTGCCCAAAACGGCAACTGTTCGTAAACACGACTTTCGAGATCATCACCGAAATTCCGTATAGAGTCAAATTGTTTTGAAATTCGAATGGCTGACAGATATCTTTCTAAAGCCGCGTCTAATTGTCCATCGGATTCCAGCATCATTGCGCTATAGATTAAAAAGTTCGTCATTCCAATAGTAAATCCAAAACGTCTTTCTGCCGTAAAAGGATAAGAAGCGATCCTTTCCGCCCCTTTGCTGGCTTCGATTAAAAGGGAAATCACTTCTTGATTTGCCTGGACCAAACTGATTTCCTTGGCAGATAATGCCTTTGGAATTGTGTCATCTGTCCAAACGGGTACTTTCCCTTCTTCCTCCGCCTTTTTCTGGATTGCTTCCCACTTCTCATCCTCTATTTCATTCCATAGTTTCCGATCAAACAGATCGTCGGCTTTTTCGAAAAGCCTTCGTGTCGCCTGTTCTTCGGGCGTTAGCGGGCGCTCAAATTCCGAGATTGAAAAGCCGGGATCGACGGCCGGGATCTGGTAAACTCGATAAAGCGGCACAACCGTCAATAAAACGATAGTCGGCACGGCCAATACCAATCCCGGCCGCAGCCACGAGCCAAATGTGTTGCGCTTAAGAATCCAATCCGGCGCCCGCAGCCAGGTTGCCAGCAGCAATATCGCCGGTATCGGCAGTACGGACCACAATAAGTTTATCCCGCATGCCCACATATAAGCCGCCCAGCCCGTGATAAGGGCCGTGATAATCAGGCTAAACAGTCCGGCCAGAAAACCGCTGCGGAAAAACATGGAACAAAACTGCCCCACGCATAAACCCAACATTGGGTATCCGAATAAAAGTAATATGTATGAGGAAATCCCAAACCAGTTTTCTTGCCAACGCCGATTCTTGACAAGATCGAAAAAAATGTTGTTGGAAAGAGATGCTAAAATAACAACCAAGCAGAATGGAACGATAATAATAAGCCAAGGCCACAATCGGCTAAACCAAACCATCCGCGAACCGATGCCCCGCTCGGCATAAAAACGCAAACTCCTTTGTCTCTGATCGGCCAGAAATGTAAAGGAACCGACAAGCGGCGGCATGGCCAAAGCCAATGGGATGGAAATGCTGAAACAAAATTGCACCCAATCTTGATGTGGATTAATGCCGAATTGCGAATATTTATTTATCAACCAGAGTTGGATAAGCATTAAAATCAAGGGCGCCAACATCACCAAAAAGACAATTGCCAGCCAACGGGATTGCCGCCAATGCTGCCATGTAAGCCGTCGCAGTATAGTCCAGAAGTTGGAACTAGACATATACTCCTTAAGCGTCTTTGACTTGCTTCTTGGTTTGATCCCCACATTTATTATGGGTAGGTTTATACCAAATATCGGCCGCACTTTATCTTTGAACCATCTCCGACCAAGAAAGATATTCACAATGGCCACCAAAATGCTCAAAACAACAAACAAGTGCATGGGCAAGAATGACTTACTTGGAAATGAGATTTGCATTATCCCGGCAATCACGTAAGAACCCATGGAAGCAACAGTCACGCTGACGATGGCCGCCAGCAACGGCCGTTTCAGAATTAGCGAAAAAAATACGCCCCAAACCAGGTATAACCAGGTGCCCATGCAGGCAATCACCAGCGTATCCCAGATTCGCATCTCCCATATAGTAACCTGTTTTTCCATGGGCAACCGTCCGCCGGCCAGGCAAAAAGCCAAAATACTCAATAAGACGAACATCGCAAAGGTGCTCAGTAATGCAAGGGCGATTTTGCTCCAAAAAACTTGCATTGCCGTTACGGGCAACGATCGCTGAAATTCATAAGTTTCAGCGTCGTACTCGCCGGCGAACGTCGTCGATGCACACCCCAGCACATAAAACACCGGCGTTGCAAAAGCGATGTAAAAAAACCACAGATTGCGCTCTTCCACGCGATCGTTGAATTGCCGGACCAACACTATCAGCATCACGGCCAGCACCGCCATGGCGATCCAGAACGCCCGTTGCAGCCGGTATTCCTTCCACAATAACCGCCAGAAAATTGCCCGGTTCATGGTACGGAATCCTCCTTGGTGGCAGTTTGCACCGCCGCGCCGTTTTCCTGTTGCATGTAGGCGATGAAAATTTCTTCCAAATTGGTGGAAACAACCTCCAACGCCCGGACGCTCTCGTGACCCTTTAGCGCGGATAGTTGCTCGTCGCTAATGCCCCGGGCAATCAACTGCCACTGCCGCTGCTTCAGCCGACGGCTTAGGATTTCGCCGTGAAGTTGGGGCAGATCCATTGCGCCGTCCTTCATGGTGACGGTCAGCTTGCGGACTTGCGATTTCAGTTCGTCGAGCCGTTCCACTAAAACCAGTTTGCCCTTGCGCAGTATGGCGACGATGTCGGCCACCCGTTCCACCTCGGCAATCTGATGGCTCGACAAAAAGACCGTCTTTCCGGCTGCCGCCCGATCGACCATGCTTTCCAAAAACTCGCGCCGCACCATGGCGTCCAATCCGGAGGTCGGCTCGTCGAGAATGAGCAAATCTGGCTGGTTTGCCAAGGCCAGCGATAATAAAACCTTGGCCCGAGTGCCTTTTGAAAGATGTGAAATCTTCTTCTTTCCCGGCAGAGAGAATCCGGCCGTCAGCCGCTCATATTCGGGCAGGAATCCATTGCCGTAAAATCCGGCGGTGAACCAACCGATTTCGTCGACCGTCATCCACTCGTACAAAGTTGGCCGCTCAGGCACATAACCCACGCGCCGGCGGATCTGGATGCCTTGCGCGGCGGAGGGCAGGCCCAAGACCTCGGCCCGGCCGGAGTTCGCATCGGCAAGCCCCAGCATGATGCGGATGGCGGTGGTCTTTCCCGCTCCATTCTCGCCTAAAAGGGCAAAGACCACTCCGCTGGGCACCTCAAAGGAAACATCGTTAAGCGCAACCTCGGCGCCAAAACGTTTGGTGACATTTTTAAGTCGGATGATCGGATCCATAAACTATGCCTTTCTATCTCATGTTGGGGCGACAGTTGAACTGTCGCCCCAACCGACATTTATGCCTTTCCAGGTTCGACGGCCGATAATTCCCGCTCCACAATCGTACGCAATTCATCAGGATCGAGCCTGCTTTGCACGGCCTCTGACAGGACCTGCGTCAAACGTGCTCGGATCAGTTCCACGCGATCCTTCCGGCAGCGCTGGGCCGCCCCAATGGCGACCGCCAGGCCCGTGCCGCGGACCGACTGAAGCACCCCGTCTGTCTGTAATTGGCGGAAAGCCCGGGCGACGGTGTTTGGATTTATCGCTAACTCCCGGGCAATTTCCCGGACAGAAGGTACCAGCTCGCCTTCCTTAAAATCCTCGCCGGCGATGGCGAATTTAACTTGGCGGACCACCTGCTCGTAAATCGGCAATCCATTTTGGAAATCAATTTGTAGGAACATAAATCGCTCACTGTATTAGGTACATAATACAGTATACAGATTTGATAATGCATGTCAAGCGGAAAAATATTTTTTTGGTTGCTATTTAGCGTTTTGCAGCAAAACCATGTAATGTCAAAGGAATAAGAATCTCTTTTTAAACACGAAAGCCCGAAATAACGAAAACACGAAACACACCAGTCAAGTTAGAAAAATCCACGTTTCATATTCGGAGCCGGGCCATGTCGGCCTGGGATGGACTGTCAATAAGAAAGGAATTATATCCCCATAAAGGTGGTCTTAGCCCCTTCGCAATATGTAGGAAATGTCCTTGTAAATCAAATCTCAAAACTTTTTCATGGGCAGCCTGCTTTTCGTATACAGTAAAATTATTGGGGGAATAAACGATTACTGAAAACTGATTACTGAAAACTGATAACTAAAATATTCCGGAGCCCAAGGCCGTGACATTATCGCCACTAGAACAGGCGCGTTACTTTTTGAAGGATACGATTCGGCAAACCATCGATCTAAAGCAAACCGATCAAAACCGCGGCCTGGACCCGCCCCCGTTGGAAAAGCCCTATCCGCCCGACGCCAAACGAATCAGTCTGGTTCCGCCGGGCAAATGGAAAAACATCGCCGGCGCGGATCTGGAAACGGCCATCCGCAATCGGCAAAGTCGGCGGCTATTTCGCGAACAGGCAATTACGCTGGATGAACTGGCTTTCCTGCTTTGGGCCACCCAGGGCGTTCGCCGAATGCTGGATCGCAGAGCGGCGTTTCGCACGGTCCCTTCGGCCGGCGCCCGGCACGCCTTGGAAACTTATATCGCCGCGATTGACATAAGCGGATTGGAAAAAGGGGTTTATCGCTATCTGCCGTTCGAACATCAATTGCTCTTTGAATTTTCTGAAAAACAGATCGAACAAAAACTTGTCCAGGCGACACTGGGGCAAACTTTTGTCGGCCAGGCCCCTTTGGTCTTTATCTGGACCACTATCCCCTTGCGCATGGAATGGCGTTACGGCCTGGCCGCTCATAAATTGATTGCCCTGGACGCCGGCCATGTTTGCCAAAATCTATATCTGGCTTGCGAAGCCATCCATGCCGGGTGCTGCGCCGTGGCCGCCTATCATCAGCAGTTGTGCGATCAACTCCTGCGTCTGGACGGCAAAGAGGAATTTGTCATCTACCTGGCGCCGGTAGGTAAAATTTAACGGATAACGGGATGGATCGAAAAAACCGGCTTTTACGGTTCCCGCCAGAGTGCCCAATCCCTAATCCCCATTCCCTAATCTCTTCCCTTGGTAATCTTTGCCCAACCGGTTGGGCAAACTGAATCGGCCCAGGTTGATTTCTTCGGCCATTGCCCCCCTGCCCCGCCGAAATCAGTGCATGAGGGAAAGTGGTTAGTGGTTAGTGGATAGTGGAAAAAATTGGACGCACAAGGCGGTACGAAAACTTAAAACTTATAACTTAAAACTTTGAACTGTAAACCGTAAACAAGATACTCCACCATGAAAGCACGACAGTTACTTTGGACATTGAACGTGTGGGTTGCATGCGCGGCCTTGGCCTACACGTTGTCGGCCGCGACCAATGAAGATAACGCTAAAGATATCTCGATTGAACCGGCGGAAAAAAGCGTATCGAGCGAGCGTGAAAACTCCGTGACGGCGGTGGAACTCCAATGGTTCGACGCCGGCCGCTCCCGCCAGGTGCCGGTAAAAATCTACTATCCCGCCGCCGGCAAAGGGCCATTTCCCGTGGTGCTGTTTTCGCACGGACTGGGCCGTACGCGCGAAGATTGCGCCTATTTAGGCATACATTGGGCAAGCCGCGGATATATTTCGGTGTTCGTGGAACATGCCGGCAGCGACGAAGCCGTGTGGCGAGGCAAAGTCCAGCCTAAAAAGCATTTGAAAGAAGCGTACGAGAATCCCGCGACCATGCGAAACCGCCCGCTGGATATGCGATTCGCGCTGGATCAGCTCGATCGATTAAAACGCGACGGCGATTCCTTGGCCGTGCGATTGGATTTTGACCGCATAGGCGCGGCGGGCTGCGACCTCGGCGCCGAAACGGTTTTAGCTCTGGCCGGTCAGGTGTTGCCGGGCGAAATGATCTTCTCCGACCATCGCATCCGCGCGGTGATCGCCATGAGCCCGCCCGTTCCCATGGGCCAGGTGCCGTTAGATATCACCTACAAAAACATCAGCGTGCCTTGCCTATACATGACCGGTTCCGAAGACAACGGCGTCATCGGCACGACAAAGGCCTACCAGCGCCGCATACCATTCGACAACACCTCTGGCGCCGATCAGTATTTGGCGACTTTTTTCGGCGGCGATCACATGATTTACGCCGGACATCTCCGGCAACGGGACACTGGAAAAGACGCCCGATTCCAACCCCTGATCCGCGACGCCTCAACCCTTTTTTGGGACGCCTATCTCCAAGAAAAGCCCGACTCGCTCGCCGCCCTGCGCGGCAAGGGCTTAAACGCACTCTTGGGTTCCAGCGCCTCGGTGGAAAAAAAGCTCACCGCGGATACAAACATCAGTACCGTTAGCCGCGAACCGTAAGGGGGAGCAGGTATCAGGTTACAGAAAAATGGAGACGAACGGACTCGAACCGTCAATCCCTAGCTTGCATTCTGAATGAGACAACGGCGGCCATGTTGCGGAATTCGAACGATTGATGAAATAAAACCAGCAGCAGCCCGGCGCCCGTGCGACTTTTGCAAAAAACCACCGCTTACGCCGCCATCCGCAATCGTTCGTTGTCGATGTTCTGCTTTGGAGTTCGTCTCACGAACCAAAAGCCGATGGCAAGTGGAACGATCAATTGGACGCATTGCGGAAGGCTGGGCGGAAGACCTAAACCGAAGGTCAACAGGCTGTTTCCCGGCATGTCGGAGAGCGTGACGCGCTGAAAAGACAACATGGCTATGACGGCCAACACACCGCAAGACGCCAACATCCACCGCTTGCCGACGCCAAATCGTTTCGCACACCAGCAATAGGAGATCGTCAGCAATGCGACGGGCAGGATGGTGGCTAAGTGTGACATTCCCCAGGCCAATGACGATGGCAAGGCGGTCTGATTCATAATTAAGAGAGGTAAGATCCGTGGAGAGTTTCTCGGGCAGCATCGGAAACGTCTCGGCAACGGTGTAGACCGAGGTGGTGTTTTGCCGCGCATGATCGTCAAGTGCCGATCTCTTCTTGATGACCGCGTCAACGTCGGCAATGGCGACAAGAACCTTTGCGGCCCCGTCGGGCATGGCTTCGGCAACGGTAAGCTGGTCCAGATCACGCGAATCATCATTGTCGATGGAGCACCAGAGAAGGTTCCTGAGATCACGGGTCGATTCCTCAGCTTGCGTCGCTGGCCCGTGGATTCCGTCGAGTTCGGTGAGCGCCTGGGGTGGAAAATCTGGAACAAGTCCTCTTTCCAACATCGCCCGATGGGCAATTCTTTGCAGGATGGAGCGGTGTTGTCCGTCGTCTGTAGCCATCATAATGTCACCTTCCTGGAATACCTTATTGTGATTTCTTGCTTAACGAATGCATTCTCCCCGCCACCGCCATCATTTGCAACGCCTGCCAATAAACAGGTCTTTACCACCTGTGTCACTCGCATAACCCAGCATGATTGTCTGAAACAGCCTGTACAGCGGCGGAGCAAGACAAACCCGAGCCTGTTTGCCGAATGCATGTTGTGGGACGTGGAGATCTACAAGGTCGAGGATAGTAGGAGGGTTGCGAAATGAAATTGACAAGTTCCACTCCTTGCAAACGACAATTTTGCAACCAGTTGTTAGCCATTAAACCCAATTTCTGCTTTTCCGACTTTCCGACTTTCCGCTATACTTCCCAACTTCTCAAATTGAGGAGTTCATGTTCGTAATCCGAACAAAAATCCAAAATCTAAGGGAATAGCCCACCACTGACAGATGGTACTGCGGTTGGTGCTGAGGGATAAGAAATTTGTCAAAAATGACGAAAATGGCTTAAAAAGGATTGCTCTTTCCTTGCATAATGTTTTTATGCTTCTTCATGGTTTAACTCCTGAAATGCGTTCGGCCAAGACCTTCTCGGCCCATTTACCACCGAGCACAAGACGCATTCCGCTGGATGCTTACTAGAGAACCACCATCGTAAGCGCCAATAAATCGCCATCCTTACAGGCCGTGTTAGGCTGAATGCCTGAGTAGGATTTATTACCAGGCATTCGGAGGACCGAGCGATGGCGAAGACCAGCAGGGTAGAACAGGAGCAGTATTGGCAGGGGATGATGGATCGGCAACGGGCGAGCAACGAAAACATCGTAAGATTCCGTGCGAAAGCAGGCGCCTTGACGGCATCGTTCTACACTTGGAGACGGATCCTGTAGGCTGCGGCCGGCCGAAGGACGCGGCGACCATCGTTTCCGTTGGGTTGCGGCCCATCCCGAGCATTGGCTTGAGCAGCGGGAAGAGGAATCCCTTGACGCCCAGGCCCGTCGTCGCCGAAAACGCCTTGCCTGCCGCACCGCCATCGCCTTGCAAGTGATGGCGACTCTTTGACCGTTGGGCAATTCTCGGAATTTCATTGATTGTGGGGAGCGTCTCGTCGATCCCGGAAATCCAGCCAAAATCCTGCGGATTTAGACACTTTTTTAGATTTTTGGGATTTATTTAATTAGGTTTAATGTTCCCAGTACATAAACCGGTGTTCGGGAGTATGCCTATTTATTATAAATATTAAAAAGGCGACAAATACAATCTATGGAGAATTTCCTGGTGGATTACATCAAGGGTGATCGAAACGCTGTATTTGTCGAGTTGCTTACCCAAAATCAGCGCAAATTATACGGTTTTATTTATTCTTTGGTCCCTAACTCGTCGGACGCGGACGACATTCTTCAGGAAACAAATATTGTCCTCTGGAACAAGAATTTTGAGTATCAATTGGGGACGAATTTCATGACCTGGGCTTGTCGTATTGCCTTTTTAAAAGTGAAAAACTTCTTGAGGACCAAAAACCGAAGTCGCCTCTATTTTAATGAAAAACTATTATCCGAGCTTTCGGATATGCGCATCGACCGCACTGAACTACATACAATCCATTCCATGTTGTTGATCAATTGCCTGGAAAAACTTCCCTTGAAAAGCCGGGAATTACTGAAACTCCGCTACGACGGTAACCATAGTATACAGGAAGTAGCAAAACAAATGGGGCGGCCAGTCGGGAGTCTCTACAACACTTTAAGCCAGATTCGCCTTAAACTTTGGGAATGCATCCGATTCGCCCTTACGGAGGAGGGTTCTCTATGATCCCATTTCCACAAAATACAATTCCTCGAATTTGGACACTTTCAAATGCTGTCTCCGAGGGCACGATCTCAGAGCAGGAACTGCACGAGTTGGAATTATTGCTTGAAACCGATCTTAACGTAAAAGAGTTTTACATTGACTTCATAAATATAAACGCCGAAATTTCGTGGATGGTAAGCGCCAAACGGCACACTGCGATGGATTTAGGTCCTGGGATATCCTTGGATTCTTTACTGGGCCCGCCTAATCCCCCTCCGAACTTGGGTTTTTTAGGGAATTATGCGGAGTTTTTCAATCAACATTTGCCTTTATCGTTCATGTTTATTTTTATGATCTTTGGCGTGGCGCTTTTGGCTATCTCATATTTGTCGACCATTCCCAAATCCGGTAATTTATCGGAGCAAGCGATCTTTGTTGCTCAAATAACTGCCACGAAAGACTGCCAATGGTCACCGACAATTACCCCGCCGACGGAGATGATGCCTTTACAGGCAAGCCAGCAATTGCAGCTCGAAAAAGGAATTGTTCAAATCACCTATACCAACGGGGCCGTGGTGCTGCTGGAAGGGCCGGTCTCTTTTACGGTGGGTTCGCCAAACTCCGGTTTTCTCAGCCAAGGAAAATTGACGGCACGGGCCGACACCGAAAAATCGCGGCAATTCACTATCGCCACACCCGACGCCCGTTTCGTCGATATGGGCACCGAGTTCGGCGTAATGATCGACAACAAAGGCCGCGCCGCAGTCGCCGTTTTC
>JBEKFZ010000031.1:0-42849 GCA_050013075.1 Thermoguttaceae bacterium | reverse complement strand
GATTCTACTATACTTGTTTTAGTTTCGTCAACCAAATTAGTTTGAGGGTGTACTGAAGTAGATATGCTGGGTTAAAGGAAGGATTTCATGTAAAATCACTTTGGGATAATTGTTTTTTTGTTGTTCCTCCCCCCGTCTTGACGCCATGCGGGGTGCTACCCTACTATAGGGGATTCTATCGATAAGTTTCTAGAAAAACTCCGGGTACAAGCTCCCGGGCTATTAAAAGTTGGAAAAGTAACATCGTAGAGAAAATCAGAGCCGGGGTGTGTCACCCCGGTGTTTCCGGGCCGACACGGCCCGGCTCTGAGAATAAATGATGATAATACTTTCCTGAGCATTAATAAACTTAAATGCTAATTAGCCATGAAAACTGCCAAAGTTGCGATTGTGGGATTCGGCACCATCGGTTCCGGGGTTGCCCGGCTGCTGTTGGAGCATAAGGATCGCATTGCCCGACACGCGGGAATGCCCGTGGAATTGGCCTGCGTGGTCGATACCGACCTTCGCCGGCAGCGGAACGTGTTGCTTCCGCCGGGCCTGTTGACCGACGATTTAGGCAAAGTAACGGATAATCCGCAGATTTCCGTGGCCATTGAATTGGTCGGCGGGTTGGAGCCTGCGCGGACGATCGTCCTTAAACTGTTGGAAAGCGGCAAGGACGTGGTGACCGCCAACAAGGCCCTGCTGGCCGAACACGGCAGGGAATTGTTCGATCGGGCCAGGCAACTCGGCCGTTCAATCGCCTTCGAGGCAGCCGTGGCCGGGGGTATTCCGATTATCGCCGCCATAAACGAGTGTCTGACGGCCAATCAAATCGAGTCGATCCACGCCATCCTAAACGGGACGAGCAATTTCATCCTTACCCAGATGGATGAGCAAAGCATGGACTACAATGCCGCCTTGGCCGAAGCCCAACAACGCGGCTATGCCGAGGCCAACCCGGCCATGGACGTCAACGGCAGCGATGCCGCGCAAAAATTGGCCATACTTTCCCACCTGGCATTCAGTGCACAGATAAACTGGCGCGAGATTCCGCGGATCGGGATTGACGTCGTGGAAGTGGCCGACATGCGCTATGCCAGGGAGTTGGGATACAATATCAAACTATTGGCCGTGGCCGAATTGGTGCCCGAAGGACTGGAACTGCACGTTTCGCCCACACTGATCCGCAAAGGCACTCCCTTGGCCGAGGTGCGGGGGGCTTACAATGCCATTCGTGTGATTGGCGATGCGGTGGGCCGGGTGTTTTTCCAAGGGCTGGGCGCCGGACCAAAACCCACGGCGTCGGCCGTGGTGTCCGATTTGATCGATACCGTTTTGGGCCGCATGGCCATAACCTTCCGCACGTTAAATCTGTGGTCGAGCGAGCGTCGGGCCCGGGTCATGCCCCGCGACCCGGCCACGGTTCCCGGCCGGTATTACCTGCGTTTTAACGTGGACGATCGGCCCGGCGTGATGGCCGAGATTGCCGGGATCCTGGGCAGGCATAAAATATCCATTGCTTCGCTTATCCAGCACGAAACCGAGGAAGAAGAGTCCACCTGCGTCCCGCTGGTCATCATGACCCATACCGCCCCCGAAGGCGCGATGCAGGAGGCCTTGCAAGCCATCAACCACCTGGCCTGCGTGCATCCCGGCAGCGTGCGGATGAGGGTGAGAGATTAAAATGAAGGATGAAGGATGAATGATGAATATAATTTTGAATGCTGAATAAACATAAGAAACCGCTTGCGGTTTAGCGATTTGGAATTCACAAAGTGGTCAGTAAACTGACCACCCCTTATAAATCCTGAATCCCGAACCCTGAATCCTGAATCCCGAACCCTGAATCCTGAATTTTGAACCCTGAATCCTGAATTTTGAACCCTGAATCCTGAATTTTGAACCCTGAATCCTGAACCCTAAAATGAAATTCGCCCTGATAATTCCGGATGGATGCGCGGACGAGCCGCAAGACGTGCTTGGCGGCAAGACGCCGTTGGAAGCGGCGGATATTCCGGCCATGGATGCCGTGGCCGCGGCCGGAGTGCTGGGCCGATCGAACAATACGCCCGCGGAACTTCCAGCAGGGTCGGATACGGCCAATTTGAGCCTCCTGGGCTATAATCCGTTGGAGCATTTCACCGGCCGAGCGCCATTGGAAGCCGCCGCGCAAGGGATCGAATTGGGGCCGCAGGACTGGGCCATCCGCTGCAATCTGGTTACTATTCAGGATCAGGTGATGCAGTCCTTCACGGCTGGCCATATTTCCTCGCTCGAGGCCGCCGAACTGATAAAAACCGCCCAAGAAAAACTGGGCAACGACCGCTGGCAGTTCCATCCGGGCGTAAGTTACCGAAATTTGCTGGTGTACCGAGGCGCCGGCCGATCCGCCCCGTTTTCGCCCGACACCCGCACCACGCCTCCCCACGATCTGACGGATAAATCGGTGCTTGACGATTATCCACGCGGCCCGGGCAGCGATGTTTTGACCCATTTGATGTCTGAAAGCGAGGAGCTGTTCGCCGATCATCCGGTCAATGTCGCCCGGCGGGCAGCGGGCAAGCACCCGGCCACGAACGTTTGGCTCTGGGGTTTGGGCAGTACGCCTTGTTTGATGCCCTTTGCCCAGTTGTACGGCAAACAAGGGGCGATGATCACGGCCGTGGATCTTCTACGCGGACTGGCCTCGCTTATCGGCTGGAAAAGGATCGACGTGCCCGGGGCCACCGGGTATATCGATACCGACTACGCCGCCAAGGGCCGCTATGCCATTGAGGCGCTAAAGGACTTCGATCTGGTGTGCGTGCACGTCGAAGCCACGGACGAAGCATCGCACGAAGGCAATGCAGGCGCAAAGGTCAAAGCATTGGAAGAAATCGATCGGCACATTGTTGGCCCGGTCCATGCGGCCTTAAAGGCCTACGGCGAGTATCGTATCCTGGTGACTCCGGACCATCCCACCCCGCTGCGTACAAAAACCCACAGCCACGGCGACGTCCCCTTCGCCCTGGCCGGTTCCGATGTCACCCCCGACTCTGCGACCTTTTACGACGATCCCACGTCGGAAAAATCCCCACTTGTCTTCCACGAAGGCTGGAAATTGATGCGTTATTTTTTAGAACTTGATCGAAAATAGTAGAGCATTAAATTAAACTAAAACCGTGACCAATGGTCGCGGCTTTACAAAATAACATACCCACAAGCCACTAACCACTAGCCCCTAAAATGTCGATTATTGTACAAAAATTCGGCGGCACGAGCGTTGCGGACAGCAAGAAGATTTTGGCGGCGGCGCGTAAGGCGATCCGCGTGAAAAACGAAGGAAACCAGGTGGTGATGGTCGTCAGCGCGATGGGAAAAAACACCGACGTGCTGGTGGATCTGGCCAAAGAGATTTCCGACAATCCGCCCGCCCGGGAAATGGACATGCTGCTTTCGACCGGCGAACAGGTAAGCGTGGCCTTGATGGCGATGGCCATCATTTCGCTGGGTCACGAGGCCATCAGTCTGACTGGCGCGCAGATCGGCATCATAACCGACAGCACGCACACCAAGGCCCGTATCCGCTCGATCTCGACGGAGCGGATCCGCAAGGCCCTGGACGAGGGTAAGGTCGTTATCGCGGCTGGATTTCAGGGGATAGACGAATCGTTCAACATAACCACCCTGGGCCGGGGCGGCAGCGATACTACGGCGGTGGCCCTGGCGGCTGTCCTGGGCGCGGCATCGTGCGAAATTTACACCGATGTGGACGGCGTTTACACCACCGATCCGCGCATCGTGCCAGAGGCCCGGCGCGTCAGCCGGATCAGCTACGACGAGATGCTCGAGCTGGCCACGGCCGGGGCGGGCGTGATGCACAACCGCTCGATTGAATTCGCCAAGAATTTTTCGGTGCCGGTCCACGTCCGCAGCAGCTTCAGCGACAATCCCGGCACGATGATCGTGCACGATCCGGAGGCGCCGAACACGGCCGTTTGCGGGGCGGCGGTTATCAAGGACGAGGCCCGGGTAACGGTGCTCGGCGTGCCCGACCGCCCGGGTACCGCGGTGGCAGTCTTTTCCAAAATCGCCGCCAAAAACATCGCCGTCGATATGATCGTGCAGAACGTGGGCTTAAACGGCTTGGCCGATATGTCGTTCACGGTCGATCGGGACGAATTGCCGGCAACGCTTAAGGCCATTGAAAAGGCCGTCAAAGAACTCGGCGGCGAAGGATACAACTACGGCGACGACGTGGCCAAGGTCTCGATTGTCGGCCTGGGAATGGCCACTCAAAAGGGCGTGGCGGGCACCATGTTCCGCTCGCTGGCCGAAAAGGGAATCAACATCCAGATGATTACCACCAGCGATATCAAGATATCGGTGTTGGTCGACCGGCAATACGCCCAAGACGCCTTGCGCACGGTGCACGAAGCGTTTCAATTGCACAAGCCGCCCGAAGAAGGCTTGGCGCGTGCCGGCGCGTTACCGTCGCACGTCAAGACCGATGCGGCGGAACTGGTAAGACAATTGGAACGCGTCGCCCGGTTGGAGCGGATGGAAAAACTGATTATCGACGATGTTGCCTTGGACCAGACCCAGTCGCTGGTCACGTTCGTGGAACTGCCCGACATGCCGGGACTGGCCGCGCAGACATTCGACGAATTGGCCGAAGCCGGCATCCTGGTCGATATGATCGTACAGAGCATCGGGCGCGAGAATCGCGCCAATATTTCCGTAACCGTGCCCAGGAAAGACTTGGAAAAGGCATTGGGCGTCGCCAGGAATCTGGCCGAGACGTTGGGATGCACCGAGCCCACGCATCTGGCGGAAGTCGCGAAACTATCGGTATTCGGCACCGGCATTCGTAGTCATACCGGCGTGGCCACCCGCATGTTCCAGGCAATGAGTACGGCGGGAATCAATGTGGACATGATCAGCACCAGCGAGGTACGAATCAATGTCGTCGTTGCCGGCCGGCAAGGTTCCAAGGCCCTTGAAGCATTGAAAAAAGAATTCGCCGAATCGCTGATCGACGGCAACGCGGAACGCAAAAGTGGTTATTGAGTCTAAGGCAATGAATATCGCATTTTCGCCTCAGAGCCGGGCCGTGTCGGCCCGGAATTACCGGGGCGACACGCCCCGGCTCTGACTTTTCGTGCGACTTTCTTTCCTGAGACTCAATAAACGAACAATACGCTTATTCTCCGCCTGTTGATTTGTCCGTCGTTGACGAGCCGTCCGCCGTCGTCAGTCTGAAATAGCGGCTATTGAAAATCTCCGGATCAAAGGGGTCTTTGGGCGTAAATTCCGGCGGCGCGACGCCGCGTTTGATCTTCGGCGCTTTGGGTGCGGAGTCCGCGGAAGCTTCAGGTTCATCGGGCTTTGACAGGGGATATTGGAATACCGCCTGCGCGGCCTCATGTTTAGGTATCGTAGCCGGTTTGCTCGATCTAGCATTGCCGGACATGCCGGCAGCGGCAGCGGCAGCATTGTTTGGCAATCCAGACGCCGAACGAAGGTTGGTCGAAACACCGGGTGTGGAAACTTCCACTGGCGAGACACCAGCGGTGCCTGGTGAGACGGATGACAAAGGCCGGGCTTTTCGCGCATCTTGTGATAGAATGTGCGGGGTGGTCGCACCAGATGCGGCATCAAGAAGGGTTTCGGCCATTACCGGCTGGCTGTTGGCAATTGTCGCCGGCGATTCGGGCATGTCTGCCGGACCGAGTTGCAGCACCCAATCGACCAATCGTTTGTATTGCATTGCCTGGCGCTCGGAAAACACGGCCGTCTTGGCCGTGCCGTGGGGAGCCGTGGGAACGGTCAGTATCCGGCTGGCCAAAGGATTATCGCGGTCGACATATCGTAGAACCGCCTGGATGTTGCGCTGTGTCAACCTTCGGCCGGCGGGCTGGTCCAAGGCAGTACGCTGCAGGCGCAAGCCGGATTCCGATTGCGGCCCGTGACAGCCCGAAAAAGTGCAATTATTCATTAGCAAGGGCTGCACCGATTGCGTGAAATTTTCGACTGCCTTGTGGGGCAAACCGCGGATCATGCGGTCCAGTTCCTCGTTCGAGAGGGAATTATCCCCGGAGGTTTTGGCCTTGGGCCGATCGGGCACGGGCTCGCGGGCAATTTGCAGCCGCCGCTGCAAAAAGCCGACCATCGGATTTTCCGGAGCGATAGCCGCGGCATCGGCCAGTTCGGACGCCGCATGATCGTAAAGCTTGTGCTGCTGACACCACTGGGCAAGGTCCAGGTGATCGCGCAGACTGCCGGTAGAGACGGCCGCCCGCTTTCGTTGATATCCTTCTTCAAAATCTTTACAAAGCAGTTCCACGTCGGCTGCTTTGATACGGATTTCGCCGTCAGTGCAAATGACGCGATAGAAATCGCCCGATTGGATGATTCGTCCTTCCAGGGCCTGCCCATTACGCAGCAACAACAACTGCTCTCCGCTTGTACCCTGAGGCTCTTGGGCCTTTAATATGGATACAAAACCAACCAGCGACAAACAGATTATAAGCAGTCGGATTTTATATAACATCATGGCGGCCACAGGGTAAAGATTCAGATCGGAGGGGTCAAGAGAATCTGGGCAAGATTCGCCATGGCAACCATTGGCGTGGCGGCCCAACTGCCCACTGGCATTCCCATTTATCTTGCGCTATACTAGTTAATTAGGAGTTTCGCCGGCAATGGCGGATAAAGAGGCTGAACAACGCGAGATCTACTACTCGGGTAGGGTACAGGGCGTCGGGTTTAGATATACCGCCCGTGCTATTGCAGCGGGCCATCGAGTAACCGGATTCGTGCGAAACATGCCCGACGGCCGGGTGTATATGATCGTGGAAGGCGCGCCGGACGAAGTGCAGGCGTTTGTCGATTCGCTCCAGGCAGAAATGGGACCCTACATCCAAAACGCCCAGGTCTTGGTGCGTCCGGCAACCGGGCGGTTCCGTGGGTTTGAAATTCGCTTTTGAATGGCAAAATGGCGAACTTTCGGGGTAAGTATGGACGTAAAGAAGAACGTAAGGTCCGAGAATGGAATATGTTGCATAATAAATCCCGGGGCAACAACTGAGTGTGAATATGGAATTAACCATCAATAATATCGTGCTTTTTGGCGTGTCATCGACGTGGCTGAAGCCGCTTTGGCTGGTTGGCGTGGGGGTGATCGTTGCTTCGGCCTTTTTTGCCTTTATTATCGCATTGCTGAATTGGTCCGCTCCTAAAGTGGCCGCTATTGCACGAACCACGGCCAAGGAGGCCGCCTCGCAACCGCTGTTTTATGTGATTTTGGCGATCGGCATTTTTGGCCTGATCTTCTTCCCGTTCGTACCATACAACACCTTCGGGGAAGATATCAAAATGCTCAAGGACACGGGATTGACGTTGATAATGATTTTGACCGTGATTCTGGCCCTGTGGACCGCCAGCGTTTCGATTGCCGATGAGATCGAAGGCCGCACGGCATTGACGTTGCTATCCAAGCCCATCGTCCGGCGGCAGTTTATTGTGGGAAAATTTCTGGGAATACTGGGACCGGTGGTAATCCTGTTCATCGTGTTTGGGGCGATTTTCCTGGCCAGCATTTCGTTTAAAGTGGCTTACGACGTCCGGGAAACCTCCAAACCCGAACCCACGTGGCAAGAATGTCAACAAGAAATGCAGCAAATCGCGCCCGGTTTGGTCCTGGCATTTATGGAAACAGCGGTGCTCGCGGCGATCAGCGTGGCCATTTCAACGCGCCTGCCGATGATGGCCAATCTGATTATCTGCGCGGCCATCTACGTGTTGGGACACCTTGTGCCGATGCTGGTCAATTCGGCCTTGGGTCAAATCGAACAAGTCGGTTTCGTGGCTGGGCTTTTGGCGGCCATTCTGCCAATGTTGGAGGAATTCAACATTTACACGGCCATTGCCACCGGTCAGCACGTGCCGCTGGCGTATCTGGGTTTGGCCGGCGTCTATTGCCTGCTTTACATCACCTTCGCAATGGTGGTGGCCTTGCTGTTGTTCGAGGATCGCGATTTGGCGTAGACGCCGAACTCTTCAAACTTTGCCGGAAGCAATATAGAATAATGCTATCGGTAGGCAATTAGAGCCTATCCCAAAAGTCATCCTGAGCGTAGCGAAGGATCTCGGTCGCAGCCCCATATTACACATTTTTGCCATTGTGCTCCTTCTAGATTCTTCGCTTCGCTCAGAATGACGATTATTGTTTTGCGATAAGCAATTAGTTCTTTGTGCGGATAGGCTGCTCATGTCGAAGAGCAAAAAATCTTTCAATAAACAAGCTCCCCAGGCCCGGTCGGGAATGGCTGTCCCGCCGGGGTTGCCGCTAGTCGTGATGGCGGGAGTAGCGATCATCGCCGCCGCCGCTTTCATTGCTTATCTGCCTTCCTTGAACGGCGGGTTCATTTGGGACGATGCCCTGCTGCTGACGGAAAACAAACTCATCCAGGCCTCGGACGGCCTGTACCGAATATGGTGCACCACCGAAGCGGAAGAATACTATCCGGTGACCAATACCAGCCTCTGGATCCAATGGCGGTTATTGGGGATGGACCATGCCGGCTACCACCACACCAGCCTGATTTTGCACATTGTGGAAGCATTGCTGATTTGGCTCATTTTACGGAAATTGTCGATCCCCGGGGCTTTCTTGGCGGCCGTGATATTCGCCGTGCATCCGGTGAACGTGGAGGCAGTGGCGTGGATTGCACAGCGTAAAGACATGATGGCGATGCTGTTCTTTCTGTTGTCGATACTGTGTTATTTAAATTTTCTCAAACGCGCTCCCCGACCAACCTTCGGTTGGTGCCCGGTCGCGGCTAAACAGGTAAACCGGGTCGCGGTTAATCAATCACAATCAACCATACAATTCAAAGCTCATGCGTTTTCATCGTTCATCCTTCATCCTTCATCCTTTTGCCTTTGGTACTGGCTAAGCCTGGGGGCATTCCTTTTGGCGATGCTCAGTAAGGGATCGGCGGCGGTCTTGCCGGTGGTGCTGCTGGGTATCGTGTGGTGGCAGCGTACAGGGGGAAAGTACGAGGCAGAAGGGGACAGTCCCATTTTCTCTACGCGAAAATTGGGACAGTCACCCATCTCCAAATGGGACCTGGTGCTAAGTGCGCCATTTTTCGCGATTGCCGTGGGGCTGACATGCGTGAACGTATGGTTCCAGACCCATGGTACGGAAAAAGTGTTTCGGGACGCGGGGTTTGCAGAACGTCTGATGGGCGCCGGGGGCGTAGTGTGGTTCTACCTTTACAAAGCGTTTTTTCCGGTCGACCTGGCCTTTGTCTATCGGCAGTGGCACATCGAGGCCGGCAATTTGCTATGGTGGCTGCCGTTGTTGGCTGCTCTTATCGTTACCGCGATCCTATGGTTGTATAAGGAAAGCTGGAGTCGGGGAGTGTTGTTTGCCTGGGGTTTTTTCTGCGTGGCGCTGGCGCCGGCGATGGGCCTGGTAGACGTGCAATTCATGCAATACTCGCTGGTGGCAGACCGTTATCAGCACATTGCGATCATCGGCGTGGTTGCGCTGGCCTCGGCGCTCTGGAGCCTGTGGCTTTGGCGCGTTCGAGGCGGAATGCGGTCGGCGGCAATAGCCGTCGCCGTTGCCGCCGTGGGCGCGCTTATGTTTCTGACCTTGCGGCAAAGTTCACTCTACCGCGACGACATGACCCTTTACCAGGCAACGCTGGAAAAAAATCCGGACTGTGTCATGGCCCAATTCAACTATGCTAACGCATTGAGCAAATTGAACATGCTGGATGAAGCGATCGAACACTACAAGCAAGCCGTAAGGTTAAAATCCGACTTTGTCATGGCCCACTATAACTTAGGCAACACATTGCTCCAAACAGGCCGGCCCGAGGAGGCTATCGAACATTTTCAGGAATTCCTGCGACTGAAACCTAACTATGCCGAGGTCCACAACGGCTTGGGCAACGCATTGTCGCAACTAGGCCGGCCCAAGGAGGCGATGGAACAGTATGAAGAGGCGTTGCGGCTTAAACCTGACTTTCCTCAGGCACATTGCAATCTGGGAAACATGTTGGTTAAAGAAATGCGGCCTCGGGAGGCGATCGAGCATTTCGAGCGAGCACTGCAATTGCAGCCCAACTGCATTGAGGCTTGCGCCAACCTGGGCGTTGCCCTGGCTCAGACAGGCCGATTGCCGGAGGCCGTCGATTTTTTTCGGCGGGTCCTGCTGGTAAAACCCAACGACCCCGAGACTCACAAAAACCTGGGCAATGCTTTGATGCAAACAGGCCGGCCCCATGAGGCCATTGAACACTTCAAACAGGCAGTGCAAATCAAGCCCGACTATATCGGCGCTTATCATTTAATGGCCTTGGCTTATGCTAGCCTGAACCAATCCTCCGAGGCCGTAGCCACGGCCAGGAAGGCCCTGGATCTTGCCCGATTTCAAGGTCAAACCGCACTGGTCAGGCAGATTGAAGATTGGTTGAATTCTTACCAGAGGCAAGGGGCAAACGGCGAAGTGCAAAAGAAGGATTAATGAAACAGGAGGACAGGCATTCTTGCCTGTCTCAGAGCCGGACAAGAATGTCCGGCCTCCTGATTGACTAGTCAAGTATTCGCACTCGCCGGCCTTCTATCCGGACTCGACCATCGGCGATCAGTTGCACGGCCTCGGGATATGCCTCGCATTCGGCTTGGAACACACGGGCGGCAAGCTCTTCGGGCGTGTCGCCGTCGATGACCGGCACGGCCTTTTGTAAAATCACAGGCCCGTGGTCGTATTGATTGTCGGCAAAATGCACCGTGCAGCCGCTGAGCTTCACGCCGTATTCCAACACGGCCTCGTGCACGCGATGCCCGTAAAAGCCCGTGCCGCAAAAGGCCGGAATCAACGCCGGATGAATGTTTATCACTCGATTTTTAAAATCTTCAGGGATGGTCAACCGTTTGAGAAATCCGCCCATCACGACCAGGTCCACCCCGGCAGCGCGGCAACGGCCGAAAATCTCCCGGCTGAAAGCGTCCTGGTCCGGAAATTTATTTTGTTCGATGACCAGGTTGGGAATGCCGGCCTCGCGGGCGAATTTTAATCCTCCTGCCGCCGAATTGCTCGAAATCACCAGGCTAATAGTCACATTGAGCCGGCCGGTGGAAATCCGCTCGAGCAGGTTTTTCAAAGTCGTGCCCCCGCCGGAAATCAACACCGCAACCTTGAATAATCGGGAACTCGACGCCGACATAAAATACTCCGTATTCTCGCCTGTTTATTGAATATCAGATCAATAATGTCGTGGAATAAATCAGAGCCGGGGCGTGTCGCCCCGGTAATTCCGCATCCGACACGGCCCGGCTCTGAGGCAAAAACACGACATTCATTACTTGAGATTCAATAAACAATTCATTTACGCTTTTTTTACATATAACGTTGCTGTGTAATCCCCCACTTTAACTTCCGCCGCTTCGACGCCGCTCAGCAGAGAGAAACCTATCTCCACGGCCAAAGTTTCGCCTTGGATGTATCGGCGGAACAAATTCACGGCTTCGGTAAGTTCATCGGAATCTGTAACTAACCCCACGACGATACGGTCGGTAAATTCAAGGCCCATATCCTTACGACGATCCTGGATCACTCGCACCAGATCCTTGGCGATCCCTTCGGCGATCAATTCGGGAGTTAACTCCGTTGCCAACACCACCACGCACATTTTTCCATGTGCGGCGGCCCAGCCTGGTTTGGCTTGCAGGCGGACTTGGATGTCCGCGGCGTCGAGCGCTATTGAACCGTCCTGTAAGGTAATGGTTATCTTGCCCCGCGATTCCATCTCGGCGAGCAGATTGCCGCCGTCGATCCCGGCCAGAACTTTTCGCAACGCTGGCAACCGTTTGCCTAGCCGAGGGCCCAGTCGCTTCAAATCGGGCAGTATCGTGTAGGTGATGTACTGATCGGCATTGACCGCGAATTCGATGTGTTTTACGTTCAACTCGTCGCATATCAAGGCATCATGTTCTTCCAACCAGGATTGATGGGCATTGTCGGCCAAAACTATTTCGACTTGCGAAAGCGGCTGGCGGACTTTTAGTTTTGCCCCCATTCGTGCGCTGCGGCCCAGGGAAACGATTTCCCGCACCAGCGCCATGCGTTCGGAAAGCAATTTATCGACGGCCTCCAAGGCAGCAGCGGGATAATCGCACAGATGCACGCTTTCCACGGGCTGGGCTTCGGCGGGCTTGTCGGCAAACGCCGCCACTGCCAGATTATGCCACATTTCCTCGGCCAAAAACGGCACAAACGGGGCGATCAGCTTGCATGTCGTCAGCAGACATTCGTAAAGCGTCCAGTAGGCGTCGGCTTTGTCGGCCGATTGCTCGCCGCTCCAAAACCTGTCACGGCTGCGGCGGACGTACCAGTTGCTCAGGGCATCGACGAACTCGCTCAAAACCGCGCAGGCGGCGAAATTGTCGTAGGCGTCCATACGCTCGGTAATCGCGACGATGCTGCGATTGAGTTCGCCGATGATCCAGCGGTCAAGCTCCGAGCGTTTAGTGACGGGCCGAAAATCTCGGGCCGAGGCCAGAACGTCGGCGGTCAACTGCCCTGCACTGCCGCCGATAAACGACGCCGGATCGAACTTGTCGATGTTCGCGTAGATCACGAAAAAACTGTAAACGTTCCACAGACGCAAGAGAAACTCGGGAATGCAGTCCTTGATGGCCTGTTCGCTGTACCGGATCGAAGTCCACGGCGGCTGATTGGAAAAGAAATACCAGCGCAGGGCGTCGGCCCCGTAGCGGTTGAAGATTTCGTTCGGCTCGCGATAATTACGCTTGCTTTTCGACATCTTGCCGCCGTCTTCGCCCAACATCAGTCCCAATACGATGCAGTTGCGGAATGGATGGGGGTAATCGAGTGGGCAGTGGGCAGTGGGCAGTGGACAGGGGACATTAACTTTACTCCCCTCTACCTTTGGGAGAGGGGCTGGGGGTGAGGGCGGTGTTGTTTCCAGATCGTTATCTTTCCCGAACAACAGCGTGCTGATTGCCAAAAGACTGTAGAACCAACCGCGGGTCTGGTCCAACGCTTCGCTTATAAAATCGGCGGGAAATTGACCAATAAAGTTTTTTTCCGAGCCCGGCTGATGCGGATAGCCCCACTGGGCAAAGGGCATTGCACCTGAGTCGAACCAGCAGTCGATCACTTCCGGCACTCGGCGCATGCGCGCGCCCGGCGCCTTGGGCGAATCGTAAGTCACCGCGTCGATGTAAGGTTTGTGCACCTTCAAATCGTCGGGCAGATCGGGATTTTCGCGTTTAGCCTTTTCCCAAACTTCGATGCCCGAAAGGCCGGGCTTGGCCAGCAGTTCGGCGTAGCCGGCCACGGCCTCGGCGTACCCGGTATTTTCGCAGACCCAAATCGGCAGCGGCGTGCCCCAGTAGCGCTCGCGCGATAAGGCCCAATCCACGTTGGTTTCCAAAAAGTTGCCAAAACGCCCGTCGCGAATGTGTTCTGGCAGCCAATTGATGCGGCTGTTGTTGGCCAGCATCTTTTCCTTGAAGGCCGTGGTGCGGATGAACCAACTTTTCCGCGGATACTGGATCAGCGGGTCCTCTTCCGCCCGCCAGCAGAACGGATAATCGTGCAGGTATTGCTCCTGATGAAATAGAAGCCCTTTTGCCTTCATTTCGCGGATAATATCGCGGTCGCACTCTTTTACCCAGCGGCCTTGATAATCCGGGGCCTCGGCAGTGAACGTGCCATCGGGCGCGACGCAGCAAATCAGCGGCGGGCCTTCGCCTTCTACGAATCGGGCCTGCTCGTCCTGGAGCAGAACAAAATCCACTTCGCCGAAAGCGGGCGCTTGATGCACTAGGCCCGTGCCGGTGTCGACCGTAACAAAATCGGCCGGCACCACGCGCCAGGCAACATACTGCATGTCGCCGCTGCGAAGTTTTCCTTTCTTTTCGGCTTGCGTTTTGTGATAGTAATCGAAAGGAGGCTTATATCGCAAACCGATTATTTTTTCACCCGGCATTGTGGAAATGATTTTAAATTCTTTTCCAATCTTTGTAGAGATTCCCTCGACCAATGCCTCGGCCAGGATCAACTTACGCGACTCGCCTTCGACGCTCACAAGGGCGTATTGCAAATCGGGCTTGACTGCGGCGAACTGGTTGCCAGGCAGCGTCCAGGGTGTTGTGGTCCAAACGAGCAGATCGATGTCCGATACGCCCTCACCCTGACCCTCTCCCAAAGGGAAAGGGGACACTAACGGGAACCGCACAAACACGCTCGGATCGGCCACTTCGCGATAACCCTGCCCTACTTCGCCGGAGCTTAAAGCCGTGCCGCCCTGTGCCCACCACCAAACGATCTTATTTCCTTGATAGAGCAGGCCGCGATCGAAAAGATTTTTAAGCGCCCACCACACGCTCTCCACGTAACTCTGATGGAAGGTTACATAAGCCTCGTCCAGATGGATCCAAAACCCTATCCGTTCTGTAAGCTGCTCCCATTGTTGAGTATAACGAAACACACTTTCCACGCACTTGCGTATGAACGGTTCGACGCCGTATGCCTCGATTTCCTCCTTGGAATGGATGCCCAGTTCCTTGCAGACCTCGACTTCGACTGGCAAGCCGTGCGTATCCCAGCCGGCCTTGCGCTGGCAGAGGCGTCCGCGCATGGTCTTATAGCGGGGAAAAAGATCCTTGATCGCCCGGGTCAGGCAGTGGCCCGGATGGGGCAAGCCATTGGCCGTGGGCGGTCCCTCGTAAAACACGAACGGCGGCGCGCCGCGGCGAATATCCAGGGATTTTTCATAAATACCCCGATCTTTCCAGAATTGAATGATTTTTTCTTCCAGCTTGGGAAACGAAACGGAACTGGTTATGGGTTGGAACATGGGATGAATAATAGCCTTTAGCAGACAGCCATCAGCTTTCAGCCTCAAGCATCAGGCTTTCGGCGCAAGCATTTGAAAACTTTAATAGACCATGCCCGACCGAGTTTTTCAATCGGGGGGTGAGTGACCTATTTGGCGTTTTTAGCCTCTTGAGCGAGAATTCCCAGCACAATGGCCCGGAGTTTGGGTTCCGCCCCGGCGGCGACCTTGAGAATTTCCTGGATACTGGCGGGCTTAAGTGCGTCGGGCAGACATAGGTCGGTTATCACCGAAAGCCCTAAAACGCGCATCCCTCCGTGAACGGCCACCAAGACCTCGGGCACGGTTGACATACCCACCGCGTCGGCCCCGATGGTCCGCAAAAAACGGTATTCGGCCCGGGTTTCCAAATTCGGGCCGGTTACGGCGGCATAAACGCCTTTATGAGCGGCGAAATTCTCCCGCCGGGCGATTTCCAAGGACAGGTCGATCAGTTCCGGGTTGTATGGGCGGCTCATGTCAGGAAAACGCGGGCCGAGCGTATCGTCGTTTACTCCGATCAAAGGATTACCGAGCATCAGGTTGATGTGATCCTCGATGACCATGATGTCGCCCAGGCGAAATTGCGGGTTCAATCCGCCGCAGGCGTTCGATACGATCAGAAGTTCCGCTCCCAGGGCCTTCATCACTCGCACGGGAAAGGTGACCTGCAGATGCGAATACCCTTCGTAGGCATGGAAGCGTCCTTCCATTGCCGCCACCGATAGGCCCTGAAGCCGGCCGCAAACCAATTGGCCGGCATGGCCGATTGCCGTGGAGCGCGGAAAGTGAGGAATTGAAGAATAATCGATTTTGGCTTCGGTCTGGATTTGCCCGGCAATGCTGCCCAAACCCGTCCCCAAGATTATCCCCACCCGGGGCGTGCCGGTCCATTGGGAGCGGATGACCTCGGTGGCCTGTATTAGTTGTTGAGATAATTCTTGCATAAGATATTAGGCTCTATAATTCCTCTCCTCCTGGTTCCTCATCTGAATCGGACCCTTCTTCCTCGAAGTCTTCGTCATCCAGATCGTCATCATCGTCGAATTCATCCTCGAAGTCGTCGTCGAAATCCTCCTCAAAGTCGTCGTCGAAGTCGTCGTCGAAATCGTCGTCGTCGAAGTCGTCGGACTCCTCGTCTTCAGCGGCCGACATTGCAATGCACAGGTTGCTTAGAGGCTCGACTTGGCATGTCCCGGGGTCTGGCGCGGCGATCCAGGACCGCTGGGTGGAATCAATTTCATGGGTCATGGGTATAATCCTCATTGGGTAAGAGAGCTCCGGCACAAGTCGACGTGCGGCGGCTCCAGGACCAAAACGATAATTGATAAATAAATACGGTGCGTGCCGAATTGTTAATTACGTCAACTATTCTGTCAACGCCCAAACAATACATCTTTAATCACCGGCACTGAAAAAGCAATTGCCTGTACCGCTTGGAATATCCCACCGCCATTAAGTGGGGAATGGCGCAAGATCGACATAACATTTTGTCGTATATAATGTTACGTTTCTTCGGTAATCGACATATCCGAAGATGTGACGTGCTGGACGAACGGAATTCTGATCGGATGAATTTCACTGATTGCACTGCCCGGATCGATGCGGTACTGCCGAACGGCAGTTTTCACTTTGCCGACTTCTTCTTCTGCTTCTTGTTCCGCTTTGATGACAAAAGCATTTTGAGTTTCCCGCACTGCCGCGATATATGCCAGGAGTTCAGGATTTGCCGGTTCCAGTTTTTGCCACTGGTCAAGCACGGGTTTGGCTGCCTCGGCCTGGCCGTTGGAAAGCAACGCGACCGCCAGCCAGCGCAGACATAACTTGCTACGGCAGCCCATCAGATAAGCGCTTTGCAGATCGGTCAAAGCGGGCGTCCATTCTTGTTTTGCCGCTTTGCATGCTCCGCGAATGGCCAAGACGAGCGGGTCTTCCCTACTGGAAAGCATTCCGCCGCGTTGTGCCACTTTGATACACTGTTCGGCATTACCAGTTTTGATATAGGAATCGATGGCCAGGCGCAGTAACCGGGCCGATTGCGGATGACGATCCAATGCTTCTTCCAATACGCGGCAGGCTTCATCTTCTTTACCTTGCAATTGGAGCGCAATGGACAGACACGATGCGGCCAATTCCGGCAATTCGCAAAGGTGCCAGATCGAGGAATTGGTCTGCCCGAATTTGACGGCGGTCTCGAAGGCCCGCGTGGCCAGGTCCAGGCGGTTGTGTATTTGAAAATAGCTCCCGACGGCCAAAAGCAGTTGGACATCCAAGGGAAAAACCTCCAAGGCATTCAAACAAACTCGCATTTGGGCGTCGCGCAGATCCGGATCGTAATTGTATCCGGTCAACAGGCCGTAATAACCTTCCAGCATTTCGGACGAGCCCGGTTCCGAGAGTTCAATCGCCTTGATGAAAGCCTCCCGGGCGCGATCGAAACTCCCCAAGTTGATATATGCTTCGCCTTGGGCCAGGAACAACCGCGGGTCCGATCCATTTCCGTCGATCAATTCCAGTTCCACCAGGCCGAGATCGCGATTGGCGAGCCTGGTTTTCCGAGCTTGAGAGTGTTGCCGGGGATGGCGGGAGATCAGCCCCGGGGCCGTTTCGACTTTCAAACCGGCGGCCTGAATCGAGGGATATAAGGTTTCGCGAAGGCGACCTTCGAATTTCAACCCTGCTTTGGCAGGCAGGAGTCTGGGCTGTGCGATTTGCTCGCCGGCGGTACGGTTGTCGGCCGGGGGGATTTCGACCATGATAAGATAGGTTTTTTGCGGATCGGCGGCGGAGTCGATAAAGTCCCGTATTTTTTTCGCGGACAGATCGGCGAGTTTTTCGCCGGCATCGAGCCAAAGCACCCAATCGCCGCTGATTTTTGAAAGGCAGTCGTTTCGGGCGGCGGAGAAATCGTTTTTCCAAAAACCCTGAAAGACTTTTGCCCCATTTTTTCGAGCCAAAGACATGGTTTCGTCTTCAGAACCGGAATCCCAAACGATAATTTCGTCGGCTATCGCCCGGATGCTTTCTAGTGTTTCCGCAATGACTTCCTGCTCATTGCGGACGATAATAGCCACCGACAAACGGGGGCGACCGTTACGGACCTGCTGGGTTTTCATTTTGCCTTCCTTGGCAATGGAGTGGAGGGACTCAAAGGAGGGAGAAGTTTAACGTTTTATCCACTCAAAAAAAAGAGCATTTTATATGCAAATTTATAAAATTAATACATTAACTCATAATTATAAAAGAAGTTACGTAAAATCATCCATTTTGAGGGGTTAAAACTACCGAGAGCAAAATAAAGATTATTTACGTAATAAATCAAATATTTTCCAATAATATACTAAAAACTTAAGGGAAACAGCCGAAAACGTGGGACGGCTTGAAAAGCCGGCTTACCACCCAGTAAACGACAAATATCGGATGGACCCATTCCAGCAAATTTTGAATCGACATTCCCGGACCGGTGTTATCGAAGAACGAATCACAATGGCCGAGCTCGAGCGGGCAGTTCACACAGCCGACGCTAGGGCGCGACTTATCTTGCCTAGAATACTCCGCAGGGTCATTAAACAAGATTGCGGTTTGACGGGATTTGCTTTTCGCGTGCCCCATCGAAAAAGCTACGTCATCGGTCGGAAGTCGCTTTTGAACATCGTCGCGCCCGAGGAAATCGGCATTGATGCCGGCGGGGTTCTTCCGGATAAACTTATCCTCATCGCCCAGCCTGATCCGCGTAAACTGCTGGAAACTTCTCCCGGCCATGTATTGGTCCGCTGCTGGAGACTGCTGTTTCACGCCCGGGTGCACCTGGCGATTCAAGATCGCATTGCCGATAAAAGTCTTAAACCTTCGGATTTGCGCGAGCGGATTCATCGGATTGGAAAAGTGGAATTCGACGAGATACGCGCGGTGCTTGGGCAGGAAGGATTTTTGTTGCCGCCGCGGAACGATCAGGGCATCTATGAAGAATTCGCCGCGGTTTTTTGGGAATTGCGATACTTTGCCTGGAATGCCTTGCCGCGATATTTTCCTTCCCTGGAAGACCCGGATGCGGCGGCGGCGGTATTGCGGCAGGACGTCGATGCCCAGTGGTTGTACCTTACCTCGCGGCCTTTAAACGCGCCCGATCCCGTTGATCGTTCGGCCAGCGATGATCTGGGTACATGGATCGGAAGCGGTGACGATGCTTTTTCCCATCCGCCGGCGAAAAAAGAGACACCTTCGGCGTCGAAATACCGCAGGCTGATGCGCAAGGCGCGGCGTCCGGAATCGCTGGGCAACGTGGTCCAAGCGGCGATATGCCGCGTCAAGGCGTTGCAATGCGCGCCGCCGGATAAAATCGACCGCGCAAAACTCGCGGTAAGTGAAGATGTGAATCGGTTGATCGGCCGGCTCGAGGCCGCATTGGAACTTTCCCGCGACGTGCCGCAGCCCTGGCACGGTTCGTTGCTAGGACTGGTCCAACTTTCCGCCGACGGATATTGGACCTCCGAGGCCCGATTGCTGTACGATCTGCAAAAAGTATGTATTGACTACGAACGCGAGATTTTCAAGATCGATCTGGTCCGATGGTTATTTTCCTTTGGCCGGCGGCCCATCAAGCGGCCCTTGCCCAACCAGCGCGACGTGCTCGCCTCCCAGCACCTGCGCAGCGCCGAGCGGCGGCTGGCCTCGGTGCGGATTGCGGAATCGCATCGCAAACGGCTGGCAACGTTGATTCGCTCCGCCATTGAACGGGTCGAAACACGGTTGCGCGAGCAATTCCGGCCGAAGATCACCCAAGCGCTGGAATCGGTGGGACTTAAGTCGCGCAATTTGCCCGAGCGGGCGGCGCGGAAAAAAATCGTGGAAGAGTTGCTCGACAGGGTTGCGGAACGGGGATTTCTCTCCATGGGCGACCTGCGCGACGCCCTTTCGCGCAACGCCCTGAAACTGCCCGACATCGGCGGCCCGGGCACGTTGATCTTCGGCGATCCGCTGTTGCGGGCCGATCGGCGGCTGGCCGAACTGCTGGAAGGAATCTATCGTCCGGCGGAGTTCTATCTGCGCTGGTTGCAGCAACTCAGTTCCCTGGGCTTCGGCACGCGGATCGGCCGATTCCTCACGCTCAATCTGGTAGTGCCTTTCGGCGGATCTTACTTAATTTACAAGGGACTTAATCACATTGTTGGTTTCTTTCTAAAATATAGTAAAGATATTAATTACTACGAGGATTTTTCCACGATCGTGCTTTTGGGCGTTTTTATCTTCGGGCTGGTCAACGTCGGGTGGTTCCGCAAGTTCGTGGGCCAATCGCTGAAAGATGCATATCGTTCCACCAACAAAAACTTTATTACGCCGCTTTGGAACATAGTGCAATTACGCATTGTGCAAGTGATATTAAGCAGCATGATCTTCAGGCTATCGTTACGCTTTCTGATCAAACCGGCGATCTGGACTTTTTTTGCCTGGATGGTCTTCCCGCTGGTGGGCGTCAACTGGCGAGTTTCGCTGACCAGCGCGGCTTACATTTTCGTGGCCTTCAATGTATTTCTTAACTCGCGCGTGGGGCGCAACATCGAGGAAATGGTCGTCGATTGGGCCGTGCAAACCTGGAATCGCTACGGGATTCGTTTCTTCATGGGGCTTTTTTGGTTGGTGGTCGATTTCTTCAACGGCGTGCTAGAAGCAGTCGAACGCCTGATGTACGGCGTAGACGAGTGGCTGCGATTTCGCAGCGGCGAAACCGCCGCGACCTTATGCCTTAAAGCCGGCTTGGGAGCCGTCTGGGCCTTTGCGGCTTATTTTCTGCGATTTTGCGTCACCTTGCTGATCGAGCCGCAGATCAATCCCATCAAGCACTTTCCCGTTGTGACTGTGTCGCACAAACTGCTGTTGCCGCTAACAGGCCACCTGGCCTCGATTTTTGAATCGAGAATGGGCATGGAAAAAGGCTGGGCTTTGACGCTGGCTCCGACCGTGATTATCTCCATTCCCGGCATATTTGGTTTTCTAGTGTGGGAGTTAAAGGAAAATTGGCGCCTGTACGCGGCAAACCGCAAGAAAGGCTTATGCCCGGCGGTTATCGGCAAACACGGCGAAACCATGCTCCGCCTGCTAAAACCGGGATTTCATTCCGGAACCCTGCCAAAATTGTTCGCCAAGCTGCGTCGGGCGGAACGCAGGGCTAGGGCCGGCGGAAACTGGCGCCCCGTGCGAAAATATCTCCACGCCCTGGATCGCTTCGAGCTGTCGATCCGGCGTTATATCGAACGCGAATTTCTGGCCCTGCTGGCGGAAAGTAAATGCCCCGATGCGGCCGCGGTTAAGGCGCGGGAGATTCGCCTGGCCACGAATCGTATGCAAATCCTATTCGCCCGCGATAATTCCGCAAACGATGATTTATGCGTCGCCTTGGAAGTACACCGCGGCTGGCTTGTGGGCGACGCGGCCAAAGCGGGTTGGACCGATCGATTGCCGGAGTTCCAACGGCAGGCGATTATTTCGGCCATCCTCGGACTGTATAAGACCGCCGGCCTGGAATTGGTCGAGCAACAAATCCAATCCGCTTTTTATCCGCGCATCGCCGCTTATGATATTAACCCCCTAGGGATAACGGTCTATCCCAATCCAACGACATCTTACCCTGAACGGAGTGAAGCATCTCCTCAAACCGAGATTTTTTACGATCTTAAGGAAAACAAAACCATTACTGCGGAATTCACCGGCGGAAACTTGCGGACAGTCATGCCCGCCGTGGATCGCTCGCAACTCATGTTCAGCGAGTTGCGGATCGCATGGGAGCAATGGGTCCGATGGTGGGAAGATTATCAAACAACCCCAGATCGTTGCCACGAGCCGCTCGCGCCGTTTCCGGTGTTGCCGGGGGCATGAGCTTAACTAAAGATTTCTTTGACCGGCAACGAAAACTCCGGCAACAGGTCGGCAATGGTGAGCGAGTCGTCGCGGGTAAGGATTTGGATTTCGTGGGGGCGGCGGTGAATGGCAACCGTTTGGGTCTGGGGATCGACGACCAGGACGGCGACCGTGCCGGCATCCAGCCAATCTTGCACTTTTGAATTGACTTCGCTTGCCCGATCGTCGGGTGAAAGGACTTCGACGGCTAAATCCGGCGGACCTGGGAAGAATTTTTTCTGTCCTCCGGGCGGATCGCGATCGGCGCGGACAAAGGCCACGTCCGGCGCGCGGACAGTATCGGGATTTCGAGCGATTATAAATCCGACCTCGGAGGAAAGCACTCGGCCAAATCCGTGTTTCTTCACGAAATTGCGTAACGCCCAAACAATATTTCCGGAAATCCAGCCATGGTCGTAACCCGTCGGCGTCATGTAAATCAACTCCCCCCGGATCAATTCGCACGGGCCGATATCGCCAAGCGCAAATAATTGATCCGCCGTCATTGTTTTTTCTAGAATAGCCATAATATAATGTTACAAAATCGAAGTTCATAATGCAAGCGGTTAAGGGCTTATGTATTTTAGTGAGCAAGCCGCGACCGACCAACCTTCGGTTGGTGCCCGTCGCGGCTTTATGGCAAACCCCTAATCCATAACCCCTATTTTCAATTCATCCGAATTGCCCTTCAATTCCGGGGCGTACATGGCCGAGGCACGGGTGGGCAGGGCGCTGAACTTGCCGGGAATTTCGGCCCTCATGCGGTAGGAAACGCCGTGCTTGCCGCGTGCCAACGAGCGAGCGAAAAATACCACGCGGTTGTCGCGGAACTCGACGTAAGCACCCAACGCGTTGCCGGTGTAACCGCTGCGCTGATCGACCGGTTCGAATCCGGCGGGCTTCATGTCCTCGAAGATCAGGTATTCGTAATCGTTTTTCGAGTCGATTTCAAGTTCGATTTCCACCAGGTCGCCGCTTTTTACATAAGCGCCGCTGGGCAATTCCTCGCGCTCGTATTTTTCCACCTTTTCATCGACCGCCTGACCGCGCGATCCGGCCGCCTTGATCGTCTTATCGGCTTTGATCAGCTTGTAGTACTTGCGGTTGACCTTTATTTCCAAACCGGCCTTGGTGATAAACTCTTCCAGCGTGAAATTGGTCGCATACCCGTTGTAGTACAATGGGCCCGTGCCTTTTTTCTTCAGTTCGACCAGGTGTTGGCCCGCGGAAAGCTCTTGGCCTTCGCTCGTGAATTTGTTATCGAAGGTAAAGAGGTTTTTGGGCGTGATTTCCACGGCCTTTTGCAGTTTGCCGTCGAAATAAACCTCGACGGTCATGTCCGGCTTGTCCTCGCCGCTTGCGCGGATGAAGTCGGCCATGGCCTCGATGCACAATGCCGTGTCGCGGGTCGAATTCCAGTACGCGGCGTGCTTGCGATTGTTCAAAAGATACTTGACGATCCGCGCGGCCAACTCGCCCTTGGGATCGGTCTTCGAGAGCAGCTTGAGATAATAGGCGTGGGCCTCGTATTCGCTGCCGTACCAGTGCCACCAAAAACCGTCGGGCAGGCGGAGCCAGGCCGTCTGGTTCTCGTCGTCCTGCTGGACGTATTGGCCGATGTTTCGCATGATCATGTCGAGTTTTTCCTTTTCGCCCTGTTTTTCCAAGGCGATTCCGTACATGGCCATCGCGTAAACTGATATTTCCGTGCGGTCGCGGTATAGGAACTCGAGCATGTCGGCGTTTTTCACGCCGCCGTCGACAAGCACCATGTAAACAAAGGCGTCGAGGTTGTCGGCGTGATCTTTCCAGCGTAGATTCTCGGGCTTGTCCTTGACGGCCGCATTCTTGAGAAGTTGAATTTGCTCGTCCTGATAATGCGTCAGCCACTGGATGCCGCGTTCCAATACGCCGGGCACCAGGGCCACGTCGTTTTGCCGGGCGATTTGCAGGCCGTGGACCACGTAGGCGGTGGTGTGCGCCGACGAGCGCTCGCCCCAGCCCGAGAACCAGCCCCAGCCGCCGTCGGAAAGCTGCATGTTCACAAGCCGGTCCACGCCTTCCTTGACCATGTTGCGGACTTCATCCTCGTTGAACACCGGATTTTTAGTCCCCTCGCCCTTTGGGAGAGGGTTAGGGTGAGGGCTGTGTTTATCGAGCCGCCCCCACTGCTTCGCCCGCTCTCGATCGTCTCCAATTTCCTGTGCGTTTAAGTTGGTCCGTTTTTCCCGGATTTCTTTCAGATTAAGCTTCATATCCAAGAGGACCTTTTGTGTGATCACCGTGGGCAGGAACCGGTTCAAGGTCTGCTCGGTGCAGCCGTAAGGATAATCGACCAGGTAGGGCAAGGCGTCGACCATTGCCCCGGCCAGCGTGGGCGAATAGCGTACTTCGAGCCGCGATTGCTTGGGCCGGCGCTGTTGGGGCACGTTAAATGTGAACTTGCCGCTTTCGTCCTTGGGGCGGATGACGCCCGAGTAGGAATCGGTCTTCAGCATCCCGTGTATATAGCAGGGGAATTTCTGCTCCATGGCGTCCGATTCCTCGTCAGTCAGTGCTTTCATGCGAATGACGGCCTCGCCTTCGTCGAGCACTTTTACGCGCCAATCGACCCGTGCTTCGCCGTTGGGTTCGATATCAACGTAACGTTCGCTGACAATCCGATGATCATAGATGTCTTTCTTAATGCCGTTGTCTTTTAGGCCGTAGTCTTTCAAACCAGGTATGAGCTCCAAGAGTTTGTTTTCACCGAGTTCAATTTTTACCATTACATGTTTTTTGGTCTTGAGATAATTATGCACCACCGCCGACAGCACTCCTTCATCAGTTTGCACGAAGAAGCGCGGGGCTTCCATGCGGATGATGAGGTCCTTGCGGGTGACTACGTCGGCGTAACCCTGGCCGACCTTGGTGCCGTGGCCCATACCCCAGACCTTGATCCTCCATGTGGTCAAATTCTCGGGCATGTTGAGTGATACCTCGGCCGTGCCGTCTTTTTCGGTTGTTAGCGCGCCGACCCACAGGGCCGTGTCGGCGAATTTCGTTCGCACGCTAGGCTCAACCAGCAGCGCGGCGCCGCTCTCGGTGGCCTTTTCCATCGGCATCTTTAAGTTATCGGCCATTCCTTCCATGGGAGGCATCGCTGCCGCGGCCATGGGTGCGGCAGGTACGAGAGCGCTTTCGGCCATAGCGCCCATGCCACCCTTTTCCCTGGCAAGCCTCTGAATTCCGCCGCGGAAAACCACTCCATTAAAAGTTGGAATTTGGCCGCGATTTGCACCGGACGCATCCGACCAAGAAAGTCCCTCCATTTCCTCGGCCACGGCGCCGCCGAAGATGCCCAAGTCGGCCATGCCTTTGGCATTGGGCTGAACCATGGGTTGGAACCATCGGGCCAGGCTGTTTTCGTTATTATTGGCGGAATGGCTGCGCCGCCATTTCCAGAAAAATTCCTTGATGTCCGGCACGTTCGAGCCACCGGAGATATATTCCAGCGATTTATCGTATATCGCCACCACGGTGGAACCGACAAACGGCTCGCCGCTTAAATCGGTAAGTTTGATCTTTACTTTCGCTTTTTCGCCCGGCTTGTACGCCTCTGCCGAGGGTTGAATTTCCACGTTCAAGATGCGCTTTTCCGGCGGAACAACGATCTCTTTCACTTCGTTGTTTACCCGGCCGTCGGCAACGGTCACAGCCTCTATAAAGAAGTTAGGCATATCCTTTTTCGCCACGGCCACGTCGTAAACCGCGCTCTTGCCGGCCAGGCGGAGCACCTTTGGGGGCAGATAAATGCCATTTGCCGGCCGGATAAACAACAACACTGTACCGCCGATGCGATCGGTGTTGATCTGCAATTTGACGGTTTCGCCCGGGGCGTATTCGCGCTTGTCCGGAATTAGTTCCAGGCGATTGAAACGGAATTGCGCGGCATCGACGCCTTGGCCGATGATTGTGAAGATGTAGCCGCCCTCGATGGTTTTCGCGGTCCCCTCTCCCTTTGGGAGAGGGTTAGGGTGAGGGCCGGCAACGGCTGAATCTTGTGCTGCTCTCACCCCCGGCCCCTCTCCCAAAGGGCGAGGGGAGGAGGTTAGTTTATATGATAATCGATACTGCCCGGCCTGCCCGGCGGTAATCTGCTGTTGGGCCTGGCCTTGTTCATTCGTATCGATCTGCCAGGTTTGCACCGGGGTTTCCACCGGCTTGTCTTTTTCATAACTGATTTTCAGCAGAGTAAGTTCGCCTTTGCCTTGGACTGGTTTGCCGTCGATGGTTCGGGCGTTAAAATTGGCTTGGATGGTGTCGCCCACGCGATAATATCCGCGATCGAGCCAGGTGTACACGCTAAACGGCTTGCGTGCGACCAGCACGTTGCCCGTGCCGACAATTGTCCGCCGCGACTCGTCCACTACTTCGGCGGTGATCGAGTATTTGTGGTCCTGGTCAGGATGAATGGCCTTGGCCACGGCGGTGTCGATCTCGATCTTCACCGTGCCGTCCGGTCCAATATCGACTTCCTGGTCGGCGACCAATTCCGGCGGCTGATTTCCGCGCGGCCACCAAAATGGAATCGGGCGCAGACAACCCCAACTGCGCCAACCGGGATACCAATCGTAATCGTAGGCGAACCACCAATAACCGGGACCGTAGAGCCAATCCCACGGTCCCCATGGATACCACTGCTCGTCGTGGCTGGAACGATAGATTTTGTACTTCACTTTTGCCTTGGTCACGGGCGAGCCGAAGTAGTATTTGGCCTTGATCGTGGCGGAGATTTTTTCGCCCAGCATGACCGGCTCGGCCGGTGCGTCGATTGTGACTTCAAACTCGGGCTTTTTATACTCCTCCACGCGGAAACTGCCGCCGCCGAGGTCTTTTACGCTTAGATTAAAAACGCCCAGCGATGCATCGGCTGGGATTTTATATTCGCCTTCCAACCCGCCCCAGGCGTCCGCCTTTTTTGTTTCCGAAATGATTTTTTCGCCCTTGGGATTATAAATTTCGACCGTGAATTCACGGCCGGCGAAATCGGACACGTCTTTCATGTCGTATTTGGCATGGCGGACCCAGAATTTGTACTTTACGGTCTGATCGGGCCGATACACCGGGCGGTCGGTTATGGCGTAGACCTTGGTGGCGTTGTATTGCGAGTCGTACCAATTGCCTTGCCAGACGTTGGTGAAACCGAGGTAAGCCAGGCGTCCTTCATCGGTCCGGGCGATAATGAGCCATTGATATTCCCGCGGTTGACGATTGAGATCGAGAATAACCTGGCCGTCGGCGTCGGTAAATTCGGCGAAATCCTTGACGTGTATTTCCGAACGGCCGTTTCGGAGCCGCTCGCTTTGCCAGCCGAAAAACTCGAGGTTGGCCTTTGGCACGGGCTTGCCGGTTACGGCGTCGGCGACGAAGTAAAAGGTTTTGCCCTCCAAGGGCTTTTTCACTATGGCCGTGTCGTCGATCCAAAGGACGATGAAGTTGGTGTTGCCGTCCTTCATCTTGGCTTCGAGCAGGTAAGCCCCGGATTTCGATAGCGGCGTGGTCACGGTCACTCGGCGATCGAAATGATTTTCCCTGGGCTTGACGTCCATTTGCCATTGGGCAACCTGCCGGCCGAGATATTGCTCACGGGTTTTTTCCAAAAGGCGGTGGCCGATGGCGCCGAAGTCGATCTTTTCCCAATCTAATTCACGAGGGTTCGATTTTAGATATGTTTTAATGTCGTCCAGGAATTTATCGACCTTGATTTCGTGGGCGGTAAAATCCACGGCCGTGCCATTGCGGAAGCGGAACTCAACCGAGGCTCCCTTATCCGCCGGCTGGGTCGCCGCCGGCTCGAATCGCCCCCAATTTCCCACGATTTGTTCCAATTGGTCTTTCCAGCGTTGGCGACGGTTCTTATCGGCGTCGGGAAATTCCTTTATCAAACGCCGCCAGTAATCGGCGGCCTTGGAATATTGCCGGCGATTCTCGAAGATTTCCGCCAATTGCTCCAAGGATTCCAGGGCATAGGCACTTTTCGGATTGGCGGCGATTTGTTGGTAGATTTTAATAAAATTGAATTCATCGGGCAGACCGAAGCGTTTTACGCCCGTGGCCAGATGAGCGATGGTCTCGTTTTCGCCCAAGGTGTGCAAAGCGAAAACGCCGCTTTCGTCCTCTTTTGTATCGTCCGTATCCAACCGGCCGAAACGCCAGCCGTAATAGGCTATTGTTTCCACGCCGAATTGCTGGTGAAGAAAGTGGGCGAATTGTTTATGCGCATTGTCCATAAGGCTGGAATCGAATTCCGCCGCCTGCTGCAAGCACCAGCGCCAGCGCTGTCCGTCGGTTTCGGCGGACTCGAAACTTTTGGGAACCTTATGGAAGACCGGCTTGCCGTCGGCATCGACGGGTGCACCGCGCGTTTCGCGATAATTGTTCCAGCCGGGTTCGTAGTCGGGCAGGTCCTTTAGATCGCTGAGATATTGCAAACGCCAGGCCTCTTCCAAACCCCTGCGATCGGCCAATAATATATCGGCCAGCGATAGAAAAAAAGCACCCACTTCGCCATGATTTTCATCTTTTTGGGCCAAGGGCATGGCCTGGGCCATAAGTTGCAGAGCCCGGACGCGGTCACGATCGGTTGCGTTGACTAAATTCCCGCCGCCTCGTTTGTTGCCGCGGCAAAACTTGCCCGCCACCATGAAGCCGTAGTGCGGCGGCTGGTTCAGATAATTCTGAGCGGCGGCCAGGAGCAGTCGCCAGTTGTTTTTATGGATATCGACGACCTTTTCGCGGAATTCGTCAATTTCATCGACGCGATTAAGCGGCTGGAGGCAGGCGGTCGCCATGTGCAGGTCTTCGCCGACCTGGCGAATATCGTCATTGGGATCCAGGGCCAACTTGCGGTATGCTTCGTAGGCATCGTTGTAGTTTCCCTGCTGATAGGATTTATAAGCCTGCTCGCGATGAGACTGCAAATCCGCCGAATCCGCCGCTGACATGGCCCATCCTCCTAAAAATACGCCACCGAATGTAAAAAGACCGATTAGCACGTTGATTTTCATGGGTTAGACTCCAAGGGGCAAGTTCTCCCATAAAGAGCGCAGGGATTAGTTCCTAAAAAATGCCCTTGTTATTTCGATGCAGCCGGCACAAAAAAAGTTCCCTGCAAGCATAGCCTGAGGCAGCGCGGGAAGCGATCCCCCTGACCGGGTTGTTGGACGGTGGATCAAGCGGCAACTACCAGGCAATACGATGGACATTTATTCGAGCCGAGGTTTTATTTTAAGAATCTGGCAAAATTGTTGAGTCTCAAAAAAAGGATGTCGCGGAAAAACTCAGAGCCGGGGCGTGTCGCCCCGGTATTTCCGGACCGGCATGGTCCCGAAGTCCGCGTTTCATCGGGGTAGAAATTAATAAGATGCCAACGAGTGATAAACGGCAGCCGTGGTTAAAGGCTTTCACTCAGAATGGGGAGGCCGTTTGACAACGGGCGCTTATTTCCTGGCGGCGAATGTTTATTTGCGGCGGGGCCGAAAAACCGAGTTTCACCGCACTGCGGCTGATGGACAGCACCTTGACTTCTATCCTTCGACTGATGCAAACCGTTTCACCATTTTTTCGCGTTAATACCAGCATTATCAATCTCCTAATGGAGCGGTGTTAAAAAACACGATAGTTGCCCCTCTACACGTAACGGCGCGGATGGGGGTTAAAGTTGATTGGACGATAATTGGATTGCCTTAAGTCTCCGGGCTGGACAACCTCCAATTGATTGTTCAATTCCAAAATGCCTTCTAATTCACAAGCAATCGCTTGCGCCAATTGTTTTAAATGATAGCTGGGCACCCGTCCCCGGAGTGTAAGAACCCCTTCGTGGAAATCACAGGAAACATTTCGCAGTTCAAAGTAGCCTGAATGGCGAAGCCGATCTTCAGTGATTCTTCCCATTTCCCAAAACACATACGCCCGATTGTTGGATTCGTCTACTAAACTGGGCAATTTCAGATCGATGATTGACATGACATATCTCCTACATGCACGTTCGATGAGAAATTGTAAATCACATAAGAAAAAGACAAATCGGGACAATCACTAAGGCGGCATAGGGAAAACCCTTATCTCGCCCCAGGACATAAAGTGATAAATTACAGAGAGTTTTAGCATTGAATAATAATAAATAGGCAAATATTGGGGATTTTTTGCATTTATTTCGGGTTGAACCGCTCATTTACCCGCATGCTAACCGGCACTTCCCAGGATGTATCATGACAGGAACCGGCATTGACGTTATTGGCGACGTGCCTTGGGGAACGCATTTTTGCCAGTTTTATCAGACAAAACAGGATCTCATCGACGTCCTGACGCCGTATTTCCGCGAGGGTTTGCATCGGAATGAATTCTGCATGTGGATTACTTCCCAGCCGCTGGACGCGGATGAGGCCGAAGCGGTTCTGCGTCAGGCCGTGCCCGACTTGGACGATTATCTTCAGCGCGGCCAGATCGAAATTCTCGATTACGGCAAGTGGTACACGGCAACCGGAAGATTCGAGGCCGATCGGGTGCTGCAAGGCTGGATCGATAAAGAAAAGTATGCCCTAGGGCAGGGTTACGAGGGCCTTCGGCTGTCGGGCAATACCTTCTGGCTGGAAAAGCAAGATTGGAAGGATTTCTCCAATTACGAAGCCTTGATCAACGATGTGATCGGCAATTACCGGATGTTGGCCGTATGCACTTATTCCATCGATAAATGCGATGCTTCCGAAGTGATCGACGTGGTCAGCAACCATCAATTCGCGTTGATCAAGCAATCAGGCGAGTGGAAGATCATCGAGAGCCTGCGGCAGCGAAAGGTCGAAACCGCGTTGCGGGAAAGCGAACACCGCTATCAATCCTTGGTCGAGCTTTCTCCCCTGGCCATAGCCGTGCATCGCGACGGCAAGTACATTTATGTCAATCCCGCCTGCGTGCGTCTGTTTGGCGCTTCCCGGCCGGAGGAACTGCTGGGTAAAAACGTACTCGATTTCGTGCATCCAGACGATCGTCAAGCGGTCGCCGAACGAATACAACAAATACAGAATACCGGCATAATCACATTGCTTCGCGACTCGAAGATCATTCGTCTCGACGGGGAGGTGATTCATATTTCATCTTCCGGGACCTTGATAAATTATGACGGCTGGCCGGCCATCCAGGCCGTCATGCAGGACGATACCCAGCAAAAACTCGCCGAAGAGGCTCTGCATAAGGCCAACGAGAGGTTGGAACAGATCGTCGATGAGCGCACCGCCGAACTGCGCACGGCATTCCGTTATGCGAGAAACCTGCTCGAAGCCAGCCTTGATCCGCTGGCGACCATCAGCCCCGGCGGACAAATCACGGATGTGAACAAAGCCACGGAAACGGCAACGGGCGTTGCCCGGGAACAATTGATAGGCAGCGATTTTTCCGCTTATTTTACCGATCCTGAAAAGGCCGACGAGGTATATCGCACGGTTCTGTCCCGGGGATTAGTGACGGACTACCCATTGACGATTCGTCACGCCTCGGGCAGCACGATCGACGTGCTCTATAACGCCGCGGTCTACCGCAACGAAGCCGGCGACGTGCAGGGAGTCTTCGCCGCTGCGCGCGACGTAACCGAACACAATAGAATGGACAAGGAATTGCAAGTTCTGCACGAGGCCCTTGAACACCGGGCGGCCCAGTTGCAGTCCTTGGCATCGGATCTCACCCTGACCGAACACCGCGAACGCCGCCGGCTGGCGCAACTGCTGCACGATCACTTGCAACAACTTTTATATGCGGCTCGGCTGAGCGTAACCACGCTGCGGCGCAGAGTGTGCAACAAGGATTTACAGAACATGATTCAACACCTTGACACGTTGCTTGGGCAATGCATAGAGGAGTCGCGGTCGGTTACGATGGAACTTAGCCCACCGGTCCTTTACGACGCCGGCTTGGTGGAGGCCCTGGAATGGCTCTCCCGGCAAATTCAGCTTAACTACGGGCTTTCAGTTGAAGTGGAGAGTGACGTCCAGGCCGAACCGGAAGCCGAAGACATCAAGGTCCTGCTCTTCCAGTCGGTTCGCGAATTGCTCTTTAACGTTGTCAAGCACGCCGGGGCGCAAAACGCATCGATAAAAATGAGTTTGACCCCCGACCAACAAGTGCGCATCGATGTAGTGGACAAAGGTGTTGGTTTCAATGTTGAACACATACAAGCCGGCGCCAATCACATCGCCGGATTTGGCCTATTCAGCATCCGGGAACGGCTGGAGCTGATGGGAGGTCGATTGGAAGTGCAAACCGCCGCCGGAGAGGGAACCAGGGCCTCGATCTTCGCCCCCTACCATTGGCAACAATCGGCTGTTGATGACGGGACTGCCGTAGAGCGATCAATGGATGGGACTCCCGAGCTTGCCGCAACGGACGAATCCGTTACGCCACCCTCGCGAAGGATTCGGGTATTACTGGCCGATGACCACACGATTCTTCGAAAAGGTCTCCTCGGCGTTCTTAATCAGGAAGCGGATATCGAGGTGGTCGCCGAGGCGGCCGACGGGGAAATGGCCATCGAACTTACCAGGCAATTTAACCCGGACGTTGTATTAATGGACGTGACCATGCCCAAAATTGATGGAATTGAAGCCACTCGGCGTATTATCGCGTTGCAACCGAGTGTGGGCATAATCGGCTTTTCCGCCCATAAGGAAGAAGACATGGCCCGGGCGTTGTACAAAGCAGGGGCGATAGGTTATTTGTCCAAGGACGAACCGGCGGAACTCTTGATTGCCGCCATACGAAATGTTCTGTCTGGATCGGCCGATGCTCGTCTAAACGGCCGCGATTGACAAGCGACTCTGTATTTGGCAGAATGGTTAGTAATGTTATGCTTAACGTCAATTATCATGGTCGTTCTAATGTATCGCCATGAATGTCACAAGCAAATCGCCATACGCGCAAAAAAAGCTCAAAGTGTTGATCGTCGATGATCACCCCATTGTGCGCCGCGGCCTGGCCGAATTGATCGCCCTGGAGCCGGATTTGGAAGTTTGCGGCGAAGCCGCGGACATGGCCGAAGCCGTTAAGCAGATCGAAGCCAACCCGCCGGACGCGGCCATTATCGATATCTCCCTGAAAAGCGGCCTTGGCCTGGAACTTATCGAGCACGTCAAGGCCAACCATGCAAACGTAAAAATGCTGGTTTCCTCGATGCACGATGAATTGCTCTTCGCCGAGCGTTCGCTTCGCGCGGGCGCCTTGGGATACATTCCCAAACATGAACCCACGGAAACCCTGCTCGATGCCATCCGCCAGGTATTGCGCGGGGAAATATACCTGACCGCGCGCATGTCCAACCGACTGATGCACAATCTTGCCGGCAAAGTGGCGGATATAGATCCCATCAAGACTCTATCCAACCGGGAATTGGAAGTTTTCGAAATGATCGGGCAGGGACTGACCACTCAGCAAATCGCGGGAAAACTAAAACTCAGCGCCAAAACCATCGAAACCCACCGGGAAAAAATCAAAGCGAAATTGGACCTGAAAAACTCCGCGGAACTAAACCGCCGCGCGGTGCAATGGGTGCTGGAAAATGCCTGATGGGCTTAAGGCCCCAGATCGGAGGGCGGGGGCCGCGGGGAGAAGGCGGGCGGCCGGCGGCGACATTCGAAAACCATAAGTTGTCGCTATGATGTTTATATTCTGATTATCTCCCGGACCTGCCGGCTTAATTATTGTACGTTCAGAACTTCCTCTTCCGGCACAAGGGCTAGATTCGCTCCATCATGCCGAAAAACGCAATTTCGGCCGGAAGTTTTGGCCTGATATAACGCGGCGTCGGCCCGTGTCAGCAATGTTTCCTGAGTGTCGCCTTTTTGGGCCGAAGACACGCCGCCGCTTATGGTCGCGGACATTTTTTTCTGCACCTTTGCCCTCAGGCGTTCGCTGAGCATGCAGGCCCCGTCCAGATCCGTTTGCGGCATGACCACGACGAATTCATCGCCCCCGTATCGCGTCACTATATCCGTTTCGCGCACGTATTCATCGAGCAAGCGGGCAAGGTCCTGCAGCATTTTATCGCCGTGCAGATGTCCATGCTCGTCGTTGATGCATTTAAAATGATCCATATCGAACATGACTATGGAAAACGACGTATCGTATCGGCTCATCAGGGCGAATTGGGCTTGGATGGCGTCGTCCAGCGCACGGCGGTTTTTTACGTTCGTCAGCGGATCCGTCCGCACTTCCGTGAACGTCATCAGGTTGGCGCTTTGTTGGCGGATTTCGTCGTAAGCATTGGCGATCTGCGTCGCCAATTTCAGAGTGGGTTTCAATATCTCCTCGGCCTCCCGGCAGAGTTCTTTCCATGCCGATTCTTCGTGTTGATCGCCGAGCCTGCTGATGTGATCCTTGAAACGCGTGACATTGGCATGGTGTTTGGCCAAACTCTTGCGGACTCCCCAGGTGATTTTCTCCAATTCCGAGGCCACGGTTTGGGCATGCCGTAATTCCCGCTTGGAATGCTCGACCATATCGGAAGTCGACTTCCGCGTCCGCCGGCCAAATAGATACCCGATGGTCGCCATGATGGCCAGAGCCATGGGAAGAGGAATATGAAACATCCAGATATCCAGGTTGCCAAAGAGATACTGCATGATCTTTTTTCGTTTATCTATACGTTGACGCCCCTCTGAACTCCAACACATCGGCTCGCCGCTTGGGCAGCGCCTTGTTCAATGGCCGCTAATACTGCGACCGCGAACCAAACCCGCGCAGGCAAAACAGGCCGATAATAATCACCACGCCCAAGACCAGCAGCCACTGCTGTGGACTCAGCCGGTCCGCGTAACGAATAACTTCACGTATCCAATCATAAATCATAGTTTTTCGCCGGCGTTAATTTTTAATCTCAAACAATTTTAAGTTATAAATCCCACTGACAAACTCCAGCGACGCGGGTATAAATGTCAATTCTGATAATAGCGGAGAGGAAATATGCCGGTTGTAATGATTAAAAAGGATTATTTCCCAAGTCGTCTTTATTTTTCATCCCTATCTTGGAGTTTAATAAGGCCCGTCCTTTCGAGTATATTATAAATCGAAGAGATCGGTTTCGCCGACGTGGATTGCTTCTTATTTACGTTTGCATGGCAAATGAACCGAGGCCGTCCAACGGACGGCCGGAAAATGGGGCAAAAGATTTACTAGTCAGCTTATTATCTAAGCAAACATCAATAAAACTCTTTGAACTGGCTCTGTTTGACGGAAGGAAACCGGCATGATCGCTGATAATATCTTCGACGCTATCCCGTCCACACTAACCGACGAATTGTTCAACACGATCCATCGGGCAAAAAATCTCCGTATCGAACGGATTGTTTCTCTGGGGCACTGTTCTCGGCGTGATTTCTGGTTCGACCAGAATGAAAACGAATGGCTCATCGTTCTGGAAGGCGACGCATCGATTCAATTTGAAGCCGTGCCGGAAATCGTGGAACTTAAGCCGGGTTCTTATCTGAATATCCCCGCCCATGTAAAGCATCGCCTTTCGCGCACAAACCCGACGCTGCGCACGGTCTGGCTGGCCGTCCATTACAGCGATTGAATGGATTTTGCGGCGACGGCCTTTCCTCGGCCATTTTTGCTCTTAAGTGGAATAACTGTCCAAAATAATTCGTTCCTTTTGTCTGCCATCCCATTACTAAAATTGTCTTGCCAATAAGAAAGATTATGGTTATTATCAGTATAAACTATGTCATAACTTGAAGGACACATGACTATTGTTGACCCATGGACCCCTTACCCAATACTCAAGTTCAGCCGCTTAAGGAGCCGGATTTCTTTTCGCTCCAGGTGCGCGAAGCGCGAAGATTTTATTTAGATCTTGCCCCTCCGCCCACGGTGCCCATCGCCGTGGTCTGCGGCGGATACGAACAGTGCGCCGCCGACTACGCCATCCATCGCGTGAATTTTCCCTATTATTCCATCGAGTTCGTGGCCCGGGGAAAGGGTTCCGTGACTCTTGGCGGCCAGGATTATCCCTTGACCGTGGGCACGGTTTTCGCATACGGCCCGGGCGTTCCCCACGACATTACCACCTTCGCCGATGATCCGCTGGGCAAATACTTCATTACCTGTACTGGATCCAAGGCATTGGAATTGTTGGAAGAACACTCGCTGGCGCCGGGACACATCGGACGCGTTTTCGCCCCGGCCGAAATCCAAGAGGTCCTCGACGAGTTGATCCGCAACGGATTGAGGCATACCTACTTCTCATCGTCACTGTGCGTAAAACTCCTGGAATACCTGATCCTCAAGATCGCCGAGTCATTAATGCCCTGGCATGGAGTGGAGACCCCGGCCTTTGCCACGTATCAACGCTGCCATCGCTACATCTGGGCCAACCATTCGCGGTTGCGGAGCATGGCCGAAGTGTCGCGGGATTGTCACGTCGATCCGGCTTACCTGTGCCGCCTGTTCCGCCGCTATGCCCACCAGACGCCTTACCAATTCCTTATGCGTTTGAAAATGAACCTGGCCGCCGAACGGCTTCAAAATCCCGAACTCCTGGTAAAACAGGCAGCCGCGCAATTAGGGTTCAACGATCCATTCCACTTTTCACGGGCATTCAAGAAGGTCTTCGGGCTTTCGCCGGAAGAATTCAGGCGACTGCATTAAAAATAATTGAAGAATTCAGGCGACTGCATTAAAAATAATTCTGGATTTTTGCAAATTGCTCCCCTCGCCGGGCACCAACCGAAGGTTGGTCGGGAGAGGGGCTGGGGGTGAGGGCGTGGGAAAGTCGCATACATAAGGCAAGACATTTTTCGTCCAACAACCCTCACCCTAACCCTCTCCCAATGGGAGAGGGAACTATGTTTTTCTTTTTTGCAAAACTCCAGTTAAAAATAATTTGCGAACCGAGAAATCAATCGTTATTCGGTCAATATAAATTGAATCGTTGCTAAGGTTTGTCCGGAACGAACCGTGCGGCGTATCCGCCCGCCGCGGCCGGAGAGCCGAGTTTTGCCGCACCTTCCGTTGCCTGGGCATCCGATTTCAGCAGCAACGGCGAGTTGCGAATCGATAGCCGCTTGACCGCCTCGAATCTGGCCGGGCGAACGCCCTCCGCGACTTGGGCTTTGAAGTTGTCGATTTCAAGTCCATCCACGTCGTCGCAAACTATTGCCGGGCGCAGGTCTTCATTTTCAAAGCTTATGTGGATGTTCGCCAGTTCCAGGTCGCGGACGTGCCGGGCGAAAACCCCGTAAGCGGGCATGACGCCTACTCGTCTGGGCTCGGGGTATACCGTACCCAGTTCCGGCGGAACCCGGGCGGCGTCGTCTTTCGTTCCTCCACCCTTGAAAACAAGCCGCATGTTTTCCAGCCGGACACCTTCGATGTCGTGGCCGGGCAGGCCGGTGATCTGTATGCCGCTAAACGGCTCGATGCCCGCGGCGATCACGTTGCTGATGCGGATATTCCGGGCCGAGCTCACAGCGGTGACTTCCGGCCCGCGGTTGCGCCGGCCCAAGGTGATGTAAATCGGATATACCGCCACGTCCATCATGGTGATGTTCGAGATGCTGATGTTCTCCATGATCCCCCCGTCCACTTCTTCCAACGCAATCCCCCGGCACCCGCGCACGGTGCAATTGGCGATGACCACGTTGCGGAAGCCTCCGTTGGCCTCAGTGCCGAATTTTATCCGTCCGTTCTTTTTTTTACTCGGCAGCATCCGGCCGTCCAACAGCGTGCCCTCCTCGAACCCCGAAACCTGGCAGTTGACGATCATCAAATTCTCCGTAATCACCGCTTTGCCCAAGGCAAAGGAGCTTTTTGGGCACAATGCATCGTCGTCCGGCGAATTGATGCGGCAATTCGATACCATTACGTTCCGGCAACAGTCGATGTCCAAGCCGTCGCGGTTGGTGTCCATGGTCACGTTGTCGATGGTCATGTTGTCGCAGCCGGTCGCCAAGACGGCAAAGTGGCCGCCGTGAAAAATGGTGATATCGCGCAACAGAACGTTTCGGCAGAGTTTAATGGCGATGGCCTTATCGCCCCGGTTGATCGGACCCGCGCCCACGTCTTTGTCGCTTTTAGTCAATCCGCCCCCGTCGATCATGCCCTGGCCTGTAATCGATACATAACTGAGGTTTTCACCCCAAATCAGGCTGTTGTGGAAGTACGTGTGTCCGCCGTCCTGGTACGCTTTTCCCTCGAACGGCTCGGCCGGGTCGTAGGCGTTCATCTCTTGCGGCGCGCCAAGGATGACCGCGCCGGCGTCGATCAGCAGATTGATGTTGCTCTTTAAATGAATGCTGCCGCTTAGATACGTGCCCGCAGGCAGGCAGACCGTGCCGCCGCCGGCCTTGGCGCAGGCTTCGATTGCGCGATTGATGGCGGGACTATCCAGCGTTGTTCCGTCGCCCTTTGCGCCGTAATCCCGCACGTTGTAAACCGTTTTTGACGCTTTCTCGGTTGGCAAGGCTGCCGTTGGCGACGTTATAATGGCACGCATGGGCTGAGCGGCTCGAACGCCGTCTTTGCCGTCGGCAGGCGTTCCGGCCTGCGCCAACGCCTCGCCGCGGGAGCATATCGCGCAAAACACGCAAAACAAAAGAAAAAAAATCGCTCGAGGCATGTGCAATCTCCGTTTGGAATGACGATTTTAATTATTCGACTTTTAGCGTACCTTTTACTTTCAGGACCACGGTGGAAGAAATTTTATCCGGAGCGTCGGCTGGAACCGAGACAACCACGCCGCCTTCGTCGTCGGCCGCTTCCAGCGTACTGCCATCCGACAGCAGCGTCGCCGATTCCACCGTGTTCTTCAAGCCGGGCACGAGCAACTTGCCGTCTTCGGGCCACTGAAATACGTGCAAGTACAAAGTTGCCCCGTCGGTGGTCAACTTTTTCGTGCAGCGCCCCCACGGCAGGTTCTTAAACGGGCTGGCCGTGGTGCCGTATATGGCCTCTCCGTTTACCTTCATCCACCGGCCGATTTCATGCAAGCGCTCGACCGACGGCTCGGGGATCAATCCTTCGCTCGTCGGGCCCACGTTGAGCAGATAATTGCCGCCTTTGCTGGCGATATCGACCAGGTTGCGGATCAGCGTCTCGGCGGACTTCCATTTATCGTCGAACGATTTATAGCCCCAAGTCGTGTTCATCGTCATGCAAGTTTCCCAGTCCTTGCCGGGAATGCCCGTGGCGGGGATTTTCTGCTCGGGCGTTTCAAAATCGCCGGTATACTTTTTACCATACAGCCTGTTGTTGACGACCATGTCCGGCTGAAGCTTAAGCAATGGCAGGAATTTCATGACGCGCTGGGGCGTCATGTCCCCCGGCGTGTCCCACCACAGTATCGCCACGGGCCCGTAGTTGGATAGAATTTCCTTTACCTGCGGCACGGCGATTTTGTCGATGTATTCGTCCATGCTGCCTTGCTGGGCTGTGTCCCAGTGGTTTTCTTTGTCGATGTTCTTGTCGGTGTTGATCTTGCCCTTGTATGCGGCGCCGCCGGGGTGGTGCCAGTCCTGGGCCTCTGAGTAATAAAAGCCCAGCTTTATGCCTTCCTTCTTGCACGCCTCGGCCAATTCCTTAAGCGGATCGCGATTAAAAGGCGTGGCGTCATAAATGTTATAAGGACTCGCGCCGGAATGGAACATGGCGAAGCCGTCGTGATGCTTGCTTGTAATCACTATATATTTCATGCCGGCGTCCTTGGCAAGTTTCACCCACTCGTCGGCGTTGAACTTGACGGGGTTGAACTGGGACGCAAGCGCGGCGTATTCCGCCACGGGGATTTTGAAGTCAAGCATCAGCCACTCGCCGATCCGTTTGGATTTCTCGCCTTTCCAAACTCCCGCGGGCACGGAATAAACGCCCCAGTGGATGAACATGCCGAAGCGGGCCTCGCGCCACCATTGCATTCGCCGGTCGTGCGTGGGGGCGTATTCTTGCTGCCAGGCAATCGCGGCCTCGTCGGCGGCGCCGGCGGACGCGGCCTCGGGTTTCGCCGGCGGGTCGGCCGCCCAAAGCCGCGCTCCGGCGACAATTGCAAGCAACGCGCCCGCAAGCAAAATCCGCGGCCAATGTCTAATGGGAATCCCTGTGGAATGCATGATTTTGTCCTTTCTTTTAAATCGAGAAACTTATGGCCATTTATCGTGAATGATTTGGTTCAGGAATATCCTCTTCCACGATCTGGATGTTCAATCCTTGGCCGTCTTTTTTGTTGCCGCTAATGTCCGGGATGGAATCGGTTTTACCGTCCGCTGCGTCGTATATAAGGATTGTCTTGAATCCTTCCTTGTCCTGATTTTTATTGAAATCCGGCGGCGGCCGGAAATCGCCGTTGTAGCGAATGCCGGAAGAAATTCGGACCGTGCGGATCCTTCCCACAAAAGCGTATATGGGATTGTATTGTCTTATGTTGTATACAATGCCTATATAACCTACAACGAACTTGCCCGAACCCGTCTCTTGTGCGCCTTTATCATCCGTGTGGACCAAACGGCCGTCAACGAATAGGCAGATTTTATTTTCGTCGAAAGTCGCCGCCAAATGCGTCCATTTTTTAATCGCCAGCTTTTCATCCGTCAAAAAGTTCCATTGTTTTTTGTTTTTTTGCGTACGCCGCCCGCCCAATTGACCATCTTTGCCGATGCTCATGCCCAATCCGCTCACGTTGGGTTGTTTGGCGTCGTCGCTGCCAAAGACGTACATCTCGGCGTTTTCCGCAGGCGCTGAACACCAAAGCCATGCCTCCACCGTCGAGGGCAACGACCGCTTGACCGGCGTCACAATGGCCGATCCGCCGGTGAATACAAATACTTTGCGGCGCTCCGTCTTTGTCGTTTCAACCGCACTTGGAACGGATTCGCCCCGCACATCTATGGGCCTATTGATTTTTATGGGCGGATTATTCGTGCCTGGCGCCGGGAGATTATCCGCAACATTCGGCGTCGAGCTCGTGGAACTGGTGCTTGAACTTTTCGGCGGAACTGTTGATGAAGATGTTGACTGGACTGTTGATGGAACTGTTGGCGTATCCTTTTGAAGCTCGATCGACAGGTGCTCGCTCTGACCGGCCCTGGGGGCAAACGGTTGAGTGTATGTTTTATAACCTTCGCATGACGCCGTGATAACCACGTAACTGTGCCAAGGGATATTATCGAAGCGAATTTGCCGCGACCTACCGGAGCCGGTAATGGTTCCCATATTATTCTGGACGGACAAGGTCGCCTGGGGAGGGTCGATCTCCACATTGTAAACGGCCGCTGCCGAAGTCTTGGGCGACATTCTGATTTGACTATTATTTTCGGCGTCCGCGCCCTTTGCGGGGGTATTCCGATCTTCCGATTTCGTCCTGTCCGCCACGGCATCGCCTTCCTTTTCCCGGCCCGGCATGACGTGCATGGCTATTATCAGTGCCGCAACAAGAATAATGCCGCCTCCCAAGGCAATGATAATCATGCGAGTCCGCCGCGGAATCCGCGAAAAAAAACTTTCTTCCGCCGGTTGATCTTGCGCCAAGGGCGGCTTGGCTTTTCCGGCTATGGGCGGCGCTGGTTCTTGCTCCATTAACGGCCCTCTTGATTTCAAACTGAACGGCGGGTCAATCTTCGGCGGCTTCGATCGAGTTTCTCCGCTCTGTCTGGCCTGCTGCCTGAGATTGATTCTCAATTGTAAATCATACTGTGCCTTTTTTTTCTGATCGAGCAAACACAAACGGGCGGCCGCCAGTTCGTTGAGCAATTTCTGCGACTCCGCCGTATGTTCGCCGGTCGCCCTTTGCTGGACATAGGCCATCTGCCGGTTTGCCGCCGCGTCTATGACTTCCGGGTCGGACTCAAACGGATCGATCGCTAGCAGCCGGTAATAATTCGGCGGCTGATCCTTGGGTGGAATGCCCAGCCACTTATGATAAGGATCGAACATAAAACGTTTCTCTTAATTACGTTTGCATGGCAAATGATCCGAGGCCGTCCAACGGACGGCCGGAAAATGGGGCAAAAGGTTTACTGGCGAGGTCATTATCCAAGCAAACATCAAAAAGTCTTTAGACGAAAAACAAACGCCGCGTCCCCGCCCCGGGGGCATACTTGTTCAAAAACCCCCTAACTTGTATATTACATGCTACGATTTGTAGTGCAATCCCGTTCAAACTGAAATGTACCTGATTACCTGAAAACTCTTCCGCAGGCCGGACCATGCATGGCGCAAATCAGCCCCCTGTCGGCATCGATCTGGGAACGACTTTCTCGGTTATCGCCCATCTCGATTCCGGCGGAAGGCCGTGGACGATTCCAAACGCCGAGGGCGATCTGATTACGCCCAGCGCGGTTTTTTTCGACGGAAATAACGTTATCGTGGGCAAAGAAGCCATCAAGGCGGCGATTGCCGCCCCGGAAGACGTGGCACAGTTCGTTAAACGCGAAATGGGCTGCACCTTTTATGGAAAACCCATCCACGGGGAACACATTCCGCCCGAGGTTATTCAGTCGTTCATACTCGATAAACTCCGCCGCGACGCATTCCTCAAACTCGGCGATTTCCGCAAGGTGGTGATCACGGTCCCCGCCTTTTTCAACGAACCACGCCGAAAAGCCACTCAGGACGCCGGCGCCTTGGCCGGATTAGAGGTCATCGACATCATCAACGAACCGACCGCGGCGGCCATCGCCTACGGCGTTCAGCAAGGATTCCTCTCGCCCAAGGGCGAAGCCAAAGAGCACGAAAAAATCCTGGTATATGATCTGGGCGGCGGCACCTTCGACGTGACGCTCATGGAAATCGACGGCAACCACTACAACGCCGTGGCCACCGCCGGCGACGTGTATTTGGGCGGCATCGATTGGGATCGCCGCATCGCCGATTACGTGGCCCATGAGTTCGTAAAAAAAAATCGCGGTGTCAATCCCGTGGAACACCCGGCCGGTTTGCAACGACTCCTGCGCGAGGCCGACGACGCAAAACGCACTCTATCGGCACGCGAACAGACCACAATCACATTCGAGCACGCCGGCTTTGTGGTTCAAGTCCCTCTCTCACGTTCGCAGTTCGA
>JBEKFZ010000030.1:0-43680 GCA_050013075.1 Thermoguttaceae bacterium | reverse complement strand
GTGGAACCGTATAATAACTTGAGCTTGGTACAGTCATCCTGAGCGCAGCGAAGGATCTCAATTAGCGGCTAGATTCTTCGCTGCGCTCAGAATGACACGGCATAACTATTAATGCGGTTCCACTCAGGAATAGAATTCCCACTGCCCGACGGCATCGAAGGCGTTTTCGATGTGCTCGATTTCAGGGCGTCGTTTGCCCTCGGGCCATGTAAGTGCAATAACGTCGAACCGGGCGGAATAATCCAGCAGGCCGTGACGCTTTAGAAACGTGACCGCCAGCCGTGTAAGCCGGCGCTGTTTTGCCGCGTCCACGGCCTCGGCCGGATTGCCGTCGTCCGAAGAGCTACGGGTTTTGACTTCAGCAAAAACGATCGTCTTGCCGCGATAGGCGACGATATCGAGTTCGTCCCGCCGCTTTAACCGGTCGCCCAGGGCGATGATTTTATAACCATGTCTGCGCAAATACCGCGCGGCCGCCGCCTCGCCCCGCTGCCCCAACGTCCGCTTGGGAAACACCCGCCGCAGCCAAGCCCATATTTGTTCTGCGTTCAGCATTCTGAGTTCTGGATTATTTTATTTTTCCGTATCCGTGCGGCGTTCGCGCAGCCGGACGCTCTTGCCGCTGCGCTGTCGCAGATAATACAGTTTTGCACGGCGGACCACGCCGGAGCGTTTCACTTCGACCTTGGCGATCCGCGGCGAGTGCAAGGGGAACTTGCGCTCCACGCCTTCGCCTTGCACGATGCGGCGGACAGTGAACATCTCCCGGGTGCCGGAGCCGCTGCGGGCGATCACCGTGCCGCTGAAGATTTGAATGCGTTCTTTGTCGCCTTCCAGAATGCGGCAATGCACGTCGACCGTGTCGCCGATGTCGAAATCGGGCTTTTCTTTCTTCAGGCTGCTTTTTTCGACCAGTGATAGAATCTTTTCGCTCATTTTGGTTCCTTTCGCAATCTCTTTCGGCGACCGCTGTCGCACTTTAAGTTTGTTTTTCTTATTGATATTCATGGCGTGCCACTGCTTCGATAGAAGCAGTGCTGTCCACGAACCGCAAGCACTGCTTGCCTAACGGCAAACAGTGGCACACAAATATCATTTTTCAAATCAACCGTCATCACCGACAATGAATTATTGTCCGAATAAATCCTCTCGGCGTGTTTGTGTCCGCTGGCGGCTGTTTTCTTCGCGCCAGCGGGCGATTTCCTCGTGATTTCCATTTAACAGGACTTCGGGGGCCGCAATGCCGCGATATTCCCGGGGCCGCGTGTATTGGGCAAACTCCAACCAGCGGCGCCGGCCCGAAAACGAGTCGCTTGCGCTGCTGTCTTCGTCGCCCAGCACGCCCGGCACCAGCCGGATGACCGCATCAATAATCACCATCGCGGCGACTTCTCCGCCGTTTAGGACGTAGTCGCCGATTGAAATCTCCTCGGGCTCCAAAATGATCCGTATTCGTTCGTCAAAACCTTCGTATCGTCCGCACAAGAGCAAAATTCGCCCGTGTGTTGCCAGCCGTTCCACAGCCGGTTGATCGAGCTTTCGTCCTTGCGGAGTGAGCATGACCAGGCGACCGCAATCGCCGGCCATTGCCCGCACCGCTTCCACGCATTCCACCACCGGCTCGACCTTCATTACCATGCCGGGCCCGCCCCCGAAGGGACGATCGTCCACTGTATTATGTTTTCCTTTCGACCAATTGCGGATATTGTGCAACCGCACGTCGACCAAACCGGCTTGGATCGCCCGGCTCAACAAACTTTGGCCCAAGTATCCTTGAAAAATTTCCGGAAATAGGGTCAGGACGTCAAAACGCATAATGTGGAAATGTCCAAGCACTAATGTCGAATGACGAATGTTTTTTTGAAATTTTCGTCATTCGTGCTTCGGCCTTCGTCATTTTATTCATTGTCTTCCGCGGCTGCGGCCTGGGCGCGGATGTCTTCCGCATCAGACCGCCGCGCGGACTGGGCGTCCGCTTCTGATTTTTTAGGTGTGGTGGTCCTGGGCATGGGCTGCGGGGGTTCCGGCCGGCGGCGCTGCTTGGCCAACCGATCAAGCGCAGCCTGCTGTTGGGCCAGGTGCGTGCCGGCTTCGCCGTATTTCTTAATAAGCACGCTCACCTTGTCCGACGGCGTCGCTCCCACGCCCAGCCAATACATGATCCGCTCTTTATTCAGTATCGCCCGGGCGTCGGTCTCCGGGACCAAGGGATCGTAGGTCCCCAGTTGTTCCAGCACCCGTCCGTCGCGCGGGGCGCGGATCTCCATTGCACAAATCCGATAAAAAGGGCGATGCTTGCGCCCCATCTTCTTCATCCGAATACGTACGGCCACTCTAATCTCCTCGTAAATATGGTTTTTATCGATTCCTCCCGGCACAAGTGCCGGGGCTAAACTTTCTAATCTCTAATTTCTAATCTCTAATCCCTAATCCCTTTTTATTTATTTTTTTTCACCTCGCGTCTTTTTCGTCTTTCCTCGCGCTCGCGGAGTTTTTTCAGTTTGGCTTTTTCCTGGGAAGTCAAACGTTTGCCGGTTCCGACTTTAGTTTTTGCCAGTTTCGCGCCGGGATTGAGCATGCCGCCTTGTTGAAGCTGCTGCATGGTCTTCCACCTGTCGCGGATTCCCATGGTGGACATGCGTTTCATCATGTCGGCGATGCCGTCGAATTGTTTGACCAGATCGTTGACTTCGTGCGGCTCGACGCCGGCCCCGGCGGCGATGCGGCGGCGGCGGCTTTGATCGATCACCTTCGAGGGGTTGCGGCGTTCATCGGGCGTCATCGAGTCGATTATTCCGCCCAAATGTCGCATCTGATCTTCGGCATCAACGTCGTCCATCATTTGGGTCATTGCGCCCATGCCCGGAATCATGCTCATTATCTTGTTGAGCGGACCGAGTTTTTTGGTCTGTCCCAACATGTTTTTAAAGTCGTCCAGGGTGAATTGGCCTTTACGGAGCCGTGCTTCCTGGCGAGCCATTTCATCCTGGTCGATTTTTTGTTGGGCCTGTTCGACCAGCGTAACCACGTCGCCCATGCCCAGGATCCGGCCGGCCATGCGGTCGGGGTGGAACTCTTCCAAGGCGTCGAGATGTTCGCCGGTGCCTATGAACTTGATGGGCACGCCGGTGACGGCCTTTACCGACAGCGCGGCCCCGCCCCGGGCGTCGCCGTCGAGCTTGGTCATGATCACCCCGTCCAGCTCAAGGGCCTCGTTAAATGCCTTAGCGCTGTTGACGGCGTCTTGGCCGGTCATCGCGTCGACCACCAGGAAAACCTGGTCCGGGCCCACGCGGCGGTCGATCTGGGTGAGCTGATTCATCAACTCCTCGTCGATGTGCAATCGACCGGCCGTGTCCAGGATCAGCACGCTGGCTTCCATTTGCTTGGCTTGCCTTACCGCCGCCTGGCACAAGGCCACGGGATCGCGGGCGGACGGATCGGCATACACCGGCAGGCCGAGTTGTTGGCCCAGGACCTGCAATTGCTCGATGGCCGCGGGACGCTGCAAGTCGGCGGCCACCAACAGCGGCTGGCGACCGCGTTGCTTTATGAGCCGGCCTAATTTGCCGCATGTAGTGGTTTTGCCGGATCCTTGCAGCCCGCAAAGCATAAGCACGCTTACCTCGTCGCTGAGATGCAGCGAGTGGTCCACTGGCCCCATCAAATTGATAAGTTCCTGATGAACGATATAAACGAGTTGTTTGGTGGGGTCGAGCGATTTTAACACCCGCTCGCCCACGGCCTGATTGCCCACGCTGGTCATGAAATCCTTGACCACCGACAGGCTGACGTCGGCCTCGAGCAATGCCCGCTCGACCAGTTGCAGACCATCGCGCATATTCGATTCGTTGAGGATGCCTCGCCCGCGCAAGGCCCTCAATGCGGAACCCAAACTTTCCTGAAGCGATTCGAACATGCCAATTCCTTAGGAAACAGCCGTATATCCGGCAACATAAACCGAAAATGTGACGCCGAGAAGTGAGCACGACACATCCCGGTCAATGCGCGTAATCCCATATCGTAACTAATTTACAGCCATTTTGACAAGGATCCTTCCCTAGTAAGATAAAAGAGACGGCACAGGTGCAAGTTTTTTTCCGTACCCACCACCAGATATAACTAGTTATTTTTCTTACGGAATTGGACTAGACTGGATGAGTGGGGAAAGCATATAGTTCAGCATAGGGGGGTGGGAAGCGGTTTTTGCACGATCCGACGGTTCCAAATTCCCGCATCCCAAAGCCTCGAACGCGAGAATCACCTGGAATCGGTTTTTTAAAAAGCCGGGTTCCGACTCGAATCTCCGGCTTGACGAAAATTGCCCCCTGGTTATTAAAAACACGGATCGAAGTTGACACGTTTATTAAAAAAACCTAGATTTTCGCGGAGGTCGTCGATGATTGGCAAGCGAAAGATAAAATCGCCATAAGACGCTGATCACGGCCCGTACATGGTACATCTCCTCCAAAGATGTTAATGACCTAGTATTCACCTTAACGTTCACCACGAAGATTGCGGGAGTTCGCCTCATGAATCGCAAAATTGGATTGCTTGTGACGCTAACCGTTTTGTCCGCCTGTCCGCTGTTCGCCCAGGAATGGGCCAAGAAGATGTTCAAGGACGCCGAGCACGATTTCGGCACCTGTGCCCGTAATGCCAGGGCCGAATATGAGTTTGTTTTCGAGAACATCTACATGGAAGACATACACGTATCCGACGTGCGAACGAGTTGCGGTTGCACGACCCCCAGCGTGATAAATCCCATCATTAAAACTTACGAAAAAGGCGCGATTCTGGCCCACTTAAATACCGACCGTTTCTCCGGTCAACGGGGGGCCACCCTCACGGTGACCATCGACAAGCCGTTTTACGCCGTGGTGCAATTGCACGTAAAAGGCTACATCCGCAGCGACGTTGACGTGAAACCGGGCAGCGTCCAGATGGGCGAAGTCGATCAAGGAACGCCCGTGGAACAAAATGTCAGCGTCAACTTCGGCTCCAGCAGCGAGTGGCGCATCGTGGACATCAAATCGGCGAATCCGCACATAAAGGCCCAAGCCGTCGAGACCGGCAGAGGCAACGGGCAGGTCAATTACGATTTAAAGGTCCATCTCGATCAGAATGCGCCCTTGGGCTATATTAACGATTATTTGATGCTGGTAATAAACGACGAGCGGGGAACCCAAATTCCAGTGCTGGTTGAAGGCCGCGTGGATGCGGGCATCACCGTCAGCCCGTCCGCACTTTTCATGGGCGTGCTGCAACCCGGTCAAAAGGTTACCAAGCAGTTGATCGTCAAGAGCAAAAAACCCTTTAAAATCCTGGCCATCAATTGCGATGAAAAGTCCTTCGAGTTCGACACCTCCGCCGAACAAACGCCCAAAACACTGCACCTGATTCCAGTGACCTTCATAGCCGGGGCCGACATGGGCAAGGTCGTGAAATTGATCAAGATCGAAACCGACCAGGGCAAATATACCCCCGAACTGTCGGCTTATGCCGTAGTGGCGAACCCATAAACGCGATAATTAAAATTCAAGCCGCAAAAAATTAGGACGATGGTTGGTCCGTCGTCCTTTTTTTATCCATAATATGGGTAATCGGGATTGTATGGGCAATTTGTTTATGTATGAATATTCATTGCTTTTCTACCTAAGTCCAAGCTAATCTTGAATATATGGTAATAAAGGAGTAAACAGAAGTTAGAACTGGAGTTTTGCAAAATAGTGGAGTCGAGGTTCCCTCTCCCCTTGGAAGAGGGCTAGGGTGAGGGCTGGCAGTTGAAAAATGCCTTGCCTTGCTTGTGCGCTTTCCCTAGGCCCTCACCCCCGCCCCTCTCCCAAAGGGCGAGGGGAGCAATTTGCAAAAGTCCAGTTAGAATCCATACTGGACTTGTTTGGTCAACTGAATGAGCACGGAACAACCGCTAGATCCGCAATTAATCGAGCAGACAAAGCAGCAGATACGCTCGCTGGTTGGGGAAATTTCGCAATTAACCAAGTCGGAGATCTCGCCCGAGGAGTTTTACGGCGAATTTCTCAACCGCGTGGTTTCGGCGTTGGCTGCCGTGGGCGGCGTGGTTTGGACCAAAAACCAAGACGGCCAATTGGCCCTGCAATATCAAATCAACTTGCAGGAAACCAGGCTCCGCGAACGGGAGGAGGCCCAGGCACAACACAGCCGGCTGCTGTACAAGGTTCTTTCCAGCGGCGAGGGAATACTGGCGCCGCCGCATTCCGGCGCCGAGGACGGCCAACAGGCCGGCAATCCCACGGATTTCCTTCTGGTTTTCGGATTATTGAAGACCGACTTGGAAACAATGGGGGTAGTGGAAGTATTTCAGCGCAGCGACGCGGCGGCAAGCGCGCAAAAGGGCTATCTGCGATTTTTAGGGCAGATGTGCGAGTTGGCCGCCGATTTCCTGAAGAGCCATCAACTGCGGCACTTTTCCGACCGGCAAGTGCTGTGGACCCAATTGGAAGATTTCACCCGCATGGTCTATGCCTCGCTCGATCCGCGCGAAACGGCCTACACCATCGCCAACGAGGGCCGGCGCTTGATCGAATGCGACCGCTTAAGCGTGGCCATCCGCAGGGGAAAACGCTGCAAGATCGAGGCCATCAGCGGCCAGGACGTTTTCGATAAGCGCTCGAACGTGGTGCGATTGCTGGGAAAGCTGGCCACCGCGGTCACGGCCACCGGGGACGCCGTGTGGTACACGGGCGAAACCCATGATTTGGCGCCTCAAGTGGAAAAAGCCGTGGAAGAGTACGTCGACGAGGCCCATTCCAAAACCGTGGCCATCTTGCCGCTGAAACGTCCAGGACCGCCCGAGGAGGAAGACCCCGCCAAGCGCAACAAACCGGAACCGCCCGTCGGCGCCTTGATAGTCGAACAGATCGAAGACAGCCGCATTCCGGCTAGCATGATTCAGCGGGTCGAGGTGGTAAGCAAGCACAGTTCCACGGCCTTGGCAAACGCCATGGAACATCAGAACCTGTTTCTCATGCCGCTTTGGCGGATCTTGGGCAAAACACGCTGGGTGCTGCAAGCCCGGACGCTGCCGAAAACCATTTCCATAAGCGCCGCGGTGCTGGCGGTGATATTGTTCTTCTGTCTTTGTCCTTGGGATTTCAATATGGAATCCAAAGGCACGCTCGAGCCCGTCGTCCGGCGCGACGTCTTTGTCAACACCGACAACAGCGTGATAGATAATTTGAAGGTTGATCACGGCGAAATGGTCCAGGCCGATCAATTGCTGGTTCAACTCCGCAGCACGAAATTGGAAAACGATACCACCATCATACAAGGCGAAGTCTCCAGCACTAAAAAGGCGATAGCCTCCAGACTACGAGACCTGCAAGACGAAGGCAAACTTCGCCCCGAGGAACGTAATCGGTTGAAGGGCGAAATAGCCGAACTGCGGGAAAAACTGGACAGCCTGGAAAAACAATTGGACCTGTGCAAAAAAAATCAAGAGGAATTGTCGATCAAAAGTCCAATCAGCGGTCAAGTGGTTACTTGGGATCTTCGTAACCGCCTTCCGAATGGTCGGCCAGTGCAGCGCGGACAGGTATTGATGCGGGTTGCTGATCCCAGCGGGCCTTGGCAGTTGGAGCTGCACATGCCCGAAAACCGCATGGGCCACGTCGCAGAGGCGCAAAAGGAACTCTACGATAAGGCTCGGGACAATTTGCGCAATCTGCTCAAGGAACAGTTGCTTGCCAAACTGCCCAAAGCGCCCGCCGAAGAAACCAATAAAACAGCACCGCCTAATACTCCCGCCGAAGAAACCAACAAAAAGTCTGAAACAGAACAATCCACGGCAAATCCTCCGGAAACCCCCGCTGAGCAAACGGCTAAACCCGCTGAAACCGAGCAGTCTGCCGCGAAACCATCTGAAACCCCCGCTGAGCAAACGGCTAAACCCGCTGAAACCGAGCAGCCTGCCGCAAAACCATCGGAAACAACCGCTGAGCAAACGGCTAAACCCGTTGAAACCGAAAAGTCTCCTCCAAAAGTTCAGGAAAGCGCCGAAGAGGAAATAAGTAAAAAGGTCGAAGAGCAGTTGGCCAAGATCCCAAACGAAGAGCTTTACGCCAAACAAATATCGATATTGAACGAAATCTTACACGATCGTCTGGATGAAATCGTCAAGAGTTTGCCCGACGGTGAAACGAAAGACAAACTTGCCGAGATTCTTAAGGAAGAATCCTACGAAAAGGCGAAAGAGAAAATAAAGGCGTTCATGGCTGAGTCGACGGACGCGGAATTGTCCGCCCGTTTGGCCGCTTTACCTAGCCGGGAGCCGGTGGACGACCGGTTGCGGGTATCGTATATTCTGGCCTCCGAGCCGAGCACAACCCGTTACGGGACGGTCACGGAAATCCAGCGCAGCGCCGAGGTTCGCGGGGAGGAGGGCAACACGGTTCTGGTTAAGGTGGCCATCAACAAGGATGAGTTGCCCGACTTGCTTCCCGGCGCCACGGTAACGGCTAAAGTCTATTGCGGCCGCCGCGCGCTGGGATACGTGCTCCTAAACGACCTGATATCGTTCATCCAGACGCGAATTATATTCAGGTACTTTTAAAATAACAGTCACTGGAGTTTATTGAGTCTCAGGTAAAGAATGTCATGTTTTCGCATCAGAGCCGGGCCGTGTCGGCCCGGAATTACCGGGGCGACACGCCCCGGCTCTGACACGTTAAGGAGAGAAGGATATTGCCATGTCCATTTCGGTGATTATTTTTAGTTTATTATGCGCAGTGACCGCGCAGCCCAGCGGTGGTTTGCCGAGTTCGGTAACGATTAAAGATTGCCTGGTGGATTTGGATGAAAAGGCGGAAGTGCCGGCCCAGGAGCCTGGCGTGCTGCTGAAATTGCCCGTCAAGGAAGGCCAATTCGTGAAAAAGAGCGAATTGCTGGCCGAGATCGACGATCTTCTGGCCTTGAGGGATCAAGACGTGGCGAATTACAAGCTGGGTGTCGCCAAGGAGCAGGCCGGCAGCGATATCAACGTGCAATACGCCAACGCGGCCGAGAGAGTCGCTGATGCGGTGTATAAAAGAGACGTGGACGCGAACAGCAAGGTGCAAGGTTCGGTGCCCATGGCGTTGGTGCAACAACATTTGCTCGAACACAGGGCGGCGGAACTGACCATCAAAAAATCGGAATTGGAATTCCGCATCGCCGGTTTGCAGGCCAAAGTCAGCGAGGCCGAGCTTGGCGCGGCCACGGAAAAAGTCGAACGCCACCGGATTAAATCGCCCTTGGCCGGACAAGTCCAAAAAATCTATCGGCACGTGGGCGAGTGGGTGCAGGCGGGCGAACCGGTTTTACACGTGGTGCAGGTCAACCGCTTGCGGGTGCAGGGAAATTTGAAAATTTCCGATTATGCCCCCAAGGAAGTCATGGACCGGCCGGTGACGGTCAAGGTCGTGTTTGCCCGGGGACGCACGGAAACGTTCAACGGCAAGATCGTTTTCGTCGATCCCGTGGTCGAGGCCGAAGGTGACTACGTGGTTCGCGCACTGGTCAATAATCGGGAAGAAAACGGCCAATGGCTGCTGCGCCCCGGCATGGACGCCGAGATGACGATACAACTGAAATAAATGCAGAAGTCAGAATGCAGAAGTAAGAATGCAGAATGCAGAAGTTAGAATGCAGAATGTGGAACTGATACTTATTCATTCTGCATTTTTCATTCTTCATTCTGCATTTCCCCCATGGTAACTCTTCACGACAGTTTGGTATCGAGTTCCGCCCGGGCGATTTCCATCCGGAAGCGGCCGGACCTGGTTGCGCGCCGGCAGCACTATCTGGGACGAACCTACTGGGTAGTGAAAGATCCCGTGGGGTTGCAGTACTTCCGCTTTCAGGAAGAGGAATTCGCCATCCTGCAAATGCTCGACGGCACAATCAGCATGGATGAAATCAAGGAACGATTCGAGGACGAGTTTCCCCCGCAGAAGATCACTCTCGACGAGTTGCAGCAATTCCTGGGCATGTTGCACCGCAGCGGGCTGGTCGTGGCCGATGTAACGGGCCAGGGCCGTCAGCTCCGCCTGCGCCGCGATAAACGCAAACGCCAGGAATGGCTGCAAACCCTGGGAAACATTCTCTGCATCCGCTTCAAGGGGTTCGATCCGGAGCGGGTGCTGAATTTCCTGTATCCTTACTTTCGCTGGTTTTTTTCAGTTCCGGCTTTAGCGTTTTGCCTGCTTTTGGCCCTGTCGGCGCTGATGTTGGTCTTGGCGGAGTTCGACGTTTTTCGTTCAAAACTCCCCGAGTTCAAGGATTTTTTCAACATTCACAACGCCTTTCTCTTGGCGCTGACCTTGGGCGTGACAAAGGTGTTTCACGAGTTCGGCCACGGTCTGGCCTGCAAGCACTTCGGCGGCGAATGTCACGAAATAGGCATAATGATACTCGTGCTCACGCCCTGCTTGTATTGCAACGTATCCGATTCCTGGATGCTGCCCAACAAGTGGCACCGCGCGATTATCGGAGCGGCCGGCATATACGTGGAGCTGATGATCGCCTCGATTTGCACGTTTTTATGGTGGTTTTCCGTGCCGGGCTTGTTGAACAGCCTGTGCCTGAATGCCATGTTTATATGCTCGGTGAGCACGGTGCTTTTCAACGGCAACCCATTGCTGCGTTACGACGGCTACTACATCCTTTCCGACTTGACCGAAATTCCCAACCTGCGCCAGAAGGCGACCACCATTCTCAGCCGGAAATTGGGCGAGTGGTGTCTGGGCATGGAAATGACCGAGGATCCGTTCCTGCCCGAATCCAACCAGATGTTTTTCGCCTTGTATTCCATGGCGGCGGCCGTGTATCGCTGGATCATAGCTTTTTCGATCTGCTGGTTTTTATACAGATTATTCGACTCGTATCATTTGAAGTTCGTCGGCCAGTTGGTGGTGGCGGCGTCGTTGTGGGCGCTGTTTTTCACGCCGCTGTATCAGTTGGGAAAATTTTTCTATGTGCCGGGGAGGCTCGATAAAGTGAAAAAAACTCACATGTATGTCACTCTAAGCGTGTTGGCGGCCGTGGTATTGGTCGTGCTTTTTTTACCCTTGCCGCACAGCGTGCTGGCGACTTTTGAAATCCAGGCCCGCGACGCCGAATCGGTGTACGTCGGCGTGCCCGGCAAGCTGATCGCCATCGAAGTGAAGCCCGGCCGGCAGGTCGAGAAAGGAACCCCTCTTGGGCAATTGCGGAATATCGAACTGGAAGAAGAAATCGCCAAGCTCACCATGCAAGAAAGACAATACAGCGTTAAACTGGAAAGCCTCCGCAGGCAAGGATTCGACGATCCACATGCCCAGTCAGAAATTCCCGCGACCCTAGAATCCCTTTACGCGGCCAAAGAGCAACTGCAAAAAAAAGAGGCGGATTTTGAACGCTTGTGTCTAAAAGCGCCGATCTCCGGCACGGTTCTGCCTCCGCAACTGGTGCCTCGCCGCGAAGATCCGGACGGACAGTTGCCCGCCTGGTCGGGCTCGCCCCTGGAAAAGGAAAATCTAGGCGCTTTTTTGCAAGAGGGCGTGCTGTTCTGTCAGATCGGCGATCCGCGCAAACTGGAAGCGGTGGTGGTTATCGACCAGGCCGATCGGAACCTCGTTCGCAAGGATCAACGCGTGTACATCAAAATCGACGAACTTCCCCACGATACCTTTACCAGTAAAGTCGCCGAGATCGCTGAGTCGGAATTGAAAATCTCTCCGCCGCGGCTGTCGAACAAGTCGGGCGGCGAATTGCCCACCAAGACCGATCCGCATTCCGGAGTGGAACGCCCGGTGAGCACGTCCTATCAAGCCCGGGTGCCCCTGGACGACGAGACCGGCCTGATGCGCCTGGGGCTCCGCGGCACCGCCCGAATCCAGACCGATTGGATCCCCCTGGGTACGCGCTTCTGGCGGTTTGTTACCCACACGTTCAACTTTAAACTTTAGGCATTAGACTTTAGGCTGTAGGCTTTAGGCCGGAAGATGATTAAAAGCATTGATGAAACCGCTTGCGGTTTCGCGTTGTCCGCCGACCGCTAATCACCGATCCACGTTCCGGCAACTGTATACTGTAAACTGTAGACTGTAAACGATAAACTTTTTAATGACCAAATTAGCCTACCTCGACTGTGCTTGCGGCATCAGCGGCGATATGACGCTCGGCGCGCTGGTCGATGCGGGCGTGAAGATCGAGGACCTCAACGCGGTCATCGGCTCCTTGGGGCTGCCCGATTGCCGGTTGGTTGCCGAGGAAGTCCGGCGGCAAGGATTTCGGGCGACAAAGGTCAATGTGATGTATCCGCCCGAGCGGGAGCATCGCAATTTGCGGCAGATTCTTGCCCTGATCGATTCCGGCCGGCTGACTGAGCGGCAAAAAGACACGGCCCGGAAAATCTTCACCCGCCTGGCCGAGGCCGAAGCCAAGGTCCACGGAACCGACATCGATAAAATCCATTTTCACGAGGCAGGGGCAGCCGACGCCATTGCCGACGTGGTCGGCGCGGTGGCGGGCTTCGACATGCTGGACGTCGGACGAATCATGGCCTCGCCCGTGCCGACCGGCTGGGGTACGATCAAAATAGCGCACGGCCAATGCAGTATTCCCGCTCCTGCCACGGCCGAATTGTTGCAAGGCGTTCCCCTGGCTGACTCGAGCATCCAGGGCGAATTGACCACGCCCACCGGGGCCGCCATTCTATCCGTGCTGGCCGAGGACTTCGGCCCGGTGCCGCCCATGATTATCCGGCAAATCGGCTGCGGGGCGGGCAGCAACGATTGGACGGAGCGCCCTAATATCCTGCGAATTTTACTGGGCGAATCGGTTGCCGCCGGCGACTTCGCCCGCTCCGATCAGATTTATCAGTTGGAAACCAATCTCGATGATCTGAGCGGCGAATTGATCGGCTACTGCATCGAGCGGCTCTGGGATGCCGGGGCCTTGGACGTCTACACCGCGGCCATCGGCATGAAAAAGAACCGCCCCGGCGTGCTGCTCAGCGTGTTGTGCCGACCGGCCGAGGCGGATCGGTTGGAACAGATCATTTTTCGGGAAACATCCACTTTGGGCATTCGCCGCTCGACGATCGATCGACATGTTTTAGCGCGCCAGTCGCACGCCGTGGATACCGTTTGGGGACCGATTCAGGGAAAGATCGCCCGGCTGGGCGGGAACACTCCCCGTTTCACTCCCGAGTTCGATGCCTGCCGCCGCATCGCCCTGGAGCACGACTTGCCGCTGGGCGACGTGTACGAAGCGGCGCAAAAGGCATTTGATGCCTCGAGAGCGGCGGAAAAATAACGTGAAGTGGGGTGGGCAATTTATTGCCCACTGATATGCAGATTAGGGGTGGGCAATTTATTGCCCACTGCTTTGTTTTGCCCGACACTTGTGCCAGGAGAATCGACTTATGAAAAGTCAGAGCCGGGGCGTGTCGCCCCGGAAATACCGGACCGACCCGGCCCGGCTCCGATGAGATAATGCCACATTTTCCTGAGACTCGATAAACAACGCCGCCCTAACAACTCCTTTTCATTCAAGGAGGAAAACCGTGAATCCTTTCGATCAAATCGGCTCGCCCACGGCGTTTATTTTTATAGTTGTGGTGTTGGGCATATCATTCATTTTGTTGATGCGCACCAGCCGGTACTTTAGTCGGCAAAGGCGGGAGGAATCCAAGTGGCCGCGTGCTGCCCGGCCCGGTTGGGACGGCAGTTCAACTGCCATCCCAACAACGCCCCCAACATCGTCTCCAACAACGCCTCCAACGGCATCCCAGCGGCACTTGGACGCCATGCCGAGTACGGCCCAGTGGGAAGTCGATATGCACGAGACCGCCCGGGAACTGAAGGCCCAGTTGGACAGCAAAATGCGGGCCTTGCAGGCCTTGATTGCCGAAGCCGACCGGGCCGCTTCACGCTTGGAGGCGACCTTAAAAACCCGGCATAATAAGGATGATACGCCGTCTTCAAATCGCCCGCGATCCGGCGGCTCTCCGCTTTTCAATCCCAAGCCCGGCCCTCCGTCCGTGCAAGAAAAAAACCCCGCCGGATTGCCGGCTAATCAGGCGCAGACCCTGCGCCCCGCCTCGCCGCCGACTGCATCCGCCGTATCGTCGCCACATCGCCATGAAGAAATATATACCCTGTCCGATTACGGCCTGAGCGATTCGGCCATCGCCCAACGTCTCGCCATGCCCGTCGGCGAAGTGGAACTGATCTTAAGCTTGCGGGGAAAAGCCCGGTCTTAATGAATACCACGCATTTTATCCAACAAACCGCTTGCGGTTTCGCGATGCACAAAAATCGGTTTTTTTCAGATAAAATATCACACTCAAATTTGCGTTAGATCACGGCTTTGAATTGGAATTGCGTTTATTATTGTTTTAAAACGCGTGTTCCCGGCCGGGAAACGCGCCCGAGCGGACTTCATCGCGATATTGGGCCACGGCCCGGGCAATGACGCTTTTCAGATCGGCGTAGGCTTTGACGTGCCGCGGCACGTGCCCGGCGGTCAGTCCCAAGAGATCGTGAAAAACGAGAATTTGGCCGTCGCAACCCGCCCCTGAACCGATTCCTATGGTGGGAATTTTAAGGGTTTTGGTGATCCGTGCAGCCGCCTCTGCCGGCACGCACTCCAGGACCAAGGCAAATGCGCCGGCCTGCTCAGCGGCCCGGGCGTCGGCCAGCAATTGCTTTTCGTCGCGATCCGCGCGATATCCGCCCATCCGATGGATAGTTTGCGGGCGCAATCCACAATGCGTCATCACCGGTATGCCCGCCGAAACCAGGGCCTTGATCACCTCGGCTTGTTCCGCCCCGCCTTCCAATTTGACCGCCTGGCAATGCGTTTCCTTTAAGATCCGGCCGGCGCTCTCGATTGCCTTGTACGCGCCAAGATGGAAGCTCGGAAACGGCATGTCCACGACCACTAAAGCGTGCCGCACCGCCCGGCCCACCATTTCGGCATGATAAATCATTTCGTCCAAGGTGACCGGCAGGGTGTTGTCGTGTCCCTGCACCACCATCGCCAAGCTATCGCCCACCAAAATGCCTTCGATGCCCGCGGCATCGACCAAGCCGGCCGTGCCATAATCGTAGGCCGTCAGCATGGTAATTTTCTGTCCGGCCGATTTCAGGGCCGTAAAACCCGGAACGGTAATCCGCGTATCCTCGGCAGGCATTTTTTTCTTGGTCGCTTTAGAGTTTTTATTTGGGATTTGTGAACATTCACACTTAGATCCTTATCCAAATAACCATTTTTGTCATCCTGACGGGCACCGACGCGCAGCGTTGGTCGGCGAAGGATCTTGATAATAGAGGCTAGATTCTTCGCTTCGCTCAGAATGACTACCAGTTTTAGGTTAAGCTCTAAATCTTATTGTAAAATCCCCACGCTCCCGTATCCAGGGGGGGCGTTTTACATAAAAAATGCTGTCCAAATTCGCAATGTAGAGGTATGCTTGAAAAAGGGCCGCTGCTTAGCCCGCATTTCTAACCAGACCGGTACGTTCCAAAATAGTGTGCCACTGCTTGCTTGCAAGCAGTGTAGACGTAAGTCAGCAATTCAGCACTGCTTGCAAGCAAGCAGTGGCACACGCTGGTGAGAAATGCAGGTTAGGCCAGGGCATTGTGTTTTTTTACCTTTGAAAGAGGTGCTTGACATGTCCATTCGATTTTTAATGGCGATATATGTTCTGTTTTACGCCGTCGTTTCGGCCGACGCCCAAGTTACACGCTATCCTTATAGCCTCAAATCGAGCGCGAGCACGGCCCAGCAGCGACAACAGCAGTTACAGCAACAACAACAGCAGCAGGCCATGACAATGCTCGACGTCTCGGGCACAATCGAAGCCCTGGCCACGGGCCGAATTCAAATGCGCACCGATTCAAACGAAAGATGGATAATCGTCTTGAACCAGCAAACGAAAGTGCAAGTCGCCGGCGAAGTCGGCGCCGATTTCCTGCGCCCCGGCTTGTTTGTGCAGTTAAAGGCCGATGTTGACAAGCGCGGCGTGGCGGCCGACAAGATCGAACAGTTGACCATAGTCACGCCGTCGCAGGAAAAACCTTCCGGCCTCGAGGGCGGCAGAGCTTCCGCAACCGGGCCTTCCAACGTGCAAGGGCGGGTCGTAAGCTTTAAAAAAAACAAACTGCAAATAAAAATCGATAAAGCAACGGTTCTCTGCGAATTGAGCGATAATCCCAAAATTCTCGTCGATCTTGCCGATTATTCAATGGCCAGAAAAGGCGACAGGATCAAAGTTCAAGGGATGAAAACCACCGGCACTAATGGAATGCTGCAGGCCGCGCAAGTGAAGATCGAACTGGCCGAACCGCTGGGAGAAAAGAAGAAAAAATAATGTTTCATTTTTAGTTGTTTGCAGTAAACGATACGCAACCACAGTTATTTAACGCGAAAACACGAAGGAACGAAAACACGAAAAAGAATTTAAAGTTGGAGTTTTGCAAATTACTCCCCTCGCCGGGCACCAACCGAAAGGTTGGTCGGGAGAGGGGCCGGGGGTGAGGGCGGCTGGGTATTGTTAGAGATCCTTAGTTGTTTGCAGTAAACGACATGCAACCACTATTATTTAACGCGAAAACACGAAGGAACGAAAATACGAAAATAAATTTAAAGTTTAGATTTCGTGTTTTCTTTATTTCGCTCTTTCGTGGTGAAAATTGAGTGTTTTGACTTTTTTCGTGGATTCACTGTAATCCGGCTGGGTGGCACTGACGAAAGGGGGCCGAGAGGGTATGCCACTGGCTTTGCCAGTGGCTTTTGGCGGGTTGACTTTCCATCCTATATCAGGATTTACAGCCAGGAATTATGCATTGGAAGTACGGAAGTGCTTCGAAGTGATAGTCATTCACTTTTTTCCCGAACAAGCCTTCTCTTAATAAATTCTACAAAAACACTGGCAAAGCCAGTGGCACACTTGCGACCGCCTGCCGGATCCGCTTGTCTGGTAGCTAGCCGACCGTCCCGAACATCTCCGATTTTACCTTTTTTGCGGGGGGTTGCAAGGATTACATCGCGGTGATAGAACCGATGTCGAAAGGGGGTATCGCATGGCTGATCCGCACGACTCAAAATGCAACCCCGAGCCTAATCCGCCGTCATCTTTACCGCCGATGCTAGAGCTGCCGAGCCAGTCTATGGCATCCCCTCCCTTTTACAAAACTTCCGTGTTCTACATTTCGGTGACCGCGCTATTAGTCAGCCTCGCATCTCTGGGCGTGTCGGTCCTGAATACTCAATACTTCGGATTTGTTAACCCCGACGTGGTGTTTTGTTGTGAATCTTGTTGTGAATCGACGGAGGAACAAAAGGACAACGATTGGTTCACTGTCTTGATTAGCAACAGGGGCAAAGCCCCTGCTGAAGATGTTATTTTGACGATATTTGTAAACAACCTCCATAAAAAGCCAGCAGCGGTTTTTGTGCACCCTCCTTACAATGAGTTTTCCATCGTGAGAGAACAGATATTCATTATAGCAATAAAGTTTCCGGTAATCGCTCCTAAAAGTAACCTTCGAGTTACTGTGTCCAATTTTTTGCCGATGAATAGGGGGGCCGACCCTCAATGCGATATGTTCGTATTGTACAAGACGGGCGCGGGACGCTATGACATGGAGGGCGGACGACTGAAAATGCGACACCCGTAACCGCTCGCGATGGACACGATATCGCCACGCACCTTTGGTGCTGAGTGTCTTGAACTACCATCGCTGGAAAAACCGGTAGGCATTGATCTGGGGTCAGACTCGCTACTTTTTGTGCCGCTTAAAGTTTCCGATTGACGTAACTGCTTGTCAGAATTGCGGATTACAGAATTCGCCTCGAATCCCTCCCCGTCCGCATGGATGTTTGTGCAATCATTCACACACGGCGATCCAGCCGTTGGCGCGAAAACGGCCTAAACACCAGGGATTCCGGAGCGGGCGTTGGCGATCGGTGTCCAAGGGGATCCATTCCCGGATTTTGAAACCGGAACGCTTTAGCGCGGTTCGCAATTCGGTTTGTCTAAAAGTGTGCAGGAACATCTGGGCGATGCCGTGGAAGTGGAAGAATTTGTCGCCCCATTCCATGTCGCCGTGGCGGAGTTTTTCGCAAACGTGTTGTGCCAGCCAGCGGCGGCCCAGCGGATCGAAAAGGTTATACCAGAAATTGTGCACGTGCATTACAAACAGCCCGCCGGGTTTTAATATGCGCCGCGCGTGATCGAGAACCAGTTGGCGATACGCCCGGCCGCGAATCATTCCCAGTGTGCTGAACAAGCAAAGCACGTAATCGGCCGAATGGTCCGCCAGACAATCCAATTCCACGACATTCGCTTGGATGCCCTGAATATCCAGGTTTTCCAGCCGTGCCTTTTGGGTCGTGACACGCAGCATGTGGATCGATAGATCGACGGCAATGCCATGGAACCCGCGTCGGGCCAGTCCGATAAGCGCCCTGCCAGTGCCGGATCCAAGGTCAACAACCAATCCAGGCCGGCGAAAATATAGTGCCAGCACCTGCTCGTCGAATTCGAAAAGCCGATTCAGGGCGAAATATTCGTCATATTCCCGGGCAATATGATCCGACTGGGTGTATTCCCACACACCCCGGGAAACGCCCGATGGGAGTTGCCATTGAGGTCGAGAAGAAAATGTAGACAAGGGAACCACTCGCCGCAAGTGTTGTCGGGATATTAATAACCTAGTATAATTCCCGATTCTTTAAATGCCTACCGTGCCGGATGTTGTCCGGATTAGGAAATTTTGCCCCCGATAATAGGGGGGAGACCTTTTTTACATAAGGAGACGAGTTGTGGCAATTCGCGTTGGAATTAACGGCTTCGGCCGGATCGGACGTTTGGTGTTTCGAATCCTGGCTCAAAGGCAAAAGATTTTTGAAGTAGTCGGTATAAATGATATTACCGATAACAAGACGCTCGCCGTTCTGCTGAAATACGATAGCGTCCACCGTCAATTTCCCGGCACGGTCGAATACGACGACCAGTATTTGATCGTCGACGGCAAAAAAATCAAAGCCATGGCGATAAAGGACCCGGCCACCCTGCCGTGGAAGGAATTGGGCGTGGACGTGGTGCTGGAAAGCACGGGCGTGTTTACCTCGCGCGGCGGGGGCGGTAAACCCGGCTATGCCAGTCACATAGACGCCGGGGCCAAGAAAGTGGTCCTAAGCGCACCGGCCAAGGACGAGCCGGACCTGACCTGCGTGCTGGGCGTAAACGACGATCAACTCAAGCCCGAGCACAAATTCATTTCCAACGCCAGTTGCACGACAAACTGCCTCGCCCCGGTGGCCAAGGTTCTGCACGAGAAATTCGGCATCGTCAAAGGTCAGATGACCACTATACACGCCTTCACCAACGATCAGCGCGTGCTGGACATGCCGCACAAGGACCCGTATCGCACGCGGGCGGCAAGTTTGAACATCATTCCCACCACCACCGGCGCTGCCAAAGCGGTGGGAATCGTCATTCCAGCACTAAAGGGCAAGCTGACTGGTATTTCACTCCGCGTGCCGGTGCCAACAGGCAGTTGCGTGGACCTGACCTGCGAAATGGCCAAGCCGGTGACAAAGGAAGCGGTCAATGCCGCCATGAAAGAAGCCGCCGCCGGGCCGTTGAAGGGCATCCTCAAGTACACGACCGATCCCTTGGTCTCCAGCGACGTGATCGGCGAACAGGCCAGCTCGGTCTTCGCCGCCGATTGGACCTCCGTAATGGGCGATACGCTGCTAAAAGTCCTCGCCTGGTACGACAACGAATGGGGCTACTCCTGCCGCAGCGTCGATCTGATGGAAAAGATCGCGAAGATGTAAGTGGTCAGTGTTCAGTGGTCAGTGGACAGTGGACAGTGTTTAGCCCCGGCACTTGTGCCGGGTGCGAATCGATTAAATACTCGTTCCCAGGCTCCGCCTGGGAACGCCCAAATAGTTGGGGCAACAATTAACATAAACCGTTGGGGTGGCAGTTGAACTGCCACCCCTTTTTTTATATTATCGTTAAACCAATAGGATTGTTTGGGTATATTCCGTCGATACGACCCGTAGGGTCGTTCGATAATAGCCCAGTGATTTATCGCTGGGTAGGGATGGCATCAGACATTCCCCCTTCCGTCCCGTAGGGACGGTTGAATTTGCACAAGTACCTTCAATCGTCCCTACGGGACGGCGGAATAAATCGTGGTGTTTCATCTTCCCAGCGATGAATCGCTGGGCTAATATCAATTGCCCCGCCGGGGCAAAAGCTAATATCAATTGCCCGCCCGAGGCAAAAACGTAATAATAGGCAATGGCTCTGCCTGGGAACCGGACGATGATCTCCGTCCCTTAACTTTTCCAATCCATCCGATGCAATATCGCTTATCCACGCTGTTTCTGATATTTTTCATGGTCGCCACATCGCTGGCGCTATTTGCACCAGTAGGGCAATGGGCCTTTGCGATATGGGCTGATTGGGTAATTCTAGTTACTGCTTTCTGCCTTTATAGCATCAAGAATTCGTCGGTCAGATTTGCATGTGTCTTTTTTCTCATATTCTTTGGAATCATCTGCCCAGGTTTATGGATACCTATTAGAGAAGTACAACAAGCTAGCCCACGTGCTGTATGTATGAATAACTTAAAGCAAATAGGTCTTGCATTGCGCGATTATCATGATGCAAACAAACATTTTCCCACTGTAAATACATGCGACAAGGATGGCAAACCTTTATTCAGTTGGCGGGTCGAAATGTTACCAATGATAGATTATGAAGATCTTTATAATTCATTTAAAAAAGATGAACCTTGGAATAGCCCCCATAACGCCAAGATATTAGGCCAGGTTCAGGTAACACATTATAAATGTCTAAGCGATAAGCAAAATGAAAAAAACTTTACTACAAACTATATTGCCATAATCGGTCCTGGCACGACATGGCGAAAAGATGGACCAGTAAAAATTTCAGATTTGCCTGACGGTGGATCTCATACTGTCATGGTTGTGGAAACGGTTGATTCAGGCGTGCATTGGGCCGAACCGCGGGACCTCACGGTGGAAGAAGCTTTGGAGCGAATGAAAACCGGCAAGGGATTACGCATCTCAACCGCTCATCCCAGTGTAGTTAATGTGTTATTTGCCGATGGCGCGGTTCAAGGCTTACCTGCAAAAATGCCGATCTCTTTGTGGAGAAAACTTCTTGCGGGAGAAGTGAAGGATATAAACAGCATTTATGATGAAAACATAGATGAATCCGCACCGGATATGGTCGATGTACATGTCGATCCTCTTGACAATGCACCGGGTAAATGGCTCGCCATTCTCGCCATAATCGTCTGGATGACCTCTGTTATGCTACTCTTCGACCATGCGATAAAAAGCCGCAAAAAACTGGCAACAGCAACGTAGAATCCGTTGGGGTGGCAGTTGAACTGTCGCCCCTTTTTGTTTTATATTGCTTGAATGACCGAACACCACAAACTTCGGCGGCATTTGGGACTGTTCGATGCCACTACCATCGTGGCCGGCTCGATGATCGGCTCGGCCATCTTTTTCGGGCTGTCGATCATGGCCGAATATGTCATGACGCCCGGGATCCTCATCGGGCTGTGGGTCTTGGGCGGGGTGTTCACCGTGCTGGGGGCCATAGCCTGCTCCGAACTGGCCGCCATGTTTCCGCACTCGGGCGGACAGTATGTCTATCTCCGCGAAGCCTTCGGCGATTTTTGGGCCTTTTTGTTCGGCTGGGGTCAGTTCATAGTTATTCAGACCGGCACGATTGCCGCCGTAGGGATCGCCTTTGCCAAGTACCTCGGGTCGTTCATACCACAACTCGGCGAGGCCCATGTACTGGTGGTTATCCCGATGGGAAAGCTATTGCCGATTGCCTGGCAGGCCCATATACCGTCGTTCCTGCTCACGCTTCAGTTCAATTCGGCCCAGTTGGTGGCCTGTGGCGTGATTGCCTTGCTGACGGGCATAAATGTCTGGGGCGTGCGTCAAGGGGTTTTTGTGCAAAACCTGTTCACCGTGCTGAAAGTGGCCGCACTGGTGGCCCTGATCGTGGCCGGACTGAGCCATGTCCGCGACACGTCCCACTTTTTCCCGCTGGTCCAACCGATTCCAGGAAAGGAAGCCCTGAAAATGGGCCTGCTGGCCGCAATGGCCGTGGCGTTCTCAAAGGCCCTTTTCGCCTACGATGCCTGGTATACCGTGGCCTTTGTGGGCGAAGAGGTCCGCGACTCCGATCGCACGCTCCCCCGATCGTTGTTGCTGGGGACCTTGTTGGTGACATTTTTGTACGTGCTTACAAATCTCGCCTATCTGGCCGTTTTGCCCATTGGCGAAATCGCCGGCATTCCGGAAAATCGCGTGGCCCAACGCGTGGCCGAGGTGCTTTTCGGCAACATCGGCTGGACGCTGGTGATCGTCGCCATTTTGATATCCACGTTCGGCTGCATAAACGGCATGATCCTCGGCGGGGCAAGGGTGTCGTATGCAATGGCCCGGGAAGGTCTTTTCTTTCGCCGCTGCGCGGCCCTGCATCCGCAGGCCGGAACGCCCGGCACGGCCTTGATCTTCCAGGGAGTCTGGTCGATGGTTTTGACGCTGACCGGCTCTTACTCCGATCTGCTTACCTATACCATGTTCATGGCCGTGTTTTTCGGCGGCCTTATGATCGCCGCCGTGTTCAAGTTGCGTTTTAGCCAGCCCGACCGCCCCCGCCCGTATCGCTGCTGGGGTTACCCGCTGACGCCGGCCCTGTACCTCATTATCTCTTTATCCTTCTTGATCTACGTCGCCCAAGGCGCCCCGTGGGCAACAGTGACAGGAATATTACTGATGCTGTCGGGAATCCCGTTCTACATATATTGGAAGGCACGAAAACCAGTAGATTGAACAAGATCAAGTTTAGCCCCGGAGCTTGCTCCGGGTGTTTTTCCCATGGATTTAACATGAAATACAACATTTATTGCTAAAGGCCGGAAAACACATAGCGCACAATTCGGAACAACTAATTATAATCACGAAAAGGCGAAAGAACGAAAAGGAATCGGCAGTTCGTATTTCGTGTTTTCGTTATTTCGATCTTTCGTGATGAAAACAGCGGATGTTCTGAATTATTTCGTGTTTCTTTACCGTAAACCGATAAGTTGAAATTGTTTTCCCAATGCAATTCCAATTATCCACGCTGTTTTTGATCTTTTTCAACGTCGCGGCATCGTTGGCGCTGTTTGGGACATGGGGAATATATATAACCGCGGTTCTATCGATTGCCGCTTTGTGTCTGAACCGCACTAAGATTTTAAGAGATGGGATATGGAATGCCGTGCTCATCATCTTTATCGGGATCATCTGCCCAGGATTGCTGCTGCCGAATATTTCAACCGCACACGAAGTGGCCCGGCGTGCGACATGTCATGGTCACTTAAAGCAAATAGGTCTTGCACTGCATAATTATCACGACGCAAACAAACATTTTCCTTCGGCAAATACTTGTAATAAGGATGGCAAAGCTTTGTATAGTTGGCGGGTGGAAATTTTGCCGATGTTTGAATATGGCATTATTTATAATTCGCTAAAGAAAGACGAGCCTTGGAATGGCCCGAACAATACAAAATTTTTAAGCCAAGTTTCACTTCCGGAATATAGGTGCCCAAGCGATAGCATTGATGAAAAGGATCCAACCACAAATTACGTGGCTCTGATCGGTCCGGGCACGACGTGGCGGGAGGACGGGCCGGTTAAACTCTCGGATTTGCCCGACGGCGGTTCGCACACCATCATGGTCGTGGAAGTTGCAAATTCCGGCGTGCATTGGGCCGAACCGCGCGACCTTACCGTGGATGAAGCTTTGGAGCGAATGAAAACCGGCAAAGGGTTGCGCATTTCAACCGTCCACCCCGGCGCAATCAATATATTATTCGCTAACGGTGTGGTCCGGATGTTGCCCTCGAAAATGCCCATCTCCGTGTGGCGAAAAATCCTTGCCGGAGAAATAAAGGATTTAGAAAACATCGAAAAGACGATCGATCCATCCGCGCCCGATATGGTCGATCTTTCAATTCACCTTTCCGAGCCAAGTAAATGGAAAATCATTCTCGGCGTTGTGATCTGGCTTTTCTCGGTCGTGCTGTTATTCCGGCGGGCGTTAAAAAGCCGACGAAAACCTGTAGCGGCAACATAACGGATGCCATGGAGTTTCAATCATGTCCCCGACAAGCGTGGTCATGGCGCCAGAACACCAGAGTCACAGCCTAAAACCTATTCCGCCTCGACGACCTCGATCTTCAACCGCCCCACGACTTGCACCACGGGCCAAAAGCTGCTGTAGGCCGACGCGCCTTTGAGACTGCTGTGGGCAAGTTTCAGGTGCGCCGCGCCGATGCCGCCTTTGGCTAGCGTGGCGTCGATGGGAATCCACTTGTCGGCGATGTAAATTTCCGTCCATAGATGATAGCCGAAGCCCTGCAAATGCGGGACATAAACCAGTCCGATGGCTACCCGGGCCGGTATGTCCCGGGCACGGCACAATGCGGCCAGGAGCACGGCGTGTTCGGTGCAATCGCCTTCGCGGGTTTCGGCCACTTCGGCGGCGGAGGCAAATGCCTGGGAAAAATCCTTGCGTTTAATGTAGTCGTGCACGAATTTTTCCATCCGCAGGGCCGTGAGCCAGGGATCGGCCTCGTTGCCGGCCGCCTCGCGGGCCAAGGCGATAATTTTCGGATTGTCGCTTTGGATCCAATTGTTCGACTCGCGCTGGGCGGCGGTGGGCGGATCGGCGGGGGCATCGGCATTGCCCGGTTTATCAGGACGCACGGCATACACCGTCACCTCGGCCGTATTGGCGTCGAGCGATTTGACCTTTTGCGTGGATCCGACGGCAAACACGGCCGCCGGATCGCCGCCGTCGAGATGCACGCGGTATACGGCCAGTTTTGCGTCGTGTTCGCCGGGCAGGGGCTTTTCCAGCTTGACAATCGTGCTCAGTCCGATGTCGAGCTGCGCGGGTTCGGTTTTTTCCAATGCTTCGTCCTTAGTGGCGCGGAAGGTCTCCATTGCCATCGGCTGGCTTAGGGTTTTTATCCTGTCGCCGGTTCGGTCGGTCCATAGGGTTTGCTCCAATTTATTTCCGTCGGGAAAGATTGCCACGACGTCGATGCGGAGTAACTCGTAAGTGCCGTGCAAGAGCGGCGTTTGCTGCCAATCGCGGGCGAGCATTTCGATCGTGGCCAACTGGTTGAATCCTTCGATCAGGGCCTGCAAAGTGCGCCGTTGGCCGGGCTGCATGGGTTTGCGGAGGAGCGATTGCTCGACCGCGAAAAATCCCCCGTACCGCGGCGACCAATCAATGACGCCGGGCACTTTTTTGCCCGGCGACGAGGTTTCAATTTGCAGGCGATTGCCGGCGACCCGCCCGGTAATGGTCAACAGTTCCGTGCTCATTTGCATCTCGCTTTTAAAACTAAGCAACCTACCCTCGGGCGTTTCGATGCTGGTCGAGCGGAATTGCTGTTTTGTTTCCTGGCCGTTGCGAGTGATTGCGATATGCGTATCGCCCTCGATCCGCAAGGCCGGTTTGCCGGATTGCGAAGTCCGATAGTAAGCGTTTTGCACGTAACCGACGCGAACGCCTTGAATGTAACAAAGGTCCCAAACTTCGCGATCCAGCGTATCGGCCGATTTGGCCGCGTTATTTGGCGGGGAAACAGGACCCTCCGGAGCGGATTTTGAACCGGAACATCCGCCAAGCGTCAACAAAACGCAGGCCGCGGCAAACACGGCGGTTTTTGACGCGGCAAACAATAAAATAGAATAAGTAAAGAAAGATTTTGTTTTTAACATGGGTAAAAAATCCTGTTTTCAGGGCTCGTTATCAATCCTAGCCGCCTAGTTTGCTTTCTGCCGTAAGTTTAACGATTGAATGTCCCCTCGGCTACCACTGCCAAACTTTTCGCGAACCGAAGAACCGCACTCCATGGCGGCTTAATCCGCTCATGGAAACGTGCAAACAACCGACCGTGTTATTTTTCCGGTGCTACACTTCCCTATCGAGTCGAGCATGGACGTTAATCATTGTTGAACATTTTACCGCATGAGGCGATGTGTAAACACGATTCCGGCCGGTTATGGCGGAGGTGAGGGTTGTTCAGCCTGTAGCGGGCCCGGTTCCCAAGGAGGTCTTTTCGCAAGCGGCCGATTCCATCAATGTCGCTAAGCGTAACCTACTGTTCAAAAGAGGGCTCCCGGCTGCGGTTCGTCCAATCCCCTAGTCCAAGCATCGTTGAATATCGAAGCAGAGAGCATTCATGGGATTTTTGAAAAGATTTTTCCGCAATGTTTTCCGCGAAGGCGCAATGCCCGTGGGCACCAGCAGCTTTGAACACCTCAGCGAGGAGGAGTTGGAAGCGCATCTGGGTGTCTCTCGATACGGCGACTATTCGCTGACCGACGCCGTGCGCCCCTCGTACGATCTCCAGGTCGTGCCCGCCGAAGGATACCGCCACGACTCGTATCACGACGAGCAGAACCGCGCCAACGTGCCGGTACTGATGGTTGCCGTTTCCAATGAAAAACTATTCGACGTGTTTTTGGATCTTATGGATCCTTTGGGATTTACCGTCGATGCCGTCCTGGAGACCAGCCACAATCACGATAACAACGGTCATAGCGATTTATATCGCGAACACATCGATTTGCCCGTGTTGAAAAGCATCCTCTGGGAATACGAGGACCTGTTGATTAACGACGGATGCACGGGTTTGGCGGTGCTTAATCCCGGCATCCCGCAAGAGATCCAATTCGACGAGCATAAGCTGCTTATCGTGTACGGGAAGAATCTGGGCGAGTTTGAAGATATTCTCCGAAATAACGGCATCCAATGCAACGATCAGATGAAATTCATCACCGAGGCCGAGCACGTCCACTCCTCCAGCGACGCCTACACCCGGCAGTTCGAGGAACTCAAAACCCGGCTTGGCATGGATTGCGCGTACGTGTAAAATTGGGAATTAGAGATTAGGGATTGGGGTTTTGTGGGCGGTGGACAGTGGGCTCCGCACACAATCGCTCGCCGCGCTGCTTGCCCTTTCTACATGCCTCCTTTATCTTTATCGGCCGCCCGTTGCAATAATAACGTCGCCATTTTTTTACAGGAGTCGAACCATGTCGCGTTTTATCCCGAGTTTAGCGGTATTATCGTCCTTGGTTTTTCTGGCCCTCGCCGCCGATCTGAACGCGCAAGAGGCGAGTTATTACTACGAGCGCGGCAGTAACTGGGACCAGAAAGGCGATTACGACAAGGCCGTCGCCGATTTAAGTCAAGCCCTGCGAATTGATCCCTATTACGCCGACGCCTACTACGAGCGCGCCTATGCCTGGAGGGAAAAAGGCGAATTCGACCGAGCCATCGCCGATTACAACCAGGCCATACGGCTGAATCCCAATAATGCCGAGATGTACGTCGACCGCAGCTTTGTCTGGACCATGAAAGGCGAGTACGACAAGGCCCTGGACGACTGCAAGGAAGCCCTACGTCTCGATCCCAATAACGCCTACGGCTACGTCGGCCGCGCCGATGCTTGGAAATATAAAGGCGAATACGACAAGGCCATCGCCGACTGCGACCAAGCCCTGCGCATGAATGCCGCCAATAACATCTACGTCTTCGCCTATTACGGCCGCGGCTGTATCTGGGCGGAAAAAAGCGAGTTTGACAAGGCCATCGCCGATTACACCCAAGCCCTACGGCTGAATCCCAATTACGCTAACGCCTACACCAACCGCGGCTATGCCTGGTCCGAGAAAGGCGAATACGACAAGGCCCTGGACGACCACAACCAAGACATACGCCTTGCTCCCAATAATGCCCGCGCTTACCTCGGCCGGGCCTATGTCTGGTCCGAGAAAGGCGAGTACGACAAGGCGCTGGACGATTGCAAGGAAGCACTTGCGCTTGGTCCTAATGATGACGCCGTATATGCCGGCCGCGGCGATGTCTGGGGCAATAAAGGCGATTTCGACAAGGCCATCGATGATTACAATCAAGCCCTGCGATTGAATCCCAATTCCGCTGCCGCCTACAGTTCCCGCAGTTGGGCCTGGTGTGAGAAAGGCGATTTCGACAAGGCCGTCGCCGACTGCGAGCAAGCCTTGCGGATAGATCCAAAAAATGTCGGCGCCTACATCAACCGCGGCGATGCCTGGTGCAAGAAAGGCGAGTATGAAAAGGCGCTGGCCGACTACAATCAAGCCCTGAAAATCAATCCCAATTGCTCAAAAACATACCGTAGGCTCGGATGGCTGCAAGCCACTTGTCCCGACGAAAAATACCGCGATGCGAAAAAATCCTTCGAGAACGCCAACAAGGCCTACCAACTGAACTTCGGGAAAGACTGGACTTATATTGATACGCTTGCCGCGGTATATGCCGAAAACAAGGACTTCGAGACTGCCCGCCAATGGGCGGCAAAAGCCCTTAAAATGGCCGAGACCGATAAGACCGCCAAGGAAAAAGACAAAAAAGACATCAACGCCCGATTGGAACTCTACAAGCAAGATAAACCGTATCGCGAGGAGTTGAAGGCAAAGTAGTGGGCAGTGGACAGTGCGAAGATGCAAGTGGTTTCCGTGGGTTATTCCGCATTTATCCTTCATCCTTCATCTTTTCTTTCATCCACTCCAGGTCCTCGCGCAGTTCTTCGAGGGTCTGTTTCAGGCCGACGAAACGGCGGCGGAACCAAAACCAAGCGCAATAGCCGCCTATAACTGCCGTGCAAAGCAACGACAGGCCGAAGATCAACAACCAGCATCGTCGGGCAACGCCCTGCCAGCCGTCCAGCGCTTCGGCAACACAGGTCGCCAAAAGCGGCAAAGACGTCAAAGCCATCACGGCCGCCGCGCCCCAGACGAAGACCAGGCGTTTTAAGTGCGCTAGATCGGCTTGGATTTCTAGCCTGGCAAGCTCCCAGTGCGATTGGAGCATTTCGCCCACGTCTGCCGTCAAGCCGCGAAGCTCGGCCTTTAGATCGGCCAGCATGGGACGATCTGACGAACTCATGGCTTGGCTCCCGATTGCGACCAAAGCCGCTGGATTTCCCGGAAAAGATGCCGCCCGGCTTGTTCCGCGGTTTGGCTGACGAGCCGTAGGCCCGATCGTCGCAGCACTTGGCCCCGCCAAAACCCGCCCGAGGCCGCCAATCCAACGCCGAAAGCCGCCAGCATTGCGTAGCCGGGATACCGGTTCACATATTCCCGCCACGATACCAGCCGGCGTGCTTGTTGCCCTGCGGCGTGCAAACGGTTATCGATCCGCCGCCTCATGCGGCCGATCCGCAAACGGAGTTCGCGCTTGCGTTGTTCGATATCGGAATTCTTCATGGTTCTCAGTTTTCAGTAATCAGTTTTCAGTTCTCATCCTACAGCCTACAGCCTTATCTTTTAAAAAGCCGTTGAAACCAGCGGCCCAGGCAAAAGCCCAAGGCGGCACTGAGAATCAGGCTTGGGCCGGGGTGTCGTTTTACCGTTACCAGCGTTTTATCGATTACGTCTCCGACAGTGGTCTCGCGGACCGCTTTGATTTTATCGGCGGCCCGGCGGCAGACGTCTTCGTAGAATTTTTGCGCCTTTTCCAGTTCGATTTTCGCCAGTCTCACCGCCTCGGCCGCCAAATGGACCTCGGGGCATTCGCCTGCATCCTTGGTACATTGTTTGGCGTCAGTTGCAGCGTCGGCCGGTTTTTCGGGATGATCGTTCTTTGCTTCGGCACTCATGACTTTCCTCCTATTTACAAATTTTACAGCGGCTATGGAAATCTACCTTATCGCCAAGCCGGATAAAAGCGTCAAAAGGCGTTTTGCTCGATCTATTCGACGGAATTGGACGGAGTTTTTTACAACTGCGTGTAAAAGAGACAAATTATTCGAGTTTATCCCCGGTTCCGCCGGCATTATATACCTGCACCTTACCCCCCCACGGAATGTTATGCACATATTTGAAACCCGGTTATAGTTAATTAAACATCAACCGTGCGCTTAGGTCTCCCCTGGGTCGCGGCTATTGAGTCTCAGGTTAATAATGTCACTAGCCGGCGGTCAACGACCGCCGGAATATAAGCAAATTCCCACCGGCGGCTGTTAGCCGCCGGCTATTGTGTGTGACATTAGTTATCTGACACTCAATAAACGATAATAAATCATAAATCAGGAGTGAACTCGTGTTTTATGCCGTCTTGGTAATTGTCTCGTGCCTGAATGTTTTATCCGCCGCCGATGCGCCGGGGGAAAAAATCCTCTGCGAGTTCGGTGTGCAATTCGATCTTGCCTCGGTCGAGGCGAAAGATGCAAAGTCTAGCATTTCTGGCAGTGCGTTGCGGATAGCAACCGGTGCAAAAGAGCCTTGGCCCGGAGTTACGCTCAAGGCGCCCGGCGGCCGATGGGATCTTTCCGCTTATGGGTACGTCGCCTTGGACGTAAAAAACGTGGGCAATAATTCCGTGCAGGTTCACTGCCGCGTGGATAATCCCGGCGCGGACGGAGTGGCCAATTGCATAACCGGAGCGGTCACTGTTTCGCCCGGCGAAAAGCGGACTTTGCACATCCCCCTGCGGAAAAAAATGTCCGCGGAAATGCGAAAGAAATTCTTCGGCATGCGCGGCTATCCAGGCGGATTGGATGAGGAACACGGCATCGATACGGCCGGGATAAATCAGCTTGTAATCTTCGTAAGTAATCCCAAGGCCGAGCACGTTTTCGAGATTTCTAACATCCGAGCCGGCGGCGCGGTCCCATTCCCCTTGCCGGCGGACGAAAGCCGGTGGTTTCCCATGATCGACACGCTCGGCCAGTATATGCACAAGGATTGGCCCGGCAAAATCCATGCGCCCGAAGAACTGCATGAGCGGAAGGCGGAGGAAGCCGCCGATCTGGCCGCCCATCCAGGTCCGGCCGATTGGGATCAATACGGCGGATGGAAAAACGGTCCGCAACTTGAGACCACGGGCCGGTTCCGCGTGGAAAAGATCGACGCTCTCTGGTGGCTGGTCGATCCCGAGGGCCGGCTGTTCTGGTCCAACGGCGTCGATTGCGTGGAACCGGGCCACGACGCCACGGCGTTGACCAATCGCCGGGAGTGGTTCGCCGATCTGCCCGCCGAAGACTCGCCGCTGGCGGCTTTTTATGGCAGGGGTTTTAATCGCCCAAGGGGCGACAATCGGAATCGGCCCAACGAAACATACAATTTCGGCGCGGCTAATCTGCTGCGAAAATACGGCGACGACTGGAAATCGCAATTTGCGACAATCGTGCATCGGCGCATGCGAAGCTGGGGACTGAACACCATCGGCAACTGGTCCAGCGGCGAAATCTGCTCCATGCACAAAACGCCTTATACGGCGACCGTTCATGTGCAGGCAAGACCTTTAAGTGGAAAATTCGGGTACTGGGGCGCCGATGTTTTCGACCCCGGTTTTACTGATGCCGTGCGTAAGGCCGTCGGGCGGCATAAAGACAAAGCGGCCGGCGATCCGTGGTGTCTGGGCTATTTCGTCGACAACGAACTAGGCTGGGGCGATGAACTTTCCCTGGGTATGACTGTTTTGGCCGCCCCGGCCGATCAGCCGGCTAAGAAGGTTTTCTTGGACGATCTCAAAGCGAAATACGAATCCATCGAGCAACTCAACAAAGCTTGGGCAGCGCAATACGCCTCCTGGGAAGCGATGCTCGAATCCACCGCTCCCGCCGATGTGAAAAAAGCCCGGGACGATATGGTTGCATTTTATACCAAGTCGGCCGAACGATACTTCCAAGTCTGCCGCGACGCGGTAAAGGAAACCGATCCGCAAGGGCTTTATCTGGGTTGCCGCTTTGCCGGATATAACGATCCGGTCGTCCGCGCGGCGGCCAAATACTGCGACGTGGTTAGTTTCAACATATACCAGCGCAGTGTCGCCGATCTCCGCCTACCCGAGGGCGTAGATAAACCGATCATTATCGGCGAATTCCACTTCGGCGCCCTGGACCGCGGGCTGCCGCATCCCGGATTGGTGCCCACCGCCGATCAGCAAGACCGCGCAAATTCGTACATGAAGTACGTCCTAAGCGCGCTAATGAATCCGCAAATAGTGGGCACGCACTGGTTCCAGTTCAGCGACCAGCCTTTTACCGGGCGCTTCGACGGCGAGAACTACCAAATCGGCTTTGTCGACGTCTGCGACACGCCGAATCCCGAGATCGTCCAAGCCTGCCGCGAGATCGGTGCAAAAATGTATTCGGTCAGAACGTCAAAATAGTTGATGACGTTTAGGAAACGCGGACGCTAAAGCCGATATCGGCGCCGACTGCCTGGGCGTAGCGATAGAGTGTATCGACCGTCGGATTTAAATACACGCCGTTTTCGAGGCGGCTGATCGCCGCCCGATCCGTGCCGCAGCGCTTGGCTACATCAGTCAGACTTAATCCTTGATTTTCACGATGCTTCTTCAATTTGCAGAGCATCACTCGAAGGTCCAGATATTCGCCTTGCGAGACTACTTCGGTCGCATCACCGCTGGCAAGCAGGTCTTCCAGGCCGGGGCGATCGCGTTTGAACCGTTTCCGAACCTCTTCCAATCGTTGTTCATCTTCGGGCGTCCGCTTTAGTTTTCGATGGATTCGTTTTGCACTCATGCTTATTTCTCCACTCGCGGTTCGGGGGCCGAATAGGCGGTAATCGGATATACTGTTAATGGATCCTCGTCGGCAACCTCCCACACTACCGCCAGATAACGCCCCATAGCAGTCCAGCCAAATGTAATTGGCCGACTGCTGGAGGCGCTATAAACAGTCCTACTATTTCGATCATTTAATACTTCCTCAACTTCCTCGGGGGTCACGTCGTGCTCGGCTATATGCAGGACATTTCCAAGCGGGTCGTCCTCCAAATCCCATATTACCCTAACCATACCACAGCCCTTAATCCCTTGGCTGAATTCATATCCTATTGTAATATATTACAACATTAAAATAGTATAATCAATACGAAAACTAATCCGATCCGAGATTTTTACTCCAGTCCGGCGTTCACGTCTTTCCCGTGCTGATCGAGCCACTTGAGCATTTGTTTGACGCTGCCGGTGGCCAGGGCGATGCAGGTGTCGGCGGCGCCGTAATAAAGGTGGAGCGTGTCGCCGTCGCTTTCCAGGATCGATCCGCAGGGGAAGACCACGTTGCCAACGTCGCCCGAGCGTTCGTAATCGGTCGCCGGGCCGAAGACCCAGGCGTCGCCGCGGCGCAGGCAGACCTCGGGCCTTTCCCGATCCAGCAGGGCCAGGCCCACGCGATATAGCTTCCCGGAAACCGTTTCTTTCACGCCGTGATAGATCAACAGCCAGCCTACGGGAGTTTCGATGGGCGGCGCGCTAAGCCCGATCCTGCCGGAATCCCACCACGACCCGCGCCGGGCGAGGATTACCGGTTTGTGGGCGCCCCAATGTCTCAGGTCGGGCGAATATGAAATCCAAATATGCGCGCCCAGTGGACTGACCGGACGATGTATCAACGCCCAATGGGAACCGATTTGCTTGGGCAGCAGCGCCGCATCCTTGTTCTCGGGAGGCATGATCTGTCCGAATCGCGCGAATTGGCGAAAATCCTCGGTCAAGGCCAGGGATACACCCGGCCCAAGTTTAGAATAAGAGCTGTAAACAACGGCGTATTTGCCGATGCCTTCCAGGAATGTGATCCGCGGGTCTTCGATGCCCCAGGTTTCTTCCGCGTGTTTTTCCGGGTCGGGCAATAGCGTCGGCGCGGGATCGATAATCCAGCCGTCCACGCCGTTTTTGGATCGCGCGGCGCACAAATGCGACACCCCGCGCCGGTCTTCCGCGCGGCACAGTAGGAGGATCGCGCCGTCGGCCAATCGCGCGGCCCCGGCGTTGAAAATGGTGTTTACCACATAAGGCCAAGCCCGGGCGGTCAAAATGGGATTTGCCGGATGCCGCTTGAAAAGTATGTCGCGTTCTTGCAAGTGGTTCATGGGGCGAACTTATATGAGGGTTCAGGGTTCAGAATTTTGATTGGGGATTGGGAAAGGATGAAAGATGAGAGAAACCGTTTGCGGTTTCGCAAATGCATTCACAGTCAAGTGGGCAGTGAACTGCCCACCCCTCACTGCTCACCCCTCATCGTTCATTGCCCACTGCGCACTTTCTTCACCAATTTGCAATCTCCCCCTGACCACTGAACCCTTTGTCACGACGATATTTTGGACAATTGCTGTGCGGGTTTTCGCGATTTTGGGGCGGGTGTTTGGCCGTTGCCGGAGGTTTGCTCGCGCCCGGCGGGAATGATGTATTCCAACAACCGCAGTTCGGCCAGCGAGAGCAGGAAAACCAGCGTCGATTCGGCGCCTTGATTCGCGCTTGGGCCTTCGGTCGATAGTCCGTCGCAGCACCCGCCGGTAAGCGAATCGTACAAGGCCGCGCCCACGTCGTTGCGGCCCAGGTACCATTCGAAGGCCCGAATCGCCTCGTGTTTCCACCACGCCTGGCCTGTAAGGTGGAAGGCGTCGATGCAGGCCGAAATCGTGGCATGGGCCTCGATGGGCTGCTGATCGAATCGGGCCCGGTTTCCGCCGCGCGGATAGAATCCCTGGTTGCCGATTGGAATGAAGTGCCCTTCGCTCGAAGTCTGTATTGAAATCAGCCATTCCAGGGCCTCCAATCCAGCCGCCTCCATCGCCTTTTGCTGCATCCCTTGACCGGAAAGCAAAAGTGCGTGCGGCAGCGAGGCATTGGCGTAAGTCAATTGATTGTCAAACCAAATCCAATCCGCGGAAGCGTTTTTTTGAAAGGCCCCATACAAATGTTCGGCAAGCGTGGCTCGTATTTCTTGTGCCGCCCTGTCTCCGGGAAAATGGCGCAAATACGTATCCAGCGCGATAAGGGTAAATGAAACCGACCGAAGATCGGCAAACTTGCGCGTGGTCGGCAGCGTCCTTTCGAACAATCGCGCCGCCGCCCGACGCAGCCCTTCATGCCGCGATCGGCCCAGCACCGTGGCCAATCCCCACAAAGCCCGGGCGTGGCTGTCCGGCGATCCTATCTCTTCGAGCCAGCGGCGGTCGTAGCCCATAAAGTTGCGGAAATGGCCATTTTGATTGTTATAGGCGTGCCACAGAAACGCCAGGCAACGCGTGGCCAATCCGTTAAGTTGCCGCAGGCCTTCCTTGCCTAGTTCTTCCAAGAGAATGGCGAAAATCAATCCCCGGGCGTTATCGTCGGTCGTATAACCTTCGGAATAGTTTGGCACCGTTCCTATGGCATGTTGAAAGATGCCCACGTCGTCGGTCATGCGGTGAAGGTGCAAGAGGTTGAACGGCGGCAGTTCGATCTGGCCGTCGGCAAGAGTTTTTGCGTTGTAAACCACGCGCGGCAAGGCTGCCCGTTCCTGCCAAGCCCACTCGAAGGTTTTCATATATTCCTGGGCCACCACCGGCCAGATCATGTTTCTGCCCAAGAGGTAGGCTTGCTTACGAATGGCATGTCGCCGGGTTTCGTCTCCAACCAGATCAATGACGGCGTCGGCCAGTGCTTTTGGATCGCCGAAGGGGACGATAACCCCTTTACCGTCGGCCAATAATTCTTCGGCGTGCCAATAAGGAGTTGAAATGACCGCCTTTCCCGCCCCCAAGGCATAAGCCAGCGTTCCGGAAGTGATTTGCTCTTTGTTCAAATACGGCGTTACATAAAGATCGGCTGTGCCGATGGCTTCAATCATTTCTTCCTGGCTGACGAAACGATTGTGGAAAATGACATTTTGCTCAACCCCTAATTTCCTCGCCATCAACTGTAAGGAAATCCGATAGGATTCGCCCTCGGATTTGACAACGTGCGGGTGCGTGGCCCCGACAACCATGTAAACGGCATTGGGGCAGTGCTTGAGGATCTCGGGCAGCGCCTTAATTACGTTCTCAATGCCCTTGCTCCGACCCAACAGTCCGAACGTCAAGATTACGAATTTCCCTTCGACCCCAAAATGGTCTTTGTAAAAATTCGGATCCGTAAAAGGCATGTCATAAATGCCGTGAGGTACGAAAACCACCTTGTCGGAAGAAAAACCATACAGCTCGCGCAAGAATTCGATGCCTTTATTGCTCATCGATATGACGCGCTCCGAGCGCTCCACAATCTCCGAAAGCACTTCTCGTTGGATCGGATTGGGTTGGCCGGGAATCGTGTGCAAGGTGGTGATTACCGGAGCCCGCAGGTCGCGCAATAGCGAAAGGACGTGACTTCCCTCCGGTCCCCCAAATATGCCGAACTCGTGCTGCAAGCAAACGAGGTTTACTTTGTTGACATTCAAAAAGTCGGCCGCCTGCCGGTACGAGGCAAGATCGTTTTGCCGCAGTTCGAAGCGGACCCGGGGCGGGTAGTTGTAGCCCGCCTCCGTGTCGTTGACCGGAAGGGCGAAAAAAGTCGCATCCGGGAACTGCGCGGCCAGCGATTCGCATAAATCGGTAGTGAATGTGGCGATGCCGCATATCCGGGGCAGATAATTGCCCACGATGGCGATTCTTTTCATGGTAGTATCCTCCTGCTAAAAGAAACAAAAACCATTTCGCTAACCCGCTAAAATGAGCGGGCGGCAACCATAAGATGCAGCACTTTGCGATGATTTTTCCAGGCCTGTATGAAACCTAAGGAAAAAGGTATGAATTTCTTTATTCAGGCCTTTAACTCGCCAAAAATCACACTTCGCTTGGAATTCCTGATTCTTTCAGCATTCTCGACGTATTTGGACGGCAAGTTTTCCTATTCCAAGCAAAACCAACGTATTATTTTACATGGTAGTAACGTCGCAAGCCCTGTAACAACAATACCATAAGCACACGATTTCTCCTGAATTGGCAGGGATTAGACGTATATTATCATCATTAAGTCCACGTTATTCAATAATCTAAATATAATATATGTGTCTAAGCGGCAACAGGCCACCCTCCTATCATGGGGGGCAATGACCCGTCAAACACGGTTTTTTGTATAATGTTATCATGGAAACCATGAAAAAGCGCGCCGGTCGTAATAATTCTTTGAAAGTTCATCGTTTGCCTATCCGGTTTGAGAAGGATATTCGCCGGGTGATTACCCGACCATTCGACCCCGGCGGCGAAACACGCGTCCGGAAAATCATCGATCGCGTCGCCGGACTCTCCGATGCCGAGGTCGATTGCGTTTTGGACCAGGTGCTGGAAAAATTCCAAGGCCGCCACAAACAGATCACGGCCGTTTTTGACGAGCATTATCAAGCCGCCGTTGCCCTGGCCGGCGAAGGCGATAACATCTCGCCCAAAAAACGTTTGTTGATCGGCTCCTATCTCACGGCCGAATACTCGATCGAGTCGGCCGCGCTTTTTAATCCATCCATTGTCAAGCATCGCAACCAATGGAATCTTCCCAAAGGCGCGGTGCGCTTCATCATGAGTTTTCGCGCCACCGGCGAAGGGCATCTTTCCTCGATCGTTTTTCGCGACGGGATTCTCTATGCCGATCATAAGATCCGCATGGAGCCGCCCAGCCGTTATTCGCACCGCGTGCGCATTTCGCCCGATCACCAATACGAAAAACTCCTTTTCCACCAAAAACTCCGCGATATCGCCGTGGACGAGACGGCGGCCTGTACGGTTATGAATCTGCTGCCCGATTATTTTACCTTCAGCGAACTCGAACGCGCCCTTGCCAAGGCGGCCGAAACGGCCCCTGAAAAACTCGTTTACGACCAAGCCCGCAACAGCATGTTATTGCTGGCAAGATCGAATTACCAGTTGGAACTATCCAAAGATGCCGAGGCGGCCGAAGTGGTAATCTTCCCCCAAAGCAGCAACGAACGGCACGGAATCGAGGATTTGAGGATGGTCAATTTTGTTGACGACGACGGCACAACCACCTACTTCGGCACCTATACCGCCTTCGACGGTTATCGTATGCTGCCGCAGCTCATGGAAACCACCGATTTCCTCCGCATCGGCATCCACACCTTAAACGGCGCACAGGCCCGGAATAAAGGCCTGGCCCTGTTTCCCCGCCGCATCGACGGGCATTACGTGATGTGCTCCCGCGTGGACGGCGAAAATCTCTATATCATGTACTCCGATATCGTACACTTCTGGGAAACCGCCGAACTCATGCAAACGCCGAAATCCTCTTGGGAATTCGTGCAGATCGGCAATTGCGGCTCGCCCCTGGAAACGCCCGCCGGCTGGTTGCTCTTAACCCACGGCGTCGGGCCTATGCGGACATATTGCATCGGCGCAATGCTCTTGGATCTTAAGGATCCCATAAAAGTCATCGGTCACCTGGATCAGCCGCTGATCACCGCAAATGAAAAAGAGCGCGACGGCTACGTGCCCAACGTCGTCTACACCTGCGGGGCAATGATCCACAACGATCACCTCTACATCCCCTTCTCCACCTCCGACCACGTCACCCGCTTCGCATACGTGTCGCTGAAGTGCCTGCTCGAACGGCTGGTGGGATGAGATTTTTTAAGCTTCCGTAAGGCCAGATAAAAACATATCAGATTGAATAAATGGATCAAGTATTATTTGCCGCCGGAGTTCTCAGGCCGGCTGGCATCAAGCAATGCCTGTTTTAGCGGTTCGATCCATTGGTTTTTTTGCGGGTCGAACACGCCGAAGCCGGAACAGAACTCCCAATAGGCAAAGCCCATCTTGCGTTTCAGGGCCTCCTCGGCCACGAAGCGGGTCCAGCGGGCACGCGATTCCATCTCGGCCTTGTTGTATGCGCCGAACTCGCCCAGATACAACAGCCGGCGATGCTCGACCGCCCAAGTGATTGCCTTGTCTAAATCCAAAATGACGGCCTGCCGTTCGGTCTTTGTGCCCGTCCATTTCGTGCCCAGCCATTTTTGGGCTTCTGCGCCGGCCCATTCCGCGCCCTGATGGGTGAACTGGAACGGGCTGTAATAGTGGACCGTGACGATCAAATGACGGTCGTCCTCGGGCAGCACTAGTGTCGGCAGCTCTCCGATGGCGTTCCAGCCCACCGGCCCGACCACGATTTCCCGCCGGGGATTGCTCGGCCGGATTACGCGGATGGCCTCGCTTAAAAGCCGGTTCCACTTATCCGCCGTGAGTTTTGCGTGCGGCTCGTTGAGCAATTCCAGGGCCAAGTCGCCGGGATAGTCCTTGTAATGCTCGGCAATCTGCCGCCAAAGGGCAAGAAATCGCTCGCCGTGTTTGTCCGGGTCCTCGAATATGCCGTCGTAGTGGTGCATGTTCAGCACGGGAATCAGATGGTTTTTTAATGCCTGATCGAGTGCCCAATCCACGCGCTCGAAGAATTTCGGGTCAATTTTATAAGGCGGCGAATCTTCGGCATGGGCCGACCAGCGCACCGGTATGCGGACCGAGTCGAACCCGGCCTCCGCAATCCGCTGGAAGTATTCCGCTTTGAGCACGACGCCCCAATCGCCCTCCTTGGGCGCTTCCAGGGCGTTGCCCAGGTTCACGCCGCGTCCGAATACGGGCTTTAACTGCTTGAAAAATGGATCGGCGAAGATTTTTTGCATCTCGCCGCGGGGCGGAACGGTGACGGAATCGGCGTTGTTGTTCTTTTGGCCGTCCGCGGCCGCCGATATGTTTGCCGACAACAGCAGGCCGACAACCGTCCAAAAAAATGGCGGCATAATCCAACATCGAATCTTTAATTTTCTTCTCCAATTCATTTTAAGAACCTATCCCAAAAGTCATCCTGAGCGTAGCGAAGGATCTCCGTATTTGGCAATATATTACCCATTTTAGCTATATATTCCTTGTAGATTCTTCGCTTCGCTCAGAATGACATTATTGTTTTAGGAATTGTTTTAGGATAGGCTCTAATTATAAGTCTGGCCAAATTATTGGAAAATATCTTCATGGCGCTCTCCTTAATCGTTCCCATTTGACAACCCAGGTTCCGTCATGCGGAAAACCCGGCGCATCTTTATCTTCAGGCCCGTCGTCCCAACCGGCGGCCATCATGGCCACCGCGTAAAGCAGGCCGCCGTTGGAAGGGAAATACGGGAACGGGCCGCCTGCGCTCAGGCCGGCTTGATTAAAAACGTTTTTATTGGAGGGATGCAATAGCGCTTCGATTGCCAGTGCGGGCTGGCCGTTGCGCGCGGCGGCCATGGCCATCATGGGGAAGTCCCAGCCCCAGCACCGGTCCCACTGCCAATCGGACGTCACTTTTCGCACGGTTGCTTTCATTATCGCCGGGTCCGTGCCGTCGCCCGGCAGCATCCCCAGCGTGCCGATCAGCGCGGGATGCTCCCAGTTGTTCTTGGTGTAGGTATTGGTCATGCCTTCCTGCTGAAGATATAGGCCGTCGGCCTGGGGCAAAGGCGCCAGGCCCTCACGGACCTTGTCCCATTCAGGTTTACGCGCAAGGGCGAGCCGCTCGCGCCACTCTTGGGCTACGCGCAATCCGAAGCGCCAATAGCACAACTCAAACGCCGGGTTGCGCGTGGTTTTCGAGTCGATTTTTTCCGGCACGGTTTTGATCGGCGGTCCCAGAACAAATTTCCCCGATTCCTTGTCCCGCACGGCAAACGAGGCCATGAACTCGGCGGTATCTTCGACTATCTCGCGCCATTTTTCCAAAATCTCGCGCGTGGGATGCAGGCGATAATCCAACTCGGCGTAGAAGATCGGATGCGGCTGCTGCCAGATCAACAGCGGTCCGATGCCTGAAGGCGAATCGCGTCCCTCCGGCCCGACCATCTTCGGCCAGCGGGCGCCGCGATACCCTTGCTGCCGGGCCTTATCTCGGGCCGCGGGCAGGATTTTCCGGTACCAACCCAGGCTGCGCTCGAAAAGCGGCCAGCGATCCCATAGGGCGTAGTGCGCGCCGTGCCACCAATGCATCTCCAAGTGGAACTTGCCGTTCCATGCGCTGCTGTTGTTGAACAATCCGCTTTCCTGCGGCGGCAACGAACCGGCCTCCTGCACGGCGAGCAAATACTGCGAGAGCACGATTCGCCGCTCCAGTTCCTTCCAACGCGGATCCTTGCTGGCCGAAAGGTCGATGGCTCCGTCGCTCTGCCAGAATTGCGCCCAGTGTGCAGCGCCGGCCGCCTTGGTCGCGGCAAACGTCAGCCGGTCCTCGGCGATCTTCTCGGGGGCAAACCGGCAGACGAACTCCAGTGTGTCCTCGTCCTTGCCGGGCGACAAAATATAGGTGTGCGCCTTGTCTTCCTTGAGCGTTGCCCGGCCGGCCCAAGTCAGGCGCACGGCATAACGGTCGTTGTCGAGCTGCCGGTCGAAATCGGCCTGCCGGTCGTTCTGCGTCATGCGGGTAATATGGGCGTCCGGCTTTTTCCAGTCCGCCCCCGACGACGAAGGACTGCCGTAGGGAAAGGCCAATTCCACGGTCAGCCGTCCATCGGCGGCCAGCGGCGAGTCGATGTGCACGGCAACGGCGTCATAATCCGGGTGAGCGCAAGTTTCGACCCGCACCACCCGGCCATCGAACTCGAACCGGCTTTCGATCAGCCCCCGCCATAGATCCAACTCTTGCCGTGGATTGCGGATTTGATCCGGCACGGCTTCTTTGCCGTCGGACCCGGCAAGTCGCAGGGCAAGCCGGCCCAGATTGAACCGATGCGGATTCTCCCGCAACCACTGGTAAAGTTCTTCTTGCCCCTTGCCACTCGTGGCATAGCCGACCACGCGCCCGTATGTATCGAACTCCGTCAGCTTAAAATCCTCGATCCGTTTCCCGGCCGGCAGGGGAAACGTGTGCCATCCCCAATGCGACATGGTGTTGCCGTAGAACGTCTGCAATCCGGTTACGTCCAGTCCGAAGGCAAACTCGCCGTTTCCCACTTGCAGGGCGGTTTGCGGATCGGCTTTATCGAGCACGACGTTGTGACGTGCGACCAGCGCGTGGCGATCAATGGGCGCGGCGTTTTCCATTGCCGACGCCGAGCCGGCACAGAAAAAGGCCAGCAATGCCAGCGTCGTGATGCGTGTTATCATGGGGATTCCTTCCAGAAGCCGTATGTCTCGACAGCGGAGCTTTGTCATTATCTATTCTATTGAAGTAATAAAAAACCCCGCCGCTCGCGGCAAAGCGAAACGGCGGGGCCGGAACAGAGAAGAGGCCGATGTTAAAATAATCCGTTCCTAATAATTTTCAAGTATGCCAATAAGCGACCAGAACCCATTCTAAAAACGCTAGCCCCCTGGGCATACGTCTATGCGTAAAGGTGATAGATTTCCTCACCACACCTTTGATGATAACAAGTATTCCAAAAATGTCCAGGGTCCGGATGCAAAAAAAGTATTAAACCGAAGATGTGAAATTTAAAAATCTAGTAAAAAATGCGATGTTTGGCTTTTGCTCATCCCAAATGAGATTTTATAATCCTAACTCAACAAAAAAAACCTAGATGCCTGTAATTTACATACTTACCACTATGATTTAGTGTATATATGCGAGTTTACGGCCTGTGTTGTTTTTCGATTCACTCTAATTCTTTACCGTAATTTAAGAAATGGAACCACTAGCTGATTATTTGGCCGTTTGTGAAAAGGCGATCCTGGTAGGGGGGGATATTATCCTGGCCTGGGCCGATAAATTCGAGGTCAGAAAAAAAGGCCCGGCCGATCTTGTAACTCAAGCCGACCTGGCATCTCAACAAGCCATCAGCCGAATTATATGGGAAGCTTTTCCCCGGCATCGCATTATTGGCGAGGAAGACGCCGGAGTGTCCGTTGATGTAAATCCTTCCTTGCAAGGCTCTGAATATCGCTGGATCGTCGACCCATTGGACGGCACGACTAATTTCGTGCATGGAGTGCCTCACTATGCCGTGTCCCTGGCCTTGGAACGAAACGGCGAATTGTTGGTCGCCGGCGTGCTGGATCCCATTCACAACGAATGTTTTACCGCGGCGGCCGGCCAAGGCGCCCGGCTCAACGGCCGGCCCATACACACCAGCAGCGTTACAGCATTATCGGAGGCCCTGGCCGTTGTGGGTTTTCCACCCGACGTCAAAGCGGATTCGCCCGATTTATTGGTTTTTTTACGGGCTATTTTTCATTGCCAGGCGGTTCGCCGCTCCGGTTCGACGGCCTTGAATCTGGCCTATCTGGCCGCCGGCCGATACGATGTTTTTTGGAACTTTTCCGCGAATATCTGGGACGTAGCGGCCGGAATACTGTTGGTGCGCGAGGCCGGCGGAGCGATTTGCTCTCCGGAAGGTAAAGAATACAGTCTTGATCAAAGACCTTTCCTTACCGCCGCCAATCCGGTGCTTCTCGGCCAATTGCGGGAAATTGTTACTGAGGCAATCAAAGAGGGTTAGCGAATAATGGTTAATTTCTGAGTCCAAACAAATCATTCGCGGTTAGCCCCGTTCAGAGATCGTCCACCTTTCCGATAAAATGGGTAAATCACAATTCATAATATCTAAAACATGTTCATCTCGATAGTTGGGATAAACGATTGTTTGAAATCCAACATCAGCCTGAAAGGCTGAAAATATGACAGCCCAGGGCGTTGCCCCAATGGCACTTCCTGGGCTTTAAGTTGTTTTCATCAAACGTTTTTTGGCCAGTAGCCGAGGTTGCGTAAGCACAGCATAGTTCTTCTTGCGTCGTTTCTTTGCCCGAGGCTCCACGCGGCCG
>JBEKFZ010000029.1:0-45534 GCA_050013075.1 Thermoguttaceae bacterium | reverse complement strand
GCCCGATCGAACGCGCAAAGCACGTAATCGTGGGCCTTCAATCCCACCGTGCCCAGGCACAAACGGTGCGACGAGGGTATCACGCCCTTGGTCATGAAAGTTTCGACCACGGGAATGTTGAGCTTTTCGGCGAAATTCAAAAGCGACTCGGTGCCTCCCGCCCGAACCACTCCGTTGCCGGCCAAAATAATCGGGCAGCGGGCTTTGTTTATCATCTCCGCGGCGCGCTGGATCTGAATGGGCGCAGGCACCGGCGGCACGGGCTGGTGGACCGTCAAGGGTTTTAGCCCTTCCACTTCCATCTTGGCCACGTTTTCGGGAAAGTCGATGTAACTCACGCCGAATCGGCCGGTCTGGGCCTGTTTGAAGGCCTTGCGCACCACCTCCGGAACGGTCTGCGGCTCGATCACCTGGGTGCAGTATTTCGTGATCGGGCGAAACAAATTGACCAAATCAAGATGCTGGTGACTCTCCTTGTGCATGGCGGTCGTGGCGGCCTGGCCGGATATGGCCACCATCGGGGCGTAATCCAAGTGCGCATCGGCCACGCCGGTGATTAAATTCGTGGCCCCGGGCCCCAAAGTCGCCAGACACACGCCCGCCTTGCACGTCAACCGGCCGTAAACGTCGGCCATGAAGGCCGCCGCCTGCTCGTGCCGGGTAGTTACGAACTTGATCGTACTATCCAGCATGGCGTCCATCACGTCCAGGTTTTCCTCGCCCGGCAGACCGAAAAGATATTTTACCCCTTCATTCTCCAGACAACGCACAAATAGTTCGGCTGCTTTCATGGCGGAATTATAGAACCCATTGCCAATCAGAACAAGGCGGAACCCATTGCACCATCGCCCATGCCATTTTATTGTCAAAGGCAAGGGATTGGAGACTGAAAATCAGGGATTTAAGGCAAAAAATGCGATATGCATCCAAAGTTGCCGCCGGCCGCAAAAAAAACATTGTTAGATCGCCTGGGTTTTGCTATGATTATAGATGTTGACAATCCTTTTCTTTAAAGGGGTAAACGAAAATGACTCCTTATAACGTAAACTGTTTTTCAGTAAGGTCAATTGTAATATTATTGGCGGGAATAATGTTCTCCTTGCCAGCCCGGGCAACCGAGACCGTTTCCTTGAGTTCACTCGATCTGAGCAAGAGCAAGGTCCGGCAAGACTGGGGCGAACCCCAAACCGATAAATCCATCGACGGACGTCCCCTTTCCATTGGCGGCAAGAAATTTGAACACGGTTTGGGCACCCACGCCGTTAGCACCCTTTATATAGATCTGAAAGGCGGCGCCCAGCGTTTTACCGCTTTCGTGGGCATAGACGACGATGTCAACAAGTCCCCGGCGTCCAGCGCCGTGTTCCGCGTGCTTGGCGACGGGCGCGAACTCTGGAAAAGCGACGTGATGAAAGCCGGGCACCCAGCGAAAAAGGTCGATGTAAATCTAAAGGGCGTGAAATTGCTCCTTTTGATGGTCGGCGATGCCGGCGATGGATTCGCTTTCGATCATGCCGATTGGGCCGACGCCAAAATCGAGTACACGGGCGATCGCCCGGAAACCATCGCATTACCTCCCGAAGAGCCCGTGATCCTTACCCCCCCGCCGCCGCTCACCCCGCGCATTAACGGGGCCGGAGTATTCGGCGTCGGCCCCGGTTCCCCTTTCCTCTATACCATTGCGGCCACGGGCCGGCGGCCGATTGTCTTTTCCGCGGAAAATCTGCCCGAGGGCTTGCGCCTCGATCCCCAAACCGGCCGGATCACCGGTTCAATTCAAAATCGCGGGGAATATATCGTCATCCTAAATGCGAAAAACGGCTTGGGCCGAAACCAGCGCGAACTGAAAATAGTCTGCGGCGACACAATTGCCTTGACGCCGCCCATGGGCTGGAGCAGCCGGCTCTGCTTCGCCCGCACCGTGGACGACGCCAAAGTCCGATCCGCAGCCGATGCCATGGTCCAAAGCGGATTGATCGACCACGGCTGGACCTACGTCAACATCGACGAAGGCTGGCTGCCCCAGTCAAACGGCAGTGATCCCTTGCTGCAAAGTAATTCCCGCGATGAAAAGAGCACAAGTAATCCCAACGTCAAATTTCCAGACATGAAGGCCCTGTGCGATTACATCCACGACAAGGGATTGAAGGCCGGAATTGCCGCCCCCCGCGCTCGTTATAACTCCACCGATCCCATAGAAGCCTTCCGGCAACAGGAAAAAGACATTGATCGCTTTGCCGAGTGGGGATTCGATTACTATAAATTCAATTGGGCCACCTACATGGAAGTCAACCGGAAAAAGGCCCTTCCAGGTTTGAAAGAGGTTTACCAACTGATAAAAACGTCGCTAAACAAAACCCGACGCGACATGGTCCTTAGCGTTTACGCCCCTTCCATGTTCCGGGCAATGGGGGACGACATCGGAGGAAATTGCTGGCTCGCAACCCCCGATATTACCGATAGTTGGTCGAACGTGTCCAAAATCGGCTTCGCCCAGGCCGGACATGAACAATCGGCCAAACCCGGACATTGGAACAACGCCGACCTGCTCGTCGTGGGCACGATAGGTTGGCAAAATCCCCATCCAACCAGGCTCACGCCCAGCGAGCAATATACCCAAGTCAGCCTTTGGTGCCTGCTCTGCTCGCCGCTGCTTGTGGGCTGCGACTTGACAAAACTTGATGAATTCACCCTCAATCTGCTCATAAATGACGAAGTGCTCGCGCTAAATCAAGATCCCTTGGGAGTACAAGCCCGGTGCGTGTCCCAGGTGCACGAATCGGAAGTCTGGGTGAAAGAACTAGACGACGGCTGCCTGGCCGCGGGTCTGTTCAACCGCGGCGAAATCGAAAACCAGGTCACCGCTAACTGGCCCGACTTGGGCATCTCGGGCAAACAAATAGTCCGCGACCTCTGGCGACAAAAAGACCTGGGTGAATACGAAAATCAGTTCACCGCAACCGTCGGCCGCCACGGCGTGTTCCTCATCCGCCTGCGCCCGTCGGGAAAATAAAAAAAGGGGACGCGGCTTTTCTCCTCCCCATCTATTTCGGCCGGAAGCGGATGCAATAAAACGAGCCCAATATCGTCATCATCGCGCCCCACCAGATGTCGGCGTGCAAGTTGCTCAGGGCGAGTTGTTGATCCGCGGGCGGGGGAAAAAACACCAAGTAAATCCCCGTGACAAGGATTATTACTCCGTATACGCCCAACAGGGCGCCGATGAAAAACCAAATCGGTATCTGATGTTCGGATTCCATATTTTCGTCCTTACCAAAAGATTATATTCACTGCTACCAAAACAATCCCCACCACGGCCGCCCAAAGCGCAGGATGTTTATACCACGGACAAGATCCTTCGTCGGGCAAGGGTGTAAGGCCGTAAACCAGGTCCTTCAACTCTGCGTCCGTCTTGGGCTTGGTGAACAGGCTAACGCCGATTGTCACCGCCAAACACACCAGGAACGTCCAAAAGGCACTGTACATATTCACCGCCATGGGTTTGGCCTTTTCGGAGCGGGCGATGTATTTAGTATGCTCCGGATTGAACGCCGACGGAACAAAGTATTGCAGCACCTCGGTCGCATGGACTTGAACACCCGGCTTCAGCACGATCGGCACGTCCTCGATGCCGAATTTTTCGGTTTTTTCGCTCTCCGCCAAAAGCACCTCGGGGGCGAGGATTTGAATGTATACGGATTTGCCCCCATTATCGCACCTTGCCGGAAGCGAAACATTGCCGTCTTTGATTTCCATGTCGCCGGATAATACGGGCGAAGTATTGCCTTCCATGACAAGGGGCACGTTGGTGGTTTGGACTTTGCCGCTTTCAATTATGACGCGATCGATTTTCTCCATCCCTTTTTCGGTAGTCTTTTCCAAGCTCACCACGGCCCCTTTTTCAAGGACGACCTTTGGCTGCGGCATATAGCCTTGGGGAAACGAGTGCACGAAAACCCACATGCACATCGACACGACAATCGCGCTTAAAAAGCCCCAAAAACCGCCGGCCGCGGTGGCCCGTTTCCACAGCATCCCCAAAATCACCACGCCGAACAAGGGCACGATAAAGAAAAACACCAGCACTTGCAAAAACTCGAGTATGTTCGAGAACCAAAAAAGCGCGTAAGCCGTTCCGATCGATATCAGCACGCCCACAATCGAACTCCACCGGCCCATGTTAAGATAATGACGGTCGCCGGCGTTGCGGTTCAAGAGCGGTTTGTATACGTCGTAGGTCCAGACCGTGGCAAAGGCGCTGACGTTCCCGGCCATGCCCGACATAAAGCCGGCAATCATGGCGGTTACGCCCAGACCAAGCAAACCCGGGCCAAGATACTGCCCCATCAAAAGCGGCAGAACGTCGTTGTAAGTCTGATGCGTAATCCCAGCGCGAGGATCGCTTTCCGGAACCAGGACCAGGGGCGAACCGTTCGAGTTCAACAACACCGCCAATCCCAATAATCCCGGAATGGTGACAATAAGCGGCACGCACATCTTCAACATCGCCCCGATGATGGTGCCGTTCTGAGCTGCGCGCAGGTTCTTGGCCACGATCACCCGCTGCACTTGAAGGAAGTCGGTGCACCAATAGCCGAAACTTACCGCCAGACCCAGCCCAAAAACCATGCCGAACCAGTCGATCCCCATCGGGTTGCTATCGAAAGAACCCAGGTTGCGCCACAGACTGGTGAAGTCGGCGTTCTGAACCGTGGGATGAATGATTTTTACATTCTCCTGAATGGTGGCCATCATTTGCTTCCACCCGCCCGCCTGGATCATACCAAGGATGGGCACCAGCAGCGTGCCCAACCATATCAGGAAGAACTGCAGCACCTCGTTAAACACCGCGGAGAGTAATCCTCCCAGCGTCACGTATACAGCGACCGTCAGCGAGGACACCCAGATGCTCATGTACATGGGCCAGCCCAAAAGCAAGTGCAAGATCTTCGCCATGGCGAACATGCTGGCCCCGCTCACGAGCACGGTCATAAAGGCGAAGGAAATGCCGGCCAGTGAACGGCTCGCCTCGCCGTAACGCAGTTTTAGATACCCGGGAACGGAATGCGTCTTACATATATAATAGAATGGCATCATCACCACAGCCAAAAAAAGTATCGCCGGAATTGCGCCGATCAGATAGGCATGCGCCCCCAACATGCCGTATTGATAGGCCATGGCCGACCAGCCCATCGTCTCCAGCGAACTAAGATTGGCCGATATGAAACTTAAGCCCGCTATCCAAGCAGTCATCTTGCGGCCGGCCATGAAGAAATCCTCGCCCGTGCCGGCAAACTTCTTCAAGTAGAAACCGATGGCCAGCACCACCACGAAATAGATGGCGATGATAAAGTAATCCACTTTCGCCAACTGAAGCAGCTTGTCGGAGGCCGCAAAAAGAAACAGACTAGACATGATGTTCCTCGTCTCTTAATTGTCCGACGAATAGAATAAAGAGCACATTTTAAATAATGTATTCAATGCTTGTCAACATGCCGGGGATCGGCCGGGAATGAATCTTTAACGTTCGACCGCCCCCCCTTGTCGAACAGGACTAAATACGGCATGTTGGAGACTAATTAATCCAGCCGGGAGGTAGACCATGATCAATCAGAAATTGTTGGAAATCATCGTCTGTCCGGTAAGCCATCAACCTCTGCGGATCGCCGAGGAGCAGCTTATCGACCGGCTCAATCAAGCCATTAGCGCCGGTCGTGTGAAGGACCGGGCAGGACGCCCCGTGACCGCCCCGATCCAAGAGGGATTGATGCGGCAAGACGGCCAAGTCATGTACCCAATTCGCGATAATATTCCGGTTTTGCTGGCCGATGAAGGCATCCCCATGGATATGGTTGAATAATCGGATTTACATTCAGGCCGTTCAGAAAAAAACGATCGAGAAACGTATTGTTTATTGAGTGTCAGGTAATAAATGTCGCGTTTTCGCCTCAGAGCCGGGCCGTGTCGGCCCGGAATTACCGGGGCGACACGCCCCGGCTCTGACTTTTCATACGACATACTTTTTCTGACACTCAATAGCCGCGGCACTTGTGCCGCGAGTTTAATATCCATGTGCATATTTTTAATCGAGTCCGACCATGGCAAGCAAAAACATATTCAAGAAAATAATCGATCGCGAAATTCCCGCCCACATCGTGTACGAGGACGACCTGTGCCTGGCCTTTGAAGACATTCATCCCCATGCGCCCACGCACTTGATTGTAATTCCCAAGAAGGAAATTCCCACGCTCAACGACGTATCGGCCGAGGACGAGGCGATCGTTGGGCACTTATTTAGCGTCATGGGTTCCATAGCGGCAAAAAACGGACTTTCCGGCGGATATCGGGTTGTGACCAACTGCGGACCCGACGCCGGCCAGGAGGTCATGCACATGCACTTCCACATGTTGGCTGGCCGAAAATTTACTTGGCCCCCGGGATGATAAATAAGGATGAATGATGAGGGATGAAGGATGAATGAGCCAAAAAAATTGTTTGCGGTTTCGCGCTTACCGCTCAAACCGCTTGCGGTTTTGCGAATATATGTATATCCAAAGTGGGCAGTAAACTGCCCACCCCTCGCTATCCAACCCTTGCTGCCCGCTGCCGGCCAACCACTCACCATTTAGTATTATCACTCCACCCGCCACCCTGCTTTTTTCTCCGGCCTCTTTTCATAAATTTATATAGCCGCTATAATGCCGCTTTAAGCAAGGATTAAGCGGATTGGTGTAAGGAGTGTCGCGATGGCCACGCCAAAAGTGGCGAATCGATATCCCCGGCCGGGCGCGCCAATCGCCCCATTCGCGCTGCGTGATATCCTGATGGAACCGATACCCAAACGGTTGCACGATCAGCTCGGCGGCGCGGAGTTGAGACTTTGCGATTTGGACGAGAGCGTCTGGCGGCGATTTCCAGCCGAGGCGATCGGTCAGTTGGCCCAAGCCGTGGTGAATTGTGTTTCAACCCGTCAGGCGCTTAAGACCTTGCGAGGCCGCCGTTTCCCGCGCCCTTTGCCGAACCTGAGATTGGACGACCTGCGTTTGGAGAATCGCACCCGCCGTTGTCTCATACGCGAAGGATTGGACGACCGGCCGGAACGGCTTGGAAACTATACTCTGGGAGAGATTCTTTCCATCCGGGCGTTTGGGCCGAGATGTCTTTTGGATTTGCTTACCGCCTTGGAATCGGCACAAAAAACGGCGGGCGGCGGGAAAACCCAGGAAATGATATCTTCAAAACTTTCCGCCGAATTGACGGCCGAAGCGGAAAAGTTGGCCGCTTCCCAGCAGACCCCATCCATTGGCCGCGACGATCCCCGCTTCGGCCGCTGGATACGCGCCGTCGATGGCAAAGCCCAATCGGCCTTCGAACTGGCCCAGCAGCTTCGCTCACGCACGCGCGATCCGTCCGATGTCGTTTACGTTTTGGAACAAGTTCGTGCCTTGCGGGCGGCAATCGAAGTCATGCCAAAATTAACCTTGGAAGATGAATTAATCCGGATTTTTGCCTCATCGCCCTCCGCGCGAAACCGGGAAATCCTCATGGGCTATTACGGATGGGAGGACGGGCAAACGCATACTCTTACCGAAATCGGCGATCGATTCGGCATCACCCGCGAACGCGTCCGCCAAATCTGCGCTAAACTGATTAAAAAACGGCCCAGTGCGGAAACCATCTCGGCCCCAGTGATGGACCGCGCCTTGGCCTTGATCGACCAACACGTTCCGGCCCCGGCGGAGAAATTAGAGGCGAAACTGGTCGAAAAAGGACTCACGGCCTTGGGCATTTCGCTTGAGGTTGTGGCCGCCGGGGCGAAATTGTTGAACCGCCCGCTTTGCTTCAAAATCGTCAAGGTCGACCAAGGCAAATCGCCGGTCGGCCGCCGGCTTAAAATAAAAGCAAATCTTGCTCCTGGAAAATACGGCAAGAAGCACGAGGTAAAAGGTTATATGGCGGTTCTGCCCGAACAGGTCGACGCCGTGCCGGCAATCGCCGATCTGGCCAAGAAAGAGGTCTATTTTCACGGGCTGAGCACAATTGCACGCCTGGAGCGGATAATCGCCCGGCGATATCCCGCCGACGCCCGTCTGGTCCGGCAAGTGCTAATGCAAATCAATGCTTTACGCTGGCTCGATGAATCGGCCGGTTGGTTCACTATTCAGGGCATTGCCAAGCACGGTTTGCCCAAAGCCATCGACAAAGTGCTGGCCGTCGCCGGCGACGTGACGGCAACCAAGATGCGCGAGGCCTTGAGCCGGAATCGTCGCTTGTGGAAAGAACCTCTGCCGGAAAAGGTGCTCTTGGAATACTGCCGCTTGATGCCCAATGTGCGAATCGAGGGTAATCGCATCCATAGCGATCCCTCGCGCAATTGGAAAAAAGTCCTTACCGGCGTGGAGGCGAAGTTGATAGGCGTGCTTAAAAAACACGGCCCACTCATGGATCGCGGCGCCATGGAGGACTTGTGCGTCGCGGCCGGCATGAACCGCTTCAGTTTTCACGCCTTTGTATCCTGGTCGCCCGTAATCGAGCAGTTCGGTCACAGCCTTTACGGACCGCTTGGCGCACAAGTTACCCAAGAGCAAGTAGATAATATGCTGGCCCAATGCCGGGCCAACCGCTCTTCGCAGCGAGTTTTGCACGACCACGGAATCGCCGAGGACGGCAAGGTTTGGCTTAAATATAGGCTTTCCAAGGCCGCCAGCACTTATGCGGTGATCACCATCCCCGCGGCACTGAAGAAAATCGTGCGAGGCCGGTTCCAACTCCTTGCCCCGGACGGCCGCAACATCGGCACATTGGCCGCCAAAGACGGCCGGGCTTGGGGACTCGGCGCATATCTGCGCCGCTGCGGCGCGAAATTCGGCGACCAGGTCGCCCTGACAATCGATCTGCCCAACCGCACCGCCACCGTATCATGGAAAAAAACACCCGGCCGCAGCCCAGGGAAAAATAGTTGATAGTAGATGGTAGATGGTTATCAGTTTTTGGTTCACAGTTCTCCGTTATTTCCTGAACGAATAACATGGAGTATGCGGATATGGCCTCCCTGGTTAGAGTTCGATCGTTTCTCGGAGTTGCGGAAGCGGAATTGGCGCGAATCCGCCTGGCTATGGACGGCATCTCCGCCCGCTTAAGCAACGCGGAGTTGGTGATCTGGTTTTGGCATTACAGCAACGTCACCGGCGGAGTGAAACTTTTCGTAAAAGAATCGGACCTGCCCCAAGCGGCGATTATTCTTTCCCCGCAACCTGTCCCACTGCAATTCCAGCCGCCGCGGTGGATTTGCCCTAAATGCCGGGCGGACGTGGACGGCCAATGGTCCTTTTGCTGGTCGTGCGGCACGTCAAAAACAGGCGAGGAAGATCCCGACTTCCACACTTGGTACCGGGACCTGTCAAACGGCTCGCTGGCGGGAAAAACCTACACGAATGTAATCGCGGCGATTATTTCCGTGCTCTACCTGGTCTTGTTCCTTGTTTTTAAAGGCTCGCTGTCGATCGTTGTTGCCTGGTTGAGTACCCTGACGCTTTGGGTCTTGATATCTCGGTTTTTATCCTTGCATAAAACGCCGATGTTCAACGCCGCCGAATTGGAATCGGAAGGCGATAATTTTTCCGCCACGTATTACGATCCGGCCCGCGACGAATTCAGTCCGGCCGACGATATAGCCTACAAACTTTGGAAAGCCGCGGTGTTCAGTATTTACTCGTTTATATTATTTCTCTTTGCCATTTGGCTTTGGTTTAAAATCCAGAAGGTTGCATCTTCACTCAGTCAAAAAGGATGCCGCCATTATTACTATTCTTCACTTTTTATTGTCTTTAATATTATGATTTATGGCTGGATGATATTTTGGTTATATAAATTGTAAGTAGATCATTTTAAATTTGATGAAATAAAAGGGGCAATAATCGTCTATCCGCGGGCGAGGCCGATTAACTCCGCCGCGCCTTGTCGCAGAAGTTCTTCGGCCACGCGGCGGCCAAGATCAATGGGGTCCTGAGAATCGGTATCCAGAGTGACTTCTAATTTGCGGCGGCCGTCGGCACTCAGCACACGGCCGGTGAGCTTAAGACGTCCGGTTTCCATGCGGCACCATGCGGCAACCGGGGCCAGGCATCCGCCGTGCAAAGCGGCGAGCATCGCACGTTCGGCCAATACGGCATTGTGCGTCGGCGGATGATCGAGCGGGGCCAAGGCGGCGCGAGTCGCCTCGTCTTCGCGCCGCGTTTCCAAAGCCAATGCCCCTTGACCCACGGCCGGCAATATGACCGACATCGGTATGGATTGAGTAATTTCCCCGGCCAGTCCCAATCGCGTCAGACCCGCTTCGGCCAGCACCAAGGCTTGGTATTCTCCTTGATGCAGTTTCCTAAGCCGGGTATCGATGTTGCCGCGGATATCTTTCATCCGCAAGTCGGGCCTGACCGAGAGCAGTTGCGCCCGACGCCTTATGCTGCTTGTGCCCACCACTGCGCCGGCGGGCAATTGCTCCAGGATTTTCCACGCTGGCGAAACCAGCACGTCGCCGCAAGGCCCGCGCTTAGGCACGGCGGCAATCATCAGCTCCCCCGGGGCGTCGGTGGGCAGGTCCTTCAGGCTGTGAACGGCCAAATCGATCCGACGGTCCAACAACGCCCGTTGAATCTCCTTGGTAAAAACCCCCTGCCCCATGTCTTGAATCGGGCCGCGACTTTTGTCGCCGCTGGTGCTGATTGGCGCTAGTTCCACCTCGATGCCCAGGGCACGTAATTGCCCAACCACCCAATCGGCCTGACTGCGGGCCAACGCGCTCCGACGGGTACCAAGGCGGAGAAGCATGTTAAATGATGAATGATGAATGTTGAATTCCGCACAAAACCGCTTGCGGTTTCGCAAATATTACCTTAAGACTGGGCAGTGAACTGCCCAGCCCTTGCCGTCCGGCGCCCGTCATTTACCGCCCTTTGCCCACCGTCCTCTGCCCGCCGCCCACTGCCCACTGATTTGTACTCTAATTGTTTTTAAGAATTGTTTTCCGGCAAAGCGGGGGTGGACCGCATCTGTCCCAGGCGCATGGACGGCACCACCACGCCGCAACTGACGATGTACTCGCAGGCCTGATCGAAGGTGATATTCAAGTCGATGCATTCGCTCTTGCGCACGATAATGGTGCAGCCGGTGATTGGCAAGGGCGAGTATGGTATCAGCACGGTGAGCAACGGTTCCGGAACGGCCGTGCGGACTTCGGCCAGTCCTTCGCCGGTGACGAAACCGAGCTGCCAGGTTCCCTTGCGCGGAAACTCCACGGCAACGATCCGCGTGAACTCGAATTCACGATCGGCAAAAATAAAATCGGAAATTTGCTTGGCGGCCGAGTACACGTTGCGCACCAGGGGCAGGCGGCGAATCCCGCTTTCCAGCAGATTCATAAAATATCCGCCCACGTCCACGGTTATGAATTTTCCCAGCAAGTAAAGCAGCAAAACGAAAATCGCCAAAAACAGGGGAATGGCATAATACGGGCGCAGCACGGTCAGTTCAACGTAACGGCGATAGATATCCTCGCCGCCGGCGGGCATGACATCGGAGCCGAAGGATTGTTTCACCCGATCGTACACGAGTTCCGGAATGAACGTGCCGTTGTGCAACTGCCGGTAAACGTATCCGTTGACGTTGACTTTTTGATCCGTCGGCTTGGCCTGGGGAAAGCCGTCATGGATATCGGCCGTTGCCCAGACCAACCCTTCCCGAGCGGCGTACATCAACGGTTCGATGATATACGACTTTGTGGTGCTGATTACCCAGATCAGGATCAACACAGTCAACAACGGAGGCAGAAAAACCCCCAATCCGCGGAATACCGCTCGGCGAAATGCGGCGCGGCCCCGGTTATGTGAAGGTTGCGGCAAGTGTTGCCCATCGTTCATGGTATTACATTGTTCTATTTCCCGAGAAATTGACAAGGGGGCCGGACGGAAAAGGATGAAGGATGAAAGACGAATAAATCCAGAAAACCGCTTGCGGTTTCGCGGAGATTATCTTGAGAGTGGACAGTGAACTGCCCATCCCTTGCCGTCCGGCACACAGCCGAGTGGGCAGTAAACTGCCCACCCCTATCAACCACTGCCCACTATCCACTGCCGACTGTTTATTCTTTGCCCTGTGCCCGGGCGATAACTGCCACGGCAACCATCGAAGCCCCGGCTTTTTTAAGCACTCCCGCGGCCTCGCTGCCGGTGGCCCCGGTGGTAAGCACATCATCGACCAAAAGCACCCGGGCATCTTGTAACAGGTGTGGCGTACGGACTCGAAAGGCGCCGCGCATGTTGCTAAATCGCTTTTTAGGCGAAAGCTCAGATTGCGGCTTTGTGTTTTTACATCGCACCAACAGGCGACGCCGTACCGGCAGCCCCAACTTCCGTCCCAAACACCGCGCCAGAAGTTCCGCGCTGTTCGTGCCGCGCACCAACCGGCGCTTCCAATACATCGGAACCGGAACGATCATCTCCACGCCCAGCCCGGACAATTCACTAAATCGCTTTTGGACAAAGAGCCGGCCCATCGCCAGAGTCAAGGTTTCCTGCCGCGGATTTTTCATGCGTAAAATTACATCGCGAAGATTATCTTGATACCCTCCCATAGCGACAACCGTATCGAACAGCAAAGGGGGATGTTTGCACAAGGAACAATGGTCCGATGATTCCCCGTCCCCGGATATCGCTCCCCCGCAATGCCGACAGCCGACCCATTTTTCGGGAACCATCCGGCGGCAACATTCCGGACAAATCGGCAGATGGTCTTCAGGTTCGGCAATATCAACCCGGCAATAGGCACATCGCGGAGGGAACAGCAGATTCAATCCGCCCGACGCGATATTCATTAAAGAATGACCGACTTGCCGAACCAATCCAGCCATAAGTCCATGTGTACGAAAAAGAAGGCCGAGCAACCGAACTGTCGCCCACAATGATAGCACCGATAATTGTGTTATAAAATGGAGGGATTGGCAATCCACGAGATGCCCAAAAATGCCGGCCATTACCCCTATTGCCCGATTGATCTACACCACCGAGGCATTTTATGGTATTTAAAGGGTTCAGTAGTCAGGGTTCAGTATGCTGATAGTAGCGCAACCCTGAACCCTGAATCCTGAACCCTGAATAATTTTCCGCGCTCCCCTTCGGGTCGCGGCTAAACTGAACCCTGAACCGTTTCATGCAAACACTCCACGGACTAAGCCGCCGAGCCACTTGGGCCCCCGGGGAACCGATTGCCTCGGTTTTGATGGCCAAGACCTTGGCCCGGCCGGACCTGGTTTCCTTGGCCGCCGGTTTTGTGGACTCCGAAACCCTGCCGATCGAAACCACCCGCTTGGCCGCGGAAGCGATCCTGTCCGATCCCCAAAAAGCCCGCCTGAGTTTGCAGTACGGTTCCACCATCGGATATCTTCCGTTGCGCGAGGCGGTGCTCGACCGCATGCTTCACTCCGACGGGCGCACGGCCGGGGAATTGAACATTTCAGCGGAACAAGTGGTGATCATGCCCGGCAGCAATCAGTTGTTGTTCCTGCTTGGCGACGTGCTCATGGATCCGGGCGACATCGTAATTTGCGCCGCGCCCAGTTATTTCGTGTACTTGGGCACGTTGGCCAATCTGGGCGTTAAAGCGGTGGGGGTCGAAACCGACGATCAGGGCATTATTCCCCAGGCCGTCGAGGAGGAACTTTTGCGGCGGAAATCGGCCGGCGAATTGCAACGCGTCAAGGCAATTTATGTCACCTCTTATTTCGACAATCCCAGCGGCATAACCATGCCCATGAAACGCCGGGCCGAATTGGTCGAGCTTGCCAAACGCTGGTCGCATGAGAGCAAACTCTACATTATCGAGGACGTCGCCTATCGCGAGTTGCGCTATTACGGCGACGACCTGCCCAGCCTGCGGAGTTTCGATCCCGAAGGCGACACGGTGGTTCAAGCCGGCACGTTTTCCAAGTCGTATTCGCCGGGAATACGCGTGGGTTGGGGCCTTTTGCCGCCGGCGCTGCTCACTCCGGTGCTGGCCGAAAAGGGAAACCTGGATTTCGGCTCGCCCAACTTCAACCAACTATTGATGTCCGCCGTTTTAGAGTTGAAACTATTCGATGAACACATCCGACGGGTGCGGGACAATTACCGCGAAAAACTGGACGCCGCTGTTCAGGCGGCTGACGAATTCCTGGCCCCGCTTAAAGGCATCCGCTGGGTGCGGCCCGCGGGCGGCTTGTATGTCTGGCTGCGCTTGCCGGAGGAAATCGACGCGGGAATTGAAGGCCCCCTTTTCGACAAGGCCGTGGACCAAGGCGTGCTCTACGTGCCCGGCGAGTATTGCTATCCCGGCGAAGGCGTGCCGGTGCGAAAAAATACGATCCGATTGAGTTTCGGCATCCAGTGCCGCTCGAGTCTCCGCCGCGGCGTCGAATCATTGGCCCGGGCCATCCGAAAACTCCATTCTCTCGACCAACCTTCGGTTGGCGTCCGAAAAGGGCCCAGGTGAGGGTTTATCATGTGCATCATCGACCGTTATCTGATCCGCCAGTTTTTGAAGACTTTTTTAATTTGTTTTTTAAGTCTCATGGGCCTTTATGTAATCATCGATTGTTCCACGCACGTCGAGGATTTCCTCCGCTGCGGCGAAAAAATGGGCGGCGTGCTGAAATTCGCCGGACAGTATTACAGCTACAAAACTTTCGCCATTTTCGACCTTATCAACGGCATCCTGGTGTTGATTTCGGCGATGTTCACCGTATCCTGGCTGCAACGCCATAATGAAATGACCGCTTTGATGATGGCGGGCATATCGCGGATTCGGATAGTAACGCCTTTAATCGCCGCCGCGGTCGTTATCAGCCTCCTGGCCATGGTCAACCGTGAATTGATCATGCCCCGTTTTCGCGACGAATTGGCCCGCCGCCCCCAAGATCTCATCGGCGACCAGGCGCAAGATTTCGATCCGCGCTACGACAATCAGACCGACGTGTTGATCAACGGCAAGTGCACTTACGCCGAAAACATGCGGCTCGAGTCGCCCGATTTCCACATGCCCCCGTCGCTGAATCAATACGGCAGACAATTGCAGGCCAAGAACGCATATTACTGTCCGCCGCAAGGGGATCGCCCCGGCGGATATCTATTCGATGAAATGCGCAAGCCGAAAAATCTTGACTCCCTGCCGTCTCTGTTACTCGCCGGGCGCCCGGTGCTAATTACCCCCCATGATCGGCCTCAATGGCTCAAGCCCGGCCAGTGCTTTATCGCCAGCAATCTGGATTTCGAGCAACTCACCGGCGGAATCGGATTTAAAAACTTCTCCTCGACCGCCCAATTAATCGCCGGACTGGACAACAGCAGCGTGGGTTTCGGCGCCGACGTCCGCGTTAAAATCCATGCCCGCATCGTCCAACCGTTGCTGGATCTTACACTTTTGTTTTTGGGTTTGCCCCTGGTGGTGCGGCGCGAAAGCCACAACGTATTCCTTGCAATCGGCATGTGCATGGGCATAACGACCGTATTTCTTCTAACCGTGATCGGCTTGCAGCAACTCGGATCGAGCTCCATCATCCCTGCAGCCCTGGCCGCGTGGAGCCCGTTAATAATCTTCATTCCCCCAGCCGTGGGATTGGCGCATTCGATGTGGGAATGAATATCAGATGAGCTATAAAACCGCTTGCGGTTTCGCAGGGATGATCTTGAGAGTGGGCAGTGAACTGCCCACCCCTTGCCAACTAGTGCCCACCCCTTGCCGACCAGCGCCTACAACCACTGCCCGCCTACTTCTTCTTCATCACCTTCAGAACCTCTTGCGGAGAGATTATGCCGTCGTTGTCCAAGTCATAGTTGGCGAATTCTTTAGCAGTGGATTCCGTGTCGCCTTTGGCTTTAATGAACTCCGACATGGAAACCTCTCCGTCGCCGTCGGCATCGAAGCGAGCGAACCAGTCGGGGAGATTCAGATCGGCCAGCCGTTCGTACGCCGACGACGAGCGGTAACGGTTGGTTTTCGAGCCGCCTAAATTGCCTTGTAAGGCAACGCTATTCGACCCGGCGTTTGTCGCCAGTGTTCCGCCGGAAGTTTGGGGCCCGGCCCCGCTGTCCGCAATCAAGAATTTCGTTAGTTCGTCCAGCGTGATAATGCCGTCGTGATTTGTATCGGCCGCTTTATATTTTTCCTTCATTTGCGACCATTCTTCTTTTTCCAACTGGCCGTTTTTGTTCGTGTCGTACTCTTTCATCAAGCTTATGGCGTGTTGACGAATTCTATCGTCGAGCGACAGGGTTGATGACGTGGAACTCGCGGATGCCGAGGATGAATCGCTCGATGTACCGGTCTTCTTTTCGCCGGCCGTGGTGTTAGAGCTTAGCGAGCCGAACCCAGGCACCACCGACAGTTTGACGCTCACCTCGCCGAAACCCGGCACAAGCGGCGTACTGGTCGCGTCCGCGGGTTTGGCTTCCTCCGAGGTTTTCTCAGTTGTGGAAGAAGCCGGCGCATTTCCCGTCATTCCACGGGAACGATTATTCATTGCCTCTTGAATCTTACTTATTGATACGGGGTATTTCGGCTCTATTCCGGCCCTGCGCAGAATGTTTTCGATCATCTGGCCATTGGGTCCTTGGGCCTCCTCGGCGTCGATCATGCCGTTGTGATTGGTATCAAGACTTTGCAACAAGGACAACGTACGTTGCGCTCGGGCTTGTTGCATGGCCTCGTACGACATGCCGCCCATGCCACCCATTGGGCCCATGCCGCCGCCCATACTACCGCCCATGCCACCCATTGGGCTCATGCCTCCCATTGGTCCCATGCCGCCGCCCATGCCTCTCATGCCGCCGCCCATGCCTCTCATACCGCCACCCATGCCTCTCATACCGCCACCCATGCCTCCACCCATGCCGTACATTGGTCCCATTCCACCCATAGGACCCATATACCCACCACCTCCACCAGGACCACCGCCTCCACCAGGGCCACCAGGTCCCATGTCTTGTGCCAGAGCAATAGGCACGGATACCAACAGGGCAATCAAGGCTATTAGGTATATGTTCTTTTGCATAGGAAAAAATCTTCAACGCTAAATATCCCACATCCCCTGAAATTTGATCGAATTTGAAGAAACTTGGGTATAGGAGTATCTATGTTCCCACTTTTTTATTATCCCCCCGTTTGCAGCATTTATTGTACATTCAAAATGAACATTTGCCAAATTCGCTGCGTAAATCGTTACATAATATGAAGTTTGTGTTGCATTTTGAAAGGTTTGCGAAACTTTCATTTAATCATGGGGTTTACTTAATAAACCCCTGATTTATTGTAAGGTTTCGTGTAAACATCTATTTTTCCCTGTTTCCCAATACAAAGGAGTTCAGTAATGGCTCGAAAGTATGGTTTATTGATTCTAATCGGCTTCTTAGGAGCAGCCCTGCTTGCTTCGGAAGTCCAAGCACAACCTGGCGGCGGCCAACGTGGCGGCGGCCAACGTGGCGGCGGCCGAGGAATGATGGGCCCGGGCGGTGGCGGCGGTATGATGCTCATCACACTCGTGCAAAATGAAAAGGTCCAAAAGGAACTGGATATCGATGCCGACCAGAAAACCAAATTGACTGAACTGGCAACAGAACAAAGGAGGGCCATGCGAAACGCCTTTTCCTCGTTGCCACAGGACCTCAGCCCCGAGGAACAGAGGACCAAAATGCAGGAATTAATGAAGGAAAATCAGGATAAATTAATGGAAAAAATGGGCAAAATCCTCCTGCCCAAGCAGCTTGAAAGACTGAAACAAATCCTGCTCCAGGCACAAGGTTCCATGGCCTTGTCCGACCCGGACATTATCGCAGCCTTGAAAATTACCAGCGATCAACAAGATCAAATGAAAAAGATCCGCGAAGACGCTATGGAGAAATCGCGCGATGAATTGTCCGGTCTAAGCGGTGCGGAACGCCGTACAAAAATGCAGGAAATAATGAAAGAAATCGACAAAAAAGTGCTAGAGGTCCTCACTTCGGATCAAGCCGCCCAACTCGAAAAGATGAAGGGGGCGAAGGTTGACTTCGATTTATCGACTATCATGCGCGGGCCGGGCGGCCGCGGCGGCAGGGGCGGTGCTGGCGGCGGCGGTGGTGCTGGCGGCGGCGGTCCCGGCGGCGGCGGTCCCGGCGGTGAAGGTGGCGCACCCCCTCCAAATTAGTGGGCACGCCCCAACCAACAGCCAAAATACGCCTTTTATCAAGCGGCTGTTACAACGTTTGATCGTGACATAGTTCAGGATGATTTTGCCGGCCGAGAAGCGTAATGCGACTCGGCCGGCAATTTGAGAGAAACCTGTTTTCTATATATAATTAGGTGTTGTGATTTTTTAAATAACTGGGTGGCGAGTAATGGAAGCCGGCGAAATTCTCTTACGAAAAGGATTGCTCGACCACCGCCAATTGCAGCGGTCGCGCGAGGCCCAGATCGACGGCGCGCGGCTCGATCAGGCCGCCGTGCAATTGGGATTCTTAAGCGAAGAGAAAGCCCTGCGCGCCCTGGGCGAGGAAGTAGGAATTGAATTCATCGATCTGGCCGAAGCGGAAATCGACCTCTCTTTGCTGAAAAAGTTTCCCTTGCGCTTCATTCACCGCGAAAATCTGTTCCCCATTCGCCAGAACAACGGCACTTTGGTGGTCGCCACCAGCGATCCCTTCAATTTATATCCCCTCGATGAATTGAGCGTGGCCACCGGCATGACGGTGGTGCCCATGCTTGCCGCGCGGGCGGAAATAGACAAGCTCATCAAAACCCATCTGGGCGTGGGCAGCGAAACCATCGAAGGGTTGATCGCCCAGACCGACGACCGCATCGAATTGCTCGATCAAATCGAAACCGACGGATCCGAACTTTCCCAGGAGGCCCAGGAACCATCGGTCGTGCGCCTGGTCAACGAGATCATTCTCGAGGCCCTGGAAAGCAGGGCCAGCGACGTGCACGTCGAATCGATGTCCACGGGCATTCGCATCCGATACCGCATAGACGGCGTCTTGCATCCCCAGCCGGTGCCCCAGGAAATCAACCGCTTCCAGTCGGCGATTATCAGCCGTTTGAAAATTATGTCCCGGCTTAACATCGCCGAACGCCGTTTGCCCCAGGACGGCCGCATCCAGCTCAAGGTGGCCGGGCGCGAGGTCGACGTCCGTGTTTCCGTCATCCCCATGATCCACGGCGAAGGGATCGTGATGCGGCTTTTGGATAAAGGCGGCATGGATTTTTCGCTCAGCAATCTGGGCATGGAACCCGATCTTTTAAAGACCTTCCGGGAACTGATCACCCTGCCGCACGGCATTATTCTGGTAACCGGCCCGACGGGTTCCGGAAAAACCACCACCCTTTACAGCGCGCTTTTGGAAATCCGCAACGACGAAACAAAAATCATCACCACCGAGGACCCGGTGGAATATCAACTCGACGGCATCAACCAGATACAAGTGCACACCAAGATCGGATTGACGTTCGGCAATACGTTGCGGAACATTTTGCGGCACGACCCCGATATCATTCTGGTGGGCGAAGTCCGCGACTTGGAAACCGCCGAAAACGCCATCCAGGCGTCGCTCACCGGGCACCTCGTGTTCAGCACCTTGCACACCAACGACGCGGCAACGGCATACACCCGTCTGGTCGACATGGGGGTGGAGCCGTTTTTGGTCTCCAGCACGGTCGAGGCGGTGATGGCCCAACGCCTGGTGCGCACGCTTTGTCCGCACTGCAAACAGGCTTATTATCCCAAGCGCGAGGACCTGCCGCCCGATTTCCCCTTCGATCAACTGCCCTCCGGAACGCCGCTTTACCGTCCGACCGGTTGCCGCATTTGCCGGCACGTGGGATATTCCGGCCGGGTGGGCTTGTACGAACTGCTGGTAACAACCGAAAAAATCCGCGAGCTGGCCCACGAGGGTTGCAATAGTTGGAAAATCGCCAAGGCCGCCGCCGAAGAAGGCATGCACAGCTTGCGCCAAGACGGCTGGGTCAAAGTCCTTGCCGGCAAAACCACCATAGACGAAGTGGCCGGCGCAACCAAAGGAAGCATATCGCATTAACAGTGGAGAGTGGTCAGTGGTTAGTGGATAGCAAATAAATTACCATGAACACTGACCACTAACCACCGACCACTAAACATGACCGACTTTCAGTACATAGCTCGTGACAACACCGGCCAAAAAATATCCGGCATGATACAAGCCGCGGGGCGGCGCGAGGCCACGGCGGCATTGGTCGCCCGCTCGTTGTTTCCCGTGGAAATCGGCGAGAGCGTCAAATCGATCGAGCCCAAAAAAGTCCGCCGCGTGCCCGGCCAATTGCTCTCCACCACGTTCGCGCAGATGGCCGATCTGCTGCATAGCGGAGTGCCCTTGCTGAGATCGTTGGAAGTAATCCAAAAGCAGACCACGCACGCCGGTTTGAATCACATCTTGGAGGAAATTCACCACCAGGTGGAAGAGGGCGCCACCTTGGCCGACGCCATGAACCGTTTCCCCCGGATCTTCAACGACATGTCGATAAGCATGATCCGCGCCGGGGGCGAGGGCGGCTTTCTCGAAGAAGCCTTAAGCCGCGTGGCCCAATTCACCGAAGCCCAGGAAGATATGAAAAAACGCACCCTAGGCGCGGTGGCTTATCCCGCCTTTCTGTGCGTGGTGGGCGTTACCGTCGTAACCGTGCTTATAGTGTTTTTCGTGCCGCAATTCGGCGACCTCTTCGCCCGCTTGCGCGAACGCAACGAACTGCCCGCGGCCACCGATTGGTTGCTATGGTTAAGCGATATGCTGCGAACTCACGGTTGGTGGATGCTGCCGGCGCTGATTGCCGGCGGTTGGTTCTCGCGGCACTGGCTCCTTACGCAGAAAGGCGGAATGTGGCTCGATCGGCTGAAACTGAAGCTGCCCTTGGTCGGACCCATTTTACAGAGTTTGGCCGTGGCCCGATTCTGCCGCATCCTGGGCACAATGTTGCGCAACGGCGTACCCATCCTGCGCTCGTTGGAAATTTCCCGCAATGCCACAGGCAACCGCGTGCTGGGCGAGGCCATCGCCGAGGCCACGGAAAATATTTCCGCCGGCCAATCCCTGGCCGAACCGCTGCGGGCCAGCGGACGCTTTCCCCCGACCGTGGTTGAAATGATCGCCGTGGCCGAACAAGCGAATAATTTGGAAAACGTGCTCTTGGACGTGGCCGATTCCCTGGAAAAAACCACCTGGCGAAAACTCGATCTGGCGGTGCGCCTAATCGAGCCTATCCTGTTATTGATCCTGGCCGCCGCAGTGCTGCTCGTGGTTGTTGCCCTGCTGTTGCCGATGTTCAAGATGAGCCAAGCAATATAACTAACCCATGAAATGTATTCCTCGTTCCCACGCTCCGGCGTGGGAACGCAATAGAGTTATCCCAAAACCAGTAGAACGGATTATAATGAGGTTTGTTTACCCGCACATTTAATTCGGAGTCCCTAGTCATGAAATCCCATCGTCCCCGCCGCCGTCGCGGCTTTACGCTGATTGAAGTTTTGATGGTGCTGATTATTCTGGTGATTATCGCGTCATTGGCGGTCGGTACTTATACTGCCCAGCGAAATGCGGCAATGGTAAATGCCGCCAAATCGCAGATTGGATTATTCAAAAGTCCCTTGGATTTGTACAACCTCGACATGTACGCGTATCCCACCAACAATCAAGGTCTTGCGGCCTTGTGCAATCCACCCTCCGATGCTTCCGCCACGGAATGGAACGGTCCTTATATGGAGACGATTCCGTTGGATCCCTGGAAACGCGAGTACAGATACATCTCGCCCGGCAGAAATAACCCCATTTCCTATGACTTATGGTCCGTGGGGCCGGATGGCGTTGACGGCACCGCCGACGACATCGGCAACTGGTCTCTCGGGCGATAAACATATCGTGTGTACCAATGGCGATAATCTTGTTAAGTTCGATTGGTTCCCTTTCCGGGCGCCGCACCGGCGGTCGGCAGAGGGTTAGGGTTAGGGCGGAACCCGGGAATCAGGGTTCAGGGTTCAGGGTTCAGGGTTCAGGAAAAGAGATTGCAAATTGTAAATTGCAAATTGCAAATTGCAAATTACAGATGGCAGCGCCCTCACCCCTCAGCCCTCTCCCAAAGGGAAAGAGGACTATGGGCAGCAAGTATTGGACGGCGGACAGCGGGTGTTTGGCGGCAAGGGGTGGGCAGTTCACTGCCCACTCTCAGGTTATTTCCCGCGAAACCGCAAGCGGTTTTGCGCGGAATTCATCCTTCATCCTTCATCCTTCATCCTTTTCCCTTCATCATTCGGCTTTTACGCTCCTCGAAGTCTTGCTCACGCTCTGCCTGCTGGTCATCATCGGTGCAATGGCCTGGCCGCAGTTGGAAAAAACTTTCAGCTATCAACGCCTGCGCAAGGCCGCGGATATAGTACGCACTCAGTGGTGCAAGGCCCGAGTCGAAGCCATGAGAATGGGCGCCATACGGGTGTTCCGCTACGAAATCGAGGGCAACAAATATCGCATCGATATGCTGACATCCGATCCCTCCGCCCTGCTAAACGGCACTACCGTCGATCCGGCGTCGAACGACAGTGCGCAATCCATGCTCGCTAATAATACGGGATCCTCGCAAAATAATAGCAACCTTAACGCCACGACGGGCAATCTTAACGGGACTCCGACTTGCCTCGAACAAACGCTGCCTAAAGATGTTTTTTTCGTCTCCAGCCAGACCGGCCTCGGCGCCCTGACGGGGACAATAACAAACAATACGTCAACTGATAATACCTCCTCCGCCGGCGACATGCCTTCCAGCGATGCGTATGTCGCAAGCAACGTTGCTTCCGTCGGCTCCGGCTGGTCCGAACCGATCTTCTTCTATCCCGACGGGACTACATCCAACGCGCAATTACTGCTCAGGAACAAAGAGGGCCGGATGATAGAACTATTCTTGCACGGTCTGACCGGGATTGTCAAAGTTAGCGACGTAACGGCGGCGGGGGGACAAGGCAACTTATGAAAGCATCCCGGATTTTGCGAGCATGTTTTTTATTGCAAATTGCAAATTGCAAATTGCCAAGGGCCGGCCTTTTGGCAATAAGGGCTGGGCAGTTTACTGCCCAGTCTAAAACCAATTCCCGCGAAACCGCAAGCGGTTTAATTCATCCTTCATCCTTCATCCTTCATCCTTCATCCCCAAAAAAGGCCGCGTTTTCCATCCTCGAAGTAATTCTGGCCCTGGCGATTCTTACCGGTGCGATGGTCGTGTTGGGCGAACTGGGCCGACTGGGTTTCCGAAACGCCAAGGCAACGCAAGACCTCACAAAAGCCCTATTGCTTTGCGAAAGCAAAATGGCCGAATACACCTCGGGCATTACCACCCCACAGGCGGTCTCAGGCGCCTCGTTCGATACCATCGACCAAGACTCCAATACAAACGTATTGTGGGTGTATTCCGTTAGCATGGAAACGGTAGATAGCGACGGTTTGATCGCCCTGTGCGTAACCGTGACGCAAAATCTGCCCGGCACGCAACATCCGACGTCTTTCTCCCTGACAAGATGGATCTTGGACCCAAGCCTTGGGCAGTCGTCTAATTCATCTTCCGGAACAGGGACGAGTACGGCAAATTAGAATAAAAGGCGATAAATTGTTATCGCCCGGGAAAAAAGGAGCTTTTACATGCGTCGACAAAACTTCGCCTTTACCCTTTTGGAAGTGATATTGGCCTTGGGCCTGTCCGTTCTGGTGCTGGCGGCGGTGGGAATGGCGGTTAATCTGCATCTTCGCCTGCTCGATTCCGGGCGCACTAAAGTGGAGGAAGCCCAACTTGCCCGGGCTGTTTTGCGGATTATTGCCCAAGACTTGCAAAGCGCGGTCCCTTACAGTTCCACCAAGTCAAGCTCTTCATCTTCAAGCGATTCGGGAGCCAGTAATTCAAATGTACCCGCCGGTTCGCGCATCTCGCTGCTCACGGCCGCCATTGGCATGAACTTGACCGGAGCCAGCGGCAATAGCGGCAAGGGCAGTACTTCAGGCGGCTCCGGCACTAAAAGCGACTCCGGCACTACAGGCGGCTCCGGTAATAAAAGCGGCTCCGGCACTTCTGGTGGCTCCGGTACTAAAGTTGGTTCCGGAACATCAGGCGGCACCGGAACTTCAGGCGGCACCGGAACTTCAGGCGGTACCATTACTTCAGGCGGTACCGGCACTTCAGGCGGTACCGGCACTTCAGGCGGTACCGGCACTTCAGGCGGTACCGGGGCAGCAGGCGGTACCGCCACTCCCACCACAGAAAGTCCTGCGACAACCGGCTCCGAAGATCGCACCGGCGACATAGCCGACACCGGGCCGGCATCCACGCCCGGGCTTTACGGTAACGCCAACCAACTCCAAGTCGATATCAGCCGCCTGCCTCGCGTCGATCAGTACATGGCCATATCCAACCAGTCCGACGCCGGCATTACCAACGCCAGCCAGGCGAGCGACGTGAAAAACGTGGCCTATTACGTCATCAACGGCGGCGCCGCCTCGACAACGGGAACCACGAATGGAACGAATGTGTTAAGCGGACTGGTTCGACGTGAAATGAGCCGGGCGCCGGGAGTCTACGCCTCGCAGCAAGGCGGACAATTTCCCGTTACCAGCGATAGTTTGACGCCCATTGCCCCCGAGGTGCAAGAAATCGATTTTCTCTACTCCGACGGCACCCAATGGCTCGATACTTGGGATTCGGTTTCCAATGGCGGCCTGCCGGTGGCCGTGCAAATAAGCATTGTCATTACTCCGCAACATCCCCGCAATACCCAAAATCTTCAGGCTAACGTATATCGTCTCATGGTGAGCATCCCGACCGCACAGCCCACATCGTCAACATCGTCCACGTCGTCGCAATAGACAACATCCACCAATAAAACCTGGCAATGATGAAAAACAAAAAGCCCCTTCACAGTAATGAATCCGCAATGTGCAATTTGAAATTTGCAATTTGCAATTTGAAATTCCCGTCCCATAAGGGGTTTATACTGGTGCTTGTACTTGTGGTGATCGCTTTGCTGACGCTGGTCTGTTTTACCTTTTCGGAATTAATGCTCACCGAGAGAAAAGCGGCCGTCATCAGCGGCCGGCAGGCCCAGGCCTTGGCTGCGGCCGAATCCGGCCTGCAAAAGGCGCGGATTTTCCTTTATAAGAGTAAAGATACCCAGAACCAAGACGGCGGCTGGTACGACAATGCCTCGTTTTTTCAAGGCGTGCAGGTGGTCAACGACGCCAGTCCTTCCGTCCATTTAAGGGTTACACTCATCGCTCCGGTATTTGAAAACGGACTGCCCGGCGGCGGCATCCGCTACGGCCTGGAAAACGAATCCGCCAAGCTGAACATCAATAATATATTGAGTTTAACCAAATCGAGCACCGGCAACTCGATCAGCAACAATCCCAGTTCCACGCCCAGCACTACTTCCACTACCAGTTCCAGCCCCGCAAGAGATATCTTGATGAATTTGCCGGGCATGACCCAGGACATCGCCGACTCCATTCTCGACTGGATCGATACCGACGACCAGACTCGCGAATCCGGGGCCGAGTCGGATTATTATGCCAACCTCCAGCCGCCATACAAGCCGAAGAACGGTCCGCTTACGACCATCGACGAACTGCTGCTGGTCCGCGGCGTCACTCCCTTGCTGCTCTTCGGCGGCGACTTAAACCGCAACGGCCGCGTCGATACCGATGAAAACAGCAATGTGACCATACCCAACGCGGACAACTCCGACGGCTCGATGAATCTAGGTTGGGCCCCATATCTCACCTTATACAGTAAGGAAACCAACACCACAGCCTCGGATGGATCAACGAAAATCGATCTCAACGGGAGCGACCTACAGACACTTTCCACCGATTTGCAGAAGGTCCTTTCGGCCGAGCAAGCCGCTTTCATCTGCGCTTATCGGATATACGGGCCACACACCCTAACCCCAGTAGAAAAAACTAGCGGTTCTTCCATCCCCGCTAGCGCGCTCGATCTTACTAAGACGGGCACCGGCAACAAATTTAACTCCGTGTTCGACCTGATCGAGCCAACAACGGTGCAAGTAACAGTCGGCACCACAAAGACCATCTATGCTTCGCCCTTCACCAAAACCGCCGGCGACATGAAAACCTACTTGCCTATCCTAATGGATTCCACGTCCGTCAAGTCCTCGTATGTCGGCCGGATTAATATCAATCTAGCGCCCAAGGCTGTGCTCATGTGCATACCAGGCATGACTTCCGACATCGTCGAAGAGATAATCGCCCGGCGAACAATGGATAATAGCAAAATCTCGGATAAAAGCATGAATTACGCAACCTGGCTGCTTACGGAGGAGATTGTTACACTGAAGCAAATGCAGGCCCTTGAAAAATATGTCACCTGCGGGGGCGACGTATACCGTGTTCAGGCTATAGGCTATTTTGATGACGGGGGGGTGGCGGCACGTATCGAAGTCGTACTCGACGCTAGCACTCAGCCCGCCACGGTGTTATTCTGGAGAGATATAAGCCATCTCGGTCGCGGATTCACCCTGGACGAGCTGGGGACCGCGTCTTCACAGTAAATAAGGGCATATATTTAAATGCTGAATGTTGAATTACGCGCATAACCGCTTGCGGTTTCGCGATCACCACTCCGATTAACCCTCTCACCGATAACCGTATACTGTGTGCAAAAATCCCCACTGTAAACCGTAAACCGTGAACTGTAAACCGACAACCGAGAACTGACAACAATGCCTCAACTGCTTGCCCTGGAATGGAACGGTTCTGAAGCGCGTCTGGCGGTGGCCTCCTCGCATGGCGACCAGGTGCTCGTTGAACAAGCTTTTTCCGTCGAATTGCGTCCCCGGGAGGTCGGCACAGATAAATCGGAGGTCGACATCGGCGCCCGGCTTGCCGCGGCCCTGGGCGCCCGCGGCCTGGGCCGCTTGGATACCCTGGTGGCCATCGGGCGGACGAACATCGAATTGCGGCAGCTCCTTTTGCCGCCCGCACCGGACGACGAATTGCCCGATCTGGTCCGTTTCCAGGCCATGCGCGAGTTCAACGAGTTCGACGAAAAATGGCTCTTGGATTTCGTGCCCCTGGGCGACCTGCCCGACCAGCCGCGGACCGTGCTGGCCGCCGCCATCGGACCGGAATTGGTCGAGCAAATCCAGCAAACCTGCCAGGCTGCCGGATTGAAGCCGCGTCGCTTGGTCTTGCGGGCATGCGCGGCAGCGTCGCTTCTGGCCCGCTCGGAATCGGCCCGCCAGGGCGAATTGCGGCTGTTGATCGATCTATTGTCCGACGAAGCCGACCTTACGGTGATGAGCGACGGCCGCGTGATTTTTCTGCGCACCACGCGCTTAGGCGGCGATCCGCCCCAGCCGCAAGTCCTCATCGGCGAGGTCCGCCGCACGATGGCCGCCGTGCAAAATCAACTCGGCGGGCGCAAGGTCGATTCGATCGTGCTCTGCGGCGTCGGCGCCCAGCAGGCAGAAATGGCCCAGCGGATCGAAAAAGACCTGGCCGTGCCCACCGAATTGTTCGATCCGTTCCAAGGCTTGAAACTGGGCGAGGAACTCCGCTCCGCCCCGCCCGAACATCCCGGCCGGTTCGCGCCCTTGATCGGCCTGCTGCTGGCCGAGTTGGAGCATACCGGACACGCGGTCGATTTTCTCCATCCCCGCCGCCGCCAGGAACAGCCCAAAAAGTGGCGTCGTTACGTCCTTCCCGCCGTCGCCGCCGCGGTTTTGCTCGTGGGTTATATAGCTTACGTGCAGATTAAGCGCGCAAGCTTTACTCAGGCAATACTTGAACTTTCCGCGAAATCGGCAATATTGGACAAGGAACTGATAGAAGCGTACAAAGTCCAGGACATGGCGAAAGAAATCGATAAGTGGACCGTCACTGACGTCTGCTGGCTGGATGAACTTGAACGACTATGCCGGAAATTCCCCCCGGCCAACGACGCCATGCTCAAAAAACTTATTATCGGACCGGGCAAGAACTCCAAGGGCGGCCTGATCGCCATGGAAGGCCTGGCCAAGTCCCCGGCAAGCATCAGTTCCATGGAACAAGGCTTAAACGATCCCACGCACCAGGTAACCAATAATGGCATCAACGATGATAAATCGATTAGTCCGTATACCGTCGAATTCAAGGATCAGTTGAGTATCAGCATCGTCCCGCCGACCGCCGCAAAACCGGCTCCCGCACAGCCGAAGCGCGGCAAGTAACGTGGGAAAATCAGTTTTAACATACACAGAAGTTCTTTCATGACCCTGAATAAACGCGAAAAAATATTCGCCGTCGTTGTCGGCGTTTTGGCGCTGGTGGCCCTGTATTGGTTGTGGCCTTCCAATCAAAAACCCTTGGCCGAGCTGCGCAAGGACTACGACGATATAAGCGAAAAAGTCAAACTCAAGGAAGATCAAGTGCAAAACTTGCAAAAGGCCAAGGATCGCCTGGCGGTCTGGCAGCGCATCGCCTTGCCCTCGGATCTCAAAGAAGCCGCAAGGCAATATAACGCCTGGCTCACGGAACTGGCCCATGATGTCGATTTTAAAAGCGTGAACATTCATCCCGTCGACCCGCAAAACCACCGCAATATCTACACGGCGTTTAGTTTTACCGTCAATTGTCAGGGCACGTTGGGTAAATTGACTCAATTCCTGTATAAATTCTATTCCGCCGGTCATTTGCACAAAATCCGTTCAATTACCATCACACCCAAAAGCTCGACTGATTTCGATCTGCTCATTGCCGTCGAGGCGCTCTCCCTGCCGGGCTCCAAACAAACCGACAAGCTCTCCGCCGAAAAAAGCAACCGCCTGAAACTCGCCTCCTTGGAGGCCTATAACAAAGCCATCGTCGACCGGAACCTGTTCGCCGCCTATACGCAAACTAGAAATCCGCCCGGGGAAAGAGAAAAGCCTTCCCCGCCGTCAAAAGTCGATCCCCTGCAATTCAGCTATCTGACGGCCATTATCGAGGCCGACGGCATTCCCGAAGCCTGGCTATTCGAGCGCACCACCGGAGAGACGCTCAAAGTGCACGAAGGCGAAGAATTTACCATCGGCAAGGTCAAAGCCAAGGTAAATCGCATCGGATACAACGACATCGAAATCGAAATCGACGGCAAAACCCATACCGTGGGCTACGGAAATAATCTGAAAATGTAATGCAAAAACCGCTTGCGGTTTCGCCGTTGCGCCGCGTTTACCGCCGCGCGTTGCGTTGCCGTGCGATGCGCTCGGCTATCCCCCGCACGCCCGAATCGCTGTCCCGCCCGGCGATCCGCTCTATCTCGTCCAAAACCGCCGGATCGGATGAAGTCGCTAAAAACGTGATCGCCGTCAATCGTACCTCGGTCTCCGCGTCACGACAAAGTTCCATGAGCCAGGGCACGGCGTCCACGCCCTGCAAACCCGGCAATTCCTGAACCAATCTCTTGCGCACCTGCGGATTGGGATCGAACAACTTACGGGCCAAATCGAGTTGCATCTTGGTAAATCCCCGGCGGATCAACTCCGCCTCGGCCGCCTCAGCCTTTGTATCGTCCTTGGCGTTCAATTCCCTTGTCAACTCAACGGCGTCCTCCGCGGCGAGCAAAGCGGACAATCGGCCGTCAATCCCCGCGGCATCGTGCGACACCGGGCGGACTCGGCCCGTACCGGCTGATTGACCGTCCAGCGCAACGTTGCGCCCGGATTGCGAAGGCGTCTCGTCGCTATCCGCAATCCGCGACGCCCGCTTTTGATTTTTTCCCTGCCGGCCCAACATCCACGGCTGGTTTGCCAGGGAATCGGCCGCCGGCGACTCGTCATCGTCGGACCCCTCGGGCGGGAAAACGGATTTGCCCGCCGATCCGCCGTCGTTAATCGTTTCCTCAGCCGATTCCGACGACTCGGACCATGGTAATTCAAGGGCATTGCTGATATCATCCGCCGCCAATAGCGCCGGACGGGCAAAGGCGGCTGTTTTTATACGTTTGGATTCGCCCTTTGCATTTAATCCGACCCGCAAAATCTTCTCACTCGCGGCAAGCAATTTGTGCGCCTCGACTCCGCCGCCCTGAAGCGGCCGAATCAACATTCGCCCGGCCACGTCCGCGGCGTCTCTTTGCCCCTCCGGACAAAAGTGATCGACTTGCCCGGCCAACTCCTCGGCCAAGGCGGTCAAACGCAAGGCATATTCATCGGCCGAAAGCGTTCGCCATTGTTCCAGTCGGGCGAACAACTCTTGTTTGGCGGCCTGGGCCACGCACTCGCGCTCGGAGCCCAAGGCCTCGATCAAAACCGGAATGCCGGCCGCGTCCAATTCGGCAATTCCATGGGCCACGTTTTCCACTTCATCATCCGGCGCGGCGGCAAGTTGATGCCTCCAGTATGCAGCCGTAGTCTGCGCGCGGATTACATTGATTGCATAAAACGCCGCCCCGGCCCCGATTACCGCCACAACGACAATCGCCAGAAGCCTTTTTTTATTCATTACATTTCCCCTCGTTACAAGGAAACCGGCGCTGCCGTTGACCATGAACATCCCAGAAGCCTTGTCTTATTCATTGCGTTTCACCTCCGTATCGGGCGGCATTGTCTGGATTTAGTCCGGCGTGAACAAGATCAATGTCGGTTGCACGCCTTAATCTCGTTCCCACGCGATCCTCTGTTTGGGTGGCAGTTTAACTGCCACCCAAACAAATACTCTCGTTCCCATGCTCCTGCGTGGGAACGCTCAACCCGATACCCAGTAACACCCGCCCGAAACACCGTTCCTTCTTTTTTACCCTTCCCTCCCCTTTTACCCAAAATCGCAAGTCCATGCCCTGCAAAATTTAACTATCCTAAGCGACCGCTACGAACCGAATATTGAGAAGTATCAACATAGTAAAGGGGGGACTTTGCATGATTAAACGGGCCGTGTCCGCGCCTGTTTCAGCGGTAATTTACTGGGTGGCACTGGTGTTTCGTCGCCGGGTGGCACTGGCATTTCGCCAGTGTTCCATCGTCGCTTTGGCGGTATGCTTCTGCTCTTTTGGCGTTGTACAAGCCCAGACCGAAACATCGAAGACGATCCGTCCCGATTTTTTCCAAGGCCATAGCGGCGAATCGGTCCGGCAAAGCGCAATCCAGTCGCTGCCGGTGGACAAACTCGACGCCCAAGACCGGGCCAAAGTGCATGCAGTGCTGGCAAACGTCACCATTTTCCGCCGCCTCCCGGTCCGTGTGGTCGATTGCGATCCGGACTTGTATCTGTTTCTAGTCCGCCACCCGGACGTGGTGATCAACATCTGGAACACGCTGAAGATCAGCCAATTGCAGCTTAAGCAGACCGGGCCCGAAAAATTTCGCCTGAAGGAAGATTCCGGCGTCACGGCCGATCTGGAATATCTATACCGCGGTCACGACACGCACCTGATCTACGCCGAAGGCGTATACGAGGCCGCGACCTTCGGACGCCAGGTCAGAGGCGCCGGGGTGTTCTGCTTGAAATCAGGCTACATCCGCGAGACCGACGGCCGGTATTACGTCACCAGCCGCCTGGACGCATTCATCTCCGTCGAACCCAGCGCGGTCGAACTGGTGGCCAAGGCCCTGCATCCCCTGCTGGGCGTTACCGCCGACAACAATTTCATCCAGACCGTGGCCTTTGTGGGAAGCCTTTCCCGAAACGTCGAACAAAACTCCCGCAGCATCCAGCGCCTGGCCGCCAAACTAAACAACGTCCAGCCCGACGTCCGCGACCAGTTCGCCCAACTGGCCGAAAAAATTTCCGAAAAACCCTCCTCCGTGCTCTTGCGCCGAATCAGCGAAATGAAGAACGTCGCCCGCAAAGACGACGATTCCATCCAACGCTGAATTTATTGGGTCTCAGATTGATAATGTCGCTAGCCGGCGGTCAACGACCGCCGGAATATAAGCGAATACCCGCCAGCGGCTGTTAGCCGCCGGCTATTGTGTGTGACATTAGTTTTCTGACACTCAATAGTAGAGTGCGAGCGTCTTTGCCTGCATTTCTCACCATCTGGATCTTGTCATCAACAGTGTGTCATTGCTCCACAGGAGCAATGCTTTTCAGAACCTCTTTGCCCTGATTGCCTTTGGGCCAGCAACGGCATACCTTGGCAAAAAATTCGGATTAGCCCGGATGATTCATGAATTTACACTAGCCCGAAGCGCAAGCGAGGGATGGAAAACAGTTTACCCCTTGCTTGCGCTTCGGGCTGGTGTTTCGCACTCTGCGTTAAAAATTCTAGGCTATGAATAATCCGGATTCGCGGTATTTGCCTTTTCTTAGCACTCCTACTCATGTTACAATCCTATAATCCGAGCTACTTGATGCACCTGCCTAGGCTAACACAAGCATGAGCAACACAAGCGAAGAAAGCCGTGACATTCCGGCAGACCCCAGTTCTATTTCCTCGACTTTGCTGGAGCGGATCAAATCGCACCAGCCCGAGGCGTGGACGCGGCTGGCCGACCTGTATGGCCCGGTGGTTTACCGGTGGTGTCGGCAGTCCGGCGTGGCCCGGGACGATGCGCCGGATCTGGTGCAGGAGGTTTTCGTGGCAGTCGCCCGGCACATTGGCGGTTTTCGCCGAGATCGGGCCGGCGACAGTTTCGCCGCCTGGTTAAGAACCGTCACGCGAAACGCAATTCGAGATTTTTTTCGCTCTCGCCGCGGCCGACCGGCGGCCCAGGGAGGCACCGGCGCCCAAGAGCGAATCCTTCAAGTGCCCGAGGAGCCCGAACCAATTGAGACCAGCGATCCCCGGGAGGTAAACAGCCTGATCGTGCCAATTGGGTTATAACTTGTGCGTGCGGAGTTCGAGCACCAGACCTGGGAGGCATTTCGGCGAGCGACGATCGAAGGTCAGCCGCCGGCCCGGATCGCCCTCGATCTTCAGATGAGCATTCAGGCCGTTTATCAGGCCAAGTCGCGGGTGTTGCGCCGATTGTGCCAGGAACTCGACGGCCTGCTGGAATAGGAGATATCATAACTCCTGATCCATTCGCATCTTACGGCGATTCGCCAAAATCGTGTTAAATCACGATCGTTATATCTAATAGTGAAGCAGCGATCGACCGCAGGGTCTTGTGATCGTTCTGCTCGTACGATTTTGTCAAATAAGAGCCCGATCCATTTATAGGAGCCGAGAAAATGCCTACCACAATCTGTCCCAGCCATGATGAGTTGCTTGCCTACGCAGCGGGTTGTCTTTCCGAAGAAGTTTCCGAGGCCGTGGCGGAGCATCTCGATTCATGTCCGCAGTGCCAGACAGGGTTGGTTACCCTCGACGACGCCGACGACACGTTTGTGGCCCAGTTGCGCCGGCCTGCCGATTCGGATCCAATTTTGGATGAATCCCAGTGTCGCGTGGCGGTCACGCGGGCTCGCGCGGTATTGGACGGGTCTTATTCTCCCCAGGGCCGATCAAGTCAGTCTGTAATCGGAAAGGTCTTTGGGGAGTATCAACTCTTGGAGGAACTGGGATGCGGCGGCATGGGTACGGTTTACAAGGCCTTGCACACCAAACTCGATCGGGTAGTAGCCCTAAAGGTGCTCACCCTGGGCCGGGCAAACGATCATCGTGCAATTGCCCGGTTCGAACGCGAGATGAAAGCCGTCGGCTGTCTGGATAATCCCCATATCGTCCGCGCCCACGATGCCCGCGAGATCGAAGGCATGCCCATGCTTGTGATGGAATACATCGATGGGCTCGATCTGGCGGAGATCGTCCGCCGCACTGGGCCGATGTCGGCGGCGGACGCCTGCGAGTCGGCTCGCCAGGCGGCGCTCGGACTGCAATACGTTCACAAGCACGGACTGGTTCACCGCGATATAAAACCGTCGAACCTGATGTTGACTCCTCAGGGCGAGATCAAGATTTTGGATCTCGGTCTGGCCCGGTTCCACTTGGACCAGCCCTTGGACGAAGAAACAACCGGCACGGTCCATGCCGCGGCCGGAGAAATGACCGGCACGGATCAGGCCATGGGCACGGCCGATTACATGGCGCCCGAGCAGATATCCAACAGCCGAAACGTGGACATCCGCGCCGACATTTACAGCCTGGGTTGTACGCTTTACAAGTTGCTCTCCGGCCGCGCTCCGTTTAGCGGTCCGGAGTTTAAAGGGCCGGTGGAAAAAATGGCGGCCCATGCCGGCCAGTCGGCACCTCCGATCCGCCGGTTCAATCCACAAGTACCCGCGGAATTGGCGGCCGTGCTGGACCGCATGATGGCCAAGGAGCCGGCGGATCGCTTTGCCAGTCCGGCGGAAGCGGCAGCGGCACTGGCTGGGTTTACCGGCAGCGCCGATCTTCCCGCCCTTCTGGCCCGGGCAACGTCGCAAAACCCTGCTCCGGGCGAGTCCTCCTACAACAGCGCTTTGCATCGCAAATCGTCCTACCCCGCGCCAACCGTCGTTGCGACGGCCTCCGGCCGAGGTCGCCGCATTATATGGACTGCACTCATCGGCCTGCTGTTTCTAGGCGGCATGGGCTGGGCTTTAGGCATATTGCTTCGGGTCGAAAGAGACGGTAAAACCACCGAAATCAACATACCCGACGGAAGCAATGTTACTATTTCGGAAAACGGCCAAGTGGATGTCAAACTGGCTGAAAACGTCTCTTCCAGCAGATCGCACCCTGATAAATAATTACCGAAATTTATCTTAAATGACATAGACGCGAAGATCATGCAGCTCAGCAAAGACGGCACGACGCTAGAAGATGTAATTCGCGTTCTGGGCGAACCGGAATCATACCTCTGGGGCGATACAACCTTTAAAAAAGAAAACTTGCCCAAAACCTATGTTGTTGTGTATCCCAAAGGCATTCATTTATTGATCAGCGGCGGAAATGTGAAGGAACTACGAAGCGAGGAGCCTGGCGGTCCGGGATTCAGTTATCGCGGCATAATTCACCTCGGTTCCACGCTAGACGAGGTGCTGCAAGCTCTCGGCCAACCTTCCAAGACACTCACAAGCGAGCCGTTAGATTTCCTTCCAGATGTGCTTTACAAGGACATCGACGGAAAAACAGGCTACTGCTATTATGCACGACCCGACAAAAATGTCAGATTGTTCTTTAAAGATTATAAAGTAGGCGCGCTTTACATTACAGGTGATGAGAGTGAAAATCTCAAAACGGCCAAGGAAAATGCTGCGGTTACATTTTCTTTGGATGGCATCGAAGCCAAAATCGCCCAATTCACCAAAGGCTGGACCTCGGCAAATGAAGTAATTCGCGCCTTCGGAGAACCCAAACGATATGTCTGGGGCAACGAGACCTTCAAAAAAGACGACCTCCCCGACAACTATATCATGCGCTATCCAAAAGGTATTAGCGTGTGGATGAAAGAAACGGGTCTGGTCGAGGTGCGAAGCGAACAACCTGGGCCGGGCTGCTCTTATCGCGACAAAATTCGCCTCGGCTCTTCGCTTGACGACGTCTTAAAAGTCGTCGGCGAACCTTCGGATACGATTACAGGAAAAAAATTGGATTTCATCGAAGGCGTGCTATACAAGGATACCGACGGCAAAAAAGGCAGCGGCTATTACAGCCGGCCGGATCAGAATGTCAGATTTTTCTTCTGGAATAATAAAGTCTCGGCGCTGTACATACTACCGCCGGACATCGACGCCAAGATTGATCAACTCGGCAAAAAAGGAACCACTGCCGAAGATGTAATGCGTATTCTTGGCGAGCCGAGAAAATACCTCTGGGGCAATGAGTCTTTTACAAAAGATAACTTGCCCAGCGACTATTGCATGATGTATCCCAGGGGCGTCTTCGTGTGGATCAGGGACGGAAAAATCATGGAACTGCGCTGCGAGTCCGCGCCGGGCTTCACCTATCATAATCTTCGCCTGGGTTCCACGCTCGATGAGGTTTTGCAGCTTATCGGCCAGCCCACGGAAACCATAGTGGGCAAAAAAAATGACTTTACCGAGGGCGTGCTGCACAAGGATAACGACGGCGTAAAAGGCAATTGCTACTATGCCCGGCCCGACAAAACCGTCAGGCTGTTTTTCCAGAACTATAAGGTGGTCGTGCTATACGTGACACTTTTTGATAACGAAACCCTCAAAAAAGCCAAGGATGATAAAAAAGACGCTTCGGCCAAGTCCGCGCAGGCGGCGGATGTCGTCTTCGATAAACAAGGGCTGACAATCAAGCCTTTGCCTCGCGGACTCGTGCAAGCCATAGTATCGATTCGCAACCAGGGCAATGCCCCCAGCCCCAAACTCCCGGTCTTGTTTTACGCAGGCGATCCTAAAAAAGACGGCCGACTGCTTCCTCCCGCGCACTCCGCCGGACCGATCTTGCCCAAAGACGTTTGGAATGAAAGCTCGGATGTCTTGGAATTAGAAGATAAGGATAAGGAAATCTTCGTGGTAATAGACCCCGAAAACACGATGAACCGGCCAGCCGAATCCAAAGACCTGATTTTGAGCAAAGTCGTAAGCAGCCCTGACAAAGACTCTGATACCGGGAAAAACCAATGAAGAAAAATAATACTACGCTGACGTCCTATGAAAAATCAGCACTTTGAGATATCAGTTCAACTGCCGCCACAAGAAAGTCGGACAACAATTAAGGATCTCTAACAATACCCAGCCGCCCTCACCCCCGGCCCCTCTCCCGCAAGCGGGCGAGGGGAGTATTGTTAGAGTCCCTTAGTTTAAGCCTAATTACACGGCTTAAAAAGGAAATCCTTTCGTGGAAGCTCTCGCCGCTCTCCCGTTTAAAGAGAAATTGCCTCTTCTCTTGGGAGAGCGGTAAGGGAGTTAAGGCGCAATCCTCTACATGTAAAATTTGGGCTTTGCACATCCAATCGTGTAAACTCATCTAAGCGGCATCAATCTCTCGGCCAGGGTTGTCGGAATGCCAACTAATCACCTGCCGGCCCAACGGGCCAATGCTTCGTCCTGTTGTTCAATTTGCAATTTGCATTTTGGAAACACTTTAGCCTTGTGAAGTAACCTGCCCGAAATCGATGCAAAACTATCTATGTAAAAGGGGTGCAAAACAATGGAAGAACACTAATCTTCGCTGCTCTTCAGTATTTGCTTTTATTAGTGCCGATTAGCGAGAATCAGCGTTCCTAAAAAGTACTTCCGTACCCCGAATTTCGCACTCGTACTTCCGTAGTACCGTACCCCGTACTCTGTTTTCTCGGGCACCATCCCCTTCTGTCCCATCATCCGGTTACTGCAACCCATTCTAATCCACAAACTGACCCCCGGAATGGGATTTTTAAAAAGTGATTTCTGAATTGGGAAAACAGGATGATTGGGGCTGGAAATTCAGGCCTCAACATGGAGCAATGGAATGACTATTGAAAAATGAACATTTTCTGATTCGCTGAGTTTAACCATCAAGCGAGCTATAGTATCCGGTGGAAAGATTGCGGCATAGCGTGGCCCCGGTGCGGCGTAGTATGGCTTCGAAACTAGTAATTCGTCGCAACTAGTTTCACAGTATGACTAATCAGGTATTGACAACGCCGTACTCGGCCGCGAAAATTCGGCAGTCGAATACCTGTTATGCTGAAACACCCAATGGGGGAGGGCTTCATGTCAGAATACGCAGATATTTTTGACGCGGTCGACGAAGACCAGTTCATTCGCACTATCCGATCCAATCTTGATGACGGTGCACCGGGTCTACATGGAATTACCACGCAAGAATATGTTGGCCGTTGTCGTGAATGTTGGAAAGGGTGCGGTACAGATGCCGTTTACAAGGTGAAACTCCTCATAGATAAACGACTTCTTGACAGAAAGAAGAACGATGACTGGCCCCCGAATGGGTTTGAGAAAGTCTCTCATGATTCCGAGCCGCCGGAAGACATCTACTGCGTTTCTATAGCCCTCGTGGACACGCACGGGGAATATATCGACGCTCCTCCTGATTATGATGGGGCGGAGAATCTACCTGGTTACCACAGTGTCCTTGTCGCCAGGAAAGTCCCGGAAGAACTGCAAGATCCAGATGGTCCGGTCCCCGCTAACTACCTCATAGCGGTCATTGATGTCCTTGGCTTTTCGAAGCGACTAGAAAGCGTCGGGCTTACACAAATGTATCGTCTCTATGGTGAGTTGCTGTCGCTAGCTTTCAAACCAAACGTAGACGACCCACCCTGGCGACGAATGGTCACACCTATCGGCGATGGCCTCTTTGTCCCCTCACTCGCCTACCTGCCATTGAACTATGCGTATTTCAGTGATACGCTCCTCATGTGGGTGCCGTTAGAACCCAACCTTGTGATCCTCTTCATGGAAAGGCTGGCATGCGTCTTCTGCGAAGCTCTGCGTTTGCAGATGCCGCTTCGCGGAGCAGTTTCGATTGGGCAGGCAATAATGCATAAGCCGTCCAACACCTACATCGGTATTCCGATAGTCGAGGCATCCCGTCTGGAAAAGGAACAAGAATGGACCGGTCTTGCATGCGGAGCGTCTTTCAAGAAGCCTCCAAAACCGATCCCGCTACCGGTAACAAGTTTCATCGATATGCGATATCGTTTTCGCAACCATAGGAAAAATGGAATCAAGATTGATAATAGTAACAACTGTATCAAAATGCCCACAATCTGGATGATCATTGCTTTATGAAATTCATCGGATGTAAAGTAATCAACAGACATAACGCTTACTATTTCTCCGAAACTGTGCTTCCTCGCACGAGTACCATGCTCATGCAAGCATGTGTATATTTATCTCATTATCAAAATGTTACATGGGCAATCCGGCGTTGATATATCTTCCATGTTGTATTCTACCAAACTCCACCATAAGTGTTAATCCACTATATTCAATACATTAATATCGAAGTTGGATCTTGAAACAACCAGTTTGTTAACTTTTCTGGGCTTGTTAACCAGAGATTTATAAAAGAAGTATGAAGGCGGAATGATGAAGGATGAATAACAAAAGCGGAAGCCGGAAATTACCAGACATTATCTAGTCAATCGAGACAAAACCAATCCCCAATCCCCAGCCCCCAGCCTCTAATCTCAAATCTCTAACCCCTATCCCCCAGCCCCTTTCCATCACTGCAATTGCACCATGACATCACTGCAATTGCCATCGTGTAAATCCCACTTATATCTATCCGAGTTTTTTCACGGTAAAATAACTTCTTCAGTCATAACCACTTGCACCGACAAATCACCTCTTGCCATCGGCGTAACTCTAATTCTCGTTTTGGCACAATTTTCATTTCTCGCCATTTCAACGCAACCTTCTACACCATTGCAACTTATAAAAAATTTCCCAATAATAAAATCCACAAGCATGTTCTTTTAAAACCCTTTATTTCCCTTATTATACCCGCCGTAACTCCATATCTAAAGCCAACTTTCTGGCCATCTGCCAAGATAAATTCTTTTTTGTACAAACCCTGGCTATTGCCGAAATAGTCAGAAATCCCTTATAAAAACAACCAATACTTTACATTAGCCAATCGGAGGTCCCCATGAATCGCGCCCGGCTTTTTTGTCTGGTCCCAATTCTCTGTCTCGCTCTGCTGGAAAGCGTGGGATACACCCAAGCCACCCCAGCCAAAGCCCCGTTGAATGTCCGCAATTTCGGCGCCCTGGGCGACGGCACAACCAAGGATACCGCCGCCTTTCAAAAAGCCCTGGACGCCTGTGCGGCCGCTGGCGGAGGCGAAGTCACGGTCCCACCGGGCAATTACCTAATCGGCAGCATAGCCCTGAAGTCAAACACCACTCTTAGGCTCCAAAAGGACGCAAATCTGACGGGCAGCCCCGACCTTGACGATTATCCCATTGTCAAGGCTCGCTGGGAGGGACGCTGGGTCGATGCGCATCGCGCGCTGGTCTCCGCCCAGGACGCAAAGAACATCGCCGTCGTCGGACCCGGCCTGATCGCCGCCAATCCGGCCTTGGGCGGACGCGAAATGCCCCGTCGGCCCTGCGTAGTCGAGCCGATCAATTGCACCGACGTCCGTCTCGAAGATTTTTCTCTTAAACAGCGGCACATGTGGGCAATCCATCCCACCTGCTGCGAAAACCTCATAGCCAAGAACCTCACTATTCGCACCACCGAAACCAACGGCGACGGCATCGATATCGACTCCTGCAAACACGTCCGCATCGAATACTGCGACATCGAATCGGGCGACGACTGCATTGCCGTCAAGTCGGGCCGGGGAATGGAAGGTTTTCGCGAAGCCAAACCTACCGAAGATATTTTGATTTCCCATTGCACGCTAAGCGGAACCATGTATGCCTGCATCGGCATCGGCAGCGAAAGCTCCGGCGGCATCCGCGACGTGCGCGTCGAGCACTGCAAATTGGTTCATTCGGCCAAGTTCGCCATCCACATCAAAAGCCGCGAGGGACGCGGGGCCTTTATCGACGATCTATCCTTTAAAGATTTGCAGGTGCAAAACGCCAAAGGCGGCTTCATTCGCATCAATCTTACAAGCACCGGTATCCAGGACCCCGAACCCGTCCCTGGCGAGGAAGGAATACCCTCGGCAAAAAACTTCTCCTTCGCCGACATCAAGATAGACAACTGCGGCACGCTGGTCGAAGCTAAGGGCATTTCTCCGCTTAAGCCGCTCAATGGACTTACAATCGAGAACCTCACCGGCACGTGCCGCAAGGGAATGACGCTCGTCAACATCAATAGTGCCACCCTGCGCAATATCAAGATGGAAGGCTTTACCGGCCCGCTGCTGACAACCGCCAACACAACCGGCGCCGGCCTGGAAGACGCCGTCCCATATAAACCATCCGCCGAACCCGCCGCTAAATCCACGGCCCCTTCCAATCCCCCGCCAGGAAACCCAACCAGCCCATGACAGATAAACTAGCCATTGGGAATAGAGATTGGGGATTAGGGATTAGAGATTGGGGATTAGGGATTGGTATGTTGGGAAAAATCATTTTCTAATTGCCACAGCTTTGCTTCGCTCAACTCCCCCTCTACCTTTGGGAGAGGGGCAGGGGGTGAGGGCGGAGCGCCGTCTGGCAGTGACAGAATGGTTAACAGCCTCTATCTGTTAACCTACCCGGTGCGAAGGCGAAGTGACGAAGACAGCCGGATCGCCGCACTACGATATTGGAGCAAGTACTGGTGAATCAGTCCGTATGACACCGTATAGTCCTCCGTCGGCGTGAATGGGCAAGGTCCGTGACACATGCAGCCATCGGGAACCGAGGTTTCGCTGTTCCCGAACAAGTTGGTCTACTTTGGCGTCGTCCTCGTGACCGTGGCCTGAGTGCCAACATAAGCTCGTCTGATGTCTTGCGTGCGGCTCTGTTGGCGGTGTTTCCTCCCAATGTGCTGAACCGCGTCTTCACGGATTTCCGTGCAACTTCGAAGTAATTCTTCGCCATTTCCTCAATTGCATCACCAGAGAGGCCATTACTGCACGTGTGCTTAGGGAACGTAAGCACCACCCTGCACCTTCGATCTGCCAACGTCTTCAAGAGGTCATTCATCGCGTCGCGTGATTTGTCCTTCCGGCTGTACGCCGAGTTGGGACGCTCTTGTGCTGGCGGATATCTCCCAACGCCGTCCACCTTCCCGCAATGGCCTCGGGCAATAGTCTCGAGTACATGGTAGAAGCGGCTGTAATGTACTCCGGAGTATGGCGGGTCAAGGAAGACCAAATCGCCGGTAGAAAGGGTCCTCGCAGCTTCGTTAGCGTCGGCTACGCGTGCTTGACCGGGCTTTGTTGCATGTAATGGGCACAATTCCTCGACCGCTTTCCTAGCATACGAGAATGGATCGCGCTTCCATGCTTCACGAAGGTACCGCCCTGCTGTTCGTGTTGCTTTGAAAGGCTGCGCCGTATGACCAGGAGACGCGGCGCACAAACTGGCAGCAATGATGGTTGCCGCTAAGCAGATATCTCTCAATTCCTTCCTGTTCGGCAATGCCTTCAACATAGCGTCAAACGCAAGCGCTTGAGTTGGGCTGAAGTAATGGCCACCATAGTTGCGCCAGATTAAGGAGTCTTCTGCTTCGATGTCGGAATCGCACAACTCCTGCGACCGCTTGCGCCAAGTTGCGGTGTTCGGTGCTTTTACGTCCAGCGCATTCGCTTCTTTCCACCCAATCATCCGACAGCATGCTTCTTTGGCTGGAACGATCCAGTCAGCAACGACACTCTCAGGGTTAAGCGGTCTTGTCCGTCGAACAACCGCCCCGGCCAATGTTGCGGCATACTGCTGCAAGTCGAAGGCAACAACCGTCTTATCTAGTTCAGTCGCAACAAACCACGCGACGTACGCTGCGCCACAGAAGAGATCCACCACGCGATCTGCAGTAGATGATTCCGACCTAAGCAAGTCGCCCAGGCCGTTTCGCAACATTACGCGTTTTGATCCCATGTACTTCAAGTGAATTGGCTCCTTAGACTCGCCTGTTCCGTCAGTTGGTAATCCATATAATCTTGAGCCCAAGCGGGCTTGCGGTAAACGGACCAGAAACGGTTATCGCCTCCCAGTATATTATCGACCAAGTCTCGATATCGGACCAACCGATGATATGCGACGATTTGTACGGACTCAACATCTGGGTATTTAGCAGCATCCGGGATAGGTGGAGCCATAAATTCGATCCCTGATATACGATTGATCCGATCCTTCAATTCCGTTGCATTGAGAGGCTTGAACGTCGAAAATCCGCCAAGATGATCAACGTAGTTTGCTCTATCCCTGTGAGCTACGTCTGATGGCACATTCCCGCCGGGAGTATTCTCCGTGAACCATTGATCTGAGGCAAATAGTGGGGCCCGCTTGACGAGTCTCCAGTAGGCGGTATGTTCGCGGTCGCCGCCCGTCTTTTTGGTATAATCGCATAGGTACCGGCCGCTTTCAAAACGTAGCTTGACGATCTTCTTCTGTGTGTGTAGCTGAAAATAGCCCAGCAGGTGAGCCAGCGCTCGCACCGAGTAGTGACTGGAGTAGTAACCGGCCACGGAGGCCCATATATGGCTGGTGCTAGTGAGTGACGCCGAGACCAAGAAACTGTGTACAGCGCGTAACCACATGTCAACTGAAGCCGTAGCGAAGAATGTCGATACACGGGGGTCCACATTCACGGTTGGCGAACTCGCATTCTTCGCCGGGACCAGCCTGCTCAGTTCAAGAGATAACGCCCCGCTTTTCGGAAACGCGTGCGCTGCGGCCGTTTTATTTAGGGGCTGGAAGACTATCTCGACATGAGTCCGGGTGGATACATCAATCTTCATCGCTGCCCCCCAGCTCTTTTCTTACTTTTGCTCGGCAATCATTCGCCAAGCGCGACAATTCCTCATCCTCATTGATGATTCGAGGTGGCAATGGCTCATCCCGTCCCACTGCCGCCCACAGACTGTCGCGAAACCGCGCGAGACCACCGCTGCCCAGGAAGTCCTTGCTCCTGAACTCTCCCTTAGCGAGAAACTTGCCATTCTTCACCAGTTTTGCTCGCGTCATTACTCCGCGAAGCCAGGTGATTATCTCTTCCGCTGCTTTGTCGGACAGGAGTTTTATCTTCTTCCGCTTCAACTGCAAGATGCAGGCGGGCATCAACGTCAGGAATGAGACGATTGCTCTACCCTGGTAAGCCACATTCTCGGGATCAAGCGATTCTGACTCAGCAACATCCTCCTTTCGCCCCGTTGCTTCGAGCCAGGCGTCCAGGCACTGTGCGAGGAATTCTGCCTGGGCCTCTAGATTGTCAATTCCTCCTGCACAAAGATCGCCTAGCACATCTTCAATTGCGCCGTTGAGCGTTGAGAGCGTCACAACGTCTTTAACGCCATACTTGATACCTGGGATCTGCACCATCCCGACTAGAGGACCGATGTCGAGCATAAGCCGACGCCCCAAGTCTTGCGCCCTTTCCTTGTCGTCAAGTGGCGCGCGGCTCCGAGCGGTTGGGAAGAGGTCTGCCACAAGGGAGCGGTCAACCTTTTTTTGGTAGAAATTAACATCGATAAAGATCTGCGCCTGATGCCGCGGTGGTGTTCCAGGATTGTCCAGATCAATAAAGATCTCGGCAGGGATTTCCCACTTTGCTCTCGGCTCTGTCTCTCTTAGAAGTTTGATCGCGAAATAGGCGCCATTGATGCGGTGTTGGCCGTCAATGACAGAGAAGTTAAGATCCGCGTCTTGTTCGTTGAAACATAGCTTAGCTACCTCTTCTTCCGTATTCTCAAGCCTTGCACCGTTCACGTGCAGCAGAACGTTGGAAAAAGTCGGAAACTCGCTACGTTGGTACTTCACTACTCGCGGGACTTTTGGTGGCCACTGTCTCCCCGGTTCATCCGCGCTAGTTTCATAGATCTCCTTAAAGCAGTTGGACAGAGAGTCCGGAGCATCAACGATTTCCTGCTGCAAAAGATATGCCGCAATTTGCGCAACCCGTTTCCAGTCGAGCGACCTCTGGATAGCACGAACCTTCTTAGCATTTCTGTGCGGGACGTGAGGAGTGCCCGGCCACCACTCCATCAACTTGACCACATCTAGAGCCGCAAGGCAGTTTTTCCGGTCATGCAGTTCACCCTTGATGAATGGGTTAGCCGGCACGATCACAGAGATTGCCTGAAATGAACCCCCTGTCGAGGCCGCCGATCGTGTTGCTGTCATATTGGGACATCTCCCTTCTTCACATGCTGATTTGTTGATTCACGGCATCACCTACTTCAAGATGAAAGGCGTTCCATACGAAACCCATATCATTGACAATGCGGTGGATAAGAGCAATACCCTTGTCCCCCCGCATGTCTGAATGACCGATTTTGTTTCCGTTCCCTCAACTTCCTAGCTCCACGACTACGAAGGCATGAATCTGTGACCGAACTGTTTAGCGTTCCGGCTTTTCCAAGAATCAGGATCCCTGCAAACGGCTTTAATTGGCACATTTTACCCGAATCGTGACCTACTTAAAATCAACCTACTGTAATGTGGGGTGCTTTTGAGGTTCGCTACCAACCACCCTGTTAACTTTTAGAGGGTTATTAACCAGAGATTCAGAGAGTTTTATTCCAAAATTCCAGGATTCGGGAGCAACCTTCATGGTTGCTTTCGGACCCTGGGTTGTCTCTATCGAAATAGAGAGTTTTGGCGAGGAGGCCAAATCGGTGAAAAACTGTCAGTAGGACAATATTGCAACACTCATAAGTCGTTGCAGGAACACTAATTCTCGCTTATTTTCATTGATATCATCAAATCGGTAAGGATTAGTGTTGATTAGTGTTCCGAAATTCAGAAAAATCTGGCCCTCAGCCTGACCCTCACCCTAACCCTCTCCCGGCGGGAGAGGGGACTGAGGAATAACATTTCCTGGTGGGAGAGGGGACGAGAAACGCAAAACGCCCAACGGCCGATTTCCCGGCCTTGGGCGTTAATTGGATTGGCTTGTGTTTTCGTAGAAAACCGAAAGGCTCCCCGACAAGGGCTCGAACCTTGGACCTAGCGGTTAACAGCCGCTCGCTCTACCAACTGAGCTATCGGGG
>JBEKFZ010000028.1:0-47014 GCA_050013075.1 Thermoguttaceae bacterium | reverse complement strand
CCTTGAACGCATGGGCTCTCTCCTTGACGTCGGTTTGGTTGACACAAACCATTGTCGGGAAGAGCCTTGCGTTCACAAATATCAATTTTTAACGGCTATCTGCCAAACTTGGAACTACTGAATTTAGAGTTTTTATCCATTTCCGCTACAGCCTCAAGGCCATGCTGTACAACTTGGGTCTTTAACTCCGTCTCTATAACTTCAGGGAGACAGATAACTCCGCCTTGCCGTCCTAATGTGTAGACTAATGTTGTGCCTATTGGATTCTTAAGCAAGAGATCGGAGCGCCAAATATTTGTATCGATCACCACGCAATCAGGTTGATGTTTGTTTTCAGCCATTGTTGTATTTGTATGAATATTTTCTGTAGGGGGATAAAGAGATAAAGAAGGATAGAAGGGATAAAGGGGTCGGGAGTCTTATTTATTGACTGTAAAGTGCGAAACCGCAAGACCCGCTCCCCTACGGATCGCGGCTAAACGAATGAAAAACACTGGTAAAATTGGCTATTTTATTGTAAAACATTAATTCATCCTTCATCCCTCATCCTTCATCCTTCATCCTTCTTTTTTCCGGCCCACGCAGACCAGGCACATGTCGTCGCTTTGCTGGCGGCTGCCCACGAATTTGCGTACGTCGTCGAGGATCCGCCGCCCGAGCATGGCCACGCCGTCCGTGTCCGCGGCCAGTTGGGCCATCAGGCGCCCTCGGGTGTAAAGCTCGTCGCCGGCGTTCATGGCCTCGGTTATGCCGTCGGTGTAGAAGATAAGCGAATCGCCGGGCTGCAAGGGTACGGCGCATTGTTCATAAGCCGTTTGAACATCGACCCCCAGGGGCAAATGCGCGATTTCACCGCCCACCGGCTGGATGGAATCCTTGCTCCGATGCAAAAGCGGCGGCATATGCCCGGCATTGACGATCGTCGCCTGGTGATCGATGGGATCGAGTACGGCCAATACAAGGGTGACGAAACGATCCTCCCAACCGCTGCCGCAGAACACGCGGTTCAGTTTGGCCACGGCCGCCGCGGGCGAAGGCTCGCTGGCCAGGCAATATCGGGCCTCGGCCGAGAGTTTGGCCATCAGCAGCGAGGCCGAAATGCCCTTTCCCGACACGTCGCCCAAGACCACCGCCAACCGCCCTCCGGAAAGTGGCACGTAGTCGTAGTAGTCGCCGCCCAGGGCATGGGCCGATTCGTAAAACTCGAAAAAATCGTAGCCCGCCAGGTTGGGCGATTCGGCGGGCAGGAATCCGCGCTGCACTTCATGGGCCACGGCCAATTCCCGCTTGATGGCCTGATCGCGCAGGGCCGTTTCGTGCAATTGAGCGTTTTCCACGGCAAACGCCGCCTGGCAGGCCACGCTGGCCAATACGTCCAGGTCTTCCCGATTGAACCGGTTCCGCGAATCCAGGGTATCGATCTGGATCACGCCCAGGGCGTTGCCTTCGCCGGTTATAAGCGGCGCGCACATCATCGAGCGGATGCGAAAATCGACGATGCTCTCGGCCATGTCGAAGCGCTCGTCCGTGGCGGCGTCGGCCGACAGGACCGCCTGTTTCGAGGCCATCACACTATTGATGATCGTGCGGCTGATTTTAACGCTTTGCGTGTCTTCGGAGCGTCGGTACTTGATTGCCTTGGGCACCAGCCGGCCGGTTTGCGGATCCATAAGCACGATAAATCCCCGGTCGGCCTGGATGAAAATTTTAAAAAGGCTGTCCAAAAGCTTCGGCAGCACGTCGACCAGTCCGATCGCCCGGCCCAGGTTCCGGCTGATTTCCAAAAGGGCTTTGAGTTTGGCCTCGGTATTGACCTGCAAACGCATGCCCATGGAACTGCTCGATATGTCCAATTGGGACATGATCGTCGAACCCGAGGAAGCTTCCTCATCGTCGACGATTGTTGCCCCTTGCCCGGCCTCGGTCTTTGAGCCTGTGGAAGGCGAGTCGCTGGGTTCCGGCGGCTTCAAGTGGAAGGAGAACGACAATTCGCAAATGCCGATCTCGTCGTTTTCTTTCAGTAATTGCCGTCCGGTCAATAATCGGCCGTTGACAAACGTGCCGTTGCGGCTGTGCAGGTCTTCGATATGGAAATTGCCCTCGCTGTTGGTTATCCGGGCATGCTGCCGGCTGACAGACCCTGACTCCAAAACAATATCGCACGCCGGATGCCGGCCCAGAACGGCCGCCGGACCGTCCAAGGCAAGGCATTGCCCCGGACTTGATCCCTGCAATGCACGGAGTATTGCCATGACTGGTTTTCAGTTATCGGTTAATAGTTATCAGTCTAATCTTCAGCCGATTCTAGATGTAAAACAACAAAAGCGTCAACTACTCAGCATCCACTCTTGACGGAAACCCGCCCAATATCTAGGCTTAGAAGGTAAATTCGGCATGATTTTCCAGCCATATAGGGGGTGGTCAAATAAAACCTTCCCCAAAAACGTCGTTCTGAGCGAGAAGCGTCATTCTGAGCGAAGCGAAGAATCCGTTAAGCGAACAATCCGCAAAGCAAAAAATCTTGGGGAATGGTGTAACGGTAGCACGACTGACTCTGGATCAGTTAGTTAAGGTTCAAATCCTTATTCCCCAGCTTATATAACGCCTTGTGTAGCAAAGAATTACGCAAGGCTTTTTTATTGGCCGTTTTTCGTTCGATGGTCCGTTCCAATCCCGTTCCTACCCGAGAAGAAAATTTTTGAGTTCAAAGGTTCTTGAAACGCAAGCGGACAAGATTATGATGAAAGTCGATGGGCATTCTACGGTCGGACTCCCTGCCCCATCCGGCCACGCCTGTCAAATATAGCCCCCATGCCCACTAATCTGGGCGTGGGGGTTTTTGTTTGGTCGAATCGCATAGGTCAATCACCACGGCGTCGAGCACCACGGCATGGGCGTCGCGGCTTGGCGTTACTCAACCCCCCGCTCTTCCTCTTCTGGGTGATTGAACTTTAATCTTTGATATCGTAAATTAAATGTGTTCGTTTTAACTCAAAGGCTTCTAGCCATGAGGCAGCGTTCGCACCCGGGCAACTGAATTCTGACCGTATCAGAAGCAGTCCGGCGTGCATTCTTGGGTCGGCTCACTTGCTGTGTGCCAGTTTTCCAAGATTTCCGGCGGCTGGGATTTTCTGCCATTTTAGTTTTCTCATTCCAGGGCGCGAAGTTGCCCGCAACGTTAAGGGAGGTGTGTGATGAGAGTTATGATTAGGGGATTCATGAGAATCGTAATCTCTTTGTTAGCGGTTGCCTTTGTCTTAATCAGCCAAGCCAAAGCGGTGACATTAGCGGTTCCAGGCACGGGAGACCTGTGGCTTGCAGGAATGCCGGACGGCTCGACAGCCAGCTATTCGGACATTGCACCCGCTCAATCACCAGCCCAAGTTCTCGGCTTAGATTTGTCCCCAGGGATCGTGCTTATTTTTTCCGCAAGCGGTTTGACCACATATGATCCGGAAATATACCCAGCGCCCCCAGATGGTCTGTCATATTTTATTGTGAATCACTCTACGGGTGCCGAAAATGGGATTTCCGATGTTATTGCGCCAATGGATTCACTGGTGGGTCTTTTTCTTGATTCGGAACAACCGGACTCCTCTTCCGCCCCACAAACACTTGATTTCACTTCAAATCGGGATTACCTGTCCCTAGCACCTGCCCTTAAGCAGGTCTTCTTTATTGGTGACGGGTTGACAAGTACGGGTACTCAACAGCAAATAGTCGTTCCCGCCGGAGCTTCGCGTCTGTTCTTGGGAACGATGGACACAAATGGCTGGTACAATAACGCGGGTTCTTTCTCTGTGACGGTCAACTCCATCCCCGAACCCTACACCATTGCTCTTTTGGGCATTGGTGCCATCAGCCAACTCACCTACGTCTGGCGACGGCGGAAGCGATTAGTATAAGGTTTACCCATCCAGCAAGCACTATATCAGAGGCAGCGTTAGCACCCAAACCGAAACGAACATCGGCCTGAAACGGTGCGGTAAAGCCGGGTGCATTATTTTATCGGCCGCTTGTGGCGGTTGATTCTCTGGGGTTGTCATCACAACAATATGATATCAGGAGAAGCCGAAAATGAGGATCTTTTTAGTTCTTACAGGCTACATGGTCTTGATTGCAATACCATACCAAGCGATTGCTCAATGGCATTCCATTCCTCCCGTCCTAATTGACCTTTCGCCAGCTTGGGGGATACCTCCCGATGGAATTCCAGACTACTGGTGTAATGCAGAATTAGATACACCCGACCTCTCAGCTTCAAGACTTTTAACCTACCCGATAACGGAATATGGTTATCATGTAACTGTATCGAACTTGCTGCCGGATCCCCTGATTGATGCAAGTCTTATAGTGCAGAACTTGTGGGAATATTGTTACAGCACTCTGCCTCCTGGTTTCATTCATCCTGATGATATAGTCTGGAACCCAGGAGCTATAGCCAATGGGTCAATCCCGGCCTACGATCTGGGGATTATTCCACCGAATGGATCGGGGTCTGTTGACGTGGTGATGTTACGAGGTTTTGAAATCCCCAATCAACCGGCCTTTCAGGTTTTGATCGCAATTCCCGAACCCTCTACCCTCGTTCTACTCGGCATCGGCGTCATCGGGTTGCTGACCTATGCTTGGCGATGGCGGAAACAAACTGCATAGAGGCAGAAAACCAATCCGCTGCCACGTCCTTACATTGCCGTCGGCCTGTCCGATGCGCAAGACCTATTTTGCCTCCATCGCAATAACGTGTGTTATAGAGCGATTTACCGTTCGGTTGCACGGATCAACGCGGATTGAATCCGTTGCCGAATCATGAACTTCAGCGCCGCTTTGCGGATTTCGGATCCGGCGAAAAGATCCTTGGGAAACTCGTAGTAAGTCAACATCAGGGCATAAATCTCATTGCCCTGATCGACGTTTAAACCCATGCCCGCCAGGTATTGAAGGCGCAGGTTCCGATCTCTATTGATTTCGGCGTCGGCCAGCCAAGGCTGCAAATCCTGCTCCTGCCCGGCGAAGGTGGACAACAACTCGAGCGCCGAGAAAAATCCGACCTCGGCCAGCGACACCGTCACGCGCTTATTGCGGTCCAGCCGGCGCTGGAGTTGGTCCACGTCGATCTTCGTCGCGCCGTTCTGGCCGAACAGGACTAGGTCGTAACCGCCTCCGTTTATGTCATTACCCCAAATTGTTCCACCGGGAAAGACATCGAAGAAAGTCTTGATTTCGCACTTCACCGCGCGCTCGTCGCTCTCGTATAGCGGCACCCATTGGGTGATTACTCCGCCCGGATTGAGCCTCCGCCGGCACATCTCAAAGTATTCTTTGGAATACAGCGTGGCGGACCCCTTGACCCAGGGATGAATTGGGTCGGAGGTGATCAGGTCGAAGGTGTTTTTCGTGGTGAGGATGTAATGCCGGGCGTCGTCGTAAACCAATTCGACGCGAGGGTCGGCCAGCACGTTGTAGTTCTCCTGGCCGAAATAATTCGCCGCGATGGGCGGAATCAAGGGTTCGATTTCACAGATCACGATTCGCTCCACGTCGGGATGCAACACGAATGTGCCGGCCGTAATGCCCGCCCCGCAACCGACCACCAGCACCGAGCGCGGCCCGGGGTGCAAAAGCGCGGGTATGTGACCGAGCATCCGTTGCAGGCGCATGTCTTGGTGTTCGCTGGAGGCTTCCACTTTGCCGCTGACGTGGAAATTCCGCACCCCGCCGGGCATCTCGGAAACGGCGACCGAGGAATTCAGGCCCTCGCCCACGTAAAGCATCTTCGACTGACCGATCCTGGATGGAAAAATCCGGCCGTATGCGATTAATTCCCAGGGAACAACGGGCACCTTCCAGGCGCCCAAAACCAGGAGTCCTATCGCCGCCGCCAAAACGACCGCACCCGCGCCGCCCAGCCCAGGCTCCCCGGATGCGACGCCGGCCGCGAGGCCGGACGCGGCCCTGGTCCGAAAGGGCCGCAACAACGGAACGAACATCCACAGCCCGGCCGCCACCGACAATCCCATGAGCGCCCGTTGCGACTGTTGGGTGCCTATCCAGCCGATCAGGATTATGCTGAAACCGACCGCGCCTAGGATCGCGCCGACGGTATTGGCGGCATACACGTTGCCGACCAATCGACCCGGGTCCTTTCCCGGCGACGCTGCCGCCGCAATCGCCAGGGGAAAACTCGCTCCCCACAGGCAGGTCGCCGGAAAAATTGCCCAGGCACAACGCACCAGATCGAGCTGGAAATCGAACCAGGGGCTTGTGGAAAGCCAGGGATCGATGGGCCAATAAGGAAGGGAGCCGGCAAGCATATAAGCAGTCCATGCAATTGCCGCGGCCAAGAGCATTTGACAGCAGCCCAGCGCGATCCACGGCCGCGCGGTCCAGCGCGACATAAACGCCCCGATACTGCTGCCAATACCCAATCCGACCAGGAACACGGCCAAGATGATGGAGAACGTATACACCGTGGCCCCCAGCATCAACGACAATATGCGCGTCCAGATCACCTCTGCGCCCAATGCGGACATGCCGGAAAGTGCGATCGTGACGTAAACCGGCCACGCCCCCTTGGCCTTGGCGCCCGGATCCGGCGTAATGTTTTTCGCCGGCGCACGGTGCGGCGTAACGGCCGCCAAAATCAGCCCGATCAAACCCACCGTGCCGTTGATGGCGGCGGCGACATAAGTGGCCGTGGCCACGTCGTGGACCCTCAGCAAATAGAATCCCGCCGACAGGCAACCGCACACGGCCCCGGCGATGTTTCCGCCGTAAAAGAGTCCCAACCAGGAAATGCCTTGGTGCGTGGTTTCGACCCAACGTGCAATCGCCGGCAGCGTTGCGCCCATAAGCAAGGTGGGCGGCAATAGACACGCCGCGCATACCGCGCCGCGCAGCAGGAATCCCGGCAGACCGTGCCCGGCGCCGGTCGCGTAGAATCGATCGACATAAGGCATAACGTACAAAACCGCGATGCCGACGATTCCGGTTCCCAACTCGAGCAGGCCGTAAACGCGCAGGGGATGCCGCCGCGCGGAGATCATCCGCGGCAAGGCAAGGCTGCCCAAACACATCCCGCCCATGAATGTCCCCAGCAACACGCCCAAAGACACCGCGGTCGAGCCGATTACTAGTTGCAGCAATTGAAACCAGACGATTTCGTAAATCAGCCCGGAACACCCGCTGCCCACGAATAACACTAACAGCAAAGGAAGGAACCGGGGGGAAGTCGAGGGACTTGTTGCTTGCGTCGGATTTTGTGCGGTCATGTCGTCAAATCGCCTTTCCTTCGTGATCCTGCAAGGCAACCAAGCCATCCGCGAGTGCAAAGATGATTATGATTATACAGTATTTTTGTGAGTGTATTTTTGTCGGTAATTTAGCCGGCAGCAGGCGGCAAACCAATATTAAAGAGGGCATCCTGTCGCCATAAATAATTGCCATAAAAGCACTTAGGAATCTAAAAAAACCGCTCTCCCCTTGCCGGGGGAAGTTCGCTATAGTATGCCCCTTCTCAGATTTTTTTCGGAGACTTTTTTCATGTCACGAAATTGCCCAATCATTTACTACACCTGTGCGGTTTTGGCGGTAGTTTGCAGCAGCGGCAAAGTATTGTTAGCCCAAAATCTTCCACAATCCCAACCCCCTCAACCAACGGCTTTTTTAACCGTTCCATCAGGCGAGTTAATTCCCTCAGGACCTTCGGCCAATAATACAACAGGAATAAATTATCCCGAAACAAACACAAAACCGACTGCCAACGGTCTTTTACCGGGCGCAGTCCAGGGGGATCCGGCCGCGAATGGAACGTCTTATCCGCCAATTCCACGCTCAGGCGATCAAGGTATGTACCCTACCACTATAGCGCCGACCCCGGCAGCGCCGACCCCGGGCGCCAATTCCATTTTAAGCCCTAATCCTATCACGCTGGAACCGGAAAAAACCATGTATTTCGAGGAAGCTTGGACTTGGCAGTACTTCCCCGACAGTTTGTTGTATCAATCGTATCTGGCCGGCAACAAAGAACCTCGCTTTGGCACTCAATGGGTCTATGAAAAGGATATAGGTTGGCAGTGGGACGCTACTTTAGGCGGACGGGCGGGGATATTGCGATACGGCACCGTCAATAGTCCTTGGCCCGAAGGCTGGCAGTTAGACATCGAAGGCGCCGCCTTTGTACGCATGAATCTGGAACACGATCGGGACGTGGATACGGCGGATTTCCGTTTCGGCGTTCCCCTGACCGTGCGACAGGGGCCTTGGCAGGGAAAATTCGGATACTATCACCTCAGCTCCCACCTCGGCGACGAATACATGGTCCGCAATCAAACCTTTGATCGGATCAACTACGTCCGCGACTGTCTGCTGCTCGGCGTGGGCTTTTTTATCAATCCGGACCTCCGCTTGTATAGCGAGGCCGATTATGCCTTTAACATCGAAGGCGGCGCCGAACCTTGGAAATTTCAATTCGGCCTGGAATATAGTCCTATCGAACCTACACAGCAATGGGCTAGCCCATTCTTCGCCATTAACGGCCTGATTTCTCAAGAAACCAATTACAGCGGAAATGTTACCGTGCAAACCGGCCTGCAATGGCGCGGACACAATGGTCGTCTAGTGCGCTTGGGAATGCAATATTTCAACGGCATGAGCGATTGGCCGCAATTCTTCCGCACGCACGAAGAACAAATCGGCATGGGCCTGTGGTACGACTTCTAAACCAGATGGAAGGATGAAGCAGAGGCTTTAGACTTTAGGCTGTAGGCATTTAGTTTATAGGATTAATGAAACCGCTTGCGGTTTCGCGATTTGGATTTCAAAAAATGGTCAGTAAACTGACCATCCCCTGTAAAACCTCAATCCTGAACCCTAAATTCTGAATCCTGAATCCTCAATCCTGAATCCTGAACCCTGAACCCTTCTATTTAGTTCGCCTTCCGCCTTCTTTTTAACTCTTGACGCCTACTTCGACGGACATCCCGCAACTTTGTCAAGATAGGCAATCGTGGAAATCTTTGCCGATTATTCCGATTATTCCAGCCAGTCCGCCTCGATGATTCCATCTAGGCAGACTGTGCATTAAGTTCCGGTAAAGCCGATTCCGATGAATCTTTTAGCTATAACGATTGTAATAAGAATTCCAATCGTAATGACCAAAAATGCCACATTTGACTCAGTAACATGATCGTTTTGACGGGAATTTAGCCTTACCCACTTTTTAAGGGGGGATCGTTCATGCCTATCCATATTAAAACCATGCTTCTTGGGCTTTCGGTGGCGGCAGCATTGGGATTTGCAGCCGACAATAGTGCCGCCCAATCGACCGGGCCCGCCGCCTTGGCCGCCAAACAGAAAATCAAAAACCAGGTGCTTGCGGCCATGGACGACGGCAAAATCACAGAGGACGAGCGACGAAACATTCTCTCACATGCCAAGGACATTCTCAGTGCAAAAGAATATGTCGGCTTGGTCGAGACGATAAATCGCCTTTCGCCTCCGGATCATCCAGGGTCCGAAGAACTCGGTTACACCCCGGTTGTCGACAAACAACTCATGGCGAAGTTTTACACCCCGGATCTATCCCGGCTTGAAAAATCAAAGGCGGGCGAGGCAGTCGCCAACCAATCTTTCGTGAAGGAAATAACGCCCGACCCGTCTTTCGTGAAGGAAATAATGCCCAATCCATCTTTCTTGGCGAAGATAATGCCCAAGCAATCTTTTTTGAATAACCACATACCCAATCAAACTAATGTGGTAAAAGAAACGGCGCCCAAGACTTATATTGTAAAAGAAATAATTACCAAACAGACTATTGTCTCAACGATGCCTCCAAATCAATCCGTTGTGAAAGAGTCAACCCCTAAGCAGACCGTTGTGAAAGCCGCAACCTCCAAGCAGACCGTTGTGAAAGCCGCAACCCCCAAGCAGACCGTTGTGAAAGAGTCAGTCACCAAGCCTGTTGTGAAAACTACGAAGCCCAGCGGGACTGCCAAGACTGCTAATGTCGTCATCCTTCCGCCGCCCCCGCACCAACAAAAAAATAACAGTCAACCGAATCCCTCCACGGTCGGCAAGGTGCAAAAAACTCCAAAATCCAACGACCCGGCGCCTCCCATGCCCGTGGCCGGGCAATCTCAAACCAGGAATACCGCCGCGGATAAACCGGTCCGGCAAAAAATGGTGGAAAGCCCGAAGGAACAAGCCGAAACCGGCAATCAAGCCGCGATCCAACAGCCGACCGGCTTGTTACGTGAAGCCGAAAAAACAACAATTACTCATTCCTACGCCGATTACAGCGTACCGGTTTTGACTACGCCGGCCGCCGCATTGCTAAACAACCCCAACAACACCATACAGGCGTCTTTTGACCAGCCTCTGGAACCGGACCGCCAAGGCATTATCAAGTAATAGCGCCTTGAACTCGCCGGATGAACCGGGTATCTTGCTTGTGTAATGAATTAGCCCTGTTTAAGCGGCGGTTTAACTGCCGCGGGGGACAATTATAAGCAAGCCGGTTTGCATTTTTTCCGACGTCATCGCTATGCTCATGTCTGAATACGGGTTGTTTTTTCGCGAGTTTTTACGGAATTTTCACACCACCGGAGCGATCTTGCCCAGCGGTCGTCACTTGGCCAAAGCCTTGGCGCGATTCGTGGCCGAACCCGCGACAACAGGGCGGCGGGTCCTCGAAGTCGGACCGGGAACAGGCGCGGTCACGCGGCATATTATCAGCGTGTTGCAGCCCCTTGATCGGCTCGATCTGGTCGAGCTAAACGATTCGTTCGTACGCCGGCTCGAGCGCCGCTTTCAAACCGAACCGCATTTCCAGTCCGTCGCCGGCCGCACCCGAATACTGCACTGCCCGGTGCAAGAACTCCCTTGCGAATCGACTTACGATTTGATCGTCTCGGGCCTGCCTTTGAACAATTTTTCCGCGGACCTGGTGGAAAAGATATTGCAAATATTTCTAAATCTGCTCTCGCCGGGCGGAACCCTTTCTTTCTTCGAGTACATTGCCATGCGGCGCATGAAAGCGATCGTAAGCGGCCCGGCCGAACGGCAACGCCTCAGCAGCATCCGCCGCGCCATGCACAACGTGCTGAAAATTCACGAAATCCGCCGCGACGCCGTGTGGCGCAACATACCGCCCGCCTGGGTCCACCACGTTCGAGTATAACTTATTCATTTGGGAGTTATCATAATGTTGCGACGCTGCTGCGTAATGATGCTGCTTGCGGGATTTCTTCTTGGCGGCGCCTGCCCGGCCGCTTTGCCCGACGAAAAACAAACTATTAAAGAAAACGAAAAAAAACAAACCGATTCGGAAAACGGCAAACAATCACACGAAGAAAACGATTACGAGTTGTATAAGCTCCTGGTCGATTCGATCGATCAAGTCCGGGAGAATTACGTCCAAGAGCTTGACCGCCGGGAACTTATCGAAGCGGCCATCCGCGGCGTGATGGAAAAACTCGATCCCTACTCCTCCTACATCGGCCCGAACGACATCGAACAACTTCGCACGGCCGTGGAAAGCGAGTTCGGCGGCATCGGCATTCAAATTACGCTCGACAACGGCGAACTGAAAATCCTCAGTCCCATCTACGGCACGCCCGCCTATAAGGCCGGATTGCTGGCCGGAGATAGAATCGTGGAAATCAACGGCAAAAGCACCGACAACCTCACCCTTGACGAAGCCACCCAGCGCCTAAAAGGCAAAGAGGGAACCACGCTTACTCTCACGGTGATCCATCCCGGCGGCGAAAAAAAAGAACAAATCAGCGTCACCCGCAAGCGAATCCACGTCGAAACCGTGTTGGGCGAACGCCGGAAACCCGACGGAAAATGGGACTTCATGTTCGATCCCAACCTTCGCATCGGCTACGTCCGCCTGACCGCCTTCAGCCGCGACACCTCCGGCGAACTGCAACGGGCCATGGAGCAACTGCAATCGGCCGCAGTGCGCGGGCTGATCCTCGATTTGCGCTTCAACCCCGGCGGATTGCTCAATGCCGCCATCGAAGTAAGCGATCTGTTCATCTCCGAGGGACGCATCGTCAGCACCAAAGGCCGCAGTTCGCCCGAACGCTCCTGGGACGCGCACAAGAGCGGCACTTTCGAGGGTTTTCCCATGGTCGTCCTGGTCAACCGTTTTAGCGCCAGTGCGAGCGAAATCGTCTCGGCCTGCTTGCAAGATCACAATCGGGCCGTAATCATGGGCGAACGCACCTGGGGAAAAGGCAGCGTGCAAAGCGTGATCGAACTGGAGGACGGCAAAAGCGCCTTGAAACTCACCACCGCCGCCTATTTCCGCCCCAGCGGCAAAAACATCCATCACTTCCCCGATGCCAAGGATCAAGACGAATGGGGCGTTTTGCCGGATAAAGGTTTCGAACTGAAACTAAACGATGAAGAAATGGTCGAACTCCATAAAAACCGCCGCGATCGCGATATTCTACGCAATGGAAACGCCGATAAAGCAGCCGCCGATAAAATCCTCCCGGCCGCCAAAAAAGAAAAACCGTTTGTCGACCGCCAATTGCAAATGGCAATAAAATACCTGACCGAAGAATTGGCAAAACAAAAGGAAGACGCCCGATAGCGGACAGTGGTCAGCGGACAGTGGGCAGTGGACGGTGGTAAGTTTAGCCGTGACCCGAAGGGGAGCGCGGGATTAAGGTAAGTTTAGCCGCGACCCGAAGGGGAGCGCGGGATTAAGGTAAGTTTAGCCGCGACCGGGCACCATACGCAGTATGGCCGGGGAGCGGGAAAAAGACGGCGGGCGGCGCGAAACCGCAAGCGATTTCACTGCAGTTTTCAGTAATCAGTTTTCAGTTCTCAGTTTATGGTTATTAGTGGTCAGTAAACTGCCCACCCCAAAATAACAAATGTCCGCTGTTTTCATCCCTCATCCTTCATCCTTCATCCCTCATCCTTCCTGCTAATGAACATCCTCACCCTGGAGACCACTTGCGACGAAACGGCCGCGGCTATTGTGACCGACCGGCTGGAAGTGCTCTCTTCGGTCGTGGCCTCGCAAGACGATCTGCATCGGCGCTTCGGCGGTGTAGTCCCGGAGATCGCCTCCAGGGCGCACGTGGAACGCATCTTGCCCGTAATCCATGAAACGCTGCACAAGGCGGGCCTGACTCTGAAAAACATCGATGCCGTGGCCGTGGCCAACACCCCGGGACTGGCCGGATCATTGCTCGTGGGACTCCTCGCCGCCAAGGCAATTTGCCTGGCACAGGGCATTCCGCTCCTGGCGGTCAACCACCTCCAAGCCCACATCTACGCTTGCCGGCTGGCCGCCGATGAAGAAGTGTTTCCTTGCGTGGGCCTGATCATCAGCGGCGGCCATACCAGTCTATACCTCTGCCGAGACGCATTGGAATTTGATTTGTTGGGATCGACCATCGACGATGCCGCGGGCGAGGCCTTCGACAAGGTGGCGGCCATGCTGGGCCTGCCCTATCCGGGCGGGCCTGCCATTGGGCGCGCGGCCGAAGGGGGTAATCCCAAGGCCCACAATTTCCCCCGCGCACTGCTGGGCGACGACAATCGCCTGGATTTCAGCTTCTCCGGATTGAAAACCGCCGTACGCTACGCGATTGCCGGGCCGGGAAAGCCCGATTTCTCCAATTTTAATCCATCGCCCGGGCAAGTGGCCGACCTGGCGGCGAGTTTTCAAGAGGCGGTTGTCGATTGCCTGGTCGGCAAGGCCTTTGCGGCGCTGCGTAAAACCGGCATGAACGTGCTTTGCGTGGGCGGCGGCGTGGCGGCCAATGCCCGGCTCCGCCAACGCCTGACCGAACAGTCGCGGCGGCAAAACGTCCGCCTGCACGTCGCACCCTTGCCCCTATGCACCGACAACGCCGTAATGGGCGCGATAGCCGTCGAACGCTTGAAAGCCGGACGCATCGAAAGCCTGGACCTGGACATCCAGCCCGGCATGATCCGCCCGGCAAAGTAACCGTTTGTTATTAACCGCTTTAAAATTTTCAAGCCTCCCCGGAAGTAATATAATATAGTTCCATTAATAGCCCCCGATCCTTCCCATTGGATAGCCCGCTTATGTCCCAGAGCATGGATTCTTCCAAAGTGAATGTTCCGCGGTCCCGCTGGGGAACCTCGGCCGCGCGGGCGCTGTCTTTCGGCACGCCGGTGGGAGCGGTACTCATCGTACTGATCGCCTTCATTGCCTACTTCCCAACGCTCGGCAACGGGTTTGTTTCCGACGACGACGTCCTTTTGATAAACAATAACCTTGTCAAAAATTCAGACGGCCTGCGCCGCTTCTGGTGTTCCGTCGAAGCGCTGGATTACTGGCCCGTGACCAATACCACTTTCTGGATCGAGTGGCGGATGTGGGGAATGAATCCGGCCGGCTACCACGTCACAAACCTAATTTTACACGTCGCCGAATCATTGCTGATTTGGATTTTATTGCGGAAGTTGTCCATTCCCGGGGCATTCCTGGCGGCCCTGATCTTTGCCGTGCATCCGGTGAACGTGGAGTCGGTGGCCTGGATCGCACAGCGGAAAAACCTCACGGCCATGCTGTTCTTCCTGTTGTCGATTTTGTGGTATCTAAAGTATGTCATGCCCACCGCAGGCGTGGGCATGGCACCCGCCATGGCGCCCGCGCGTTCCCACGGAGGACCGTGGGAACGAGAAATGACGCCGGCACGTTCCCAGGGAGGACCCTGGGAACGAGAAAAAACATTTTCATCCTTCATCCTTCATCCTTCATCCTTTCATTTCTGGTATTGGCTCAGCCTGGCGGCGTTCATTTTGGCGATGCTCGGCAAAGGGTCGGCGGCGGTCTTGCCGGTAGTGCTGCTGGGAATCATTTGGTGGTTGCGGAATTCGGGGACTGTCCCAATTTCTGTCTCGACAAAAATCAGACAGTCCCCTTATATGCGGAAAGAACTCATTCGGACCGCGCCGTTTTTCCTGGTTGCCGTGGTTTTTTCGGCGGTGAACGTGTGGTGCCAAACACACGGCATGGAAGTAGCGATCTGCAGGGCCGGTTTTTTTGAACGTCTGCTGGGCGCGGGCTGTGTGATATGGTTCTATCTATACAAGGCGATTTTGCCCGTCAACTTGGCCTTTATTTATCCTCAATGGCGCATCGAAACCGGCAATTTACTTTGGTGGCTGCCGCTCTTGGCTGCGTTGGCCGTTACGGCTGCGCTATGGTGCTATAGGAAAACATGGAGCCGGCCGTTTTTGTTAGCCTGGGGATTTTTCTGCGTCGCGTTGACGCCGGTTATGGGATTTAGGGACTCATTATTCATGCAGGTCTCGCTGGTGGCGGACCATTATCAGCACATCGCGCTGATCGGCGTGATTGCACTGGCCTCGGCAGGATTTAGCGCATGGAGTTTACATACGCGGGCCGCAGTGCGCCGGGCGGCAATCGCCGCCGCCGGCCTGGCGGTGGGAGTTCTCGTGTTGGCGACCTGGCAACAAAGCGCACTGTACCGCGACAATATTACGATATTCCGCGACACACTGCAAAAAAATCCGGCTTGTTGGATGGCCCAATATAATTTGGGCGTTGCAACGGCCCGCGCGGGCTTGCCGGAGGAATCAATTGAACATTATCGGCAAGCTTTGCAACTGTATCCGGAATTCATCATGGCAAACTACAACATGGCGAATGTATTTTTAGATATGGGCCGATTGCAGGATGCAATCGAACGTTACCTCCGTGTCCTGCAACTGAAGCCCGACCATGCCGCGGCACACTACAACCTGGGCAAGGCACTGGCCCAAACAGGTCGGACTCGGGAGGCAATCGAACATTACCGGCAGGCCGTGGCAATTAATCCCGATTTCACCGAGGCGTACTACAACCTGGGTAATATATTCGAAGCAGCGGGCCAATATCAACAGGCAATCGATTATTACCGCCAGGCCCTGCATCTAAAACCCGACGACTTCGATATCCACAACAACCTGGGCATCGCATTGGTTCAAACGGGCCGGTCTCAGGAGGCAATCGAACATTTTCAACAGGCCTTGTCGCTTAAACCTAACTTCGAGACCCACTATAACCTGGGCCTCACTCTGGCCCGGTTAGGCCGGCTTCCGGAGGCGATCGAACATTACCGGCAGGCTTTACAGTTCAAACCCGACTACTACGCGGCATATCTAAATTTGATGTCGGCCTATGCCGAAACGGGCCGATCCGCCGAAGCTCTCGCCACGGCCAAAAAGGCCTTGGCGATTGCGCGTTATCAGCAACAGACGGCCCCGGCCAGACAGATTGAAGATTGGTTGAATTCCTATCGCGCCAAGTTATCAAACAAGCCTTAGAGCCTATCCCAAAAGTCATCCTGAGCGTAGCGAAGGATCTCCGTATTTGGCAATATATTGCCCATTTTAGCTATATTTTCCTTCTAGATTCTTCGCTTCGCTCAGAATGACATTATTGTTTTGGGATAAGCTCTTAGAATTGCCCGCTGCCGCTTGAACTACTGCTGCTGCTGCTGCCGAAGCTGCTCGAGCCGCCGCTGCCGCCGCTATAGCCCGAACTGTTATTACCGCCTGAACCTGATGTTGCGTTGCCGACTGCGCCGCTAGTGGTGTTAAACGTGGCGACGTTGCCGATGCCTTGGAAAATAGGTGAACAGCTAATGCGTACATAACGGCCATGATTAGTGATAACCGCAGCGGCTGTCAGAGTGGCGCCCGCGGGTATCCATTGTATCTGAGGGTAATATCCTACCGCGCCTCGAGGCGCGAAGGGTATGAACTTGGCGCCCGCGCCGTCGGCCGCGTCGTCAACGCCGCCGCCGGGGGTGTAGCCGCGGTCCTTGGCAAGACTGCCAAGTGCGCTGGGATCGATCGCGGCGGCGATTTGTTGAGCTAAAATTTGCTGATTGACGGCAAGTTGCCCTTCCGCCGCGTTGGCAATCTGCTGCTGGCGGAGAGATTCCTTGCGTCGCCCGTCTTTCAGGTCAAATACCACCATCACTTCGTCTTTTTCCAGGGGAAGTATCTTGCTGACGGTAATGGGATTTTTGTCGCGGAAGTGGGTTGTGACTTCCACCGTGACTTTGCCGGTGTTCACCTTTCCCCAAACGCGCCAGACCTTCAAGCGGTAGGTGCCGTCAAAGCCCTGGGGGCAGACGTATACTTCCGAATGTCCTCCGGAATCGTCGCTTTTGGTTTGCGAAAGCACGTCGCCCAACATGACCCCTCCCGCCGTTGTTCGCGGGTTGCGCAGCGAGCATACCGTGCCGCTGGGTTCTTGCACCATCAGGTCAACGTCGGCATCTCCGGTCCAATGCACGACCGCCACGCAATCTCGGATCATGGCCCGGTCCAATTCAGCCTGAAACTCCTGGGCTTCTTTATCGCGGTTTTCAGTCTTAAGCCGCTTGAGCACTTCGTTGGCCACGCCCATGCCGGCCTGCCATACTTTGGCCTGATCCTTGGGCCATGACTGATTCACAATGCCCAGGCTGGCCCAGCGCAATGCGTCCAAATCGTTTAGTTCCCGGGCCGCTTTCAGGCCCAGCATATATGGTTCGGGCCGCATGGGATCCTGCTGGGTCGCCTGATGGAAAATATCCAATGCCCGTTCGGTCAAGCCCAATTGCATGAGATACGTGCCGATGTACGTTAGGTCAACCGTGTTATCGCAGAAATCCAGCGCCGACATTACCGCCCGCTCGATCTCTTCCTTCGGACGACCGGAGGCCTGCATTGCCAAACTCATCGCTTCGTACATCCACGGCTGCGACTGGCGATGCCGCAGGGCGGAGTCAATAAGCGCGATCACGTGGTCGTATTTCTTGTCTTTCATCAGTCGGCGGACCGTGTCGCGGACCGCCGAGGGCTTGGGCGTATGCGCGGAAAAATACTTATCCCAATACTGCCGGGCATTAGCGCCCGGCGCGATGTCGATGGGAATTTTTTCAGGTTTCGGCGCAGCCGAGACCGGGATTTCAGTTTTGGCCGGCGTATCGGCGCTCGGGGCCGCTTTGGCGTCGCCTATCGGGCCGATGTCGTCTTTTACCGCATAGACATGGAAGTTACCGGATTGGATTCTCTGCTGCAGTTCCTGCCGTATATTAGACGGTAGTAAATCGCGGGCCACATTGAACATTCCCCCGCCTCCGCCCATGCCTCCGCCGCCCATGCCGCCCATGCCACCGCCCATGCCACCGCCCATGCCTCCGCCCATGCCTCCGCCGCTCATGCCGCCCATCATTCCCATGCCTCCCATCATCCCGCCACCGCTCGACATTGCCATACTTTGCAACCGTGAGGCCGAGAGTACCAAATCTGCAACTGGATAAACCTTGAGAACCAAATTGGCATCTGCTTCCTCCTGAGTGGTGATCAATAACACTTCATCTTTAATCACATAAGTCAGATCACCCAAATTACGAAGCATCAGGCGCAAAGCCGATCTTAAGGAAATGCCCTTGAGATTCACCGTAACGGGCGTATCTGAAGTTACGGCGCCCCCTTCGCCTAGGGCCTTTTTGTCGAGTTGAATTTCGATCTTATGTCTATCCTTCAAATAATCAATTACCACCGACAGCGGCTGTTCAACAAACTCCAAGTTGGTTTCCGATTTCAGCGCTTTCCTGATATTTTCTTCTGACTTACCATAACTTACCGGTTCTAACGGTTTATAAACGTCATTTGCCAAGCGCCGGGTCGTCAACTCTTGCCATTCCTCGGCGGATTTATATACAATAGGCACATCGTCGGGGAAAGGTTTACTCGACGTATCTACCTGGTACATCGTGTCGACAAAGGCCTTCTCCTTGGCCAGTTTTAAGTCCATCTGTTTCTGATAGTAACCCAGTGTCCGGGCATTAAGCTGAGCTAAAAGCGGCACCGGGGAATTCGGGGCCAGCTTGACCGCCTCGGCCGCGGCTTCCTCTTCGGCAAGTTGATACCTGCCTTCGTTCATCAACGAATCAAAGCGATCCATCAATTGTTTCAACTTCTGCTGCTCGTGAAGCAGATTATCCGTAATCAACTGCCGTTCCCGGGCCGCCGCCATGCTTTCTTGCTGCTGCTGCCGGCGGAATTCCACCTCGACTTTCATCCGTGCGGCCTCGCGCAAGGCGGTCCGCAATTGATCGGACAACTGATCGCGAACGTCCGGATTAAGATCCGCCGCCTGCCGCACATTTTGCAGCATCAGATTCAAATCCGTGGATGCCGCGTCCGGTTCGCTGCTCATCAGCTTGCGGGCCTGATTGATTGTGTTTACCACCTCGGCCTGAACCACCTGGGCAATGATTTTACGTTCCTGCTGGAATCCCTCGGCCAATGCGCCGGCCTGGGGGTCGTTGACCACGGCGCCAGGGTCGACCAGATTCAATTCGCCCTCTGCGCCCGCTTGCGGCTGCGGGGCAATTGCAATCGCACCGCCCGCCGATCCGCCGCCTTGGCGTTTCTTAGCCAGCGCGCCCTTTAAGGCCGATGCTTCCGGATCGTTGGGATCCTGGCGCAGGGCTTCGCCGATGAGTTTTTCCGCGCTCTCGAGATTGCCCGACGCCAACGCCTGGCGCGCCAAGGCCTTAATGCCCATGGCGCCTGCGCCGGCCGCCGCGCGCAATTGCTCCAAGGAAGCGGTTCCCGCAAGCGGCAAGGTCGCGCCGCCGTTTTGGCGCGCATACTCGACCAGTTGCATTAGGTAATTGTTGGCGTCGTCCGACATGCCGGGCTTCACCGAGGCGGAGAGTTTTTCCGCGCCGCCGGGAGTCTCCGCGGCATATTGAATGTCAAAGGGGCCCGCCCCCTTGAACGTGCCGATCACCACCGTGTCGCGATCGACCCTAAGCGGAGGCGTATGCTTGGGAAATACTTCCGCAAGCCCTTCCGGCCAGGTCACCGATTGCGGCCACAACACGGGAGAGCGGATTGCGGCGCTGAGCGCCGCGGCTGCTTGCGCCGCGCTTAAGTCGCTACTGTCGTTGACGACCACGCCGCCCGTCTGACCGGCCAGTGCGCCCGCGATTTGCAGATCCGCCCGAGGTCCGATCAAGTAACTGTCGATGGAAATGCGTTTGTCGGTCAATTTGTTGACCAACTCGTCCGATTCCTGCGCGGTAAGGTATTTGGCCGTGCTCCGCCCGTCGCCGATGTAGATTACCGTTCTGGGGTTCTTCGCATCCGCGGCAAAACTGCCCGCCGCCGTAGTCATGGCCTTTTTCATGTCCGTTGCCCCCAGCGGAACCCGGGCCTTCAACTGCGCCAATGCATCGGCCATTTCCTTGCTCTTCGGATCGACGAACGTCTTGGTCAAGGCAACGGCATTCAGATCCACGGCCATCACTTGGACTCGATCGCCTGCCGGCATGGCGGCAATCATGCCTTGAAGCACTTCCAACGCCTTGTCGCGAAACTCGCCCGTCTGGCCGGCGGATGTATTGAACAAAACCACCACGTCGCGCGGCCCGCCGCCGCCGGCGATCCCTTCCGGCTTCAGACTGATGGCGAAATAGTTAGTTCCGTCTGGATTTGAAAAAATGTCCATGTGTGCCGTAATCGAAGCGGCATTAGCGGTCGCGGGATTGTGAACCGGCACGGTTACGGACAATATGGCTGCCGATAAAATAACAGCCCAGCGAACGAGATGTTTTTCAGTCATCTTAAAACTCTCCAAATAATACAGACACATACAAGATCGACGCGGACGCCGGATATGGCAATGTTCCGTTTCAGAAATCCGGACTTGCGAAAGATTCTCTTGCATAAGCCCGGAAAACTGTAACTTAATAACCGATAACCAGTAACTGCCAATTAATAACACTCAATTACCAACCTTATTTTATCTAACTTATCAAGTATTTGCCACTATAAAAACAAGGAGTTACGATTGTATCGCTTAAGCGAGCAAATCGCGTGCCATCGGGGGGATACAAATACTCCCCCAAATCGGATTTATAAAGGCTTTAAAAAAACGTCCAACTTTCTTTGACACTGCCGGCCCGATCTGAAAACTATCCTGATTAAATCCCAAAATCCCCATTCATTTAAACATGCCGATCGTCGCAACTCTTTACAAAATTTATACTTGCATCCATGCAAAACATCGCCTTCCGTGTTGAAAACATCTATCGGGTTTCTCGTACTTTTCCCGGCATTATCTCCCAAACTCGGGCACAAAGGTGTATTATTAAACACGAAGCTGTATTATTGAACACAAAGACGTATTAATAATGGGGCAACCCTTTAATAACTCTTGTTTTTGGTGATCTACATGCGAAAACTCATTTTCCTTTGTGTATTATCCGGCATCGCGGGCATAGCAGCGGGAGTTGTCTGGTTCGGCGGATCAGCCGTGGAACACAGCTCAGCCGCCCAGGAACCGGCGACTTGGTCCCCGCAGACAAACACTCGCCTGAACAATGCCCCTGCGGTCAATCCGATCAGCGCCGCGGATAATCCGGAGAATATGGCCGATGCGCCGCAAAGCATCCCCGGCCAACTAACAGCCGCCGACTTGCAGCACCTCACGCCCGACGAGCAAGTCAACGTGCTTGTCTACCAAAACGTCAACCGCAGCGTGGTAAACATCAACACAACAGGCGAACGTTCCTTTTTCGGTGTCGCTGACAAAGGCGAGGGCAGCGGTTCGGTAATCGACCAACAAGGACGCATCCTCACGAATTTCCACGTCATCGATGGCGCCAAGCAAATTCAGGTTACTCTGTTCGATGGCAGCGACTACCCGGCGCAAGTCGTCGGCATCGATCCCCCCACCGACGTCGCAGTGCTGAAAATCAACGCCCCCGCCGAGCTGCTCTATCCGGTCAAGTTTGGCAGTTCCGCCAATCTGCTTGTGGGCCAAAAGATTTTTGCCATCGGCAATCCCTTCGGTCTGGAACGCACCTTGACCACCGGCATAATCTCCAGTTTGAATCGCTCCTTGCCCGCCCGTCGCACGGGACGCACAATTAAATCGGTCATTCAGATCGACGCCGCGATGAACCCCGGAAACTCCGGCGGACCGCTTTTGGACACCCACGGCCAGATGATCGGCATGAACACCGCCATCGCCAGTTTGACCGGTGAAAGCATGGGCGTGGGCTTTGCCATTCCCATCAACACAATCCGCCGGGTCGTGCCGCAACTGATTTCAACCGGTCGGGTGATCCGGCCCGAATCGGGAATCGGCAAGGTGTATCAAACCGATCGCGGATTACTGGTCCTCACGCTTGTGCCCAACGGGCCTGCGCAAAAGGCCGGTTTACAGGGACCGCAGATAAAACAACAGCGCCAAGGCCTGCTTATTATTCAAACCAACAATTTTGCCGCGGCCGACCTGATTATCGGCGTCGACGGCAAGCCGATCCGCACCGGCGACGATTTCCTCGAGGCCATCGAAAGCAAACACGCCGGCGACCAGGTCGTCCTGACCGTGATCCGCGAGGGCAAACAAATCCAAGTCCCTCTACGCCTGGAAGCCGCCGAATGACCGGCAATTGAATCTCACAATTAATGTCGCATTTTCCCCTCAGAGCCGGGCCGTGCCGGCCCGGAATCACCGGGGCGACACGCCCCGGCTCTGACTTGCCATAAAATAATTATTCTTCTGAAGATTAATATCGCCGGGTGAATACACCCCGGGTTTCAAAAATATCGTGCATAATAAATACCCCAGCCTTGCCGCGATTATTTTGATTGCCTTTGCCGCTGGAATCGCGCACTCGGCGACGCCCGATAAAAACTCCTCGTTTACCGATGCCGATTACGCCGCCCACGTTAAAGAACTGCGGAAAAAAGCCGCGGACGATCAATTCACCGTAATCGTCACTCCGCCGTTTATCGTGATCGGCGATGAAGCACCAGCCGCGGTCAAACGCCGGGCCGATGCAACCGTGGCCTGGGCCGTGAAAAAACTTAAAGACGCCTATTTCGACAAAGACCCCAACGAAATCCTCGACATCTGGCTCTTTAAAGACAAGGACAGCTACCAACGGAACGCCCAACGTCTTTTCGATAAAAAACCCGACAAGCCCTTTGGTTACTATTCCGGCCGGGATCATGCCTTGGTGATGAACATCGCCACGGGCGGAGGCACCCTGGTTCACGAGATAGTGCATCCATTCATGGCCGCCAACTTTCCCGACTGCCCCTCATGGCTGAACGAGGGCCTAGGCTCGCTCTACGAACAGTGCGGCGAGGAAAACGGCCAAATCCACGGCTACACCAACTGGCGCCTGCCCGGTCTGCAAGAGGCGATCCGGGCAAAAAAAGTGCCTTCATTCAAGGCACTTTGTTCCACCGGCACAAACGATTTTTACGAAAAAGACAGAGGCACGAACTACGCCCAAGCCCGATATCTGTGCTATTACCTCCAGCAACACGACCTGCTAAAAAAGTTCTACCACCAGTTCCACAAAAACCGCCGCGAAGACCCCACCGGCTACAACACCCTAAAATCCGTACTCGCCCGCGACGACATGGACGCCTTCCAGCAAGATTGGGAACAATTCGTGCTGAAACTTCGCTTCCCCGAATAAATATCGCCTTTTATCCTTCATTGCTCGGCAAAAGCGGGCAATGAATTGCCCGCCCCTCATTGTCCACTTTTCAGCCTTCATCCTTTTTTTGCCTAGCCTCCCATTGCCGGTGCAATGCCTCATTCATTGCGTTTTCGGCCTCGGGAATCAAACCCGCCCGCTGGCAGATCAGGCTTAGGGCCATGTAGCTGAAGGGGTCTTCGCTGTCCAGTTCGCACACCTTTCGGGCGTGCTCGACGGCTTCTTCATGCCGGCCCAGTTTGCCGTAAAAAACGCTCAGCCCGGCGTGAGCCAAGGCATAATCCGGAAACGATACAATCAGTTCTTCAAGCTTGCTTACCGCTTCGTCCAGCTTGCCGGCTTGTTGTAGATCGATGGCTTGGTCGTAAAGTTGGTCGGCTGTCGACATGGGAAGTGATCCTGGGTTTTAAATTTGGAATAATATTTCAGCTTTTAGCGGTCATCATCATGGTTTCGGTTTACAGTTCACAGTTCACGGTTATCAGTTTTTTACAGCAACTTTAGTCCTTCGGATTTCGTCATTCTTTCGTCATTCGTGCTTCGACATTCGTCATTTATTTTCATCCTTCATCCTTAACTTCAATCTCTAGCCTAAAGCTTGCCGTTAGTCTATAAAAAATGGAGAATCCAAGCTAGGGGGAGGCTGATTGCCTTTGTGAAAAAAAGGATTATACTGTCTCTTTCGTGCAATAAGATTACATCACTTTTCCCCGAACCACGTACATGCCAATGGCCCGCGACAATAATAATTTCATATCACTCGAACGGGCAAAAAAACCCTTTTTCATCGGCGTCGATTTGGGAGGGACCAACATCAAGGCGGGCATAGTCGACGACCTGGGCCGCCCGCTGGCCTGGCTGAGCGTACCCACCGACGTGCCCAAGGGCCCGGAAGACGCTTCCGCACGCATGGGCAAGGCCGTCTTGCAGGTGGCCGAAAAAGCGGGCGTGGATATTTCCAATATCGCCCGAGTAGGGCTCGGCTCGCCCGGCACCATGGACATTCCAGCCGGCAAACTCCTCAAACCGGCAAACCTCAAAGGTTGGGATTACTTTCCTTTGCGCGACCGCGTTAGTCAACACTGCGGCCTGCCGGTCACTTTCGCCAACGACGCCAACGCCGCCGCTTATGGCGAATTCTGGGTCGGTTCCGGGCGCGATTTCCACAGCATGGTGTTATTTACCCTGGGCACGGGCATCGGCAGCGGCATTATCATCGGAGAACTTTGCCTGGACGGCGAGCACAGCCACGGCGGCGAATGCGGGCATATAATTATCAATTTTTCGCCCGACGCACGCTTGTGCGGATGCGGTCAACGCGGACATCTCGAAGCCTACACCAGCGCCACCGCAGTGGTCAAACGAACCCGCGAGGCGCTCGATGCCGGCCGATCCAGTTCGCTTACCGCCGATTTGAACCGCGGAGGGGAACTCACGCCAAAACTGGTCGCCGAACATGCCGAAAACGGCGATCCACTCTCATTGGATATCATCATGGAAACCGCCCGGTATCTGGGCGTGGGAATCACGAATGTAATGCACACCCTCGATCCCAACGGTATACTCCTGGGCGGGGCCATGACCTTCGGCGGCAACGAAACCCAGCTCGGCCGCGACTTCCTGGCCGAAATCAAGGCCGAAGTCAAACGCCGCGCCTATGCCATACTGGCCGAAAAAACCGTGATCGACTTCGCCACCCTGGGCGGCGACGCCGGCTATATCGGCGCAGCCGGATTGGCCCGACTGGAATTTCTTAAAAAATAACTGTAAACTATCAACTGAAAACTGAAAACTTGGAGATTTCGCCATGCATCGCCGTGAAATGTTGTTGACCGCCGGAGCGGCCGTTATTGGCCTGTCGGCCTTTCCCCTGGGTTGGGTGTCGGCCGCCGATAATAAAAAGCAAAAAATCCTGTATTACACCAAAAGCGCGGGCTTTGTACACCCCGAGGTCGATCGAAAACTCACGGGCGGCAAACTCAGCCGTTCGGAAAAACTGCTCACCGAGTGGGGCGAAAAATCCGGCTTCGAGGTCCTTTGCAGCCAAGACCCCGCGGTCTTCGACGGCGATTTAGATCAATTCGACGCAATCGCCTTTTACACCTCCTCCGACTACAAAGCGAACAAACATCCAATTTCAGATGAACAAAAGAAAAAATTACTCAACTCTATCAAATCCGGCAAACCGTTTGTGGGCATCCACTCGGCCACCGATACGTTCCGCAAACCCGACAGCCCGGAAATCGATCCGTATATCGCCATGATCGGCGCGGAGTTTATAAAACACGACGCCCAACAAAAAGCGAAAAATCGCGTTGCCGACCCGAAATTTCCCGGCATGGAAGGCCTGGGAGAATATATCGAGTTGCATGAAGAATGGTATACCTTCAAAAAATACGCCAAGGATCTGCACGTAATCCTGGTGCAAGAGACCGAAGGCATGAAGGGCCCGACTTATCAGCGCCCGCCGTTCCCTGCCACCTGGGCCCACAAGTACGGCAAAGGCCGCGTGTTCTACACCTCGTTGGGCCACCGCGAGGATATTTGGAAAAACAAAATCTTCCGGCAGATCCTCCTAGGCGGCATAGCCTGGGCTTTGGGCAACGCCAAAGCCGAAATCCCCCCAAACATCGACCAGGTCACGCCTGATGCCGAAGTCCTATCCAAGATTAAAACAGTTGCGCCAAAGGCAACCAACTAGATCGGTTAATCTTCTCGCCTTGCATGAAAAGGGATTTCCAGGTACAAATCGCACCGCTTGTCACTATGTCGATTCACGAGCATCTTATCTGTTTTTTGGCGTTTGTTCAAAATGCCCAATTTGCGCATTTTTCAATTCAGACTGTTCCGCCTGTCTGGTAAAACAGGCCTTTGTGCCGGATGGATCGGTTTGTCGATACTCCTGACCTGTGGATGCAAAATCGAGACCCAGCAAAATAAGCAAACGGTCGCGACCATGCCGGGCATGGTGCCCGACGGGCCGATGTTCCCTTCGCTTAAACTTAATGAGGATTTATTCAAGTCATTTAAGCCGTCCAACGACCGCCAGTGGACTCCGGGAATGGAAGTCATGCCCAAGGCCGATTTCAGAGGCGATAAAGTCGCCATTCGCAACATCCGTTCCAGTCAGTATCGATCATACGACGATTTCGACGTTTACTATTACGATAAGACTTTCGACCTTGGCAAGCTTACGACGGTCGATTTTATCGTGGTGCCGTTTAACGAAATGCCGGGCATTGCCCACACCATGCTCAGTTTCGGTTTCGAGGACCAGGATTACGTGGCGGTATCGGTGGAAATACGCCGCGAAAAAGGGGAAAAATACAATGTCCTTAAGGGTTTCTTGCGTCAATATGAACTGATGTACGTGGTGGCGGACGAGCGCGACGTGATCGTCAAGAATGCCAACAAGTCGCCGAGCGAAGTGTATCTTTATCGCAGCACCGCGACGGCGGAACAAGCCCGGGAGTTGTTCGTGGACGTGATGCGGCGCGTGAACAAGCTGATCGACGAGCCGGAGTTTTACAACACCCTGACGAACAATTGCACGACGAACATCCGCCGCCACATAAACCATCTCAAGCCCGACCGCGTGCCTTATGATTACCGCGTGCTGTTGCCCGGCTATTCCGACAGTCTGGCCTATGACCTGGGTTTAATCGAGCACAACGGCACTTTTCAACAGACCAAAGAGGCCGCCCAAATAAACTACCAGGCATATCTTTATCGGGACGATCCGGATTTTTCGCAAAAAATTCGCCGGTAACAAGCGGATTAAAAGGCCGGATGACTAATTTGCGACCATAATTTCAATGGGTTATTGTTGCTTTGTCCTAGCAGCCGTATAATGACCATAGATATACCGTCCATGTGGGGGGCTACTTTTCAAATCCCTTATATGTACGAGACAGGATTGTAAGTGCCATGATGGCAACTCGAACCACAAATCTTGAATCACTTGAATCAGTCGTGGCCAAACCAGAGGGTTCGCGGTTTCACCGCTTAAGCTACAAGCAATGGTGGTTGTTGGGCGGGGTGGCCGTCGGCGGATTGGTTGTCTCTTTTGTGTTGTTCTGGACCATCCGCTTGCAAGAACGCCAGGTGGCCGGGGTCCAATTCCGCCTGGAGGCCGAAAAAAAGGTGGCGGCCGTCAAGCAGGCCCTCGCCAATCAGTTGGGTGTCGTGAGTCTGGTCAAGGCTTTTTACGCGGGCTCGTTTGAAGTCGATAGGAACGAGTTAAAAATCTTCAGCGACTCCGTATTCGAGGAACATTCCGATATCAAAACATTGGCCTGGATGCCTCGCGTCCGGTCGGAACAGCGAGGCGCCTTCGAGGAAGCCGTCAAGAAGAGTGGTTTTCCTCAATTTCAAATAACCCAGCGCCGCGGCGACGTCTTCGTTCCGGCGACAGTGCGCAAACAGTACTTTCCCATCCTATTTATCGAGCCGCAGACCAGGCATCAAGACATGCTTGGTTTTGATCTTGGTTCGCTGCCCGAGTGTATTGCCGCCATGGATTGGGCCGAGACTAGGTTGGGTCCCGCCATTACCTACGCGAACATACCTGGACTAAAGACTGAATCCGAGTTCACAATCTACATGTTCGAAGGCGCGCAAAATGAGGTGCACTCTTCGGCGGAAGTCGCCAATCCTTCCCCTCTCGCCGATGGTTTCATCTTGGGTATGTTCCATATACGCGACGTGGTTAGTAGCGCTTTGGAATTGATACAACCCACGGGCGTGGACATTTATCTATTCGACGTGACTGATCCGCAAAAAACGAATCCTATTTTCTCCTATCCTTCACGAATCCGCGAGACCGCCCTGCCCGTCTTGGAATCGCCGCTTCCCGAATCCTCCGCCCCCATTCACTACGAGGAACGCATCAGCGTGGCTAACTGTACTTGGCTCGCTTATTGTCTTCCCACCGACGTTTATTTCCGGGGAAAAACGGGATGGGAACCGCCGGCTGCACTCTTGGCGGGTTTGCTGATTACGGGACTTATGGCGGGTTATTTGGTTTTGCTGACCGGGAGGACCGCGCGGATCGAAAAACTCGTTTCCCAGCGGACTCGGGAATTACAAGTCAGCGAGCGGCGCTTCCAACTGTTGGTGGAAAATGCCGCCGACGCCTTCTTCCTGATCAACGACAATGGACGCATTTTCGATGTTAATCAGCGAAGCTGCGAGCTTTTGGGCTACAGCCGGGAAGAATTGCTGAAGATGAACGTGATGGACTTCGAAGTCGGTTTCAAGCCTGAAGAGCATCACGAACTTACTTGGAAACGGCCGACCGCCGATTTTCCCATCAACGTCGACGGCCTCCATCGGCGAAAGGACGGCGGCACCTATCCCGTGGAAGTGCGCCTGAACTGCCTGGAAACCGCCGGCAATCGCTTGCTTATGGCCGTTGTCCGCGACGTCACCGAACACAAACAAGCCGAAGCGGCGATCCGCAAGGAACAACGTTTTTTGCGGCATCTTATCGACCTCCAGGAACGCGAGCGCAAACTCATGGCGTACGAAATCCACGACGGCCTGGCGCAACAATTGACCGGCGCGCTGTTTAAGCTGCAAAGCCTGGAGACCACGCATGAGAATAAAGATTTGCCGGCGTCACGCAAAATCCTGGATGACGTTCTGCAATTGATCCGCGAAAGCGTGGCCGAGGCGCGACGCCTGATCGGAGGACTGCGCCCGCCGATCCTTGACGAGTCGGGCATCGTCGCCGCCGTCGAGGATCTGTGTGCCGACCGGCGCCACGGCGACAAATCCCAAATCGAATTCGTAAACCAGGCCCAGTTCCGCCGCCTGGCCGCTCCCCTGGAAGTCGCACTGTTTCGCATCGTTCAGGAATGTCTCACCAATGCCTCCCGGCACAGCCAAAGCCCAAAAATCCGCGTGGAGCTAAGCCAATTGGAAAACCGCGTCCGCTTGACCGTGCAAGATTGGGGCGTGGGCTTCGACCCCCATGAGGTGAAAGGAGAACGCTTCGGACTGCGCGGAATCCGCGAACGCGTCCGGCTCCTGGGCGGCACGGCCGACATCAATTCCGCTCCCGGTAAAGGCACGACTGTCATCGTGGAATTGCCGCTCCTTGAGGGAGATATCGACGAGGACGATAACAATTCGAATGGATGAAGGATGAAAATAGAGGACATTCGTTAGTTTGGGGTGGGCAGTTTACTGCCCACCAATAACCATAAACTGATAACTGAAAACTTGATAAAAACCGCTTGCGATTGCGCGCTAAATTGCTATCCACTATCGCGGTGTTAATCCGCAAGCAAAACCCCCCGTGTGTTTACCGGGGGCTAAATGCACCAATCGCTCATACGCCCACAGCGCCATCCGTCCCAAGGGATTCAGTGCCACGGCAAACCGAGCCACGGTATACGTCTCCGGCCGCCAATGGGTGTGAGATTCGGTCATGGGACCTAAAAAATCGATCGCCACGCGCCCCTGCTCGGCGTAAAAACGCTCAAGCAAGAAATATCGCAGCAATTGGCCGGGCGAAAAACGGGCGTACCGCGGATCGTATCCCACCTTGGCCGAATGAAACACCCCTTTCGCGATTTGGCCGTAACAAAAAGCAATCGGCCTGCCGCCGCACTCCAGAAACGCCAGTTCCAACTGTCCCCAGGCGGCCAGTTGCTCGGCCTGGCGAATAAAAAACTCGCTCATGCCGGGCACGCTTTTCACCGAACCGCCGCTTCGGCCTTTCCAGCCGAGATCTTCAATTTCCAAGGCTTTTTGCATCCAGATAGCCGCTTCATCCGGAGAAAGATGCGAATGTAAAACCAGGTGCACGTCTCCCTGGCGGGCCAATTGCCGGGCCGACCATGCCGTATGTTGTCGATGTTTGCGCGACCATCGGGCCTGGCAGGCTTCCCAATCGCCGCAGATGCTCACCCGTCCAACTTGCCATCGCGGCCGGACCACGTTCTTTAAACGGCCGTCGGCGACTGCCCGCATAAAGGCCTGCCAGCGGGCGGTTTCTAAAATCGCCTCGTCGAGCCAAAGCAACGGCCAGTTGCATTCCGCCAAGGCATCGAGAAACACCGGCATTATTTGATTTACATCGGCGGAAAAATCCATTAAAAAATCGCCGCTCGAGGACCACTGGTTACAGGGCAGAACGCCGGCTTTTATCAGGCGGCCGATTCTTCGCCGCACCAAGGGCAGTGCCGCCACCCAACGCCCGCCCTGCCGGACCGCCACCGCGTGAAACTCGGCGTCGGCCGCAAAATGCTCGACCCATTGTGCAAGCAGTTCGGCGCGCATGGTGGGAAAAGTCACTTCGCTCCGTTGCCACAAATCGTCCCAGTCCGAAGCGGCGGCGCGCAGCTCTTCCAGCGAACGCAGGTGAATAATCCGCGGATTGTTCGGCTGGGGACTTATTGCCGGGACGACAATATCACCCATCGCCCGGTTTATAACGAGGTCTTTATTGACGGGGAACGTTTCAAATGATCCGCTTATTTCCGCATTGCCCATTGGACGTTTAACACTATGGTTTGTAATGCCCCTCACCCCCTGCCCCTCTCCCAAAAGGAGAGGGGAGACTAGAGAGGCCCTTAATAAAATTACTCCAATAATGTTTGATGCCTTCGGAAAGCTGATGTTTTTCTTCGCGCGTCAATAATTTATCGGAGCGAATCGATTCCAGGACGATGGCCAAAAGCACGCCCACGGTTACCCAAGGTCCCAGGCATATTGCCGGGGCTAGGCCCAGAATAATCCATAATCCCCGGTGGATTTGAAATCCGGCGAGCCGTGCGAAAACAAGGATCAACACCAGGGCGATCAGGTTCGCCGCCGAGGCCGCCAGCACCGCGCCAAGCAATCCCAACCTGGGCAAAAGCGCTAGATTCAGGGCTATATTCACCGCCAATCCGGCCCCTAAAGCCAGCCCCACCAGGCTTGCTCGTTCGGCGCACCACAGGTATTGCTGGGCGACCACCGCCACGCCGAAACATACGCAATAGGCCAGCGTCCAGGGCAGTACGGACATGCCCGCGGCGAATTTTCCCTGAAAGGCCACTCCGAACAACCAGGGAGCGACAAACAACACCGCCCCGGACGCCGCCATCAGGCCAAAAGCCAGCAGTTTCAGAAAAAGATTCAGCCGTCGGGCAACCAGGTCGCGCCGGCCGGATTCCCAATCGTGGATCAAGTGAGGCAAAAGCACCGTGGCCATCATCGATGCAACGGAAACCAACAACAGCGGCAGCACCCGGCAACTGTAATACTGTCCCACCAGGGACAGCCTTTCTTCGACCGAGCCCGGAGCAAAGTGAATGATCATATATCGATCGGCGAGGCCGAATAAATTCGTCAGCATACTGATCGAAAGCATCCATGCCGCGAATGGAATCAGCTTGGACCACATCGCACGCCGCGGCAGAGGCTCGATATCGGCGGGCGAAGACTCCCACGCCGCTTTTACCTGCCACGACACCGCCGCCATGCTCAGCAAACACGATCCGCCGTAAGCCACCGCCACGCTCGCCGAGTCGCACCGCCAGGTCAACAGCAACCCGATCCCCAACGCGGCAAACAGCACGCCGTTGAGGAATTCCATCGTCGCGGCCAGGCGCGCTTTTCTCAGTGCCGTAAGCAGGCTGATGAAATAGTTATAGGCCGCCACCGCCATCAGCACGCCGGCCGTCAATATAACAAGCTCCGTTTGCCGCGAGGATCCGAAGATGACCCGGGAGAATTCGCCGCGATAAAGCACAATAAGCGTCACGGCCGCCAAAGTCAGCAAAATACACGCCGCGGCGGTCCGCGCTAGGAACGGGCGGAGTTGCCCGCGCAAACGGTAATACTCCGCATAACGGCCGAAAGTGCCGGGCAAGGCCAGCATGGCCAGCGGTCCGGCAAACATCAGAAACCCGAAGGTCATGTCCCAAAGCCCTAACTGTTCGGCGTCCAGCCAGCGGCAGAATAAAATCGCCCGCAAGAAGCCCACCGCCCTCTGCACCGCCATCAGCACAAGCCACAACACCACGCTATGCACAAGCGAATCGGCATGCCAGTTGTCAACCACTCCGATCGACGGCGCCGACTGCTCTTCAGTCACCGTGGATGTATATGAAACGGTTTGCGGGTCCATGTTGTGTTTCTTTCAATGATCGGGCTAACCAACGGCACATCGACCGATACACAACTCTACTTTCGGTCACACTCGCATGGCGGAAAATCGCTTTTTGCTCGCGGCAACACAACCGGCATAATCGTCACCGCCGGATGGAAAAAATGATTGAAAAACTTGCGTGAAAAGAGCCTTCTTGCGAAACCGCAAGCGATTTTTATATCCGTTATTCGCCGATCGCCGACTGCCGGCCTCCGGCCCCTAAAATTTCCTCGGCCAGGCGGCGGTAATCCTCGGCCCCGTTGGAATCCGGGGCGTATTGGAAGATCGATTGACCGAAACTGGGGGCCTCGGCCAATCGCACGTTGCGGCGGATCCGAGTCTGAAAAGTCTGCGCCGCCGCCCAGGGAGTGGCCTGGCCCCGGGCGTTGCGGAAAAAATCGTCCACGTCCTGGGAAACCTCCATCGCAAGCCGCGTGTTGGTCTCGTACATGCAAAGAATGATGCCGCTGAGTTTTAACTGAGGATTCAAGCGCGCGGCCACCATATCAATGGTTTCCAGCAGTTTGCTCAACCCGTGCAAGGCCAAAAAATGCGGTTGTAGGGGAATAAAAACTTCATTCACCGCGGCCAGGGCGTTAAGCGTCAGCAAGCCCAGCGAGGGCGGGCAATCGATCAGCAGATAATCGAACTCCGCGTCGTCTTCGCGCAATTTGTCGCGGAGTATTGTTTCGCGGCCCGCCACGTTCACTAGTTCAATCTCTGCGCCCGCCAGGTCCAAGCTGGAGGCCACAACCCACAGATTGTCGGCCACCTCGCGGCGGGCTTCGCCAAGGTGCGTGGGGCCGGTGAGCACTTGGTAGATCGAAGGTTGTTGGGGACCAAGATCCAGGCCGAAATGCAACGTGGCATGTGCCTGCGGATCCAGATCGACCAGACAGACCCGCAAACCCGTGGCGGCCAATGCAGCGCTGACGTTCACCGCCGTAGTGGTTTTGCCCACTCCGCCTTTCTGGTTCATAATAGCGATGGATCGCATGGTTGGATTCATTCCCGGCGGGATTTATTTTTTTTCCAACAGTTTTTTCAGCAGATTTGCCGCCAGCGTGGGGTTGTCGCTGCGGACTATGTGGTCGATTTGGGCGTTGGGGATTTTGAGATTTTTAAGCGCCGCGGCCAGGCGTTTCCAGAGGCGATCCTTGGCCTTCCCTTCGGCCAAATAAAGATCGGTCACCAGATCGCCCAACTTTTGCAGCATGATGTCGTCGCGGTTTTGATAATACCTGCGAATTATGCGGTCTTGGTAGGATGTGGTTTTAGCCATAACGTCAGATTATCGCTATCCGACGGTAAAATGCCAGGGGACTGGGATGATTACAATTATTTTTTTCCGCCTTTATTCTTCCTCTTTTTTTCTTTTTCGATTACGATGGGCAAGATGAAACACGGGGCCAGCGAACAATCCAAGCCCAGCCGTTACGTCGTGGGTTTCGATCTGGGCACGACGAACTCGGCGGTATGCTACGTCGATACGCACGAGTCGCCGTGGCGGGTGCGCACGTTTGCCGTGCACCAATTGGCGGCCCCGGGTCAGGTCGAAGCCCGGGAAACGCTGCCTTCGTTTCATTATCAGAGTGCCCGGGGCGAGTTTCCCCCCGAGGCATTGCAATTGCCCTGGCAGGGAGCAGGGAAAAGGGTTCAGGGTTCAGGGTTCAGGGTTCAGGACTTAGGGGGCGGAGATCCGGGGGGGCGTCACTTTAGTGACGCCTCGGGCAACTACAATAAATCTCCCTATGCCGTCGGTTTTTTCGCGCGCGATCAGGGCACGCTTGTCCCGGGACGGCTGATAAACTCGGCCAAGTCGTGGCTCTGTCACCCGGGTGTGGATCGCACCGCGCCGTTGTTGCCTTGGCACGGGGCCGAAGACGTTGAGCGTCTTTCGCCGGTCGAAGTCAGTGCAAGATATCTGGCCCACGTGCGCGATGCTTGGAACGCCGCATTCCCGCGCGAACCATTGGAAAAACAGGATTTCGTGCTCACGCTGCCGGCTTCGTTCGACGAGGTCGCCCGGGAATTGACCGTCAAAGCGGCGGCCGCGGCCGGGCTGCCCCGGGTGGTGTTGATCGAAGAGCCGCAGGCCGCTTTTTACGCCTGGATTTACTCGCATCAAAACGATTGGGAGCGCCTGGTCGAAGTGGGCCAAAAAATTCTGGTCTGCGATATTGGCGGCGGCACGTCCGATTTCACCCTGATCCGCGTGCGGCGCGGCAAGGGCGGCAAGGTGCAATTCCATCGCGTGGCCGTGGGCGATCACCTCATCCTCGGCGGCGACAATCTGGATTTGGCACTGGCCCAACATATTGAAAAAAAACTTGCATCGAGCGCGAATAGCCCTCACCCTAGCCCTCTCCGGGCACCGACCGAAGGTTGGTCGGAAAAGGGGACCGACCCTAGCTTTCTCCCAAAGGGAGAGGGGACTCACCCTAGCCCTATCCCGACCGCTGGCGCGGTGCCCGGAGAGGGGACTTTTAAGTTGGAGCCGCGCCAATGGGCAGTGCTTGTGCGGACCTGCCGGGCGGTGAAGGAAACGCTTTTAGGGCCTGATCCGCCGCAACGGCTCACCGTCAATCTGCCCGGCCCGGGATCGCGATTGATCGGCGGCGGAATTCACGTCGAGGTAACCGGCCAAGAGGTCCGCGATCTGTTGGTCGAGGGATTTTTTCCCCGCGTCGGTTTGGACGCCAATCCGATCGGTCGCAGATCGGGCTTTCAGGAATTCGGCCTGCCTTTCGCCCCGGATCCGGCCGTTACGCGATACCTGGCGGCGTTTTTGACCGCACATCGCCACGTGGCGATCGAAGAAACTGATATGCCCACAGACTACGATCCAGCCCGGCCCGATATCGTGCTTTTCAACGGCGGAGTGTTCGAATCGCCGCTTTTACGCGAGCGATTGTTGGAGGTCATCGAAAGTTGGTTCAGCGCCGCGTCGTCTTGGCGGCCCGTGGTGTTGGACAACGACCGGCTCGATCTGGCCGTGGCCCGGGGCGCGGCCTACTATGGCATGGTCCGCCGCGGGCAGGGCGTGCGGATAGCCGCCGGACTGGCCCGAACCTATTACATCGGCGTAGAGAAGGTTGAGTCAGAAGAATTTGAAGAGTATGAAGGGTGTGAAGGTTCGGCGATCTGTCTGGTGCCGGCCAATGCCGAGCCGGGCCAAGACGTGGAGCTTGCCGATCGGCGATTCAACCTGTTGGTTTCCGAGCCGGTGGAGTTTCCGTTGTTCGTTTCCAGCACGCGGTTGACGGACAAGCCCGGCGAACTTGTGGCCATCGACCGCGAGCGCATGACTCCGCTGCCGCCCATCCGCACCGTGCTTAAAACGCGGAAAAAAGGCCAATCCGAGATCGTTTCGGTCTCACTCCACGCCCGGCTGACCGAGATCGGCACGCTAGAGCTGTGGTGCGGCGAAGTCGGCGGCCGGCGGAGTTGGCGTCTACAATTCGACGTTCGTTCAGCCACGCAAACCGACGTCGCCGCCCACCAGTCGGCAGCGGAACAAGAGGGTTTCATCGACGAGGCCGTGTGGCTGGAATCCGAAAAACTCATCCGCGGGGCATTCGGACCCGACAGCGGCGACAAACCGGAAGGATTGATCAAGCGATTGACCGCGGCCACCGGTATGAACCGCAATGCCTGGCCCACCTCGCTTTGCCGGCGGATGTGGGAGACGCTGATGGAGGTCCAGTCCGGTCGCCGCCGCAGCGCGGTGCACGAAATCCGCTGGCTGAACCTGTTGGGATTCGCCCTGCGTCCGGGCTTTGGACTTGCCGTGGACGACTGGCGCGTGACGCAAACCTGGACCGCACTGCAAGGAAAATTCGCCTTCCCCGCAAGCCGGGCCGAAGGCTGGATCCTTTGGCGGCGGATCTGCGGCGGACTGGGCGCCGGTCAGCAGCAGGCCCTGGCCGAGCCGCTTCTCGGACCCATCCGCGGCCTGCACCGGCAACTGACCACGGGCAAGGGACGCGGCGGAGACCTGAGTTTCGCCTCGCGCGAAACCGCCGAAATGTGGCGCTTGCTCGGCGCGCTGGAAATCCTTCCCGTGGAATTGAAAATAGAACTGGGCGCGATGCTGCTCGATCTGTTGCCCAAGCCCAAGATCTCTCCGGTGCGGCAACCGATCATCTGGGCACTCGGCCGGATCGGAGCGCGAGTGCCGTTGTACGGCCCGCTAAATTCGGTGACTCCGGCCGATACGGCTTCGCTGTGGCTTCTGCGGCTGTTGGACCTTGCCGGCCCAGAGGCGGAAACGCCCCTGGCCGTGATGCAGATCGCCCGGCGAACCGACGACCGTTACCGCGATCTTTCCGAGAAACCACGGCGGAAGGCCTGCGATTTTCTCGCGTCCGTGGGAGCCCCGGATCATTTTATCGAACTTGTCCGCCGCGCCGGCAGCCTGGACACAAGCGAGCAAAATCTGGTTTTCGGCGAATCGCTGCCCAAGGGTTTGCGCTTGGCGTGACACGGCGAAGGGGAAAATAATCCTCTGGCCCCCGGCGTGTTCACCGTGGGCTATTGAGTCTCAGAAAAAGAATCTCGCATGAAAAGTCAGAGCCGGGGCGTGTCGCCCCGGTAATTCCGCACCCGACACGGCCCGGCTCTGAAGCAAAAATGCGACATTCATTACCTGACACTCAATAAAGATGCCTTTTTTTTAATTCTTGATTCCGGGCTATCCTTAATTGAGTTTTTTATCGGCTTGGGCGCGATTCCAGGCTATGGTTAGCCAGCCGTCGCGGGACTGGACATCGACGGGCAGCATTTCGCCCACCTTCTTCAGTCTTCCCGAGAAGACAAATCCCTCGCCTAAAATTTCCGGCTCGAAGATTTTGCTGAAGCGCTTTGTCAGCAGTTCTTTTATGGCAATCTCCTTGCCGCTGAGCTGATGACGGCCCGGGGGGAAAATCTGGATCTCCCCTTGCCGGACGGCTTTAAAGCCGGCGTCGGTTTTTTCGATTTTATAAACTACGGTTACATCCATGTCGTCGCACGAATTATCGCCGTTTATGAATTTGGTGCCCCGGATAATGATTTTGAAGCCCTCGTCGCTGAAAGTTACCGATATGGGTTGACGCGTGGCAAATGTGATCGTCCAAGGCGGTTGATTCTTGTCGCGTTTCATTTTGTCGCGCAGACTAAGTCGCTTTGGCTTTTGCCCCTCAGTCGGGTTTGGCTGACTCTCATCGCCTTTCGCTTCCTCCGATGGTTGGGGGAACATGTCGTTCAGCGCTTTTTGGAAATTATCTTCATTCACGGTCATGCCGCCCAGGGAGTCCAGGGCGAAATTGTTGACCATCGATTCGTGCACGCGCAGCACCAGGTCGGCCTTAATCGCGCTGGGCGGGGGCATGGACGCAGCCAGCCGGGAGCTGCCGATTTGCAGCGACACTACATGTAACTCCTGCTTATCGGTGCTGAACCGCAATTGCTCGGGGAATAATTTGTGATCGCACAAAGGGCGGCGAAATTTTTTCATGAAATCCGCTTGGGCCTTGTCCAGCGATTCCGCGGCCTTGTCGTCGACGCGCTTGTTCGCCCGCTGTTCGGCATGAGACGATGCAATACATTCCGCCGTCGGTTTTTGCTGGTAGGCTTTTTTCCAGGCAATGCGTTCGACAATTCTCCTGCGGGCTTGAATATCGTTGATTGAGGTTTGCGTGACGGCGTTGGATACCGCCGGGCAGGAAAAGATTCCATATTCGTTTATCCAGATCCGTTTGCAGGCCCCGATTTGCGTCGTGCCGGTGGTATAAATGCACACCGGGCCGTGAGAACCGACGGTCGAGCTGTACGTGGTGGCAAACAGCAGCGCGTCGATCACGCCCAGGTTGGAGTCCGGACTCAACTCCGCGGTGGTTTGGCCCACGGTATGGGCGGACCCGGAAATCGAAGTCCCAAGGATCTCATCGCAAATGGCGGTGTTGTCATCGACGGAATCGGCCATGCCGGCGGCGACAAACTCCGCGGATGCTTCGCCGTACAGGTTCGGTCGGATGAACTGCCGCTGGACGGCCTGGACCACTTCCGGCGCCTGTTGAAGGTTTTGCAGCCAACGTATCGATTCGCTGATGCCGAGGGTGTTTTCCGTCGTCGGTTTGACTGCAAAGGACTTTAAATTATTGCTCAGATTATCCAACATGCGTTCGTAAGTGTTTTTTGTTTTGGGATTGTCGATGGCTTCGTCCACCTTCAGCAAGCGCCACAAAGTCGATCGAGCCTCGACAAACCATATCAACCCCAGTCCCTCGTTTCCCGAGGCATAACGGCTGCAAACCTCGTTCAGCGCCTTCTGATCCAGAGCGCCTTCCTTTTGCAACTCTTTTTGCAGCGTTTCCCAAAGCAGGAATTGCCGCCAGTCCTCGCCGTTGGCGCCGGCTGCTTTCAACTCGACATCGAGCCGGGCAAGGGCCTCGACCAGTTCGGTTTTCACCGACTTGAGGTCATCTTTGGTTAGCGGGCGGAATTGAGATTTTGCCTCTTGGCAAGCGGCAACGATCCCTTCCAGCGTTTCTTGTTTTGCGGGAACCGGTTGATCGCCAACAGCGATGTTTGTTGCAACCGGCATTGACAATAACAACGCCCCCGCAAAAATCAGACACATCCTGTACATGTTCATCCTGATATTCCTTATTATATGGGGATAATAAATAGTTAATCCGGGTTATAGACACCATCTTTTACTTCTCTAAACTAATGCCATTTTACTAACCGCCGAACTCGACGCCAACTGCCCGTTCACACAAATCGGCAAAGCCGCCGATGGTTGGCTAGCTTACCACTTGTAGCCCTTACCAACAACAGGGTCTTTGGTAATAAAGGAATTCCGCTAATACCCACAAAAATACCTTATACCGAAAACCAGTAATCGCGTTCACACCGCAAGCATAGCATCCACCCCCCAATTGTTGTGATCTATAGGCCCCAATCAATCTGACAACTCGGTCTGCGCACCCCCCCTGTAAATATATAAGCCCCCAGTGATTTGCCTATAGATCGGCGCAACTCAGTATCCTTAACGACCACAGTGATAGGAGAGAAAAAAATGAAGAGATCAATTTTTTTAACCGGCACTTTCATGGCAATCGGTTTGTTGCTTGTCGGACTTTCGATGTACGCATGTTCCCAGGAGATTGAATCGTTTTGCTCGGACGACATTGTGGAACATTCCGAAAAAGCCAGCGACGAGATCGCGTCGATCAATTGGCACGACGATTACGCCCGGGCCGTGCGGATCGCCCAGCGGCAAGGCAAAATGCTTGTGATTTATTTCCGCGATCCGGGCAACCGCGACTGCGATCGTTTCAAGTCCGAAACGCTGGACGATCCCATGGTGCGTTCCAAGCTGCAAGATTACGTTTGCCTGCAAGCGCCCTTGGATGCCTCGATTATCGTGGACGGCAAAAAAACGGTCTTATTGGAGCACGAGGCCTTCAAGGAAATGCTGGGCAAGCCGGGTGTCGCCATTATCGATTATCGGCAACCGGATTCGCAAGTCTACGGCACGGTGGTCAGCACGTTTCCCATTGCGGGGAGTCTCTGGTACACGCCGGAAAAGATGGCGGTGATTCTAACCCTGCCGCCCGGCACGCTGACGCAACGCACGCTGATCTACGCCGTGCGAACCCATCCGGAAAAGCCGGCCAGCGCCGATGGCGAACTCAGCCCGTATTTGCTCGAGGAAACGCGGGATCACTCGCAATACCAGGCCGACATTCGCCTTCAAGGACATCACTTTTGGGAATCGCGTTTTCATCGCGTCATGTCGCGGTTGAACGGCTCGTCGGCCCGCGAGGTCTGCGCCGAAAGTTGGCCGGGCCAAAATCTAGTCGATGCCGCCGAGGAGTGCGTCCATTCCTGGCGGCAATCCTCCGGACATTGGAGCGCTGTTCGTTCGCCCCAGCGCAGCTTCGGTTACGACATGAAACGCGGTTCCAACGGCATTTGGTACGCCACGGGAATTTTCGTCGGCAACTAAAGGGTAACAATTTCTTGAGGACTATCCCCTTTTTTCAAGCACCATGCTTGCATGGTCGGTAAAAATGGGACTATCCCCTTAGCCAGCATCTTTTTCACTTGCCGTCTTCGATCCGTTAAGCCCTTTATGACATGCTAGCATTCTCCCTCGATCCGTAAATATCAGTGATGTCACTTTTTTATAATCTACTTGGTATATACTCTCCTGAGCATCATTTTCTTGGCCCCTTCGTAATAGGCACTTCGCCAGGATTTGCGGCTGTGATGAACGCATTGATTTCTTCCAACAATTGCTGTTTTTCATCAGCTTTAGCAGCCTTGGAAACCGCGCCGGAAAGAAGTTTAACATATCGATTACTTATTTAAGTGAGATGCTATAACCCAAAAAACCCTCATAAAATTGCCTTATTGTACGTACTTTGGTTGTATCTGCTGCCTGACACTGGGAAACAAATAAAATAAAAGTTGAATTTTCTCCTGAAATGACTAAAATAAAGGTTTAATCAGCAGTACCAACGGTCCTGGAAATGGTTCGCATCTGGAGGGGGTGTTTTATCCCCAGTCAATCCTTTGAACAATTCCAAAGGGAGTTGTAAAGTGTTTAGGTTTCTCATTTTTTTTCTGATTGCTTTACTTATCATTGATATTTCATCACTCGTACTTATGGTGGATTACGCGGGTTGGAAATTCTCCTTTTACCAAATGTTCGGAACGACGATGCTCGGGTTGGTGCTGATTTGCTACGTATTACTTCGATACGGGTCTCTTATCCGTAATAACATCGAACAAAACATCCTCGGCGACATAGTGATGGATAAATTTAATAACATCGAACAAAACAACATTAACGACATAGTGATGGATAAATTTTTACTCTTGCTTGCGGGGGGACTGCTCATTCTGCCGGGAATTTTTACAGATATTGTAGGGCTGGCTCTTTTACCGGGGTTTGTCCGCAGATTAGTCTTAATGATACTAACCATGCTGTAATCTTCCCTCTTCGCGGGTGGAACCGGACCGCAGCCACTAGAATTATGAGTGCAAAAGACAGGATTTCACCCAAGGGAATTGCTGTAAACAGGGCATAGACCAAGACCACTACTACCAGGTCGCGTCAAGAATGACCAAGTCAGTTACGATCTTGAATATGATTTTCTCAAGGTGACTACCCGTCTTCGCCAAGCTGACCAGTTCCGCCATGTGCCACTGCTGGCTTGCCCAGCAGTATTTTCCCGCCCACTGCCCACCGTCCACTTTTCACCATGCTAAAATTCTTCCGCCGCGTATTCGGAAAATTCTTCGTAGGGTTTTTGGGCGAAGTTTTCGAAGCGAGTGAACTTGGAGAACCAGGCGAGTTTGACGCTCACGCCGCTTTGGCCGTTGCGCTGTTTGGCCACCATCACCTCGGCCATGCCGGACGTGCCCGCCTGTTGGGCTTCTTCGCGGTCTTGATAGTATTCCTCGCGGTGGATGAACATCACCACGTCGGCGTCTTGTTCGATCGCCCCGGACTCGCGGAGGTGGCTGAGCCTGGGCCGGTGCCCTTCCTTGCCGGGCTCGGCCTGGCGGTTCAACTGGGCCAGGCAAAGGATGGGGATTTTCAATTCGCGGGAGAGGATTTTCAATCGCCGGGCCATTTTGGCCACTTGTTCCTGGCGCGGATCGCGTGGATCGTCGGGCTGGATGAGCTGCAGATAATCGATCACTAGCAGTCCGAGGTTGTGCTTGCGCTTCATGCGGCGTGCACAGGCGGCGATTTCGGTTACCGAGCGGGAAGGCGTGTCGTCGACAAACAGCGGGGCCTTGCCCAGCTTGGCCGAGGCCTCGACCAGTTTCCGCCGATCGTCGCCCGACAGGAACCCGCTGCGGAATTTGTTGGCGTCGATGTGGCCCTGCGAACAGAGCATGCGCTGGGCCAGTTCGAGCCGGGCCATTTCCAGGCTCACGAACAGCGTGGTGACGTTGCCGGTAATGGTCACGTTTTCGGCGATGTTCGTGGCCAAGGCGGTTTTGCCCATGCTGGGCCGGGCGGCGAGTATGTTCAGTTCCGAATCGTGCAGGCCGCCGGTCAGATTGTCCAGGTCGTGGAACCCGGTGGGTATGCCCACGCCTTCGCCGCGCTGGAGCCGGGCGTCGATGCGGTCGAAGGCCTCGACCAACAGGTCCTGGATGTTCGTTACCTGATCGACGGATCGCTGATCGTGTACGGCGAAGATTTTTTGCTCCGCCTGGCTGACGATTTCATCGGGCTCGACCGTGGTGTCGTAGGCGTCGCGGAGGATTTCGGTGCCGGCGTGGATCAGGTCCCGCAGCGTGGCTTTTTCGCGGACGATCTGGGCGTAATAAACGGCGTTGGCCGCATAAGGCACCGATTGGGCCACCTCGGCCAGATATGCCGCCCCGCCCATGGCCTCGAAATCGCCCGCCTGCTTGAGTTGCTCGACCAAGAGCATGGCGTCGATCCGCTTGCCGGTGCCGTGCATGGCCAGCAGGTGGCGATAGAGTTTCTGGTTGGCGTCGGCGTAAAAATCCTCGGCATGGAGAATCAAGGCGATCTCATCGCATAGATTACCGTCTAAAAGCAGGCTGCCGATGACCGCTTTTTCGGCGTCCAGATTTTGCGGCGGCAGCCGGTCGAGGATCTCGGATGTCAAGCGGCCGGCGGAGTGCGGCGCATCGGCTCTAGCTGACGTGGCCATGGCGACCAAAGGGTTCAGAGTTCAGGGTTCAGGATTCAGAGTTCAGGAGGACAGGCATTCTTGCCTGTCTCAACGAATATAGAACTTTACTCTAACTTTGACAACCAGCCGATCAGGTGTTCCCGGCTTGGAATTGCTGGACCATGTTGGATTGTGTAAAATTATTTTTATACAAAAGGGGGAAATTACCCAAAATCCATTATTTACCCACTTCAAACTAATATCAATGTGTAAAAAAAGCCCAGGGATTGCAATCCCTGGGCTCCCTCACCCTAACCCTCTCCGGGCACCATCGGGCACCGCGGCGTAGCCGTGGTCGGCATGGTCGGTTGGTCGGGAGAGGTGACTGCGATTAATTCGCAGGTGTTTCGTCTTCGGTCACCGATGGGACGACCCAGATTTTCACCTCGGCGTCCACGCTCGAGCCGAAATGGATTTTAATGGTGTAAAGGCCCAACTCCTTTAGCGGGCCTTCTAGCCGCACCTGGTCGGCGGCGATATGGAACCCGGCGCGTTTCAGGGCGTTGGATACGTCCACGGCGTTGACCGAGCCGTAAAGGTGCCCCTCGTCGTTGGCGTTGGCTTCGATGGTGATGCTTTGCTTGGCCAGATCGGCGGCCAGGCCTTGCAGACCGGCCAGGCGGGCCTTTTCGATGGCTTCCAGTTGCGCCCGGTGTTTTTCCACCATTCGCTTGTGGTGATCGGTGGCGATCGTGGCCAGGCCTTGGGGAATAAGATAGTTCATGGCGAAACCGCGCTTGACTTCTACCACATCGCCCTGCTTGCCCAGATGTTCCACGGGCTGAATCAACAGCAGTTCCACGCCGCCGTGCGGCCCCTTGGGCAATCGCTTGCCGCGACGCCGAACTTTATTGTTTACGGGTGTTTCCGTACTTGTACTTGCCATGGGATTGTGCCTTGCATTTATGGGAAAACCTCACGGAGCAAGCTCCGGGGCTATTGGGTATCAGGTAAATAATGTCGTATTTTTTCATCAGAGCCGGGCCGTGTCGGCCCGGAAATGCCGGGGCGACACGCCCCGGCTCTGATGTTTTTCCACAACATTCTTTTTCTGAGACTCAATAAACGAAGGATAATAACATTAAATAATTAAAACGGGATATCTTCTCCGCCGGGCGATTCGGAGGGCGGGGGGCCGAAATCTTCGCTCGGGGCGGGCTGGGAGTATTCGGAATCCTGCCGTGCGGCGGGCTTGCCGGCCGGGGCCGCCGTTTGGCCGCGGCCTTCGCCCTTGGACCCGAGCATCTGCATCCGCTCGCATACCACTCTCATCTTCGTGCGTTTCTGCCCGTCTTGGCCTTCCCAGGAGTCGAGTTTCAACCGGCCTTCGATCAGTACCGGTGATCCCTTGCTTAGATATTCACCGGCCACTTCGGCCGTGCGACCCCAAAGAACGACGTCGACAAACGTCACTTCCTCGATCCATTCGCCGTTGGCGTTTTTCCGGCGGTCGTTGACGGCCAGCCCGACGTCGGCCACCGCGGAACCGCTTGGAATGTAGCGTATTTCCGGGTCGCGGGTCAAATTTCCGACCAGGATGACACGATTAAAACTGGCCATGATTATTTGCTCCTGTTTTTCCCTCTTATTCCTCTTCAACCGCTTCAACCGCGTCGATGCTGACCGCCAATTCCTCGGGGTCCAGTTGCACCGTGGCAATGATTTTATCCTTGACAGGGGGGGCCTCTTCGACCGGGGTCACTGCCGGGGCCGATCGGGCATGTTCGACCAAGGCGTCCACGATACGGGGTTCGACCTTCAGGAACAATCCCCGCAAGAGGTTTTCATTGATCTGGCATTGCTTCTTTACTTCGGCCAATTGGTTGGTATCGAGCCGGAAATAGATCAGCCAATAGGTCCCCTTGCGTTGTCCTTTGATGGGATATGACAGGCGGCGTTCCTCCCACAGCCGGCTGACCAGAATTTCGCCGCCGAGCTTTTGAATCAGGGCGGGAATTTGGCCCGATACCCCATCGGGATCGTGCCCGTAGCGGTTCGAGTCCAAAATAAACAAGCCTTCATATACGTTTTGAGCCAAGGCATCGCTCCTCTTGGAAATAATCGTTATTTAGTATCGCGACCGACCAACCGACCATGCTATCGCATGGTGCCCGTTGGTGCCCGTCGCGGCTTTACAATTTTTTTCAACCAAGCGCGACCGACCAACCTTCGGTTGGTGCCCGTCGCGGCTTTACAATTTTTGCTTCTCTAATCTCTAATCCCTAATCCCTATTATACTGATTCATGCACGATTCGATGCCGTCGCGGGCCCAGGCGGTTACCGCCTCCACCGCCCGGCCAACGGCTTGTTCAATTTGCGGTACTTCCTCCGCGAAAAATTTACTGAGCACGAAGTCAGCCCAGTCGCAACCTTCCGGGGGCGAGCCGACGCCCATGCGCAGGCGGGGGAAATTCTCGCTTCCCAAGCGGCGGATAATATCGTCCAGCCCTTTTTGTCCGCCCGAGGACCCTTGCGTGCGAATCCGCAATTTGCCCAGCGGCAAATTCAGATCGTCGCACAAAACCAGCATTTCCTCGTCCGGGATTTTGTAAAACGCCTTGGCCTCGGACACGCTCAGTCCGCTTATGTTCATGTACGTCAGCGGGCTGAGGAGCAATGCCTTTTGTCCGCCGATTTCCGCTTCCATCACCTCGCCGTGGAACTTGTGCTTGGGCGACGACGCGCCGTATTTTTTCCCCAACTCGGCCAGTATCGCGTAGCCGATGTTGTGCCGAGTGCCCTGGTACTTCCGGCCTGGATTGCCCAGCCCAACCACAAGTTTCATACGCAATTACTCTTTCTTCTCCTCTCCTTCTTCCTCCTTCTTTGCGCCGATGACCTCGGGTTCGCCCGCCGCGGCCTCGGCCGCCCCTTCTTCGGGCAGTTCTAGCGGCACCACGCACTGCACGATGATGGCTTCCAGATCCTCGACCAAGAGTTTGGCGCCCTGGGGTATTTGCAATTCCGCCAAGGTGATTTTATCTTCGAGTTTCAGGTGGTTGATGTTCACCTGCAATTTGTCGGGAATCGAGCCGGCCGGGCAGGAGATTGCCACGTCGTGGATAAGCTGATCCACGACTCCGCCTTCGCGCACGCCCGGGGCCTCGCCGCGCAGCTCGATGGTCAAAGTGACTTCAACCACTTCGTCGGCCGAGATGCGGGTAAAATCCACGTGTAAAACGTGCGTACCCCACGTATCCCATTGCACGTCGCGGATAAAGGCCGACTCGTTGACCGCCCCGGTCAAATCCACCAGACGGCTGCCGTGCCGCAATGCCGCACTTAGGGTCTCGGCCGAAACGCCCAGGCAAACGTTCTCCTCGCCGTGCCCGTATAGCACGGCCGGTACTTTTCCGTTGCGGCGCAGGCGGCGGTTATTGAGTTTTCCCCGCTGATCGCGAAGTTCTACAAGCATTTGTTCGGCCATGGACATCTCTCGCATCTTAAAAAGATAACAAACCTATTATTTTGGCCGAAAAACAAAGAATTACAATCCCAGGCAAAGAAATTTTTGATTTTTATTACCCAAACAAGTGGCTCACCGACTCATTGCGGTGAATGCGCTTTATCGCCTCACCCAACAGGGGGGCAACGGTGAGGATTGTGATTTTGGGTATCTGTCTTT
>JBEKFZ010000027.1:0-47085 GCA_050013075.1 Thermoguttaceae bacterium | reverse complement strand
AATCGCCTTGAATTCGCCGTATTCGCAAATCTCTTACTTCACTACGCTGCGTATAAATAACAGGCTCATCCGGTCCTTCCGACATTACCGAACTTACCAATCGGGCTTAATTATAGCTATCTTCCCGCTCCTGTCAATATGAGTCAAAAGTTTATAAGTCTATTAACCACAAGACCTTATAGATTTTGTCGCCATTATTATAATATAATTTTCTGAGTCCAGGTAAAGTAGGGCAATAACGCGACTTGGGGATAACGCATAGATCTTGCCGATTGCATGAAAAGGGCGACTAAAAAGTTTACCACTCGCAGATCATGCCCCGCATGGTGCCTGCTCACCGTACACTGTTCACTGCCCACCTTCCACTGTCCGCTGACTGCTGTCCACTTTCCCCTTGCCCCTCGCCCCTTGCAAGTGAATCATCAAAACAGCAATATCCGCCGGCGTGATTCCGCTAATCCGGCCGGCTTGAGCCAGGTCCGCCGGCCTGACCCGAGCAAGTTTTTCCCTCGCTTCCTGTCGCAAATGCGGTATCGTGTTGTAATCCAAAACATCTGGTATCCGCCGCGCCGCCAAACGCTGTTGCCGTTGGATGTCGATCTGCTGCCGAGCAATATATCCGGCATATTTGGCATCGTACTGCACCTGCCGGGCAACCTCGGTCGATACCTCGCTTAATTCCGGCAACCTGTCGGAGGCGTCTTTCCAGATTGCTTCCGGTCGCCTGAGCATCTTGGCCAACGAAATTGATCCTTCGTATGTATTTTCCAGAAGTTTCGTTATTCGCTCGATCTCCTGCTTTTTAGCTTGGAACTTATTCCATCGCTGAGAGTCCACCAGGCCCAAATCGTAGGCCAACGGCGTGAGTCGGCGATCGGCGTTGTCCTGCCTGAGCATCAAGCGATATTCGGCACGGCTGGTGAACATCCGATACGGCTCGTCCACGCCCCGGGTCGCCAGATCGTCGATCATCACCCCGATGTAAGCCTGATGCCGCGCGAGCACAAGCGGTTCTTTTCCCTTTAATGCCAGCGCCGCATTCACACCCGCCATCAATCCTTGAGCGGCCGCCTCCTCGTAACCCGTCGTTCCGTTTACCTGACCCGCCAGATATAATCCGGCCACGCGCTTTGTTTCCAGCGAAATCTGCAACTGATCGGGCGGAAGATAATCGTATTCAATAGCGTAACCATAGCGGAGGATTTCGGCGTTTTCCAAGCCGGGAATGAATCGCAGCATCGCCTCTTGCACGTCGCGGGGCAAACTCGTCGCCAATCCGTTGACGTAAACCTCGTGTGTATGCCTTCCTTCCGGCTCCAAAAACAATTGATGCCGCGTTTTGTCGGCAAAACGGACAATTTTGGTCTCCAGCGAAGGACAGTATCGCGGACCGGTCGATTGAATCTGGCCCGTAAACATCGGTGCCCGATGCAGATTCGCCCGCACCAGTTCATGCACCGCCTCGCTGGTGTATGTGATCCAGCAAGGAATCTGCTGACACTCTACCTGATCCGTCATAAATGAAAACGGTTCAGGCTCATCATCGCCGCCTTGGAATTCAGCCTTGGAATAATCGATCGTGCGCCCGTTTATTCGCGGCGGGGTGCCGGTCTTGAAGCGGCCGATGGTAAATCCCAAACCCGCCAATGCCCGACTCAATCCGGCGTATGTCGGTTCGCCCATTCGGCCGCCGGGCATGGTTGTCTCGCCCACATGCAATAAGCCCTGCATGAACGTACCCGCGCACAAAATAACCGCCTTCGCGCGGTACACGGCATCGCCCAACACACGCACGCCAACCACGCGCATCGTTCCGCCGGACTGTTCCGTGATCAGATCATCGGCAGTCTCTTGCCGCAGCGACAATCCCGGCTGTGATTCGACAATTCGCTTAATTTCCCGCTGATAAGCCCATTTATCGGCCTGCGCACGCGGCCCGTGCATTGCCGGCCCTTTGCGCCGATTAAGCATTCGAAACTGGATTGCCGTCTTGTCGATCGCCCGCCCCATCGCCCCGCCCAAGGCGTCGATTTCCCGCACGATATGCCCTTTGCCCACGCCACCAATTGCCGGATTGCAGCTCATCTGCGCGATGGTATCTAAATTACTCGTCAGCAGCACCGTCTTAGCCCCCATCCTCGCAGAGGCCAGCGCAGCCTCCACCCCCGCGTGCCCGCCGCCAATTACAATGACGTCGAAATCATATTTATGAGAGAGCATAGTCTATAATATACTATGTCCTGTCGGGTGGTATCCAGAGGATGCGATTTATCGTAAATTGTATACAAACCGCGACCAGTGGTCGCGCTCGAGTTATGCCGCTTTGTCGATTGGGGCGGTTGGGCATTTGATTTGGAAGAGGCCGAAGAGTTCTTCTTGCGTTAGACCCAATTTTTGATGGGGGGTGGTGTCGGAGAAGATGGTGTCGAAAAGATCGCGCTTCTCTTGCAGGATCCGCTCGATGCGCTCTTCGATGGTGTCGAGCATTAAGAATCGCGTCACGTACACCGGCCCGTCGATGCCGATGCGATGCGCGCGGTTTATCGCCTGATCCTCGACGGCCGGGTTCCACCAGCGGTCGAAAAGAAACACGTAATTGGCCATTTGCAGGTTCAAACCCACGCCGCCGGCGCCGTAGGTCATAAGTAACACGTGGCTGGAATCGTCCGAGCGGAATCGCTCGATGATGCCGTCGCGCCGACCGGTCGGAATCCGCCCGTGATATTCCAGCGGGCCGAATTGGGCCAGATGCCCGCTTAGTTTTTCAATCGCGCTCACCCATTGACTAAAAACAATTGCCTTGCGTCCGCTTTGGGCGATTTCCTCCAAATCGGCCTCCAGGCGCTCGAGTTTCGCGCTGGCCCCGGTGGCGGGATCGAAATTGCAGATCTGCTTCAAACGCAAAACCAACTCGAATACGTGCCGAATGGTCGCCGACGTGCCCAACTGCGTCAATCGCAGCACTCCCTCGTCCTCGGCCAACTTGTAGGTTTCGCGCTGTTCGGGCGTCAGGTCCAGTTGTTCGTCGTGAATTATTCTAGGCGGCAGATCGGCGAGCACCTGGTCCTTTGTTCGCCGCAAAATATAGTCGCTTATCGTGCGGCCCATTTTCCGCGGCTTCATATCCGGCGAGAGAAATCCCGGGGCAAGAAACTCGAATATGCCCACCAGGTCGTCGGTGCTGTTTTCCACGGGCGTGCCGGTCAAGGCCCAACTCCGCTTGCGCGATATCGAACGCACAATCTGGCTCGTCGCGCCCAAGCGATTTTTTATCCGCTGCGATTCATCGAGCAGCACTAAATCGAAATTCACCGGCTGATTATTCTCATAAATCTCCCGATCACGCAGAAGAATTTCATAATTGGCGATACGCACGGGCACGTCCGGTATTTGCCATTGCCAGGCGCGTTTGGCCTGATCGCCTTCGATCGCCATCACCGGCACTTCAGGGGCCCACTGTTGAAATTCCCGCTGCCAGTTGGTCACCAGCGACTTGGGACAAACCAGCAGCACGCGGCGGACTTCGAGCCGATGGAGTAGAAGTCGAATGGCCGTGATGGCCTGCATGGTTTTGCCCAATCCCATTTCGTCGGCCAAAATGGCGGCGTGTCTTGGATATAGAAAGGCCATGCCCTCGAATTGATACGGGTACGGCCGGCAGGGAAACGTCAATGCCCCCTGGCTTAACAGCGATTCCAATGACGGCTGCAACAGGTAATTGAGCCGGTCTTCCAGCTTGATAACGTCGCCAGGCGGTTTGATGCGGGTTGAGCGAGCCGATTGCCGTGATATCGGGACGACCGATCGTTTCGATGGACGCCCTGCGGCCGCACCGGCCGGCGCCGGCTTCTCCGCCGGATCCGGGAAGATAAAACTTCGCACGCGAACGGCCGTGCATGTAATGGGAATTGTTATCGCCCGAGGCACATTGTCAACAACTGGCAGTGAGATTACCGCTGGTTTGGCCGGGTACAATTGATCGCTTAAATCAATTGTTCTAATTACAGAATCGACCTGCAAATCCACGCTGAACACGGCCGGAAATGAATTTCCTTGCCAGGAAAATTGCCGCATCGATTCGCTCGGGTTCAGACCATTTGCATTTTTGCTCATCGCACGGCCTGTTGTGCCTCTTCAATGGCTTCACGAATACGCCCGAAAGGCTCGGACAGATCGAATGCCTCGACCAACTCGCTAAGCCGCTGCTGGATTACTTGTCGCTGATCTTCGGCCCTTGCAGGCAAGGCCAGTCGATTGCGGCCCAATTCGAACGTCAGCAAATTCGGTCCGCTACCGTGCGGGCGGTCGATGCGGAGGATTCTGTGCTCGCTCTCAATTGTGACCGATTGCTCGGGTGGAAGCACCAACACCACGGGCCAGGAAACATACTGACGGACCGCCAATGCCGGCTCGCAATCGGTGCAAACCACCAGCGGCTCGCAGCCCGACTGCCTGAGCAACGTCTGCCCAATCTGCTCGCCGTACAGGAAGTTTTCCAGAGTCGGCCCGTAAAGAATTTCTTGCGCCCGATTAGGCTTGATCGGCGCAGTACAATGGAACTCCAAAGGAAGTCCCGACATATTCAGAATTAAATACCCGCCGAAAAATCCATGCTGCGGATTATTGATTATTGTCAAAAATCCCAGCGCCGGCTTTGATTTCCTTTCGATGCTGCTCATCGTCATGCTCTATTTTCTTTATATTATCCAGACTGCGCAATCTCTGAGCATTACTTCACAGGCAGAAGTAGCCTCCAGGGGGATCGGGTACAGAGCAACAACGACTTTAACGCCAAGGGAACGGAATTATATTTTCAGGACCTTCGAGTCAATAAAAAATGCCCTAACTGTAGATACGTCAAGGTGTTAGAGTCGTTTTTATCAACCAATTCCAAAAGCGTACTTTTGTATTTTTCCGGCAAATATCATAGCGCAGGTACTCGACTTTTTATGTGATTTATGGTTATACTGGATTTGAATGGAATGTTTTGTTTCAGGGGATGCTTATTATGAATCAAGAGCAAGTACGCACTCGTCAATCACTATATAGTCAAATCGACGTTTCACCCAACGCCTATCCTCCGGCGCCCCAGTCCGCCCGCGGCGAAATGGCCGAGCAAACCAGAATCTTGCACGAACTTCTCTCTGCCCAGGATCGGCAAAACGAACTGCTCGAGGAACTGGTCAATCAGCTTAGCGCAGCGGGAAAACAACGCGCCACCGAATTGGGACAATGGAAACAAGCCAATCCGCATTTGGCGCGGAGTTGCCGCGTAGCCACCGAGGCCCTTGGCAAGGTGCAAACCGAATTCCTGGAAACTCTTACCCAGGAAATCAGCGCTAATTACGAGTCGCTCATGGACGGCGAATTCATGCTCAACGAATTTGTCGACCGTTTTGGCCCGCGCATGGCCCATTTAAACAGCCTGCTTCAAGTCCTTTCCCAGCTTAGCGCCATGCCCAACCCGACCAATACTCCGAATACGCCCTGACGTCGGTGTTTAGCTCCGGCACTCGTGCCGTGATTACTTTCCTCGAATGATGAAGACAGCATTATTCCGCTGGGCGGTATTCTATCCGCTCGTTTCGTCATTTTTATTTGTTTCCTGCGTCTCGCGTACTCCAACCGACGTCTCCGATAATTCCACCGGTCCTAAACCGGTGATGGTTCCTTATTTATCGAACGATTCCTGGCCGCTTTTTCGCGGCGACGCCCAAGCCACCGGCGTGGCAAAAAGCGATCTGCCCGAAAAACTGGAACTACTCTGGCGTTTCACTCCGCCCAAAGGCGGATTCGAATCGACCGCCGTCATAGCCGAGGGGATTGTCTACGTCGGCTGTTTGGACGGAGATCTCTATGCCATCGATCTGGCTTCCGGCAAACAACGCTGGGCCTTTCCCACTCAATCAACGTTTAAAGCCTCGCCCGGCGTGTATCAGAAGCGGGTGTTCATCGGCGACACCGACGGACGGTTCCATTGCGTCGATGCCGCATCCGGCAAGGAACTGTGGAATTTCGATACAGACGGTGAAATCGATTCCAGCCCGAATTTTCAGGGCAATCGTGTAATCTTCGGTTCCCGGGATTACAATCTCTACTGTCTCGATATCGCGGGGGGCAAGTTGGCATGGAAGTTTGAAAGCGAATACGAGATCCGCTGTTTTTCCACAGCGCTCGATGGCCGATGCTACGTGGGCGGTTGCGACGGAAAATTGCACGTCCTCGATCTAAAAACCGGAAATAAGCTAAGCGAGGTGGAAATCCATTCGCCCACCGGCTCCGCGCCGGCCATTTTTAACGGCAAAATCTATTTGGGCGACCAGAGCGGAGACTATTACGCCATCGACGCAAAACTATCGAAAATCTTGTGGCGCCGCCGGGCGGAAAATGAGGTTGCGGAGAATATCTCCTCGGCCGCCGTTACAGCGGATGCGGTGATCATCGGCTCGCGCGACAAGCTCGTTCGTGCCCTGGACCCGAAAACCGGCCGGCCTTTGTGGACCTTTGCTACTAAAGGCCGCGTCGATAGTTCGCCGGTTGTTGTCGGACGGCGGGTTTTCGTGGGTTCCGCCGACGGCCGCCTATACGCCCTGGATATCAAAACCGGCCGAAAACTATGGGACTATCAAGCCGGCGGTGCCATTCTCGCCTCTCCCGCCGTCGCCGCCGGGCGTCTTGTGATCGGCACCACCCAAGGCGACCTGCTCTGCTTCGGGGCAAAACAAAGCGCAGGTCAATAATAAACATGCATCGGTCAAATTTTGGCATGGGTTTGTTGTAACACTAATCAGATAAGCTAATTGTGTCTTTTGAACAAGACAATTTTAGCAATGTGGGGGTAGACTCAGATTTATAAATCTTGCTACAATTAAAAAATATTCAGTATTCAGGCACGCCCTTATTTTATTATCCACAAGGAGAACGGGGTAAATATGATAGACAAAACCCCCGCTGGCGTTTTCCGCCCAAAACGCGCTTTTACACTGGTTGAGTTGCTCGTAGTTATCGCCATTATAGGCATTTTAATCGCGCTTTTATTGCCCGCCATCCAGGCCGCCCGCGAAGCCGCCAGACGGCTGGAATGTAGAAATCATCTCAAGCAACTTGCGATGGGCTGCATAGACCATGAGAACGTACAGAAACATTACCCCACGGGAGGCTGGAGTTACAAGTGGAATGCCGATCCCAATTGCGGATATGGCCGCCGGCAACCGGGCAATTGGATGTTCAATATCCTGCCCTGGATAGAACAAAGGGGATTACACGACGCCGCCATGGGTAAAACAGGCACTGCAAAGATGAGTATATTAACCATCGGGACCCAAACCGTGTTACCGGAATTTTATTGTCCGACTCGCCGCCCTGCAATCCTTTATCCTCAAACTCAAAGCCAGGCTCGTACCATTCCGAGTAATATGAACGCATTTACCGTCTCATCTCATACCGACTATGCCGGTAACGCGGGCATTTATGCAGGGAACTCGCCAAATATGATGTCAGGTTCCGGCAATTGGTTTTCTCCCGCGACCGGCACCGATGCAGTTACAGTTTCCATAACAAGTTGGCCGGATGTAAATAACAAGTCTAGTGCGGACTATATGAACGGGATCTTGTTCTATACCAGTATGGTTCAGATCAAAGATGTCCGCGATGGAACGGCTCATACCTACTTAATCGGCGAAAAATACATGGATCCGGACCATTACATGGACAGCTTCGGGTATGACGATGACTCGCCGATTTTTGGCGGCTTTGACTGGGATTTTTATAGATGGGGCGTCAACCCTCCAATGCAAGATCATAGAGGTTATTTGAGCCCTACCTATGACATATTCGGCAGCGCCCACCCCGGTACCTTTAACATGGCCTTTTGCGACGGCAGTGTGCATACCATCAGTTACGATATCACCCAGTCAACCCACCAATATCTTTGCGACCGCAATGACGGCCACGCAACCGATGCCTCAAATTACTAATCGTAATCACCTTGGCAGACTAACTCGGATATCTGTCCACCGCCTGCTAATCCACTATTCCCTGCTATCCTCCGACGAACACGGGATGCGACACCTTGATGCCGCGAACGAGCATTTCAAATTCTTCGGGATTCGGAGAGGTCGCGTGTCCGATCTCGCGGTCGATTAATCTCCGTTTGTACAGGGCATAAAGGCTTTCGGCAAAGCTTTGCATGCCGTCCTCGCAGGTGCGCACTACGTCGGCGAGCTTGGAGTCGTGGTTTTCGGCGATGAGTTTGCGGACGATGGGAGTGGATATGAGAACTTCCACGGCCGGCACGCGCCTCACGCTGTGGGCCGTTGATTTTATAAGTTTCTGACAAATGATTGCGCGGAGATTATAGACCAGCGACTGGCGGACTATGGGCCGTTCATCCTCGGGAAACAAGTTCAAGACGCGTTCGATGGTTTGCGGCGCGATAGAGGCATGAACGGTGCAGAACACCAGATGCCCGGTATCGGCCGCTTGCATCGCCGCCCTAAAGGTCTCCGCGTCGCGCATTTCGCCGACCAGTATCACGTCCGGATCTTCGCGGACAAAGGCCCTTAGCGCGGTGGCGAAATCCTTGACGTTGGTGCCGATCTCGCGCTGGTTAATCAGGCATTTCTTGTCGGTGTGAAGGAATTCTATTGGATCTTCGATGGTGATTATATGCGCCTGGCGAGTTAAATTGATGTGCTCCAACATGGCGGCGATGGTGGTGCTCTTGCCGCTGCCGGTAGTTCCCGAAACCAAGACCAGCCCGTCGTTGAAATCGGCGATTTTGGCCACGATGGGCGGCAGATGCAACTCCTCGAAGGATGGAATGCGGCGCGGCACAATGCGCGCGGACACCGAAATGCCCGACTCTTGCCTGTAGACGTTGATGCGGAACCTTTGTCCGCTATCGAGTTCGTAGGCGAAGTCCACGGACCCGTTGGCGATAATCTTATGCCGCTCCTCGGCGCTGAGAAAATTAAAAACTCGGGCCTCGAACTCTTCGGTGGGCATCGGCTGGCGCTCGACGATGCGGAGAGTTCCGCCGATCCGCATTCGCGCCCGCTGCCCCGATTTCAAATGAATATCCGAGGCATTCAGCCTGACGGCAGCGCGAAGAAATGCATCCGCCTCGGCCGATCCCCCATGAGGATGTATAATCTCAAATGTAGTTGATGGCCGCTCAGTGCCGGCTTGGATGGGATCCGCCGATTGATTCTTTTTGCCGTCATTATCCATGCGCCCATTCCTCGACTTGATACCGCACTTGTCTATGCTCAATTGTACTACAACTATCGCCGCCTGTCTAATGGACAACCAGCGAGTAAATAGAGAAAATGCGGAACTAAGAATGAGGAATTAAGGAATCACCCGGGAAGGAACGTGCCGGTCAGTAATACCTAACATGGTCTGCGGCAGCGACAAAACCCCCGGTGTGTTCACCGGGGGCTATTGGATCTCAGAATAATAATGTCGCATAAAAAGTCAGAGCCGGGGCGTGTCGCCCCGGTAATTCCGGGCCGACACGGCCCGGCTCTGAGGCAAAAACACGACATTCATTACCTGAGACTCAATAAATACTAATCTCTAATCCCCAATCCCTAATCCCTACTTCAATACCGTCCGCGGTAGGTTTTGGCGTCTTGATCGGCCGTATGCGGGCCGCGCTGGGGATCGGGCAACTGGCCTTTACATTCGATGAAAACCAGCAGATCGGCCCTGGCCGGAGTCGTGCCGATAAGCGGAACGCCGGGCACCAGCGGCCTGCCATCCACCGGCACCGGCAGGGCCACCATGCCCATGCCGATCAAGAGCACGTGTTCGACCGGCCAGCGAAAGCGTTCGTGGAAGCGGTAATGGGTCATCTGCGGCTCTTCAATTTGAATCCGCTGCCTGGACGTGGCCTGGGCCGGCACGTCGAGCAAAATGGGAATCATCTTTTCCACCTGATCGATGTCGCACTTGACCGTGGCGTCGATCATTCGCCGATCGCCGGACAACAGCGGGCTGAAATCGATGGTAAATCCCTCCTCGACCTGGCCGCTCTGCAATTCGGCGCCGGTGGGCAGGTCGGATCGGAGAATAACATCGCGCGAATACTGCCGTCCGCGCATGGCCGAGACCACCGTCGATTGGCCGTTGTTGACCATCAAATACGGCGAACTGTGTTCGCGGTAGTCGCTGCGGCGGCGCAACTCGGCCAACATAACGGCGGCGTCTTCCTTGGCCAATAGCCAAGCGCACACGCCGGGAGTTTGCACGGGCACGGGATGCAACAACGGTTGTGCCTTGGTCCGCCAGTTGGGGCTATCCATGGTTATCACGCGCAGGGCAAAGGTTTGCGTGGCGGCCGAGGTGCTCGTGAAACGATCCACAAGATCGGCCACGACGGCCTGCATCTCGGGAGTGTGATAAACCCGCAACGTGCGATTGTTGGCGCTAAGAACTCCCAAAGGCTCGGAGTGCCATGCCTCGTAACCGGTCTCGCGCAGGATCCAATCGATAATCGCCTGCTCGGGCTTTCTGGTGCTCGTTACGCGGGAGGTGTAGGCGCTTATATCGTATTCTTTCCAGACCTGTCCGCCGTCGTTGGGCAATGAAGCAGTGCCACTTGTGAATTTCGTAGTGGGCCTGGATGCGACTTTGTTTACAGAGGATGATGCGTCTGAACGAGCGGCGTCCGAACCCGCCGAGCCTTGAGCAGTTCCGTATCGATCGTATCGTTCGGCTTGCGGACCGGTGGATTGCATGGGTATTTCTCCGGTCTTTTGCCAGGAGGAATTCGCCCGGGTTTCGTTGTCGCCGAGGGGATACTGCCCCCAAGCCTGACACGCTGCAGCCGCCATCAAAAGTGCAGAAAATATATAGTATTTTGCCATGCTTCAGCCTCCTTGCCGAAGTACTATGGATCGAGAATATAGAGAAACCGGGCGGGCAGTATAAGTTTGCTTGGCTAATGAGGCAAGAGCGATATGGTCAGAATTTAGTGATTAGGGGCTAGGGATTAGGGATTCCTTGTTCCCACGCTCCGCGTGGGAACAAGGAATTATAATGGGGGGTAAGGGATTGGTTTTACTTCACCCGTTCCAATACTCCATAGCCTTCGTCCATGTGCTCTTTAGTAAAGAAGAGTTTTTCCGCATCTCCCGAGGCAAGGAAGCGGGCGAGGTTTTCTGTGGTGTCGGTAAAGCGGCGGTTATCGCCTTCGCCTGTGCCTTTGATTTTTCCGGCCTTGACGGCAGCCTCTTTTTGCTCGGGGTCAATGCAGGCAATGGCTAATTTATCACCGGTGATTTCATATTTGTAAATAAAATACCCCTCGGCCATTTTGGGTTCCCATTTGGCGTCGCCCATGGTTTTGATTTTGTCGGCATCCAGGCTTGTTACGTTCACGTAGCGGTTTTTTCCCAAAATCGCGGTAAACGCCAGGATGTCGTCATTGTCTGGGCGCTCCAATTCGCCGTTCTTATCGTGCTTGATGATTTTTACTCGCAACATTCCGGCTGGAAATTTATCGCCCGCCTTGCCCACGTGATAATAAGTCACCTCGCCGTCTTTATCACGTGCGCGCCACACGCCCAGCAGGCCGGGATCGACGGCCGATTGTTTCGGATCGGACAGCGGATTATCCGAATCCACGCATGAGGTAAATGCAAGACAGAGCACACCCAAGATTAACGCCAGGGATTTTGGAAACCGTTCCATGGTTACAACTCCTTCATAAAAAAGGTGCCAAAAACATCCTAAAAGCATACAGCGATAGCATCGCCAGCTTTGCTGGCAGCGCAAACGTATTCTTTTTGACCTTCTCAGGCTATAGGCGGATTATATCACGGAATATAACGAGATTTAGAGATGGATATTATTTGCCCAGCATTTTTTTCACCTGCGGCCAGGTGTGGGTGTTGGCAACATCGTGTTTCGTCAGACCGCCGCGGCGGGCTTGCATTATGCCGTAGCGCATGGAGTCCAGGCCGTCGGTGCGATGGGCGTCGGTGGAAATGACTATGGGCACGCCCAGGTTTTTCGCGGCGGCACAGGCCACGTCGTCCAGATCGAGACGCATGGGATGGGCGTTCAGTTCCATGAATTTGCCGTTGTCGCGCGCAGCGCGGAGCACGGCGTCCAGATCGACTTCGTACGGCTTGCGCCGCAACAACATCCGCCCGGTGGGATGGGCGATCGCGCAAACGTTAGGATTTTCCAAAGCCTCGATCATGCGGCGTGTGATTTGTTCCTTAGGCTGATTGTGTCCGTAGTGCACGCTGGCCACGACCCAATCAGCCTGGGCAAGAACGTCATCGGGCAGATCCAAGCCGCCGCGTTCGAGGATGTCGACTTCGATGCCCTTAAGCACGGTTATGCCTTTCAGGCGTTTTTTTAGCTTGTCGATTTCGGCCCATTGTTGGAGCACTCGGTCGGGGTTCAGGCCGTTGACCATGGCCACCCGTTGCGAATGGTCGGTAATGGCGATGTATTTCAAACCGCGCTGTTTAGCAGCCTGGGCCATTTCCTCGATGGTTGCCAGGCCGTCGGTCCATGTGCTGTGGGTGTGCAAATCGCCGCGGATGTCGCCGAGTTCGACGAGTTCTGGGAGTGTTCCGGCGTCGGCCCATTCGAATTCCCGGCGTGCCTCGCGCAGTTCCGGAGGGATGCAGGGCAGGCCCAGGGCGGCGTAAACGTCTTCCTCGGTGCGCCCGGCAATCATCCGATCGCCGCGAAACACGCCGTATTCGTTGATTTTAAGCCCCTGCTCTTTTGCCCGGCCGCGGAGCACGATGTTGTGCTGCTTTGACCCGGTGAAGTATTGCAGGGCGGCGCCGAAAGATATTTCCGGCACCACGCGGAGATCGACTTGCACTCCGCCGGTCAGGCGGATGGACATTTTCGTTTCGCCGCGGGCCAGGACTTGCGCCAGCCCGCAGTAATGGGTCAGGTGCTCCATCACGGCGTTTGTATTTTGTGCCACGGCCAGGAAATCCAAATCGCCCACGGTATCCCGGCATCGGCGGTAGGAGCCGGCTGCCTCGATTTTCTCGATGGCCCGGCAAGTGTCCATGTGGCCGAGTATGGATTGGACGTGCTCGTCGGCATCGGCCCAGAGCATGCGGCGGCCGGCCTCGGCGGCGATATCTAGCCCTTGTAAAATGGCCTCCTCGCTTTTTGCCCCGAAACCTTTTAGTTCCCGCACGCGATGTTGTTGGCAGGCCTCGCGGAGTTGTTCGATGTTGGCGACGTTCAGTTCGTGAAACAGAATCGCCGCCCGTTTGGGTCCCAAGCCGGGCACGCGGAGGATGGCCAGCACGCTTTCTGGAATTTCCGCTAAAAGCTCGTCGAGCATGGTGAGCGAGCCGGTTTGTACTAAAGTAGTGATTTTTTCGGCCAGGTCCTTGCCGATGCCCTCGATATCCGTAAGCGAGCGGTTGGGATCGGACAGAATCTCGGCGGCCGATTCGGGCAGATCGTGAATCGTTCGCGCGGCGTTGCGATACGCTCGAACCCGAAACGGATTCGCGCCCTGGAATTCCAGCAGGTCGGCAATATGATCGAAAACGGCGGATATTTCGACGTTGGTCATGGCGAGGAGTCAGAGATCGCTCTATTTACATGTGCAATTCCACCACGTCTTTATCGTGTAAAACGTAATCGCCTTTTACCTGGGTGCCATCGTGGACGGCCGTGCCCCAGACGCGGGCGAATTTCAGTTTTTCGAGAAAATCCTTGTGCACCATGCCGGCCAATTCCAACAGGCAACTGCCGCGGCGGAGCGTGAATGGCCGATCGCGGTCGGGCTCCTTGGCCGAGGGCAATTTCGAGTATACCCGCACTACGTCCATGGCCTTGTAGATTGCTTCCCGCAAGTGCTCCAAGCCCGTGCCGTGTTCGGCGGAGATCACGAATTCAGTGAAGTCCAGGGGCAGAAGTTCGTGGAACAGTTCCAGGCGCCGGGACGCAGCGGGCGCGTCGATTTTGTTAGGCACGGAAAAAGTCCGCGTATAGGAAAGGCCCACGTCTTGCTCGTCCAGGTACGATCTGGCGGCCAGCCGGGTTTTTGTGCGTGAAAGGCGATCGAACACGTCCTGACATTGTTCGATGCCGGCGTCGTTTTCCAGGTCGACCATCAGCAGGGCCAAATCGGCCGGACGAATCAGACCGTGAAGGCTGGGATCCATGAAATCGGCAGTGATGGGCGGAGTGTCGATGAGTTGAACTGTAACGTCTTCCCAGGGCATCATGGCCGGGGCGGGCATGGTGGTTGTAAAGGGATAAGGGGCGACCTCGGGCGTAGCGTTGGTAAGTCGGGCCACCAACTGGCTCTTGCCCGCGTTCGGCCCGCCAAGAATAATTGCCGTGCCCGCCCCCTGACGGGGAATTCTCAGCCCGCGTGTTTTTTTCCCAGTGCTCTTCTCAGTGGCTAGTTCCTTTTTGGCCTTACTGATTTTGGCCTTCAACTCCGCCTGGAGATGGTCGGTTCCCTTGTGCTTGGGAATTTCCTGGAGCATGTGTTGCAGGCATTGCAGTTCTTCCTCGATAGAGGTTGCGCGGCGGTATTCCTCCTCGATTTTGCGATACTGCGGCGTGAGATTTGCGGGCATCTTAGTATCAAACTACTTTATTGGGTCTCAGAAAAAGAATGTCGCATAAAAAGTCAGAGCCGGGGCGTGTCGCCCCGGTAATTCCGCACCCGACACGGCCCGGCTCTGAGGCGAAAACACGACATTCATTACCTGAGACTCAATAGCCATTTATTGGAATATTAAAATCCGGGGGACAATAATCCCTTAGAATCTAACGAATTATTCCCGGTTCGGCTAGCGGCGGTCAACACCCCAAATATCCCAAGAAATCGAGCGGCCCGTCTTAAACCGATAAAGACGGGCCGAGTAGGGTATCTTAATATAAATGGAATTTGTGTTTAATCTCGCGATTCCCGCCAGCCGGCGTTTGTCTGCTGAGGTGCAAACTCGGCAGGCAGGGCCGGCCGTTTGACCAGATATATCGCCTGACGCACCGGCGAAGAGGTAGTGCGATTATCAGGACTGCCCAATTGAGGCCCGGGAGAGGAATTCAATCGCGTCTCCGGATGTGGGGTCAAATCAGAATTCGGGTTGGCCGCGGGCTTGTTGTCCGGACTGGAGGTGTTGTTATCCGGAAGCGACGGTTTAGTATCGCCGGCCGGACGCTGGTCTTGGAATGTTTTCGGCTGGGCATATTCCGACGAAGCCGCCGGACTGGTCGTCGGCGCCGACGCAGCCGGCGTCGGGGCGGACGGCGCTACGTAACTACTGCCGACTTCACCTTGGTACGAACCGCAAGAGGAAGTTTCATAAGTCGTTGTGCCTTCATAACTGACGGATCCACAAGAACTACAAGATCCGCAAGACGATGCACAAGGCGATGCGCAAGATGAGATGCAAGGCGATGCGCAAGTCGTGCAAGCCGGCGCATAACCGACGTAAGTCACCGGCATGTATGCCATCCGATAGGTTGTATACGGGATCAAGCGAACTTGTTGTGTAAATAATCCCACGGGCCGATACGCCATTACCGGCGTGGCACACGTATTACATGACGATGTGGGATAATATGCCGTTACCGGCGCGGCGCATGAACTACACGCCGATGCGGGATAATATGTCGTTACCGGCGTGGCGCACGAACTACATGCCGACGTAGGGTAATATGTCGTTGTCGGATAATAAGCCGCGGTTGGCGTATAATATGTTGTCACCGGTCTGGAAAACACCGGGCGATAGCTCATGTAAGGCGCATACTGAACTACTTGCTGTGCGCAAGAGCAACCTCCGCCAGGGGCCGTATAAGCCGGCGCGGCATACTCCGCGGCATAATAAGGCGTCGTATAGGTTGTTTGGGCGGCCGTATTGGATGACGTGCCGCACAACCAATCGAGCAACGGCCCTGCATTGCCGGCGGAAGGCATTGACAGCATTGCCGCAATGCTACACGCAATCAACACACAACGCATTTTGTTAGCCAACATGATTTTTAACTCCATGGACGGTATTTGAACATTGGAAGACATTTCGCAGTTGACGATAATCACAGCAATTCTGCCCATATTGAATCAAACCGCGCCGCGGAACACTTGTCAAGCGCATACCCGGGTCTTCTACAACCGCCTTTGATATTTACCTAGATAATTATACCCATTAGGCAAGTTGGGCGGTTAATGCCGAATTTTCCGGCTATCCAAAGTCCCGCACAATTTGTGCAGTTTATGCAATTATAGGTTATTTTTGGGCGGAAAGAAGTTTCTCAGTTTTCCGGCTTGTTTCGTTGTTGTTCAAATAGATCGTAGAGGTCGAACAACAATTCCCGGATGTTTGCGCCGTGTCGGGCGAAAAGATCGGCAACGAGGTCCGCGGGGATTGTGATCCGTTGGTTTTGCATTAACCGATCCACAATTTGCCGCGCCATTTCGAGCGATGCGGAGGTGCGAAATATTTCCGGCAATCCGCTGTGCGCGTGCGAGGTAACAAACAGTCCCAGATCCCGGCGGCGACAATAACGTTTCAGCCAAAACCGGCTCCAAGCGCTGAGTTGTTCATAGCCGTCGACCGCGACGATGGCCGGAGAGGTTAGTGCGGCCAATTTGATTTTGCGGCGCCAACCGCGCGGCAGGCTGCGCTGGCCGTCGTGGAGTTCGAAAGATACCGGATGCCTTCCGGTCCGCTGGATGGCAGTGATAATACATGCCAGAAGCGTCGATTTACCTGAACCATGCGGACCGACGATCTCGCCCATCCACCGATTGCGGGATAATCTATCGACAAGATCTTCAACGGTAAGGCCAAGGGGAAAACAATACGGCAAGGCGCCCGGCCGGATGCGGCGGGTGCAAAAGGGATTCTCGCCGGCAGGTTTTTGTTCAAGCACTGTAAAGCCGCGACCAATGGCCGCGCTCGAATGGCAAACAATCCAAGTTGTAAATCTTATGCGCGACCGACGGTCGCGGCTTTATGAAAAAGGATGACGTTGCATATTTTTTCCCGCGACCGACCAACCGACCATGCTACGCATGGTGCCCGTTGGTGCCCGTCGCGGTTTTATATATCAGGGGGATTTTGCACAGGACTCTTAATGGGTGGAATGTCGCCCAGGCGGAATTCTTTCTGGCCGAGGACTTCCTTGCCGCCGCGGTGCAAAAACGCCCGCACGCGCACGCACCAATGGACCTTGACGATTTGTCCATCGTAAGAGAGCGGGCTATTGGGAAGGATGGTTTCAAAGCGCGCCGGCCGTTGGGGATCGATGACGTTGCCGTTTTCAATATCCGTTCGCCAGAATTTATGCACGGCCATGTCTTCGTCGCCTTTGCCTTCGGTGTACCAAAGGACGGAGACTTCCAGGGCCTTGATCTGCTCGGCTGATAATTCTTCGAAGGCATATTCGCCGGACAGGCTTTCGCCCGGCCGATAACTGTGCCCGTTTCCTCCGAGGTGAATGACGACCGCGGGCTCGTTTTTCATGAGGCGGTCCTCCCGTTGGCCGGATAAATGATCACCGAGAATGCCCGTTTGAAATCGGGCCAATTGGCGATATCGCCCTCGACGACCAACGTCCAATCGATGGCATTGTGGCCCGACTTGAAAGAGTGCATCGCGCCCGGCGGCACCGTAAGCAGGCAATTTGTTTCAAAGGGCAAACCCGGCGGAATCTCGAAATTATCGCGGCGAAATAAATCCTGGCGATATACCGGATGCAACTCGGTGCGGGTATTGGTGCCTTGCCGGTACGTGGCCTTTTCCTGACAGACCAGCGATAAAGATAAACTATTGATATTCAAATTGCCGGATTGGGAAAGAAAAACTTGATATTCCCCGCCGGGATGCAAAGGATGATCGGAAATTTCCAACAACGTCGGTCCGATGCCGGCCGTGACCAGCAATTGCCGCAGGAAATAGACGATCAGAAACAGTCCTCCCAGTACAAATGGGATCGAGAAAACCGTCAATATCCAATCCGGTTTGCCCGTAAGATGTCCGTGCACCGCGAAATACACCATTATTGTCACAAGACCGTTCCAAATAATGCAACCCAAGAGCGTGCCGAAAAGCGCCCAGCCGGGCGAGGTATCGATAGGCAAGCGATAGCGCAATTTCGTGCCGGGGCTGTTGGTGATGTCGGATCGCTGAGGCACATTGGGATATTCGTGCTCCGCGGCGCCGTTCGTGCCGAACAGGTCGCGCTCCTGGGCGCGTTGCGTCATGGCCGAGCGGCGCTCGGCCGATTTGCCCCAGTGCAATAGCAAATAGATCAAGCCGCCGGCGCCGATGACGATGAAGGCCACGGGCACGAAGAGCACCAGATAGACCCACCAACTGTATCCTCGCACCAGAACCACTTGCGCGGGATTAAGGGGATTGAACCAGCAAGTAACGGCGTCGCCCACGCTGAATTTAGTCAATATCGCTTGCTGACTTTCCTTTCCCGATGAATAAGGATTGCTGATTGTGTACGTCCAAGGGCGATAAACCACGCCGTTGACGGTATATTCGATTTGAAACTCCGGGCGATAGAGCATCCCGCCCTTGTCCTCCTTTTCGTCGAGCCGCCTGCCTATGACTTTGCAGTTGTGTTCCACAAACTCGTGATTGACCTGCCATTCTGGAATCACCAGCGTGGAGATCATTACCGTAAGCACAATGCCGCCGATAAACAAGAAAAAGGCGAAGAACAGGGCCTCGCCGATGCTGCCCAGCGTCCGCGAACCGGTGCGCCGGTTGCCGCGTTTCTTTTGATACCAACGGAACGTGCGTGCCAAAGCGATCTCTCCAGCTTGCGGTCGGGGCCGCGCGCCGACGCTCAAAGTCGCTAAAAAGAACACGGCACCCGCGCCAAATAGCCCGGCGGCAATATAAAAAAATTTTCGGTTAAGAAAATGAACTGCCGGCCGCGGTGGCAATGCCATCGTTCTGCTTCAGGCGGCCGTTATGCCTGATTGCTCGATACACATGCCGCTTCACGTTTATACCGGCGTTGAAAACCGATTCCCTCCAATGCCTTATATACTTCTTCCAGGGTTTTTTCTCCGAAATTGGAGATGGCCAGCAAATCTTCCCGGGTGCAATTCAACAGATCGTTGACCGTAAAAATCCCTCGTTCTTCCAAACAGTTCGTAGTGCGTACTGAAAGACCAATCTCGGCCGTGCTCATTTCAAGCTTATCGGCCATGCCCTTTGCATCTGAATCCTTTGTGTTAAGTGGAATGCGAGTGCCCATGGGTTCCCTCCCAATTAGGTAAAAAAGATCCTCCAAAAAATTCACGACGTCGGGCACGCCCCAACGTTGACTTTGTAGTATAGCAATTTTTGTAATCTTGGGTAGTATAATTTCCATGAATCACCTGCTCGAAGGACTTACGCCGCAGCAACGCGAGGCCGTGATGCACTTGGAAGGGCCGCTGTTGATCCTTGCCGGCGCCGGAAGCGGTAAAACCCGAGTCGTCACCCATCGCGTGGCCTGGCTGCTAGCCGGCGGCATACCGAGCCGGCACATACTTGCCTTGACTTTTACCAACAAAGCCGCCGAGGAAATGCAGCAGCGGATCGAGCGTCTGGTAGGCGACAATTCGGTGTGGGTGGGCACATTCCATCGTTTTTGTGCCCGATTATTGCGAAAATACGCCTCTTTTGTGGGTTTGCATGAGAATTTCTCCATTTATGATACCGACGATAGCATCCAAATGTTGCGAAAGGCCATCCGCCAGACAGGAACAGACGTTTCGCATCTAACTCCGGACGCAATCGCCCGGGCGATCAGTTGGGCCAAAAATAATCTCATTTCCCCCAGCCAATATCAGGCCAGTTCCAGCCATCTGATAGGGAATTTGGTCCAGAAAATTTACCCATATTATCAATCCAACCTGCTTTCCTCAAACGCCGCAGATTTCGATGACCTGCTTTTACACACGGCCACTTTGCTCCGCGAGAATCCCGAAGTTCGCCAAAGCCTGGACGAACGCTATCGCTTTATTCTCGTCGATGAATACCAAGATACTAATCTGGCGCAGTATGCAATCGCCCGGGCATTGTCGATCGACCATCCGAATCTGGCCGTAACCGGCGATCCGGATCAATCGATCTACGGTTGGCGGGGGGCGAATTTGAACAACATTTTGGAGTTCGAACGCGATTATCCCAACGTGCGAGTCGTTCGCCTGGAACGCAATTACCGCAGCACCAAGCGGATTCTGCACGTGGCCGCCGATCTGATCGCCCACAATGTCCGGCGCAAGGAAAAAAGCCTATACACCGAGAACGGTCCGGGCGTGCCGGTCCGATTGGTCCGATATGAAACGCACAAGGACGAAGCCGAAGAGATCGCCGCCCGCATTGGCGATGAAATACGCTCCGGGCGGCGCCGGCCTCGGGATTTTGCAGTATTCTATCGCGTCAACGCCCTGAGCCTGGCCTTCGAGCTTGCCATGCACGCCCAGGGCATTGCGTTTCAGATGGTCAACAGCCTTGAATTCTTCCAGCGCCGGGAGATTAAAGACCTGCTGGCTTATCTGCAAATGCTCAACAATCCGATGGATGAAGCGGCATTCCTGCGGGTGATCAACACGCCGGCGCGGGGTATCGGTAAGAAAACGGTGGAAAAACTCTCCGAGTTCGCTCTCAACGGCGGCATCGGCATGATCGATGCCGCCCAGCGTGTAAAACAAATCAATTCGATAAGTTCGCGCACTGCCGGCAAAATATGCAGGTTTGTGAAAATTTTCGACAGGCTTTCGCAACTGATCGATCGGCCGCTGGAAGAACTCCTTGGGCATCTGCTTAACGAGACCGGGTACCGCGAGCAATACGCTTCGGGCGACGAGGAAGATCAAGAGCGGCTGGCCAATATCGAGCAGTTGCTCACCGTTGCCCGGGATTTCGACGAACGTCACGGCGGCGGAGGCCATCAACTCGAGGCGTTTTTGGAAGAGACCTGCCTGGTCAACGATACGGACGATTGGCAAACTCAAAGCGACCGGGTCACGCTTATGACCTTGCACTCCTCAAAGGGACTGGAATTTCCAGTGGTCTTCATCGTGGCGGCGGAAGAGGGCCTGTTGCCGCACGAGCGCAGCCGCGAACAACCCGATAGGCTCGAAGAAGAACGCCGCTTGATGTTCGTGGGCATTACGCGGGCGCAACAGGAACTGCAAATCAGTCTGGCCCGATACCGCGATTTTCGCGGTCGGCGCAAGATGACCATCCCCAGTTGCTTTTTGATGGAGTTGCCTCGGGAGGAAATGGAATTGTTGAATTTCGGGCCGGGCGAATCGCTTGCCGCGTCCTCATTTGATGCGGAATCTTATACCGAAGAAGAACTTTCCGCCTTGGACCAATCGCGTGAGCAGTACGAGGAGCCGGTCGCTCGGCGCACGGAGCCGGCCGGTACGGTTAAGAGTTTTCCATTTTTGCAACTGACCACGGCCGCCGAATTGGCCAACGGCGGTGCGCCGTCCGCGCCGGTTTCGCCCGAGGAGTTTATCCAAGGCGGATTGGTGCGCCACCCGCAATACGGCCTGGGACGAATCGTAGCCCTAAGCGGGTCCGGTCCCGAGCGCCTGGCCACCGTGGACTTTCCACCGCCGGCCGGGCAGATGAAACTATTGATAGTCGATAGTTTGCTCCGGCCGGTGAAGAAGGAGGGGCTAGTGGATAGGGAATAGCCGCGATCTGGTCGACAGCGACGAATTATGAGGCTACATCTTACATTGAACTCTAATTGCCGTCAGAGCCGGGGCGTGTCGACTGTCAGAGCCGGGGCGTGTCGCCCCGGAAAGGGGTTGCAAAACAACGTTTATGCCACTTCACCCGGGCCGACACGGCCCGGCTCTGATTCAACTCTTAACAGCCCGGCTCTGCTGTTATAATAAAGGTATGAACGATAATCCTATCGCCTATCACATAACTTTTGGGACTTACGGTACACGATTGCATGGCGATCCCAAAGGCACGGTAGATCGCTCAATGAACCACTATGGCGATCCAATCATTGGTTCAGATCCCAAACGGTGGCTTAGGGAAACAAGGTTGCTGAAATTTCCACCGGTCATCTTTAACTTGTCACAAAGGCAATATGCCGAATCAGTAATCCCGTTGATTTGCCAAACAGGCGTCTGGTTTTATCATATTGCGGCCGCTGGAGAAGATCACGTTCATGTTTTACTTACTGCTGATGCCGATGGTGCCGCGGTTCGAAAATGGTTCAAACGTTGGCTTGGTGAAAAGCTCTCGAAAAAATGGCCTTTTTCCACAGGTCAATCTTATTGGTCCGAAGGTGGCAGCGTGAAATGGGTTTGGAAAGAAGACTACTTCCATAACATTTTCAATTACATCTCCCACCAACGTGCCACGCCTTAATAAAAGGTCAAACTCATATATTTAACCGAAGCCCGGGGCGTGTCGCCGGTCAGAGCCGGGGCGTGCCGCCGGTCAGAGCCGGGGCGTGTCGCTGGTCAGAGCCGGGGCGTGTCGCCGGTCAGAGCCGGGGCGTGTCGCCCCGGATAGGGATCGCCAAACGACGTTTATGCCACTTCAACCGGGCCGACACGGCCCGGCTCTGATTCAACTCTTAATGGCCCGGCTCTGATTAGATCCGACACGGCCCGGCTCTGACAGGGGCCAGTGCTCAGGGTTTACCCATTGCGCAGTTTGCCAATTACCAGGGAGCCGTTGTGGCCGCCGAAGCCGAAGCTGTTGGACATGGCTATGGAGATGTTCCGCCGGCGGGCCGTGTTGGGCGTGTAGTCCAGATCGCAGAGCGGGTCGGGATTTTCAAGGTTGATCGTGGGCGGAATCACGCCGTCGCGCAAGGCAAGGGCGCAAAAGATCAGTTCCACTCCGCCGCTTGCGCCCAGGAGATGGCCGAGCTGGCTCTTGGTGCTGGAGATGCTAAGCGATTTGGCGTGTTCTTTAAAAACGGCCTTGACGGCCGTGGTTTCGGCCTGATCGCCCAGGGTCGTGCTAGTGCCGTGGGCGTTGATATAGCCGATGTCGCCGGGATCGACCCGCGCGTCTTTAAGCGCTTGCGACATGGCATAGGCTGCGGCTACGCCGTCTTTATCCGGAGCGGTGATATGGCCGCCGTCGCAACTTACGCCATACCCGTACATTTCGGCGTAGATACGCGCGCCGCGGGCTTTTGCATGTTCGAGTTCTTCCAAGACCAGCAGGCCTGCGCCTTCGCTTAGAACAAAGCCGTCGCGATCGCGATCGAATGGGCGGCTGGCTCTTTTGGGATCGTCGTTCCGTTCGGAGAGCGCGCGCATGGCGGCGAAGGCGCTAAGACCGATGGGCGTAAGCGCAGCCTCCGAGCCTCCGGAAACGGCGACGTCGATTTCGCCGCTGCGGATGAGCTTAAAGGCGTCGCCGATGGCGTTGGTAGCGCTGGCGCAGGCGGTAACAATAACCTGGTTCGGCCCGTGCAAGCCGTATTGGATGGAAAGTTGCGCGCTGGCGGCGTTGCCGATCAGCTTGGGGATGGTAAATGCGGAGACTTTATCCGGTCCTTTATCCAGGAGTCGTTGGTGCTGGACTTCGATGGTTTCCAGCCCGCCGATCCCCGATCCCAAAATCACCCCGCAACGCCAGGTATCTTCCTTGGAGAAATCCAGGCCCGAATCGCGTACGGCATCCAAGCCGCTTACGTGCGCATATTGCACGAAGCGGTCGAATTTTTTAACTTCCTTGGGCTCGATGTAACCGTCGGTGGAGAAATTTATGATTTCCCCTCCGATGCGCGAGCGAAACCGCGAGGTATCGAACCGGGTAATCGGTCCGACGCCGCTTTCGCCTTTACAAATTCGAGTCCAAAGCTCTTCCACACGGCAACCCAAAGCGGTTACCGCGCCGAGACCCGTTACGACAACGCGCCGTTTCATGAAAGCCCGTCAGGAAGCAGAGGTTTCGTTGGTGGTGACGGCCTTTTCGATGTGGTCGATGGCCTGTCCGACCGTCTGGATTTTTTCCGCCACATCGTCCGGTATGTTGATGTCAAATTCTTCTTCAAGTTCCATCACCAATTCGACGGTGTCGAGTGAATCGGCACCCAGATCGTTGACGAACGAGGTGTCTCGGGTAATGGTTTCTTTATTTGCGCCAAGTTGCTCGGCAACGATATCAATAACACGATCAGCGACTGAGGCCACCTTGCAGGTCCTCCTTTAACCACATCTTTTGGGGGAGCTTTCCAACGACTCCCCACACCAATGAATATAGCAAAACCCTTGGCAAAGGGTTACAAATTTTGTATCTTGCCCCGCACTGAATTCAACTCCGGAAGATATAGCGGTTTTTCCCTTCCGTGTCTATATCTCCCGGCTATGTTTTTTGCACTTAATCCTGCGAAACTATCCAAACTACGTAAACTATACAGTTAATCCGCCGTCTACGGTCAGAATATGACCGGTGATAAACGAAGCGGCATCGCTGGCCAGAAACAACACTGCGTCGGCAACGTCCTGAGGATCGCCTAGGCGTCCCAAAGGGATTTGCTTGCGGACTTCCTGTAGAATTTCCTCGCCCAAGGCGGCGGTCATGTCGGTGGCGATAAAGCCGGGCGCCACGGCGTTAATGGTAATGTTACGCCCGGCCAATTCGCGGGCAACGGTCCGCGTCAGCCCGATTACCCCGGCCTTGGATGCGGAATAATTCGCCTGTCCGGGGTTACCCATCAGGCCGGAGACGCTGGCGATATTGATTATCCGCCCCTGCCGGCCTTTCATCATTGGTTTTGCGGCGGCCCGGGTGAACAAGAACGTGCCTTTTAGGTTGATATTGATTACCGAGTCCCACTGGTCATCCTTCATACGCAAGATCATATTATCGCGGGTAATACCGGCGTTGTTGACCAGTATTTGTAGGCCGCCCCAGAGCTTGACGACCTCGTCGACCACTGCTCCGACGCGATCGCTGTCGGTCACGTCGCAGGCCATAGGCTCTGCCGTTCCGCCGGCAGCGCGAATTGCGTTGACGGTCTCGGCCAGGGATTCGGCGTTAATGTCGATGCAGGCCACCTTTGCGCCGCAGCGGGCCAAGGTGATTGCAATCGCCCGGCCAAGGCCTTTTGCCGCGCCGGTGACGATGGCCGCTTGCCCGGTCAAATCCGTTGAAATGCGGCCCTTGGGCTGATCGGTCATAAAATACTCCATTTCCTAAACGCTCATCCCGCTCCCAGATCAACCGACCATGCTACGCATGGTGCCCGTCGGTGCCCGGTCGCGGCTATTGTGTGTCAGATAATAAATGTCGCGTTTTCGCCTCAGAGCCGGGCCGTGTCGGGTGCGGAATTACCGGGGCGACACGCCCCGGCTCTGACTTTTCATGCGACATTCTTTTTCTGAGACTCAATAAACGCACTGTCCACTGCCCACCGTCCACTTTTTTCAAACTTCCACGCACTGGCAGGAAACGCCGCGATCAATTCGCCTTAGCAGTCCGCGTAGCACCCGGCCGGGTCCTACTTCGTAAAACTGGGAAAAGCCCTGGGCGATCAAATATCGCATCGAATCCTCCCAACGGACCGGATTTAGCACTTGTTGCATCAACAAGCGGCGGATTTCCTCTGGATCGTGGTGCGGATGGGCGTCGTAATTCGATATTACAGGGATCCGCGGCTTGTGCATGGGCACTATCGATAGGGCCTGTTCCAAGCGTTCCACGGCCGGCTGCATGATTTCCGTATGGAAGGCCCCCGCCACTGCCAAGGGCACGGCCTTCATGGCCCCGAAGGGTTGGGCCATCTCGGCCGCACGCTCGCAAGCGTCATTAGTTCCGGAAATAACGATATTGCCCGGACAGAGCAGGTTGGCAATTTCCAGTATTTCGCCATCCCTGGCTTTTTCGCAGAGTTTTTGCACGTCGACCAGTTCCAACCCGAGGATGCTTACCATGCCGCTTGGCGTGGCGTCGGCGGCCTCTTGCATAGCTGCGCCGCGATTTTGCACCAGCATCAGTCCGTCATCGAAATCCATCACCCCGGCGAAGACCATGGCGGTGTATTCACCCAGACTCAGCCCGGCCGATGCTTCGCAGGAAAGAACCACGTCCGGGGAATCGGCCCGCAACGATTCCAAGGCGGCGAGGCTGGTTACAAACAGGGCCGGCTGGCTGCAGACGGTGGAATCGAGTTGCTCGGCCGGTCCTTCAAAGCAGAGTTTCGCTAAATCATATCCCAGGATCTCGCCCGCGCGGTCGTAAAGCCGCCGCACGGCGGGTAGCGATTCGGCTAACCGCCGGCCCATGCCGACCATCTGAGCACCCTGTCCGGGGAACAAAAACGCGATTTTGCTCACGATGTCTCCACAATTTTCCGGCCCATGTAGTGACCGCAATTAGGACAGACCATATGCGTTGGCACCGCGGTGCTGCATTGCGGGCAAGTCGAAAGTTGTTTAGGCTTTTTAGCATCGTGCGCTCGGCGAGTGCCGGTGCGCGCGTTGCTGTGTCTGCGTTTTGGAACCGCCATTGAATCAATATCTCCGGAATTAAATTCCCACATAAAACCGCGACCGGCTGTCGCGGTTCGTTTACATAAAAATCATAAAGACGCGACCGGCTGTCGCGGTTTATGCGGTCATTATACTACGTAAAAACTAAACTTACAAACCAAGAATCCTAGATGTAAACGCAAATTATGTCAACCATATCGGTCCGAATTGTTTAGCGGATGTCCAAGTATTACTCCCCTCTCTCGTTTCGGGAGAGGGGCAGGGGGTGAGGGCCAGCTGTGGAGAAACTCCAAAGTTATTTTTGGACAGCCGCTTAGCGAAGGTTTTTTTGCGCGTTAGAAATCCCCCCTCCGGTAGAGGGTTGGGTAAGGGCACTTCAACATTCTTCCGGCTGACATATTTCATCAACGACTCTGGTTGGGCCGCCCTCGACGGCAAGCATGATGTTGGTTAAACTAGGCGATTCTCAGAATTGGTAGGACCGGTTAGATTTACACTGGAGATTGGTAAATTGTCATGAATTCTGCTCCGCGCAGGGTGGTTATCACAGGGATGGGATTGATTTGCCCGTTAGGCAGCACCAAAGAAACGCTTTGGCAAGGTCTAAGTTCTGGCCAAAGCGGTGTAGGACCGTTTACATCTATACCGTCGGGGGGGCTGCCGATCAAGTTTGCTGCCGAGGCCCGACAGTTCCAAGGCGAGATCGACGACTTTGGCCAGCTTGAAAAAGAACAGAAAAAAGCCATTCGGAAAGGCTCCAAAATGATGTGCCGGGAGTGCCAGATGGGGGTGGCGGCCGCCCAACGCGCCCTGAGCGATGCCGGCTTGAAACCCGGCAAACTGGACCCGGAACGGACCGGCATAAGTTTTGGTTCGGACTACATGCTCTCGTTGCCCGAGGAGTTTATCGAGGGCGTAAAACAATGTTTGGATGCGGAGGGCCGTTTCCAATTTTCTCGCTGGGGGAGCGAGGGTTTGCCCAAAATGTCTCCCTTGTGGCTTTTGAAATATCTACCCAATATGCCGGCCAGCCATGTTGCGATCTATAATGACCTGCGCGGACCGAATAATTCGCTGACCTTGCGCGAGGCCTCGGCCAATGTGGCCGTGGGCGAGGCGTTTCAGATAATCCTCCGCGGCAGCGCCGAAAGTATGCTTTGCGGGGCCACGGGCACACGATTGCATCCCATGAAGGCCATGCACTCCGTGCAGCTAGAGGAATTGGCTTCGCCGGAGGTCGAGCCTGCCCGGGCCTGCCGGCCTTTTGACCGAAATCGCACGGGAATGGTTTTAGGCGAAGGCGCCGGAGCGATTATGATCGAGGAGCTTTCCACGGCCCAAGCCAGGGGAGCGGTCATCCACGGGGAAGTATTGGCCGCCTCTTCCAGTTCCGTGGTCCAGCGCAATCTTGTTGCCCAGCGCGAAGCGGCAATGAGCAATGTGCTGCATAATGTCCTTAAGGCCGCCAACGTCAAGCCGGAAGCAGTCGGGCACATCCACGCCCACGGGCTGAGCACGCACAGTTGCGACATCGAGGAAGCCCGGGCAATCAACAACGTTTTCGGCTCGCGTTCAAAACCCGTGCCTGTGGCCGCCGCAAAAAGTTACTTTGGCAACCTGGGCGCAGGCAGCGGGATGATCGAACTGATCGCCAGCCTGATGGCCCTCAGGAACGGCCGGCTGTTTCCGGTTCTGAACTACGAAACGCCCGACCCGGAATGCCCGATCTCCACCGTCACAAATGGCCCGGCAAATCCAGGCAAAATCTTCATTAACCTTAACGTTACTCCGCAAGGCCAGGCCAGCGCGATTCTAATCCGGCAATTCGAGGGATAGAAAATCGGCACGATTTTCTATCCCTTGTTTAGGCCCGACACTTGTGACGGGTGAACTTTCGAACCACTCGCGGCACAAGCAGCTATTGAGTTTCAGGTAAGGAATATCAAGTTTTCGCCTCAGAGCCTGGCCATGTCGGGTGCGGAATTACCGGGGCGACACGCCCCGGCTCTGACTTTTCATGTGACATTCTTTTTCTGAGACTCAATAAAACGGACGTCAATCCTCGGTTTTTTCCTTGCTGGTTAATGTCGCGGTGGCGGATTCCAGGCCTGATGCCGACACTTTTATCGTAATTTTGCCTGGGGCCGTTTTGGACTGGATGATCGCCAGCCCGCGGCCTTGATATGCCTTGTGGACCGGGGCCTTGGGGTCTTCGAGGTCGTTAAGGGCGCCGTTGCCGATGCCGATGACGGCGGCCGGGCCGTTTATTTCGAACTTCAACTCGTTTGCGGCGTCCGGAACGCGCACGCCCTTGGCATCTATGATCTGGAAGCTTAAGTGGCAGACGTCCTTGCCGTCGGCTTGCAGGGCGGTCACATCGGGCGACAGTTCGATCCGGGCCGCCGGGCCGGCCGTTTTCAAGGCGAATTCGCAAATAGTTTTGCCGTCCTTGCGTCCCAGGGCCTTGAGAACGCCCGGCTCGAACGGGACCTGCCAGACGAGCGCGCCTTCGGTCGCCTCGCTTAGTTTCTTGGTTCCGACGGGTTTATCGTTAAGCGTCAACTGCACTTCAGGGCAATTTGAATAACAATGCACTGTAACGGTTTGATCCTTTGACCAATTCCAGTTTTCCTCTTCTCTCATTCGCCGGGTTCTTTCACCGTTGTCGGTCGAGGCGCAGATGTAAACCATGGGCTTATCGGTCCACAAGCTCTGTCGGAACCAGGCCAGCGGCTTCTTGTAACCGCACAGGTCGAGGAGCCCGAATCCGGCGGCTCGATCAGGCCAGCGTCCGGCTTCACCCAGGTAATCGATGCCCGTCCATAGAAATTGGCCGGAAATGTATTGATTGTCCCTGACCGCGAGCCAAGCGCCGTAAGTGGGATAATTTTCGCTGCCGAAAACGACTCGCTTGGAATTTTTTTTGTGGTCGTCGGCATAACGCTGCTCCTGGTAGTTGTATCCGACGATGTCGAGCAGTTCGCACAAACCGACCGCGTCGGACATGGCCACGTTGGCCAGCGCCGCCGTGACCGGTCGCGTGGGGTCTAGTTTTTTCACCGCGTCGATAAGCGGCCTGGCGCACTTTACCATGTCCTCGGCTGGCGGGTTCTCGGGTTTATATTCCTTTCCCAACACGGGGTGCGAAAACGGGTCGTTGGCATAGTCTATCTCATTGCCGATGCTCCACATGATAATGCAAGGATGGTTTCGATCGCGCAAAACCATGTCCTGAACGTCGTCGCCGGCCCACTGGTCGAATAACTCGCTGTAGCCGAAACGGCCGGGCAGGCCCGCGTTCCAACCGGTTACCCATTTATTTTTTCCCGGAGTAAACTCGTCGAAGGCCTCGTCCATAACCAGCAGTCCCAGCCGGTCGCACAGATCCAGCAGTTCGGGCGCCGGCGGATTGTGGCTGGTGCGAATGGCATTCACGCCTAGATCCTGCAGGAGGCGCAAACGCCGCTCGAGGACCTTTTCCGGCACGGCCGCGCCCAGGCATCCTGCGTCATGGTGAATACAAACGCCTTTGATCTTCAGGGGCTTCTCGTTGAGAAAAAAACCCTTGTCCGGATCGAACTTGGCGGAGCGAATTCCAAACGGCTTCGAAGTCTCATCGATCACCTTCGATCCGACTTTCAGGCTGATGTTGACGGTATACATGAGCGGCGAGTCGAGCGACCACAACTTGAGCCGGTCGATGGAGATTTGTTGCACGAGGGTTTGCTTTGAGCCGTTATCCACGGTTCCCAACGAAGCCCGGCTGTCTATAAAGCGCCCGTCAGGCCCGACGATCTCTGATTGCAGAGAGAAGCCTTTCTTATTGCCCGAATTGTTCTCGACCGTGGTTTCGATGCGGACAGTGGCAACGTCGCCTTTTATCTGGGGCGTGGAGACAAACACACCCCAGGGGACGATGTGAAGTTTGTCGTTAATGCGCAGGCGGACGTGCCGGTAGATGCCCGAACCCGTGTACCAACGCGAGTCGGGCAGCCGGGTATGATCCACGCGGACCGCCAGCACGTTTTCATCCTTCTTATCGAATTTCAAGTATGGCGTCAGATCGAGATGGAAACTGGAATATCCGTAGGGCCGTTTACCCGCGAACTGGCCGTTGATCCAAACCTCCGCGTTGTTGTAAACGCCGTCGAACTCAACGGCGACAGCCTTGCCTTTATAGGCCGAATCGAGTTTAAAGTGTTTACGATACCAGGCGATCCCTCCGGGCGCATAGCCCGTGGCGCTGCCCAGCGAGGCGTCGAAGGGCCCTTCGATGCTCCAGTCGTGAGGCAGGTTTAACTTGCGCCAGCCGGAGTCGTCGAAGCCCGGCATGGCGGAGGACGAAAAATCGCCCCGGCTGAAAAGCCAATCTGAATCGAAGTCTAAATACGTTCTCGCGGACTCCGCCAGGCAGATATTGGCAATCAGCATCACGCCGGCAAAACATAGGGACCAAGTCCAACACTTTTTCATGACACATCTCCAATGAGTTTGCAATTTTACAATTTTTTACCCGTTCAAGGCCGGGGACAAGGTGGTTTCAAGAAAAACTCATTCTATTGCATAACCTACCGTTACCTCAACTCACCTCCAAGGAATTTACAGACTTCTCTGTTACGTGCGTGCCGCACCGACAGTTCCCAAGTTCCAGTCAGCAGTAACGGTAATAGCAACGTAATACCGTAGCGTACCGCTGAAAAAGTGGATAAACAGGCAATAATTACATATTATGGGTAGTGATATATGGCTCCAGATATGTATTTATGCTTTATATTCATTTTTAAATAACTGGCGAATACGATTTTCACAGAGCGTATGGATGAGCGATGGGATCAACCGCCTTGACACCCCTTTGTTTGACCGGTATGCTTACTAGATTACTAAAACCCACTAAGTTCAGCCCACGTAAGATTTTGCAGCGTCTCGGCCGTTTGGCTTGGTCGAGAAGGGTTGGAGAGTATTGTCTGAATTTGACCTGGGAAAGTGATAATCCATGGATGCGAACGAAATCCTGCGGATTGTTGACGCGATTCACCGCGATAAAAATATCGACAAGGAGATAGTCTTCGAGGGCATCGAAGCGGCGCTGGTTTCCGCCGCCAAGAAGCACTACGGAGAAATGGAGGATATTGTCGTCGAAATTGATCGCAGCAACGGGGTAATTCACGGCACCCATAACGGCATGCCGTTGGATCCGGCGCAAATGGCCGAACGCATCGGGGCCCAAACCGCCAAGCAGGTGATGATTCAAAAGATCCGCGAGGCCGAACGCGATCAATTGTTCGACGAGTATGAAGAACTCAAGGGCCAACTCGTAACCGGCGTAATCCAGCGGTACGAAGGCGGCGCGGCTACCGTGACCTTGGCCAACGTCGAGGCGATTCTTCCCCGCGGCGAGCAGATACCCGGCGAAACACACCATCCCAACGAACGGGTTCGGGCGACCGTGTATGAAGTACGCAAGCAGGGGAGCCGGGTGAAGGTGATCCTCAGTCGCACCAAGCCCCAACTGGTGCAGCGGCTGTTCGAACAGGAAATTCCCGAAATCGCCGAAGGCGTAATCGAAATCCGCGCAATTGCCCGGGAACCCGGTTATCGCACCAAGGTCGCTGTAAGCAGCACCGATCAACGCGTGGATTGCGTCGGGGCTTGCGTGGGGGTGCGCGGCAATCGCATCAAGAATATCGTGGACGAACTGGCGGGCGAACGCATCGACATCGTACGCTTCAGCGAAGACATGCAGGTGCTCATACCAAACGCCTTGCAGCCGGCCGAGGTGGAGGAAGTGATTCTGTGCCAGATGCTGGGGCGGGCGATCGTGCTGGTCCAGGAAGATCAACTTTCGCTGGCCATCGGACGCCGCGGACAAAACGTGCGACTGGCCAGCAAGCTCTGCGGCTGGGACATCGAAATAATGACCCGCGAAGAACTCGACGAACAGATCGAGCAGGCCGTGAAAGGTTTTTCCTCGCTGGAAGGCGTGGAGCCGGACTTGGCCGAAAAACTGGTGGGGGAAGGATTCCTTTCTTACGACGATCTATCGGTAATCGAACCGGACGCCTTGACGGAAATGGGCGGGCTGGTGCAAGAGCACGTCGATAAAATTATTCAGCAGGCCGAGGCGAAAGCCGCGGAAGCCGAAGCCGCGGCCGCCGAACAGCGGCGCAAACAACGCGAACAGGAACGCCTGGCCGCGGCCGAAAACGTGGATGAAGGCCTGCCCTCGTATTTGGCCGATCAAGTCGAGGAAGAAAAGGCCGAATCGGTCGATAAACCGCCGCAAGAAGGGGAACCCCCTAAAGGGCCGTAACAAAATAAAATAGCCGAATCAGGAGGCCGGACATTCTTGTCCGGCTGGAAAAAGACGGGCAAGAATGCCCGTCCTCCTGTTCAAACCCGACAGAATCCGACGGCATTTGACGCCGCACTACCAGCAGGAGTTGGCCGTTGCCTATCCGCATTTACGCCTTAGCCAAAGAGCTGAAGATCGACAACAAGATCCTGGTCGATATTTGCACCAAGGCGGGGATCACGGGAAAAGGGTCTGCGCTGGCCAGTCTAACCGACGAAGAGGCAGCCAAGCTAAAGGCGTACATGAGCAACAAGGGTTCGCGCGGAAGGGCGGGCACGGCAACCTCCAGGGAAGCGGGCGCAGAGCCGTCGGTTTTACGCCGGGAAGATTACATCGCCCCCGCCGGTATTCACGGCGGCAAGATCCCGACCCTGCCCGCCAAAATCGACAAGCCTCCGGTGCTGAAAAAAAAGCCCCTGGAAAAACCGTCCGAGGAAATGCCGGCCGAGGCGTCCGCGCTCGAAGATAAAACCGCGAAAATAAAAAAACCGCTGAAAAAGCCGGCTGAAACGCCATCGGAAGAGGATCTGCAAAAACCACAGGATTTCCGTTTGCCGGAGGAAATAAAAGAAGCTGAACTTAGCCGTCCGGCCGAAGCGCCCGCGCGGCCCCCCGAGGCGCCGGAAGCGGAGAAAGAAAAGCCGCGTCGCGATAAGGATCGCGAGCGCTCGACTCGGGGCATCAAATTTGCTCCGCTGCCCACTTCTAAATCCCGCGTCAAGGCCAAGCCCAAGGAACCTGCCCCGCAAAGACCCGATTTAAGGCTTCCCAAGGACGCGATTCGGGCCGGCAAAGCAGGCGGAAAACCGCTCTCCGAGCATTTGCGCAAGGCCGAGCAAAAGCGCAAATCCTCAGCGCGGCGCGATTTATTGGCTGAACTCCCGCCGGACTTGAAAATTCCACCGATTGAACTACTCCCGCCGCCGCGAGAGCGCCGCCGCGGAGGAGCGCCCAAGGAAATCGTCGAGCCGGAAGAAGAAGGTCCGCTCACGCTGGGCGGTCGCGAGGCCCGGCAATTGAAGCGGAAAAAATCGGCCACGGCCCGCCGCCATCACGACGAAGATGAGGAAGAAACGCCTACTCCCGCGATCACGCGGAAAAAAACGCACATCAAACGCACTGGAACAAACACCGCCGCCCCGCGCAAGGAAAGCGTGGTTCTGGAGATGCCTTGTTCGGTTCGCACTTTTTCCGAAGCCATAGGCGTGCCCGCGCGTACCATCCTTGGCAAGCTTTTGGATATGGGCACGATGAGCAACATTGCCGCCAACCTGGATCTGGAATTGGCCGAACTCTTGGCCGTAGAGTTGGGCGTAGATGTGAAGTTCGAGAAACAGGTCGATTTGGAGCAGCAGCTCATTCCCGAACTGGAAGCCGAAGACGATCCGGCTACTTTGCGGCCCAGGCCGCCCATTGTTACCTTCCTTGGGCACGTCGATCACGGCAAGACCTCGCTTTTGGACCGCATCATCGGCATCGACGTGGTATCCAAAGAAAAGGGCGGCATTACCCAGCACATCCGGGCTTATAAGGTGGAGAAGGACGGTCGGGCGATCGCCTTCGTGGATACGCCGGGACATGAAGCCTTTACCGAAATGCGCGCCCGGGGGGCGAATGTAACCGACATCGCCGTGCTGGTGGTGGCGGCCGACGACGGAGTGATGCCCCAAACCGAGGAAGCCATCAGCCACGCCCGCGCAGCCGAAGTCCCCATTGTCGTGGCGCTGAACAAGATCGACTTGTACAGCGCCAACCCGCAACGTGTTTTCGAACAGTTGGCGGCCAACAATTTGTTGCCCAGCGAATGGGGCGGCGAGACCGAAGTCGTAAAAACCAGCGCAGTCACGGGCGAGGGCATCGAGGGGCTCCTGGATACCTTGCTCACCGTGGCCGAATTACACGAGTACAAGGCCAATCCTGACCGCCCGGCCCGCGGCACATGCCTGGAGACCGAGTTGCACGAAGGCCGGGGGGTTATTGCCAAGCTTCTGGTTCGCAACGGCACATTGCGCCCGGGCGACGTGATCGTTTGCGGGCCGACGTACGGACGGGTCAAGGCCTTGTACGATACGCTGGACCTGAACAAGCGCTTGGCGGAAGCCGGTCCGTCCACGCCGGTGAATATCACGGGGCTGAACGTTCCGCCCGGCGCCGGCGATCGATTCTATGTATTGCAGGACATCACCCAAGCCCGGGAATTGGCGGAAAAACGCTTTGCCGAAGCCCGCCAACGGGTACTTAGCGGGTTCCTACCGCACGTGACCCTGGAAACACTGTACGAACGTCTGGGCCGGGAAAGCAAGGTGCAAACGCTGAACATCATTTTACGTGCCGACGTGCGCGGGTCCATCGAAGCCATCCGCAAGGAATTGACCAAGCTGGAACATCCGGAAGTGCAAATCAAAATCCTGCAGACCACCGTGGGCGGCATTACCGAGGCCGACGTGCATCTGGCCCACGCCTCCGACGCCGTAATTATCGGTTTTACGGTGGTGCCCGACGAAAAGGCCCGGGGCCTGGCCGAAAAACTGGGCGTGCAAATCCGCCGTTACGACATCATTTACCAGGTGACCGACGACCTGAAGGCCGCCTTGCAAGGCATGCTCAAACCCGAAAAGCAGGAAAAGGAACTGGGCCGTGCCCTGGTTCAGCGGACTTTCCACGTCAGCCGCTTGGGCACCGTGGCCGGGTGCCGGGTGCTATCGGGAACGATCCAGCGCGACGCCCGGATCCGCGTTATTCGCGAGAGCCGGATCGTCGGCGATTATCCGCTGGAATCGCTGCGCCGGGAAAAAGACGACGCCCGCGAAGTCCGCGAGGGTTTTGAATGCGGCATGAAGCTGGGCGGATTCAACGACGTCAAGGAAGGCGATATTCTCGAGGCCTACAAAATCGAAGAGATTGCGAGAACGCTGTAACCATGACATCGCGCCGCGCCCAAAAAGTCGCCGAAGCCATCCGTGAAGTGGTCAGCATGGCGATTCTGACTGAACTGAAGGACCCGCGCGTCAAGGACGTAACGGTAACCTTCGTGGAAGTTTCGTCCGACCTGCAACATGCCAAGGTGCACGTTTCGGTGATGGGCGATGAAACCCGTCAGCAATTGAGTCTGCGGGGACTGCAAAGCGCGGCCGGGTTTTTGCAGGCCAAAATCGCCCGCCAAGTGGAAATGCGCTATACTCCCCGGCTGAACTTTTTACTGGATCAGGGAGTAAAACGTTCCATTGAAATAGCCCAAATCCTCCGCAAGGTGCTTCCGCCGGATGAAGCGCAAGACGAGGGAGGAGAGACGAGTGGAGAGTGACGAGATTTGGTTGTTAGTACAAGTTTCAACGTTTAGCCCCGGCGCTCGCGCCGGGAGGATTTTCCATGACAGCAGTCAGTCGCACGGCACAATTCGCCAAGGTTCATAAGATCCTCAAGAAGCATTACAAGCCCGCGACGGCCAATGCCGGCCGGCCGGTGACGGAACATTTAATCTTCGCCTGCTGTCTGGAAGACGCCAGATACGAGGCGGCCGAAGAGGCGTTCGCGGCGCTGGTGCATACGTTTTTCGATTGGAACGAAGTCCGGGTGACTTCCATATCGGAGCTATCCGAGGTAATGGCCTGCCTGCCCGATCCGCGTTTGGCGGCAAACCGCATCAAGCGCGTGCTGCACGCGATCTTCGAGGCCCAATTCAACTTCGACCTGGAAGACAAGCTGAAAAAGAATCTCGGCCCGACGATCAAATGGCTGGAAGGACTCGACGGCACCAGCCGATTTTCAGTGGCTTACGCGGTCCAAGCGGCCTTGGGCGGCCATTCCATCCCAATCGATACCGGCACGATGAACGTCTTGCGCCTGCTGGACCTGGTGTCCGACAAGGACGCGACGGCTGGCGAAGTGCCGGGTATGGAACGGGCAATCGCCAAGTCCAAAGGCGTGGAGTTCGGATCGCTTTTGCATCAGTTCGGCGCCGATTTTTCCGCCAATCCTTACTCGCCGGCGATGCGCGGCATCCTTTCGGAAATCAATCCGGACGTGCAAAACCGGCTGCCGAAGCGCCGGGTGGATCCTCAAGTGCGGAAGAAGTCAGCGGAGCAGTCCGCCGCCGGGCCGACAACCGGCGGCAAAACTTCCGCCGCCAAGCCGGGGCCGGGCGGCGAAAAAACAGGGGGACGCAAAAAACCTCCGCCCTCTCAAGTCCCAACACCCGAACCCGCCGCCAAAAAAACCAAAAAGAAATCCGCTCCCTCTGCCGAAACGCCCGCGGAACCGGCGGAAACACTTCCAACGCGCGAGACCGCTTCGCCGAAAAAAAAATCGATTTCCGAAGGACTCTCCAAACGCAAACCGCGGTAAGGAAATGGGGAAACGGCTCAGTGCGCACCCGCTTATTTCGTTTATTATTGATGGGATTATGTATCGCCCCGGCGACTGCCCTGCCGCTGCAAACGCGCGGCGATCAATCGCAAAACGAAAAGGCCGCGGAAGAGAAAGAGTTTCGCCCCGGACCCCTGATTCTTGACGACGCCGCCCTGCCCCTGTCCGGCAACCATGCCGCGGATGAAGCCCGGCGCGACAAGGTCGAAGCCTTGGAATTATTCTCCGCCGCCCGGGCGTCGGAACTCCGCCAGCAGTATGCCGAGGCCTTGCGATTATATCAGCGGGCATTGCGGTGCGATCCGCAATCGGCCGAGATTGTCCGGGAGATCATACCTTTGGCTCTCCATTTGAAACGCGAAGGCGTGGCGGTTCGCTACGCGCTGAAGTCGGTGGAGTTGGAAGAAGATATCGATCTCATGCTGTTGCGCCGTTTGGGGGTCCGATTGGAAGAAGAAGGCGATTGGCCCAAGGCCCTGAAACTTTTTCAGCAGGCATTGGCCCGCCGCGCCGGCATCGAGCCGAATTCCTCCGATGAGGTCCTTTTGCGATTGGACGCCGGCCGGCTGCTCGTGCTCGTGGGCAAATACAAAGAAGCCGCCGATTGTTTCGCATTGGTGGTCGATGCCCTGGACCATCCCGATAAATATGCACTTTCCGAAGAGATTCAAAAAGTTTTGCTGGAGGAGCCGGGAACGACGTACGGTTTTTTCGGCGATTGCTTTTTGCAGGCCGGGCGCGTCGAAGAAGCCCGCTCGGCCTTTGAAAAAGCCCAAAAACGCGACCCCAATGAGGAACTTTGGAAGTTCCATCTCGCCCAGGTGCTGGCCAAAAGCGGCAAGCCCGCCGAGGCCCTTACCGCCTTGGAAGAGGCGATGGCCAGGCATCTTTCGGCCGCGGGCGCGAAACCCTACGAATTGTTGGCCGACGTGCTGGACGCCCTGGGCAGAAAAGGCGAATTGATCTCCCGCCTGGAAAAACTCCGCGAAGACGATCCCCAAAACGTGCCGCTGGGTTATTTTCTGGCGGGCAAATACCTGGAAGCGGACATGATCGAAAAGGCCGAACTGCTGTATGTCGCCCTGGTCGAAAAAAGTCCCACGCTAACGGGCTATAAAAGTCTTTTGGAAATCCATCGCAAAACCAAGCAGTTCGACGCCATGCTTTCCGTTCTGGGCGAGGCAGTGGAAAAGACGGGCGTTCTCGATACCCTGGGGAGCGAGGTAATATCGCTCTCAAAAAACCCCGACGCGATGCGCGGCCTGATCGATGCCGCCCGGAAGCAACTCCAAAACGCCCCGGAAAAGCCCTCTTACGGCAAGTGTTTTGCCATGGGCATGTTGGCTATGGATGCCAAACAATGGGCCACGGCCGGGGAATTTTTTCAACCGGCCGCAACCGCCCAACCTAAGCAAGCCGCCGAAGTATATTTGGTTTGGGGGATAGGACTGCTGGTCGACAACCGGGCGGCCGAGGCGATCAAGGTATTCCAGCAGGGCATCGACGGAAAAGTGCTCCCCGAAGATAATCCCATCTTTTATTTCTATCTGGCCGGAGCGTTGGCCATGGAAGACCGCATCGACGAGGCCCTGGCGGCGGCGCAAAAAGCAGTGGAAACGAAAAAAGATTCGGCCAAGTTCCGCAGCCGGATCGGTTGGGTGTACTACCACTCCAAGCGATACGATGAAGCCGTCGCCGAGTACCTTAAAATACTCAAGGATTTCGATAACAATTACGAAAGCCAGGAAAACCGCGAATCTTTAAAAGAAGTACGGATGGAGCTCTCGAATCTTTGCGTTTTGCAAAAGAAGATCCCCGAGGCCGTGGAATGGCTCCAGCAGGTGCTCGACGAATTTCCCGACGACGTAGGCGCGATGAACGACCTGGGCTATCTTTGGGCCGATGAAAACCAGCGCCTTCCCCAAGCCCTTGAAATGATCCGCAAGGCGGTGGAGGCCGAACCGGATAATGGGGCCTATCGCGACAGTCTGGGCTGGGCCCTGTACCGGCTCGGCCGCTGGGACGAGGCGATCGCCGAACTGCAAAAAGCCATAGAAAAGCAGCCCGACGGCGTGGTCCTTGACCACCTCGGCGACGCCTATTTAAAGTTCCACCAAGTGGAAAAGGCCCGCGACGCTTGGATCCGCGCGGCCGAACTGCTCCGCAAGGATAAAGACGAGGAAAAAGCAAAAGAAATCGAAGAAAAAATACGTAAAGTAGACCAAGAAGTACAAAAACGCTAGAATATTGGATGTTATTATAGTATTGAAGGTTTATTGAGTCTCAGAAAAAGAATATCACATGAAAAGTCAGAGCCGGGGCGTGTCGCCCCGGTAATTCCGCACCCGACACGGCCCGGCTCTGATGCGAAAACGCGATATTCATTACCTGAGACTCAATAGCTCCGGCATTTGTGTTGGGAGCGTTTTTTTTCAAGTACGGGAGTTCAATTTATGTCAGGCCATTCACATTGGGCCGGTATCAAACACAAAAAGGCGTTGGTCGACGCCAAGCGGGGCAAACTGTGGAGCAAGCTGGCCAAGGCCATCATCGTGGCGGCCAAAATGGGCGGCGGCGATCCCAGCGCCAACCTCCGCCTGCGCTATGCCATCGACGACGCCAAGGCCGTGAGCCTGCCCAAGGAAAACATCCAACGGGCGATCAAACGCGGCACGGGCGAACTGGAGGGCGTCAGCCTCGAAGAAGTGATGTATGAAGGTTACGGCGCGGGCGGCGTGGCCATCCTTTGCGAAGTGCTTACCGACAATCGCAACCGCACAGCGCCTGAAATCCGCAAGGTGTTCGAACTGAGCAACGGCAAACTGGGCGGGGCCGGGTGCGTGGCCTGGATGTTTGAAAGCAAGGGCCTGTTCCTCATCCCAACCGAAAATACGGACGAGGAAAAACTCATGGAAATAGCCCTCGAAGCCGGGGCTGAAGACGTGAAACGCGACTCCGGCAAATTCGAGGTCATCTGCGATCCGGCCGCATATCAAAACGTGTCCAAGGCCCTGGCCGACGCGGGCATCACGCCCGAAGCCAGCCAAATCACCCGCATCTCGAAAACCACAGTCGACCTCACCGACCCCGAAACAGCCCAAAAAGTCCTAAAACTGATGGAACGCCTCGATGATCACGACGACGTGCAGAACGTGTCGTCGAACTTTTATATCCCAGACGATGTGATGGCGAAAATTGGGGAAGCGTAGTGGTCAGTGGGCGGTGGACAGAATGTTAAAAGCTTATCCTAAAACCGGTCGTCATTCTGAGCGAAGCGAAGAATCTAGCCTCTATTATCAAGATCCTTCGCTATGCTCAGGATGACAAAAATGGGTATTCGGATAGGCACTAAGCCGCGACCAGTGGTCGCGGAGGTTGGGTAATAGTGTAGATTATGTTTCAGCGGAACAAATCTTTTTTACCGCTTCAACAATCTTCAACGTTTTTACATTCCGAACCCTGAACCCTTATTTTTCCTCTCTTTCTTTCGCCACTGGCTGGCCCATGTAGAGTTGAACCACTTGACTTTGCACCTTGATTGCGCGGATCAGCACCATAATCTGATTAAACGTCAGTTTATGGGGATTGGTGCGAGACATTTTTTCCAAGTCGGCCGTCATGGCTTCATGTTGGTCGGTCACTGCCTGAAGCCGAACCATCATGTCCTTCCATACCTGAGCGAGATGTTCCTCGTCTTTTAGTTCGTCAAGGTTATCAACATAATTGCTCAGCAGCAAACAGAGCCGAGCGACCTCGCGCGGCAGGGCCTCGGGCTGTAGTTTTTCAATACGTTTCGCCAGTTCTTGGCATGTCATTGTTTTGCCCCCTTGAGAAAAGATATCTATAAAACTGTAGCTTAAAGTCAGAGGCGAAATCGAGGGCTCATCTATATAAATCATACGTCCAGGCATATCAAAAACCGTTCCCCCAGGAGCAAAAATCCTGAAATCCCCCAAATCCGGTATTGTCTGAATAATACTCATGGCTTGCCGAGAAAAAACATGGAGTTATAATCTCGATTTGGAAATTGAAGTTTGGCTTGATACAAAAAAATACTCTAATGGCCTATTTTGCAGGATGAATAAATCCTTATGACTAGTGATTTCCACCCCTACACCCCCTAACAGACAGCTTGCCATGCCTGAACTTGGTGTGAATATCGACCATATAGCCACGATTCGGCAGGCCCGGCGTACTTATGAGCCGGATCCGGTATGGGCGGCGGCCCTGGCTGAATTAGGGGGGGCCGACTGCATTACCTTGCATCTGCGCGAGGACCGGCGCCACATTAACGACCGCGATTTGCGAATCCTGCGTGAAACCGTTACCGTAAAACTCAACCTGGAAATGGCCTGTAATGAAGAGATTTTAGAGATTGCCTTAAACGTCAAACCCGATCAGGCCACGCTGGTGCCCGAACGCCGCGAAGAAATCACCACGGAAGGCGGACTGGATGTTATCGCGCATAAAATTCGAGCAGCCGACGCGGTTCGCCGTCTTCAGGACGCCGGCATTTCGGTCAGTCTGTTTCTCGATCCGGAAGTAAGGCAGATCGAAGAAGCGGCCCGATTGAAAGCCGATGCCGTGGAACTCCATACCGGTCAATACGCCGAATCCAAAAGCGGCGCCCCAAGACAAAAAGAACTGGAAAAACTTCAATCGGTCGGGGCTGTGATTCGACAATCAGGCATGGCCCTTCACGCCGGCCACGGATTGAATTACCACAATGTCCGCCCCGTTGCCGCGATTGAAGGAATGCACGAATTGAATATCGGCCACAGTATCGTCGCCCGAGCGGTCATGGTCGGATTTCAGGAAGCCGTTCGGGAAATGAAACAGCTAATAGGGTGAGACGAAGTCCCACCATCTAGAAACCAATGAGGATAATCTTTAGTAATTTAATGCCATGACAACACGCAGTGAAGAATTTGCCGGTCTTTCGGTGGCCATGATCACGCCGTTTTGCGACGGTCAGGTGGATCTCAAGGCCTTGCAACAGCAAGTGGAGTTTCAAATAGCCGCGGGCACGACCTGCTTGTGCCCGGCAGGTACTACGGGCGAATCGCCCACGCTCTCGCACCCGGAACACGAGCGGGTAATCGCCGCCGTAATCGAAGCGGCCGCGGGCAGAATCAAAGTCATGCCCGGTACCGGGTCCAATAGCACCGAAGAAGCCTTACACCTCACACGTTGGGCAGCCAAGTCCGGCGCCGACGCCGTCTTGATAGTAGCGCCCTATTACAACAAGCCCACCCAAGAGGGTTTTTATCAACACTTCAAAGTCCTGGCCCAGGCCGTGGACATACCGATTTGCGTGTACAACATACCCGGACGCACGGGCAAGAATATCGAGCCTGATACGATCGCCCGCATGGCCGAATTGCCCAATATCACCATGGTCAAGGAGGCCACCGGCTCGATGGACCAGGCCTCGCAGATTATTAACGCCACCGATCTGACGGTATTAAGTGGCGACGACAGCCTGACTCTGCCGCTTATGGCCATCGGCGCCCGGGGCGTGATATCCGTGGTCGGCAACATCATACCCAAAGATATGTTGCTTATGATCCAGGCCTTCGATCGCAACGATATGGCCGAAGCTAGGCGATGGCATCATAAACTCTTCCCCATCTGCCGCGACATGCTCGGTCTGGCAACCAATCCGATCCCCATCAAAATCGCCATGCGTATGCTCGGCCGCGATACCGGCGAACTGCGCATGCCCCTAACCCCGCTAAGCCCTGCCGAAGAAAACAAACTCCGTGCAACGCTCAGCCGCTACGGCTTGATCTAATTGAGAATTCGGGGCGGCTACCAACGGCTTGACGGCCCAACGGGCCAATGGTTCTCCATTAGCCGCTATTTGTATCTTGTGCGGTATTAACGTCCCACTTGAAATGGTTATATTCATGTCTGACATGCTTTATATAAGGCTTTATTCAGAACTTTTGCACACTGTCGGGGTTATTACTTAATGATGCATAGTGATTGTTGGTTTTTCCCTAGAAACAGATCAACCCTCAAATTAACATGGAAAAGTGGGATTAACGGCACTGGCTCGTCAGAATGGGGGGTAATTATTGTTTTTTCCTATGCGGCGAACTTTCTGCAATCGGGTGTTTCCGTAAGAGACCTAATATCCGGAGTGCGATCATTGAACGCTTATATTGAAACCAATCGCGTAAGTATCGGTGTAGATGTCGGTAGCGGCATTTTTAGGCGGATGCTTGCTGCCGTTATGGCAGTGCTGCTATGTGCCATTTGGCCCATGCGGGCCTATAGCGCCGATGATTTCGTGGGCGTATTATCACTGGCGGTTCAGGACGACACAGCCGCGAAATTGCAACTATCGGCCGAACAAAAGTCCAAACTGCAATCCCTAATCGACGACCGCGAAAGCAAAGCCGTGGATTTGGTAATGCAAAAGGATCTTCCGGCCGCTGATCGCGAGCAAAAATTGGCCGCCTTCCGCCAGGAGTCGGAAAGTAAATGCCTGGCCTTGCTTAACGCCGAGCAAAAAAAACTGCTGGAACAGATTCGTCTAAGCCGATTGGGACTCGCCTCGTTGGCCGAACCGGCGGTTGCCCAACGGCTTGCCCTTTCGGAAGAGCAGAAAAAACAGATTGCCGACATATTAGAAAAACTCAAGCAGGATCTAGCCAAAAACGACGAGAAAAAATCGCATATCGTTCAAGCCTTGGCTGAACGTAGTTTGGCGGCCGTCCTGACCGATAAACAAAAAGCCGATTGGGAGTCATTGGCCTCGACGGAATCTTCGCCGGCAGCCGCTTCCACGGCGTCCGAGGCACAACCGTCGGCGTCGGACCAATCCAAGCCGCAGGAAACCGCGGCGGAAAAACCGGCTGCATCGGCGGAAAAAACCGCGCCCGCCTCCTCCGCCGCGACTGCATCGCCCAAGCCGCGCGTGGAATTGCCCAAACATGCGGAAAAAATCCGTCTTGCATTCCGTTATCAACCTTGGGACGTGGTGATACCTTGGTTCGCCGATCAGGCAGGTTTATCGTTGGTAATAAATCCTGAAGCCAAGCCCACAGGCACCTTCAATTACGTCGACGAAGAGGAAAAGACTCCGGCCCAGGCCATCGACATATTGAATGCCCAGCTTCAGACCAGGGGCTGTACGCTGATTCGCCGCGACCGCATGTTGATGCTGGTGAGTCTTGAAAATATTCCGCCTCTCATGGTGCCCACCGTGCCCTTGGATTCGCTGGACAAACGAGGCGATTCGGAGTTTGTCAACGTGAATTTCGATCTGGTAAGACTTTCGCCCGACGAGGTCTCGGGAGAAATCGAAAAACTCAAAGGACCAACGACCACGATAGTTCCTTTGCCCAAGTCGCGTCGGCTTTCCGTTACCGATACCGCAGCGCGGCTGCGGGTGATTCGCGATTTAATCCAACACCTGGAAGATCCGGAAGGCATTAACTCCGGAAAATTGCGGACATTTACACTGCATTTCGTCACGCCTGAAAGTATATTACCCAACCTGCGTCAGTTGCTCGACATCCCCAGCGATCAATATAAAACAACCGACGGTTCGCTGCTCTTGACCGTCGATACGAACAATAAGCGCATAATAGCAACCGGCAGGCCGGAAAAAATTGCCCGGCTGGAAGAAATTCTAAAAACGATTGATGCGCCTCCGGGCGGCGTCGCCACCGGCGATCTGGAAGGAACGCCGCAATTCGCGACTTATTCGATTGATACGGCCGACCCTCAATTAACCGAGAAAGTGATGCAAACCCTGTTGGCCGGCCTGCCCGACGTGCGCATGAACCTCGATGCCAAGACCAACACCTTGTTCGTCCTTGCCCGGCCCGCCCAACACGCCACGATCCGGGCCACTTTGGCTCAGTTGCAGCAAGATGCCCGGCGCGTGGCGGTGCTCCGCTTGCGAATGGTCGATCCGCAAACGGCCGTGCAGGCGATCAATAAGTTCTTCGGCGGCGGCACTGATGCGTCTAAAAGCGGTTCCGGTCCTCAAGTCGAGGCCGATCTGAACACCCGGCAACTGATAATCCGCGGCACCACCGCGCAAATCGATCAGATCACCTCCATGCTGAAACAAATGGGCGAAACCGACGCCAACTCGATGGTCACGGCCAGCGCCGGCAAAATGCGGATGCTGCCCTTATCGCAACGGTCGCTGGGATCGGCCTTGGAGCGGATCCAGGAGATATGGCCCACCATGCATCCAAACAGCAAGATACGCGTGGTGGCGCCTTCAAATTCCATTCCCACGTTCAGGCCGAGCGAGTTGGAAAATCAGGAAACGCAACAAAGTCCATCGGACCGGCCCAAACGACCGCCGAGTGATTCGGATCAGAGAGAAAAAGGACAGCCTTCGTTAAACCCGCGTGAAAATAATCCCTCGCCTTCCGAACCGCCATCGGGGAATAAACCCCTCAAAAGACCGCCCTTGCCGGATGATAGAACCACCGAAAATCCTCAAAAGGCCGTATTCCGCCTGGTCGCCGACGAAGTGCAAGTCGATCCGCAACCGGCCGAAACAAAAGAACTCCCCAAAACCGCCGTCCCTAAACCACAGAAGTCTTCACCGGCCGCTTCCACGGAAAAAAAAGAACCCGCTTCGATCATTGTGGCCCCGGGACCGGGAGGGGTAATGATCGCCAGCGAGGACGAAGAAGCATTGGACGAGTTCGAAAGACTGCTGACATCGTTGGCCGGCGGAGCCACATCCCGCCCGCAATATAACATGTTCTTCCTTAAACACGCCAAGGCCGCCGTGGTGGGCGCTACCCTCGACCTGATCTTGGGCGGCGGCACGCTCTCCACCGGCAGTTCCACAAACACCGGCGGCGGATCGCTTATGGGCAATATGCTCAACAATGCCATGGGCAATCCGGCCGGAAACCTCTTGGGATCATTCCTGGACGGGGCTGGGGGAAGCGGAGTCGGAAGAGTTCAAACCACCGGCACGATCAAAATTACACCCGACTCCCGGCTCAATGCCCTAATCGTGCAGGCCAATGACACGGATCTTGATACCATAGAGCAACTACTGAAAATCCTCGATCAAAAAGATAGTCCCGAGGACGTTCAAGTCAGTCCACGGGCGAGGATGATTTACCTGTACAACACCGATGCCGCGACAGTGGCCGGAATAGTCGAGGAAGTCTATCGCGACCGGATGGTCCAAAGTTCCAACCAGAACATGCCAATGCCCGGCGGCGGACCTCAAGCCTTTTTTCAACAAATGATGGGCGGCATGGGCGGGCGCGGCGGAACTGGACGCCAACAAAGCGATGAAACGCCGAAAATGTCCGTTAGCGTGGATACGCGCAGCAATTCGTTGATCGTGGCCGCTCCGGAATCACTGTTCGAGGATGTCAAGCAGTTCGTGGAAACCCTGGATACGGTTAGCCCCGATACAAACGAGTCGGTGCAGGTCGTCACGCTGCACAGATCCAGCACCCAATCGGTGGAAGCGGCTTTGAGCGCGCTTGGGGGCGAAAACATTCAAGTTACCCGCACTGCCGGCAGCAGCGGGAGTATGTCTTCTTCTCAATACGGTCAAGGCCGAGGAAGTTCACAACAATATGGCCAGCGATCCAATCGCGGTTCAACCGCATCAAGCGGGCAAAACCGCGGGAACCAACAGTACGCCCAACAAGGTGGCGGCGGCGGTGGCAATTTTGGCGGCGGGGGTCAGCGCGGCGGCGGCAATTTTGGCGGCGTGGGTCAGCGCGGCGGTGGCAATTTTGGCGGCGGCGGAGGCAATTTCGGCGGCGGTAATTTCGGCGGCGGCAATTTCGGCGGCGGTAATTTCGGCGGCGGTAATTTCGGTGGAGGCAATTTCGGCGGTGGTCGCGGCGGCGGGGGCGGAAGTGGGGGCGGCAGCGGCGGTCAACGCGGCGGCGGTGGGGGC
>JBEKFZ010000026.1:0-48125 GCA_050013075.1 Thermoguttaceae bacterium | reverse complement strand
AAAACAATCCGAGGGCAAACAGGGCGAGATGCAGTCGTCGGGCGAAAAAAAACAATCCGAGGGCAAACAGGGCGAGATGCAGTCGTCAGGCGAAAAAAAACAATCCGAGGGTAAACAGGGTGAGAAGCAGCCCGATATGGGGCAGAAATCCGGCGTTTTAGATCAAACAACCGATCAACAACAGAAGCCCGGCGCAGACCAGATTTCGGGAACCCCCAAACCCAGTCCCGAAGCACAGGACGCAAATCAGCCGAAGACAAACCAATCCGGGCAACCCGCCCAGGATCAAAACAAGAAACAAGAGCAAGGCCAATCGCCAAGCACATCGCCCAAGCAATCGGACGCGAAAAGCGAATCAGCCGGCGACCGTTCCGGCCAAGGCGAAAAAGGCGGCGGACAACAGGCCAAAAAGCCCGGCGGCGGCTCGGAGGGTTCGCAAACTCCGGCCGAGCAAGGCAGTTCCGTGTCGAGTGAAAAAGGCCAAGGCGAAACTACCGGAAAACCCGGCGACCAGTCGCAAAGCCGCGAAACTACCGGCAGTGCGGCAAAGCAACAAGCCCCACAAGGATCGCACGGCAAAAACCAGCCCGACGGCAAACCATCCGGCGGCGAAGACTCCGCTTCGCAACAGCCACAATCGCCCGATTCGTCAACCGGCAAGGGACAACAAAAACCACCCGACTCTAACGAGTTGGGATCAAAGCAGCCACAATCGCCCGATTCCTCGACCGGCGAAGGACAACAAAAACAGCCGGATGCCGAAGGTTTGGGATCAAAACAGCCACAATCGCCCGATGCCTCCACCGGCAAAGGACAACAAAAACCGGCAGAGGGCACGCCGGCCGGCGACCAGTTAGGCAAAGGACCGTCTGCGCACGGATCGGGCAATCCGACCGTCGGCGGTCAACAAGGCCCATCGCCCGACGCAGCCGCCGAGTCCGAATCGCGGCAGTCGGCCGCCGATGCCGTTAATTTGGATTACGCCCGAAAGCAAACCATACTCGCCCTGGAACACCTCGAAGACCAATTGGCCAAGGATCAGCCCGAGTTATTGGAGCGATTGGGCTGGACCCGCGAGCAGGCGCAACGGTTCATCGATCGCTGGCGGCAGCTCAGCGAGGCTGCCGAGGAAAAAGGTTCTCGCGGCGAAGCGGCCAAAAAACAACTCGACGACGCGCTGAAAAGCCTGGGCCTGCGTCCCGGCGCCACGGTTATTAAGCACGGCGGCACGAAAACCGACCAAATCCGCGACCTGCGCGACTCCGGCCGCTTCGCTCCGCCGCAAGAATGGGCCGAACAATTCCGCGAATACACCCGGGGAGTGGCGAATCAAGGTTCCAGCGACAGCGGACAGGGACCAGGGAATAAAGAACAGTAAGGGGGTGGGCAGTTCACTGCCCACTTGTACCTGAGTTAATGTTAGTAGTAGTAGGATTGTCAGTTGAATTAGTGGGATATAGATTGCAAATTGAAAATTGCATAATGCAAATTGCAGACCATAAAGCCGCGAGCGGTGGTCGCGTAATAGTTCATTTTGCCCTGGCATTTAGGGCAGATGTGTTTTATTCACCGATGCGGTAAATCATATCTCCGGAAGAGTTCCCTCCTGTCCATTCCACTGTTGCGCCGTCATCTTTCTGATCCGGGCCTACGGAATACACCACGGGCTTTCCATTAATCACTTTATAACGCATAGGTTTGCCGTCATAGGGATCGAGGAGAACTTCCTTCATTCCGGCTTCAGTTAAGGCCGCGGCCAGGTCGGCGGGCAGTTTGTCGTGGGCCAAGATATATCGGCACACGGCGATCAGGCATTGCGTGCCCGCCACGCGTGCTTGCATGCGAGTTTGCGCATTGTAGAAGCCCGAAACTGACGGAAGAAGTAATGGCGTCAACACATTTTTTTCGGCCTTTAGTTTGGAAACTTCCTTTTTATTAAATTCATCAAGCGCGGATTTATCATAAGGCTTGGCGGCTATGGCGAACATTTTAGCGTATGAACTATTTAACGCGGAAATTTCCTTGCGCCAATTAATCTGCTTCAACTGTTCATCCGTGAATTGAGTGCCGCCGAGTGATTTAACAAGAACATCGCGTTTGATCCCTCCGGTTTGAAGATCATTGAAAATGTTGCGTTGCGAGATGTATTCCATCTTCAACCCTTCGGTTAAAGCGGCTTTTATGAGAAGGTCTCGATCGGCGAGTAGGGCCAGAAGCCGGTCGCATTGTTCGGGTGTCAGGCTGCGCTGGGTGAGCGTATAATTGGCGATGGCCTCCAAAATTATGCCTTCCACGGCATACGAGACCAATTGGTTGACAAATAATCCCCGCGGACGCAGATCGCGGCTGAGGCGAAGCGTTCGTTTAATCGCCTGTTCCGCTTCAGCGAAATCATCTTTGCTGCAGGCATGATATATTTGCAGTAATTCCAGACGGGCGATTTGCCTGGCCGCCATAATGTGCTCAAGTCGGGAATCAAAGCGTATGCCCGTGATAAAAACACACCGCTTTTTTTGCTGTGCCTGATCGATTTTATCCAGGGTCGGCTGGGCGTTTTTTAAGACGCGTTCGATGTCAGTTATGGGGATTGATCCGGCTTTTAACTTTTCGTCATCGGCCATGTTTCCGATGTCCCGGCCCAAGGCTTCGACTTGCGGGAGGCGTGCTTTCCACTGATCCGGCGGATAGACGAAGGCCATGTTGTTGGAAACATCGGCAAGGGCCCAGAAATACAAGGGGGCGGCGTTGTCCGACGGAGCGACGGTGCGGCTTTCAAGAAATTTTTTCACGTCAAACGGTTCGTCCTTGTCCTTGCCCGCCCAGGCGGGAATCTCCGGCATGGCATCCGGGAGCATTTGCGGTAAAGCGGGCGGTGGTTCCTGCGCCGAAGTATTCCAGGTCCCCAGGAACAATGTCGCCAACGCAAGGAAGATAAAATTTTTTGCGGTTTGACGTCCGGCCGGCAAGTAGAAACGGAACATTCGACTCCCTCCTTTAGTCTGGATTTATAAGGAAAGCGCAGACCAATAGGTTATGCGATTACTTTTTCGCTATTATACCATATTGGAAGTCTACTGCAAATCCAAGGCCAGCATATATTCATCGAGAGCCTTGCGCATGCCGGTCTCTTCGTCGGCCAGAGTGGCGATTTGGGCGCGGAGTTTTTCGATCTCCGATTCCTGATCGCTGAACTTTTTCACGTAGTTCTTGTACACGTCGCTGTTGCGGTCGAGTTGGGTCATGTTCGCCCGGATGCGGGTCTGGTCTTCGCCGATATCGCGGATACGTTGTTCGACTTGCTGCTTTTTGGCCGTCAATTGGCCCAATTCGGCCTTGCGCTTGACGATTTCTTTCAAGGCCTCCTTGACCTTGTCGCTTACGACTTTGACGCTCAAGTAGAACTGGATCGAACCGTCGTCGAGGTTGTTCATGGCAACGTGCTGGCTGTCGGTCCGTTCTTCCTCGACCGTGAGCAGTGCCGGCTCGCCCGGCTTGGCCTCGACTGCGAAGCGGTACAAATCGCGGGTTTTTTCCGCGGGTTTTTCGGGCTTGACCAGTTTCCACGAGGCATCGACGGGGTACTCGATCAAGACTTTTTTCAGAACCTTGCCGGAATTTTTCACCGTGTACTCTTGCTCCCGGACGTACTTGCGCGTGGCGATCAGCGTGCCCTTGATTAGCCGAACGCCGAGCAATTCCTCAGGCCGGCCCTTGGTTTGCGGAGCGACTTCGGTGTCCAGGTCCACGGCATAGCTTATCAATCGCTGCGCGTCGGGCGGGAGGTCCTCGATTTTTGCGTCGCCGGCATAACTTCCGCCCTCAAAAACCGTGATCGGCCCTTGCATCAGGTGCAAGCCGGTGGTGTTGGTAAACTGCAAGCCGCAAAGCGGATGCTTGGCCTGGACGTTCTGGTTGTAGATCGACACCTTTTCGCCCTTCACGTCGGCGTTGACGATGGGCAACATTGCCGACTGCTGGCGGGGCAGGCTCACGGGGGTGTCGATTTTGTATTGGAACAGGCTGCCCAACTCGGCCGCCTGGGCCACCGATTGCACGCCCTGGCGAAAATCCCAGGCTGGTTCCTGGGCGGGCGCTTCGGTCGGCGGACTTGCAGGTGCACCAGCGAAGGCGTGAGCACGTGCGGCACTTTCCCTGACCTTCAATGGACTTTTTGTAATCATGCCTTCCGGTTTCGCGGCCTCAAATAGCATTTCTCTATTGGCCAGGTCCTGTCCGTACGTCTGCGGACGGAGCGAAGCGAAAAGGTCCAACTGCACCTCCGGGCGCGGCACGTACAACGGTTGATACAGGTCCATGATGAACGAGATCGGCCGGCCGCTTACCAGCGACAGGTTCACGTTGTTCCAATCTTCCTCGGAGGTGTTTTCCACGATGGCCCAGCCTTGCAAGAGCGGCTTTTCGTCCGAGAGCACCAGGCGATAGGTGGTCTTCCACACCGGGGCTTCCTGGATGTAGCCCACTTGCACTCGGCGCTGGCCTTTGCCCAAGAAGCTCAGTTCAACGGATTTTTTGTCAGCGGCATGGGTCAAGGCCAACAGGGACAGCGCCTTGCGCAGCTCGGCGTCGAGTTTTTCGTTGGTCAACTTTATCGTGCTGATGGTATCCATGGGCACGGCCCGCAGACCGGCGTCGGTCAGCAGGTTGAGAACGTCGATGTCAATGGTAGTTTGCTCGCCGATTTGTTTTTTCCGGGTTTCCACGCCGAGGATCACGCCGGCGAGTTTGTTGGGGGCTTCGAGTTCGACCCGCTCGCCGCGGACTTGCTGCAAGAGCTGGGCCAAGGTGGGATTGGCCGTCAGATCGATGGAAAAAGTCTTCAGCGTTTTTGTGATGGGATCCTTCGATCCGTAGGTGACAGTGGAGATCCGCCCGCCGTCGAGATCCTGCACCACCATGCTCTTTAAGAGATCGTTGATCTGATCGGTTTTGAACTTCATTTCCACATTCGCATTTCCGTCGATCTTGCCGGAATGCTCGAAGAAGCCGACGCCGGAGTTGAACAACACCACTCGCTTTAGCGGCAGATTGGTGTTTTTAGGTTCTTCGGCCGCGGCCAGGGCGGCGGCATTTGTTGTTGCGACAATCAACAGAGCGACAGTACAGATGTGTTTCAGCATGACATGCTCCTTGGGGAAAGGGGGCTGGTTTTACGGCTTTTGTACGCTACCATTTCATACGCAAAGCAGATAAAATTGGCAATAAGAATCCGTAAAATTCTAGGTTTTAGATAAGGAATAAAGAAAAAAGTTCCCCACCCCCCCTCCATAATGGAAAAAATCAAAAAACCTCGCGCCGTTGCCAACCGAAATCGGCTGGGGAAGACTATCAAATCCGGAGAAACAACAATGAAAAAGTGCTTTGCACCGTTGTGGATTTTATTGTGTGCAGGACTCCTTACGATCCTTGTGCGGCCCGGCCGGGCCGATGATTGGCCAGGGTTTCGAGGACCCAATCGCGACGGCATCTGCCGCGAAAGGGGATTGCTGAAAGAGTGGCCGAAAGACGGTCCGCTGTTGGCTTGGAAAACCACCGGACTGGGCGAGGGCTTTAGCACCGTGGCCGTTGTGGGCAACGTGATTTACACCCAGGGACATAAGGACGACAAACAGTGGGTCGTGGCCCTGGACGCGGGCAAGGAAGGCAAGTTGATTTGGCGGGCCGATTTCGGACAGGTGCGCAACAAAGGCGCGGGTCATCCTGGTTCGCGAGCCACGCCCACCATCGACGGCGATCGCCTTTACACGACCGGAATCGCCGGCGAACTGGTGTGCATGGACCGCAAAGACGGGCGAATTATTTGGCAAAAGGATTTTGTCAACGACTTTGGCGGAAAAATCCCACAGTGGGGCTATGCCGAATCGCCGCTGATCGACGGTCCTTGGGTAATCTGCACCCCGGGTGGCGAAAAAAACACCATTGTGGCCCTCGATAAAACCAACGGCGAAAAAATTTGGGGGGCGGCCGTGGGCGACACGGCCGGATACGCATCGGTCATTAAGGCCACGATCGACGGCGTCGCACAATATATCAACCTTACCGCCAAAGGCGTGATTTCGGTCCGCGCCAAAGACGGCAAGTTTCTCTGGCGCTACGACGCCCCGGCAAGCAAGGTATCCAACATCTCCAATTGCATCGTTTCCGGAAACTCGGTGTTTGCCGCCAGCGGATATGGATGCGGCGGCGGACGCGTGGATATAAAACGCACCGGCGATGAATTTAAATCCAAAGAGGTCTTTTTCAGCAAAAAAATGCAAAACCATCACGGCGGCATGATCCTCAGCGGCGGCATGATTTACGGGTGCAATAATCCCAAGGATCTCACCTGCTTGGACTTTAATACCGGAGAGGTCAAGTGGACCGATAAAACCTCGGGCAAGTGCTCGCTATTGTACGCCGACGGCATGTTATACTGCCGCGACGAGAACGGACCGATCAGCCTGGTCGAGGCCTCGCCCGAAGGCTTCAAACTCAAAGGCCGCTTTGCTCAGCCCGAGCGCAGCGAACTCAACAGTTGGCCATATCTGGTCATAGTTAACGGAATGTTGTACGTCCGCGACCAGGACCTGCTCTTGTGCTACGACGTGCGAGAAAAGAAATAGCGGAGAGCGGGCAGTGGAGTTGTATAAGGAGTTGTCTGTGTATCCACCGGACCGACACGGTCCGGCTCTGATTTTGTTTTGGCTCTGATTTTGTTTTGGCTCTGATTTTGTTTTGGCTCTGATTTTGTTTTGGCTCTGATTTTGTTTTGGCTCTGATTTTATTTTGGCTCTGATTTTATTTCGCTAATTCTTCTGCAAGCAATTCCCAAAGCGCTTCGAGCGATTGCGGAATCACGCGCACGCCGGCGAGGATGGGCATGAAGTGGGTATCGCCGACCCAACGGGGCACGATATGCCAATGCAGATGACCGGGCACGCCGGCACCTGCCGCGTGACCTAAATTCAGACCGATGTTGAATCCCTGGGGTTTTAGCACCTTTTCGCAAAGAGCGATCATCCGGCCCAAGGTTTGCATTAGTTCCAAGTGGGTGGCGTCGTCGATTTCGTTGAACTGGCCCAGATGCCGGTGAGGAGCGATCAGCAAATGACCGTTGTTGTAAGGATATCGGTTCAACACCACGATCGCGAGATTGCCGCGGTAGACGACCAAGCGCTGACGATCATCGCCCTGGGGCACGCACTGGCAAAGGAAGCATTCCGCATTGGCGCCGGGCAGCAGTTCCTCGGCCGGCAGGGGTTTGGCGGCGGCCTTTTCCCCCAGGATATAACCCATTCGCCAGGGCGCCCAAATCTGTTCGTAATTCACCTGTTTACCCCCCTGCTGGAAGGAAAAAAGCTTTTCTTGGCCCGTTCGTATTCTATTTTGCTCGGAAATTGCCGGGAAAATAGATAAAACATTCCTGAATATAACGTTTTTCAAGTTAAATGGTTTATGCCGACGAAACAAGATACAGGAAAAACATAAAATTTTCCAGCGTTTTAGGGAGAAATACCCCCGTCATCTCGCCCCCGGTATGGATCGGCGTTAGACTAGAACGTTTATTGAGTCTCAGATTGATAATTTTACTAGCCAGCGGTCAACGACCGCCGGAATATAAGCGAATTCCCACCGGCGGCTGTTAGCCGCCGGCTATTGCGTGTGACATTAGTTTTATGATTCTCAATAGCCGCGGCACTTGTGCCGCGAGTTGTACCGAAGATCATTGAAGAACAACCCGCCCATGGATTTTTGCGTCGATTTGAACCTGTTTCGCGGACCGTTGGATCTGCTCTTGTACCTGGTGCGAAAGCACGAGGTCGAGATTGTAGATATTCCCATTGCCGAAATCACCGATCAGTATCTGCAATATATCGCCGTGCTGGAGCAAGTCGATGTAAACGCGGTGGGCGATTTCCTGGCCCTGGCCAGCACTCTAATCGAGATCAAGTCGAACGAGGTGCTGCCGCCGGGCGAGGAGATCGAGGAAAAGATCGACGATCCCCGGCAGGAATTGGTCCACCGGCTGTTGGAGTACAAAAAATACCGCGATGCCGCCAGTATTTTAGAAGAGCGCAGCCGCGTTTGGCAGGAGCACTATCCCCGGCTTGCCAACGACCTGCCCGGCCGCGTCCGCGATCTCAGCGAGGAACCGATCCACGAGGCGGAATTGTGGGACCTTGTCAGCGCGTTCGGTCGGATTATGCGGGAGACCGAGGCCGCCAAGCCCTCGAACATAGTTTACGACGACACGCCGATCCGCGTGTATATGGCCCGCATCCATGCCCGGCTGCTGGAATGCCGCCGCATTGCCTTTTGCGAATTGTTCCAGGCGGGCATGCACAAATCCACTTTGATCGGCATATTCCTGGCCGTGTTGGAATTGGTTCGCCATCGCCGCGTTCGCGTGGAGCAAAACGCCCTGTTCGGCGAAATTTGGCTCTTGATCAAGGAAGATTGCCAAGAGCCTCTGGATTTCTCCGACGCCGATAATTATGAAAACGTCGGGACTAGAGATTCATGATCCACAATTTGCCGGTTAAAACACTCGCGCACAAGGATATATCCATCGAGGGCTACTCTCGCGCCGCCGTGCAGACTTATTGGCGGATACCGGAGTTGAAGATCGGCTTTGATCTGGGCGCGCAGCCTTGGTCGTTCATGGGCACGCCCACGTGGTTCGTTTCGCACACGCACATGGATCACTTCATATGTTTGCCGGTGTACGTTGCCCGGCGACGGATGATGAAAATGGATCCGCCGGTGATTTATTTGCCCGAACACGCCGTGGCCCCGATGGAGCGGATATTGCGGCTACTGAGCCGCTTGGACCGCGGTCGACTGCCCTGCACCCTGGCGCCTGTAAGGCCCGGCGACGAAATTGAACTTTCCCGCGAGCAAGTGGTGACGGTCTCGGCCACGGAACATGCCGTGCCTTCGCTGGGTTTTGTGATCTGGCAGAGGCGGAGGAAACTTAAATCCGAGTTCATCGGCCTGAGGGGCGAAACCATCCGCGATCTGCGACTGGCCGGCACGGAGGTGACGCAGGAAATCCGCATCCCGAAGGTGGCCTATCTGGGCGACAGCGCCCCGGCCGGCCTGGATGCCTGCCCAGCCATGTTCGAGGCCGAGGTGCTCATCATGGAAGTTACCTTCGTGGCCCAGCGGCATCGCAAAGACAAAATCCATAAATTTGGCCACATCCACGTGGACGATTTGATCGAGCGCAGAGACCGATTCCATAACGAATTGATCATCGCCAGCCATTTCAGCACCCGCTATAACTCCAGCCAGATTCGCGCCCACGTGCAAAAAGCCATCCCCGATATGCTCGACGGCCGCTTGCACCTGTGGATTTAACTAGGGGCTAGAGATTAGGGATTGGGGATTAGTGTAGGGGTGGGCAGTTTACTGCCCGCTTGCATAAGATATTGATTGCGGTGCGTTTCACGCACCCTACAAACTGTGAACCGATAACTGAAAACTGTGAACTGTAAACCTCAATCGCGACGCATCGCCGTCATCGGCGCGGGCATTGCCGGCTTGGCGGCCGCGCATCGCTTGCTGGAACTGAATCCCTCCTGCTTAATAACGCTTTTCGAGGCCTCCGATCGCCTGGGCGGCGTGATTTCCACTATCAATCGCCGCGGCTTTCAAGTCGAACGCAGCTCCGATAACTTCATCACTACCGTACCCTGGGGAGTGAATCTGTGCAAGCGCTTGGGACTGGCCGAGCAACTGATCCAAACCAATCCCGCATACCGGCGGACCTTCGTGGTCCGCGCCGGCCGTTTGCATCGCCTGCCCGAGGGTTTTCTGATGATGGCCCCCACGCGGTTGTGGCCGCTGGCGGTCACGCCGCTTTTAAGTCCGTTGGGAAAACTCCGCGCGGCGCTGGAGTATTTCATTCCGCCGCGAAAAGACCCGTCCGACGAAAGCATGGCCTCATTCGTCCGCCGCCGCTTGGGCCGCGAAGTTTTCCAACGGCTCGTCGAGCCGCTTGTTAGCGCGGTCTACGCCGCCGATATGGAAAAACTCAGCCTCCTGGCCACGCTTCCCCGCTTCCGCGAGATGGAACTAAAGCACGGCAGCCTGATCCGGGCGATGCGGCGGCAAAAAAAAATGAACCCACACGCAGGTTCCGAAAGCGGCGCACGGTATAGCATGTTCGTCACCTTGCGCGACGGCCTGAAAAGCCTGGTCGATGCCTTGGCTGCCCGATTGCCCGTCGATGCAATCCGATTAAACACCAAAGTGGAACAGTTGAGGCGTATCGAAAATAAATGGCGAGTGTGGACCAGCAGCCCTCACCCTAATCCTCTCCCAAAGGGAGAGGGAACAGTTAATGATCTCCCAAAGGGAGAGGGGACATCTGATAATCTCATAAAGGGACAGGGGACATCGGATTTTGAAGCCGTGATTATCGCTGCGTCGTCGTCGTTGTCGGCAAGCTTGCTGGCGGAAACCGATGCAAGCTTATCGGCTGAACTCGCCGCAATCTCACACCAAGGCACCGCCATTGTTTCGCTGGGCTATAACGACCGGCAAGTCGGCCATCCCTTGGACGGCATGGGGGCGGTGGTGCCGGCCATCGAGCAAAGTCCCATCCTGGCAATCAGTTTTAGCAGCCGGAAATACGCCCATCGCGCCCCGGAAGGCAACACGCTCTTGCGGGTTTTCGTGGGCGGGGCACGACATCCGGAACTGGCCGAAATGCCCGACGAACAACTCTTGCCCCTGGTCCGCCGGCACACCGAAAAACTCCTGCACATCCAGGGCGATCCGGTTTTTTTCGACGTTGCCCATTGGCCCCGCACCATGCCCCAATATCACGTCGGCCACAAAGATCTAATCAAGCGGATTGAAGCCCGCACGGCTTCACTTCCACATCTGCAATTAGCCGGCAATGCCTATCACGGCGTGGGCATTCCCGACTGCATCCACGGGGGCGAACTGGCGGCAGAACGAATTTTGACCGCTATTTAGAAAATACCCGGACATCAATCTACTGAAGGTTCTTTTTTATTATTTACTGCCGGAGTGTTGAGTTCTTCGGCAAGCATTTTTAGTTTTTCAAATTGAGGACTTTCAGGCTTATATAAATTATCTTGGTCGAGCCCGGCTTTAAGGGCTTCTTGCATAGTCGAGGCTGCCTTGCTCTTTTGACCTGCCAGCAGGAAGGCTTGTGCTTGGTGAAACAGCCGAAGGGGACTTGGATTTTCGGCAATTGCTTTCTCCGTATCGGCGAGGGCATTTTCAGCATCGCCTTTGGCGATATAGACACGTGCCCGGGTATCCAGCAACGATCCCAACGGTCCGGCAATTTCCAATGCTTTGTTGATAGTATTCAAAGCTTCATCGAGTTTTTCGTCTTGGAAAGACAAAAGTACGGCGAGGTTATTCATTACCGCGTAGTAGTCGGGTTTTTTCTTTAAAGCTTCTCGGTAGAAATATTCCGCCTCCGCCAAGCGGTTTTGTCCGGAATATAAATCGCCAAGGGCCACGACGATTGCAGAATGGTCGCTGAATTTCGGAGACATTCGCGCTTCCTTAAGGACTCTTTCCACCCTCGTTACGATATCCATGCCGCCTTTTCCCTTGTGTGTGACGGTCAGACTAACCTGGGCGATGCTCAAGGGATCGCTATTTTTCCAAGTCTGTTCGAGCACGCTTATGGCCTTTTCGGTTCTGCCTTGCCGGTTGAGAAAGGCGACAAGGTCTAGCGACCTGCCGGGAGATTCGGCGATGTATTGAGTATATAACGTTTCAGCGGTTCGGAGATAGCGATCGGCCATTGGTTTCTGGTCCGGATCCTTTAACCGCATGGCCAATTGCTCTATTTCTTCAGCCATCGTATGCAAGCGTTTAGAACGTTCGGGCGGAATAGCGTTTTTCTGGTCGACAAAATCTTTTAATAAATCCAGAGCCTCTTTATACTGATTGCGCTGAAAGAGCAACTCGGCTTGGAGAACTATAGTGGCAGCGGAATGGGAAAAATCCTTAACCAACCTGTTTATGTGCGATTCCGCACCGGATATGTCCCCATGATCCAGCAGGGCTTTGGCGTAAATCGCCATGTAACGGGGATCGTTACTTTGAGAAGACTCCAGCCGTTGCAATACTTTATTGGCATTGTTCCAGGCATCGAAGTCTGGATGACCGGCATTTGCAGTGGACTGGGACGCTTGTTGCGATTGTTTTTCTTTGGATAAATAAAGCAGAGCCAGGTTTAAGAGGTCTTCGGGCGTGACTTGTTGTCCCGCTGTTAATTTCGTCAAGGCGGCGATTGCTTCGTCCTTGCAGCCGCGGTTGGTGCTGAGCGAGAGAATTTGTGCTTTAATTCGCAAATCATCGGCCGAATTGCCGTCGGAAGCCAGGTTCTGTTCGATCAAATTTCGGGCAATTTCCATGTTCTTGAGACCGCCTTTGGCCAGGATATTCTTGGCCAATAGCCGGCGGGCTTGCTTCAAATCGGATTGATCCGCCTTTATCTTCCCATCCACAATCCGTTTCAAGATGTCCTCGGCTTCAGCCGTTTTGCCGATCTTTTGATAGAATTCGGCTATGGAATAGTTCACGCGCGGATCGTCCGGTTTGGCGCCCAGCGCGATCTTGTATTGCTCTTGGGCTATGTCATTCTTCCCAATTACTTCATAACATTTGGCTAAGATAAGCGGCGCCTGATCGGCGGGAATTGTGCGACCCGCTTGATTCAAGGCCGCTTCGGCATCGCCAATTCTATCTGAAAGGCTGAGTAATTCCACCAAAGCGACCCATGTCTCCGGTACGTCGCCTTTCAATTCCACGGCACGGCGAAGGCTTTTTTCCGCCTCCGCTGAAAGGGCCTGGAATTCTTTGCCGCCGCCCTTGAGCTTCGCGCGCCGCGCTGCAGAGACCAATACTTGACCGAGCCATAAGTGCTCACTGTACGCTTTGGAATCTTGGGGAACAGCTTTGCGGGCCTTTTCCAGGGCTAAATCGAATTCACCTTGCCTGAACATATCTTCCACCCACATGCGGGTTAATTCCGACAAGAAGGGATATTTCCTGGGATCTATTTTACCGATCAGTTTATCGACTTCCGCGAAGCGATGCTGCTGACAGAGTAATTGCACCGTGCGATGCACAGCTTTGGGATTAATTTCTCCCAGGTCGATGGCGGCCAGGTAGTATTTTATTGCCTGATCGGGTTTATTCTGCTGGTCGTAAATGGTTCCCATGAATAAAGGAATGCGCGACCAGGAAGGGCGCAGATCCCGGGCTTTTGCGAGATATTGCAGGGCTTCGTCATACAGGCCGGGGTCGTTCTCTTTTACCGCCCTCAGGGCCAACAGCCGGGCCTGGCCGAACAGCCACAAAGGCCCTTCTCCCTCCACTTTTTTCACGTCTTTCAAGTCCGCTTCCAGAGCCGCCCGGTCCTGGTTATTTGCCGCTTGCTCCAACCGCAAAAAATGAACTTCCAGATTGTTTGCGTCTTTCCGGCTCAATAAATCGGTCAATTCCCGGATCAAGTCGTTGTTTTTTATCCGCCGGGCGGCGGTTAACAGGCCGTTCCAGAGCCGCACCCGATCGGCATCGGAAAAACCGTCGATATTTTCCCTCAGTTTCGTCAAATATTCTCCGGCTTTGGCATCGTAGCGCTGCAATAGGTATTCGCAGCGGGCCAAACGCCAATCCACGGTATCGCCCTTTTGTTTTTCGTAATCGGCGAGTACTTTTTCGGCCTGGTCCCACTTTTTTTGCAACGCGAGTATGGTTACCAGCGAGTTCCAAAACTCGATTTGTGCGGGTTTTTTCTCCAGGGCTTCGCGAAGCAGTTTTTCGGCCTCCTGATCGCGATTTTGTGAGTGCAGTATTTCGGTGCGAAGCAAAGGCAGTTGATACGAATCCGGGTCGGTTTTTTCCGCCTCATCAAGCACTTTTTCCACTTTATCCCACTTTCGCTCATTGGCGCCGCGTTGCAAATTCTGCCGAATAAGGAGACTTGCGAATGGAACCAGTCCGCCATGAGGCAGGTTTCCCGTTTTTATTAACTTGTCGTACTCCTGCACCGCCTCGTCAACACGGCCCGATGCGAGCAAAGCATCCGTAAGACCTTGTCGCGCGGGAGCGAAAAAGGGATCGGCGGCCAGCACTCGCTGGTAGGCGCTGATTTGCTGATCCACGTTGTGCAACTGCCCGTAGCAATAGCCCAAAGTCAAATCCACCTGCTTGAGCAAGGCGGGGGAGGCGGTCAATGAGGGGCGGACTTTTTCAAAGCGGCGGATTGCCTCCGCCCAGTCTTTTTGGGCAAAAGAGATTCTCGCATCGAGATAGTCTATCATGTATTTAGGGTATGTCGAAGATTGCAGTTTCTTGATGGTTTGTTTTGCCTCGTCCGCGTTTTTCAAGTCGATAAGCAAATTCGCCTTAGACCAAAGTATCTGGGGCGCATCCTTGGTTTCTTCAAGTCCCCGATTGAGAATCGCAATCGCTTTTTCCCTGTCGCCCGTATGCGCGACGATCTCGGCCAAGGTGGTATAGATCGAGGGCGAATCCTTGTGCACTTTCAGGTTGAGTTCCGTATATTTGCGGGCCTGATCAAATTTGCCCAGCGCCATAGACGAGCGCGCCGCCAGCAGCAATGCTTCTTCGTCATCCGGAGACAATTCCAAGGCTTTTTCCGCGGCCTTCATGGCCTCTTCCTTGGGATCCACTTCTTTTTCCGCGGCCTTCTCGGCCTCTTCTTTTGTATTAATGCTTTGCCAATAATTTCCCAAATAGATATAGGCTTTAGCCGAATCGGAATTGTTTTTAATCATGGTTTGCATGCAATCGAAAGCCTGTTTGGGCTTATTCATCCGAGTGCGTAACAGTATTGCCAATCGCTGGTAGGCGTCGATCCGAGCGGGCGATCCTTCAATAGCTTTATTATAGGACTCTATCGCATTATCCGACTCGTTCATCTTTTCCTGACATTGACCCAAAAGATCCAGCAATTCCGGGTCATCGGGCTTATCTTTAAGCAAGAATTGCTCAAGATGATTGCGCGCGTCCTCATAACGTCGGGCATGCATCGCCAACTCGATTAGTTTATGGCGGGCCTTGTTTCGCTTCGGATCCTTGTGAAGTATTATTTCAAGTTCGCCATACGCCAGGCTGAATGATTGCGAATCTTGAACACGATCCGCGCGCAGTATGCCTAATTCTTCCCGCACGTCCAAATCGTCCGGTTTAAGCTTGAGATACGACGCCAGGCTATCGATCCGTTCTTTTTGGGCCGCTTCTTCCTCAGCGGCTTTTTTCTCTTGATGTGCTTTCTCGGCCTGCTGCTTGGCTTGTTCGGCTTTTTTCAGCAATAAGGAGGCGTACTGTTTCTGTTGGTCGACCATTTCCGGAGAGCCATAAGACTTATAAGCGGCTGTAACAAAGACAATAACGATTACCGACAGAATTCCTATCAGGCGAATACTGCAATTTCTCATAAGAGCGTCTCTATGACAAAAGTTGATCAGATTTTCTCGATCAACAGCCCGGGAGGTTAATTTGCATAATTTTTTGAAGCAGCGATTCCTTCATTTCATTATAAGTAGTTTTTTTAGTAATGCTGCTGTTACCGTCTGAAAGCTCATTCACAGACGTGTATGGGTGTATGTTTTAATTTAAAACCTTCAATGAGCTGTCCGATCCACTAATCCTGCAAAGCAAGAAGTGGCAGGCTCCGATTGTTATCCAATTACCTTATATTGCCCATATTACGCCTTCACCATAATCGAAATGCCTGTTACTAAAGTTCCCAAACGTCATCTTCACCCATTGTCGATATAGACAGATAACACGATGCGCTGTGTCAGATTCGCCTTGCGCACCGATAACTAACTAAATTTGGGTGATCAAAATGACAAAATGGCGACTTTTGGCGATGATTGCGGCAATTCTGGCCCTTAGTGTTTACGTTGGGCTTTCATGGGGGGCCGATCAGACTGCCGGACAGATTCCTGTTCGCATCATTGAATTGAACAAAAATCCCAGCGTGGAAAAGATTCCGGTCGTCTCCGGCGTGGCCGTCGATAGCACGGGAAAACTGCTGGCCACGGTCGGCGACGATCACATACTGCGGATTTGGAACCTTGACAACGGCACGCTGCTCTATCGGCTCGCCGGGCATACCGATTGGATCAAGGCCGTTGCCTTCCGCCCGGACGGCAAGGCCGTGGCCACGGGCGGCAACGATCGGCGGATTCGCATTTGGGACCTTACCTCCGCCGGAAAGCCCGCCGAATTGCCCGAGCAATCGCAAGCCATTCGGGCCTTGGTTTACAGCCCTGACGGGAACCTGCTGGCCTCGGCCGGATTCGACGACAAGGTCCGGCTCTACACCGGCGACGGCCGGCTGCCGATGGAATTGGACGGACCGGGCGGCGACCTAACGGCCTTGGCGTTTTCGCCGGACGGAACCCAACTGGCGGCCGCGGGGCGTACGGGCACGATCCGCGTTTGGAACGTGGCGGCTGGCACGAAAACAGCGGAAATCCAGGCCTCGACGCAGCGAATTTCCGCAATCGCCTATTCGCCCGGCGGCCGCCAACTGGCCGCGGCCGGCGACGATCGCGCGATCAGGCTTTTCGATGCGGATTCCGGCAAACTCCTGGCCGCATTGCCCCAGCGACCCGGGAAAATCCGGTCCCTCCGGTTTTGCGGCGAAAAACTTTTGGCGGCCGGAGACACCGACAACGTGATCCGCCTCTGGAATCTTTCCTCTAAAACCGAGGAAAACCAATTACTCGGTCACACCGGCACAGTAGCCGCGCTGGCCTATAATCCGCTAAGGGGAACTTTAATTTCCGGCAGTTTCGACACTACCGTACGCGTTTGGCAAATAACAAATTAATAAAGGGGTCAGAACTATTTTTGATAATTTAATTCCAAAAAGTACCGGCCTTTCTTATCAAAAATAGTTCTGACCCCTTTTTTCCGACCATGGAGGTTGTCGTGAGTTTGCTCAGCAATGCAATCAAACGGTTATATAATTTCCGGCCTGCCCGGCCGTCCAAACACAATTCCAGATCCGGCCGCTGGCACAAGTGCCGCATCGAACAGATGGAATCGCGGCAACTGTTGTCGGTTAGTGTCGCTCCGATTCATATTGGATCGGTTTATTACGAGCCTCACAGCGGCACCGACGCGAGCGCCAATCTGATTTACATAACTTGGGACGGCGGCGCAACGGGCACATATTTAAAACAGATAGTCATCAATACCGACAAAAACCAGGACGGCGCGATATCCGAAGGCGAATGCTTCTTTCACACCGCCGACGGCGGCGCGGGCGTATACGGTTGGGCGTCTCCCAAAATCGTGGAAAAAACCGGCATCACCAACGACCCGGTCGTAAGTGTTGAAAACGGCGGCCACGTGCTGACGATCACTTTCACATCCGACGATTTTCATGCCGGCGGAAGATTGGTGTTGAGCATCGACGTGGATGAAATGGGGAAAGACGGCGTCGCCAGCGCGACGGCCGAGGGAGCGGAATTCGAGAATTCGATATTCACCGCCACTTTTTCGGCGACACATTACAACACGGCAACAAGCAGCGGTGTTTTTCTGGACGCCTTCGACAGTGAATTGACCGGTTACAATCTGAATCTGCCGCCGGATAATTACATACCGCCTTCCAGCGACGACGAAACGGTTTACACGGCCGGGCTGGGCATGTCCGTTGAGCAGGTCCCCTTGCCGATCACCATCTCCGGCTACGTCTACTACGACGCCAACAACAATGGCGGTTTCGACTCCGCCGATACCGGCATCAGCAGCGTGACCGTCACCCTCCTGGACGCGGACGGAAATTCCACCGGGCTAAGCGCGGTTACCGGCAACAACGGGTACTACATAATAGATAATATCGCGCCCGGCACTTACTCGCTGGCCGAAACCCAGCCGGACGGATATCTCGAGGGCGCGGCCACGTCCGGATCCGTGGGCGGCGCCGTCCAAAATCCCGACTTGATCGGTTCCATCACCCTATCCGGCGGCGACAACGCGACGGATTACGACTTCGGCGAAGTTCTTCCAGCCAGCATCAGCGGAAAAGTCTTCGCTGACTCCGACAACAACAACCAGTTCAATTCCGGCGATCAGCTTTTGGCCGGAGTAACCGTATATTTGCTCGATCAGTCGAAAACCCGCATCGCCGTAACGCAAACCGATGAGAACGGGGAATACTTTTTCACGGATTTGAAGCCGGGTGTTTATGGCACGGAAGAGATTCAGCCGGACGGATACTTGGAAGGCGCCGATTACGTGGGATCCGTGGGCGGAACCCTGGACGGAGTGGACCGCATCATCGAAGTCTCGCTCGGCCCGGGCGTGAACGGAACCGAGTACAACTTCTCCGAAATCCAGTCGGCGACCATCTCGGGCTATGTTTTCCAGGACGGAGCGCCGATCGAAGTGGCCCAAGGCGATCCCACGCCATACATCCCCTCGGTCCGCAACGGCGTGCTCACGGCCGACGATACGCGACTGGCCGGCGTCACATTGCAATTGTGCGACGGCAGCGGATACCCATTGGAGGACGGCAACGGCAATTACATCACGACCATGACCGACGCCAACGGCTACTATGAATTCACGGGGCTTGAACCGGGCGATTATTCGGTCAAAGCCACAATACCCGATGGTTATACCATAGGAGTCGATACCGCCGGAAGCAAAGGTGGCATAGTGGTTAATAGTTACGCGACAATCGACGCCACAATGCTCAGCACATTGGCGGTGGATACGAATGACAACGCCATCGTTAAGATCGCGTTAAACTCGGGCGATACGGCCGTGCAGTACAATTTCAGCGTGGTAAAACTCGAAACGCCGTCCGTACCCAACGGGCCGATTATTTACCCCAATCCGGTCATCCCTACTCCCTTCCCGCCGCCCATGCCGATCGTGCCCGATCTTTTTAGATACGGCGTATCTTACGTCTTGCCGCCGATCATCATGCCGCAGCAACTCACCGGCGGATCGGGCGGAGAGCCGGGTTATACCTGGCACTTAAGCGTCATCGACGGAGGCCAGCCGCGGCAATTGGAAAACGGCCAGTTCGCCGCAAATACCCAAACGCAACTCTTCGATCCCGATACCTGGACCGGCGCGGACCTGAATCAAGGCGGCCTGTGGATCATAGCCGACACAAACGGCGTGCCGGTGAAAAAATATCGCTTCGGCCTCAGAGGCGCCGCGCCCGTAACCGGCGATTGGAACGGCGAGGGAGTGACCAAAATCGGCGTGTTCATCGATGGCCTGTGGTTCCTGGACCTAAACGGCGACGGCGTCTGGGATGAAAACGACCTGTGGGCGAAACTCGGCCAACAGGGCGATCGGCCCGTAACCGGCGATTGGGACGGGGACGGCAAGACCGACATCGGCATCTTCGGCCCGGCCTGGTTCGGCGATCCCCGGGCCTTGGTCGCCGACCCGGGTTTGCCCGACGTGCAGAATCCCATTAAAAATGGCTTTAAAAACATGCCCCCCGATCCGGAAGACGCAACCATCGGCTGGCGTACCATGAAGCGCACTTCGGCCGGCAATCTGCGCTCCGATCTTATCGATCACGTATTCCGCTTCGGCACCGAGGACGACGTGCCCGTGACAGGCGACTGGAACGGCGACGGTGTTCGCTCCATCGGCATTTTCCGCAATGGCACCTGGTTCCTGGACATAAACGGCGACGGGCGCTGGGGGCCGGGCGACGCAGTTGTCGAGTTCGGCCAGGAAGGCGATATTCCCGTGGTCGGCGATTGGACGGGCGACGGCATAACCAAACTCGGCGTGTACCGCAACGGAACCTTCTATCTCGACACCAATAACAACCATGTGCTGGACGCCACCGATAAGGTCTTTGCCCTGGGCAGCCCGGGCGATAAGCCCTTTGCCGGCGACTTCACCAGCGCCGGCGTAGATACCGTGGGCGTTTATCACGACGGGGCTGGCGCCGAAACAGTTTCCACCCCAGCTCCCACTCCCGCGCCGGCCCCCGCCGGGAAGTAGCGGGCAGTGGACAGTGAACAGTGGGCGGTGGGCAGTTTCCTCTTGTTCCCACGCTCCGGCGTGGGAACACAATGCCCCCACGCTAACACGTTGATCCTCATAAGCCATGACCGTTGCTCGCGGTTTCTTTTTTTATAAATAATGGTAGAATTAATGGCGTAAACCGCTTGCGGTTTCGCGCTAACCGCCATCCACTGCACGATGCCCACAAAATATGCCTCATCCGCCCGATTTATCACCGCGAGTTCCCGACAACTTCACCCCGGAGATAGGCATCAGGATGTGGATCGAGGTGATGAACGCCAGCGAGCAATTCCTGCTGGCCGGCCTGCGCCGCGAAATCGGCCCAGACGGCGATCTAAAAGCCGCCTATCGGAAATGGTATAAAGAACAAATGGAAGAACACGACAAAATGATGTTCCACATGATGGAGGAATTGTCAAAACGCGGAGGCGGTCATGGCGGCTGAACTTCTGATTAAAGCCTTGCAAGCTATCTGGAATGCGTTGCGGTCGATGAATATTCCCGCCGCTGTCATGGGCGGACTTGCAATGTCATTATGGAAATATCCCAGGGCAACGCGCGACGTGGATCTGCTGATAGGCATGGAAACTCGCCAATTAGATAAAATACTGCCCCAGCTTCAAGCCTTGGGAATCCGACCTAAACACAGTCCGCCGATCATGCCGCTCGGCCAATTGAACATCATCCAGATGCTCTACGAACCTCCTGAAGCTTTTATGGAAGTGCAAATCGATTTATTACTTGCCGAAACGGACTATCTTCGGACCGCTTTGGAGCGTCGAATACCTACACGATTACCCGATGTATCCATTGAAACCGCCGTATTAACGTGCGAAGATCTCATTCTGCATAAATTACTTGCCGGACGACTCATCGATCGTGCGGATATCGCGGCACTATTGAAATTGAATCTCGCCTCATTGGATCGACATTATTTAGCCCACTGGGCCAACCAACTTCAACTTGTCGCCGAAATCGCTTCCGTCTGGAAAGAAATCCTGCCCGACGAACCGCTGCCTAAGGGTTGACCACGTTCCGCGCCCCGCCGGCCAGAAACGCGCGGATGTTTTCGGCCGCTTCGTGGAGCAAGCGTTTGCGGGCGGCCTTTGTGGCCCAGGCGATGTGCGGCGTGATATGGCAGTTTTTCGCCCGCAAGAGCGGATGGTCCGTCGGCGGCGGCTCGACGGCGAGCACGTCCAAACCCGCCCCGGCAATCCGACCGGCGCTCAGCGCGTCGGCCAAGGCCCGTTCGTCCACCAGCGGTCCGCGCCCGGTGTTGATCAGAAACGCCGTGGGCTTCATCCGCGCCAACCGATCCGCATTTACCATATACCGGGTGGAATCGTTAAGCGGACAGTGCAGGCTTACCACGTCACTGGTGTGAAATACCTCGTCCAGTTCAACCATCCGTACGCCGGGCGGCAGGTTTTGCGGCGGCATGGGATCGTATGCCAGCACTTTCATCCCAAATGCCTGCCCCGCCTGCGCCATTGCCCGGCCTATCTGACCTAAACCAACCAAACCCAGCGTCAGCCCATCCAGTTCAACCAGCGGATACTCCCAATAGCAGAAATCCGCCGAACTCGACCAGCGCCCGGCCGCAACGCCCTGTGCGTGTTCGGCCACATGCAACGTCAGGTTGAGCAGATGGGCAAATGTCATCTGCACCACCGACATGGTGCCGTAACTGGGCACGTTGGTTACCACAATGTTGCGCTGAGTGGCCGCCTCCACGTCCACAACGTTGTAGCCCGTGGCCAGCACTCCGATATACTTTAATTCGGGGAGCCGATCCAATGTTTCGCGCATCAGGGGAGTTTTGTTGGTAAGCGCGATCCGCGCCCCGGCCGCACGGACGACGATCTGGTCGCAAGGCGTGCGATCGTAAATCGCACAATCGCCGAGTTTTTCCAGTTCCGCCCAGCTTAGGTCGCCGGGATTGGACGTATATCCGTCGAAAACCACAATCCGCATGGTTGAAAGACCTATAGTATTTGTTGGTTTCTTGATGACTAAAAGATGTTGAAAATATATGGATAAGTTTGCATAATAACAACATAATAAACGATGTCCAAGGTAGTTGTCATATTTATACTAACAGAATTGCATTGCGAAATTGATCCGGGAAATAGTCTGAAGGTTGATAAAAGAATGGATGATCGGCGTCAAAGCGAGTATAATGAGAAAGGTGATGCAATGAGTGATTTTGTGATCTGTATCAATAACGAAAGTAATCCGGCAAGCCTAATCTTGGGTAAAGTCTACCGTGCTTTGCCGGATTCCGAAGCGGAGTCGCACAACATGCTCCGCGTCATTGACGAAGACCGCTCTGAGACGGACGGTTATGTCTATCCAGCGTCAATGTTCGCGCCTATTGAACTGCCGGAGGCGGCAAGGCAGGCGCTTAAGACAACCGGTAGACAAGCTTAAAGTAATTTGGTTGTAAAATGGATTGGCAAGAAGAACACCGACGCAGAGTAGCATTGTTTCCTGAAGACATCCAAAAAGCACATGCACATTGCACTAATCATCGCACTGAGTTGGCCGCGAGTGCGAAGTGCGGGTGCTTCTATTGTTGTACAAGTTTTGCCCTATCAGAAATCCGAGACTGGATCGATGAGGACAATACAGGAGTGGGACAGACTGCGTTATGTCCGAAATGCGGAATCGATAGCGTGATTGGAGACAAATCAGGATATGAGTTGTCGAATGAGTTTTTAAAGAGTATGCATGAACATTGGTTTTAGCAAGTATCATGCGGATTCACGACCATGCTATACTGTGCGCCATGCTGAGCTAAATCAGTAAATTAATCCGTGCCTGACTTGCCGTCTGAACCCTGAACCCCGAACCCTGAACCCTTCCCATGAAATCCCACACCGAATATCTGACCTTCAACGTCCCGAAACGGATGGATTTTGTGAACATCACCGCCCGGCTGGAAGAGGTGGTCAAAAAAAGCGGCGTGCAGGAAGGGCTGCTGCTATGTAATGCCATGCACATCACGGCCTCGGTGTTCATCAACGACGACGAGCCGGGCCTGCACGAAGATTACAAGCGGTGGTTGGAAAAGCTCGCGCCTTTTGATCCGTCGCCACAAACTTATCATCACAATCGCACCGGCGAAGACAACGGCGACGCACATCACAAGCGGCAGATCATGGGCCGGGAAGTGGTGATCGCCATCACCAAGGGCAAACTCGATTTCGGTCCCTGGGAACAAGTTTTTTACGGCGAGTTCGACGGCCGCCGGGCAAAACGCGTGCTGGTAAAGATCATCGGGGAGTAGTGGTTAGTGGAGAGTGGACAGTGGATAGTGGACAGTGGATAGTGGACGGTGGACAGTGGATAATGGATAGTGGACAGTGAACGGTGGCACTAAGTTTGAATGGATAAATACTTGATGTAACTTGTGTTAAGCCGCTTCGGGACTAAGACAGGGATAAAGGATAAATACTGACATTGGGCAAACAGAAAACAGATCAATTCCATCCAGGCTGCTCATTTTATCTATTTTAAATAACTATCCACCGCCCACCGCCCACTGTCCTCTAGCGCGGCCTATGGCCGCAACCAAACCGCGACCGCTGGTCGCGGCTTTACATACTGATGTATATGATGCACGCAAAATGTGCTCAAATCTCTACACAAAGGCTCTAACCACTATTTTTCGCTCTATGGCGGACGTGGTGTTCTTGTTAGAATCTGCGGCTAATTGGATGGGTTTTAGCGGTCGGAGGCTTCCGACAATGATCGAACAATTTAATATGCGAAAAATCCGATTGGGATAAGGAATCAATCCCATATATTCCGGGGAGTAACCCAATGGAACATCGACTTACCTGGGCAACACTGGTTTTTTTGTGCTTGGCCGCAAGTTCGCTTTGGGCGCAGACGCAGACTGAATCTTGGCCCAGGACTAATCCCATTCGTCCGACCGATGCGGCCGCCGGGCCGGATCAACCGGTCGTTCCGCAGACTCCCACCATCGAGCGCCGCTCAGCGCCGGATGCAAGTCGGCAATACTCGCCCCAGGCTAAGAGCGGCAATCAGGCCCAGCCGCTTTTGCCCAAAGAGCGGATGGCGTTTCCTTTACAGACTCAACAGGGCGCCCAGGCGCAACCGCAACAGCCGCCTCCGCCGCCTTTTACGCTTACGCAGCAGGAAGAGGCCCAGTTGGACCGCGTACTTAAGGCTTGGGAGCAGAAGAACAAGGACATAAAAACCTTTGATTGCAGCTTCAAGCGCTGGGAATACGACCCCGTGTTCCCCAAGCCTAACGCCGATCCAAACGCCCCGGTATACATCGAACTCGGCATTCTCAAGTATGCCGCTCCGGACAAAGGAGTTTTCCGCGTACTCTCCACCGAAACGTCGGACGGCAAGGTAATGCCCATCGAAGATGACCGCGCGGACCATTGGATCTGCGACGGCAAGTCGGTTTACCAGTACCTTCCCAAGCAGAAGCAGTTGATGGAGCACAAATTGCCGCCGGAAATGCAGGGCAAGGCCATTGTCGACGGCCCGCTGCCATTTTTATTCGGCGCGGACGCGCAGAAGCTTCGCCAACGGTATTGGATCCACATCATACCGCCGCCGCCGAACACACAAGACGTAATTTGCCTGGAGGCTTATCCTCGCTATCAGCAAGATGCCGCGAACTTCTACTCGGCGACTTTGATGTTGAACGTTCGCGATATGACCCCCAAGGGGCTGCAAATCATTCAGCCCAACCGCAAGAGCAAATCCTCTTATGTATTCTATGGGGTAGTGGTCAACGACCCGTTGAGTTTCTTCCACGGCAATCCCTTCCAGCCCTACACGCCGCGGGGTTGGGAAAAAATCGTGGACGACGCCTCCTCTCAGCAGGCCGGCCGGCCCGTCGGCAAAGCGCGATAAACATCGTATCTATAAGGAGGACAGGCATTTTTGCCCGTCGATTGAATGTCATGAAAATAATGTTGTATTCACCGTTTAGCCCCGGAGCTTGCACTGGGAGTTTTTTCCACAAATTTAAATGGCATGGAATATGGAAAAAATCCGGGAGCAAGCTCCCGGGCTAAACTTTTAATGCGACATTCATTACCAGACACTCAATATTTCCGGCCAGACAAGAATGTCCGGCCTCCTGATATGGTTGGCTTGCCCCCTGCCCCCTGATTTGACGCAAGGATGCCGTGCCCTATAATCTAAAGGGTAATGTCTTTCAGGCTGATTAGAACAATGATACGACCGAACATGAGAATCGATCCGTTCCGGCGGTGCTGCCCGGTTGTGGGGTTGGCTGCGATTGTCGGCCTGGCATTAATTTACAGACCGGGCGAACTTGCCGCTGCCAAAGAAGACCGCGCGGGCGACGAAGTCCAGCCGGCCGCCGCACCCGATGCGCCCAAGCAACTCGGTTTTTCCATCCGCCTGTCATTGCCCATTACCGATCAGACCGTCAACCGGGTAAAGCGGTTTGTCAGCGGGGCCATGGAAAAGGCCCGGGCGCAAAACGTAAAACCATATTTGATCTTCGAGTTCTACATACCGCCGGGCCAGGAGAATTTCGCCCGTGGGAGCAACTTCAGCGCCTGCTATGATCTGGCCGACTTCTTGACCGGCGACGATCTAAACGCCGCCAAGACCGTGGCCTATTTGCACCAATCCATCCAGGGCCACGCCGTATTGGTGGTGATGTCCTGCGACGACATTATCATGGCCCCGGACTCGACAATCGGCCCGGCGGGCATCGACAAAACCCAAATCAGCGAAACCATTCGGGCAGCCTACCGCGAAATTGCCGGCCGGCGACGCAAATTGACCGTGCCTTTGGCCCTGGGCCTGTTGGATCCCGCGTTGGAAATCCTGGCCGTACAGACCGAGGTCGGCACCGAGTACGTCACGCCCGAAGGCCTGAAAGAGTTGAAAAAAACGCAAACAGCCGTCGCGCCGGAGGTCTTCAAGCCGGCCGGCGAATCGTTGCAGCTTACCGGCAAAAAAGCCCGCGATCTGGGACTGGTCACCTATCTGGCCGCCAACCGCCGCGATCTTGCCCAGGCCTTGGACCTCCCTCCGCCGGCGATCGAAGACGATCCGTCGCTGGAAAATCCCTGGAAGGCGGTGCGCGTTGATCTTAAAGGCCCGATCACCGGCGATAAAGTCCGGCAGGCGCAAAAACTGATCGAGGATCAAACCGCGCTTGACGACGTGAATTTCATCTGTCTGTGGATCGAGAGTCCGGGCGGATCGCCGGCCGACAGCGGCGTGTTGGCCAATTATTTGCTCACCCTCGATCCCAGCCGGGTCCGCACCGTGGCGTACGTTCCCAAGGAGGCCCGAGCCGACGCCGCATTGATCGCCTTGGCTTGCGACCAGTTGGTGATGCAGCCGAAAGCGATTCTAGGCGGCCCCGGGGCTTTGGAAATATCTAAAGACGACGCCGCGCTGTTAAGCCAGTTGATCCGCCAGTCGCTTGCACCCCACAAAGGCCGGTCCTGGTCGCTCATGTCGGCCTTGATCGATCCGGACTTGGAAGTCTATCGCTGCACTCATTTGGGCGAGACGGATTATTTTTCATCCGAGGAACTCGCCCAGCAGCCCAATCCGGCCCAATGGGAAAAAGGCCCAAAAGTCTCCTTGCACAAGGTGCCTCTGAAACTGGACGGAAATCAAGCCCATGAAATGCGCCTGGCCAATGCCGTGGCGGCGAATCTCGGCGAACTGAAACAACATTACGGCCTGGAAAAAGATCCGGCTTTGGTCGAACCGGGCTGGGCCGATCAGTTTATCGAGGCCCTTGGCTCCCGGGGCGTGTCTATTCTGCTGTTGTTCATCGGCGCGGCCGGGCTGTACTTCGAGTTTCACACCCCTGGGCTGGGCATCGGCGCGTTCGTGGCACTGGTCTGTTTCGTGCTATTTTTTTGGAGCCAATTCCTCGGCGCAAGCCCGGGCTGGTTCATATCGCTTTTGTTCCTTGCGGGCGTGGCCTGCATTCTTTTGGAAATTTTCGTGATCCCCGGGTTCGGCATCTTCGGACTCGGCGGCGGGGCAATGGTCATCCTGTCGCTCGTACTCGCCAGCCAGATTCTTGTCATGCCGCGCAGCGCCCAGCAAACCGCCGAAATGCAGCGATCGTTGCTCTTGATCGGCGGGGTGACCGCTGCGCTGTTCGCCGCTGCCTTGTTCGCGCGTAAATGGCTGCCCCATGCCCCGATCCTCAGCCACATGATTTTGGCCCCGCCCGAGGACGAGGAACGAGAATCCATCAGCCACCGCGAGCTTCTGGTCGATCTGCACGAGTTGGTCGGCGCTCAAGGCGTAACCTCCACGCCGCTAATGCCCGCCGGCAAGGCCCGATTCGGCGATTCGGTGATCGACGTCATCGCCGACGGCGATATGATCGAACCGGGCAAAACCGTGGAAGTGGTAGAAGTCCGCGGCAACCGCGTCGTGGTGCGGGAAGTGATCGTCGGTTGACGGTTTACAGTGTACAGTTTTCAGTTTATTGGGTCTAATGTAATGAACATCGAGTTTTCGCCTCAGAGCCGGGCCGTGTCGGCCCGGAATTACCGGGGCGAACACGCCCCGGCTCTGACTATTAATAAAACATTCTTTTTCTGACTCACAATACCCTCTATTGAACATCGATTTATAGTCGGTCGGCGATCGGGCACTCCGTATTCCGTACCCCGTACTATTTTCTTTAATCCCGTTTTTCTTCCTTAGTTGCCTCTGCCTTTTCACCGGGCAAACCGGGCAATATTTGTCCCGATGGTTTTGGCTCCGCTTGTTCCTCTTTTTTCGGCGCGACTTTTTTTGATTTATATGCTTTATGAATTTGTTCTTCTTCTTTTTGTGTCGGTTTTCGCACCTTACGCCATCCATCCAGAGTTAGCGATACTTCGGGGTTTTTAAGTATCTCTCCCAGCTTTAAAAGCATGGCGTGTTCGGCCTCATGAAAAGTCTGCCCTTTTAAGTTCACTCGTCCATAATCCGGGCCGAGGGTTACTTGCCCATCGGATTCCACCAGGTAAGAACCCTGTACAGGTTGATCTAATAACGTTCCCTCGGCCCATATATCCAGTTTGTCCCCGGGAGCAATGTGATGCGGCTGCGTGGGCGGCTGCGGTTTCGATCGGTCTATCCAACTCGACAATGTGACTGATACTTCAGGATTACGTAAAATATTTTGTAAACTTGTAGTAATTGCTTTCTCGGCCTCTGCCAACGACAAACCTTGAATGTAGACTCGGCCATGCGCCGGCGGCAGCGGAACTGTTCCCTCTGGCTCGACCACATAGGTGCCGTCAATAGGCTGGTCTAATAAAGTCCCTATCCCACGAATGACAAGCGAGTCGCCCGGCCAAATCGCATAAGGCTCCGGCGGAACCGCCGCCTTGGCTGAACCGGTGGATAAATCAATTCTATGGTAATCGGATTGTTTTTGCTCCTTGCCTCCCATTAAATCGACCGCGACATTTCCCTGCTCATTTACGTGCACATTGCTTCCTTCCGGGACTTTAACGGTGGTTGTTTTTCCGTCCTTTTTGATCGTCACTATAATGCCCAAGCTGTAGCCGAAGCCGAAACCCAGGACAAACAACAGAAGTCCGATGGCGGCGAGAATAGATGTGCGGCGGCGGGTTGGATGGGTTGCGGGACGGTTTGCATCTTCGACTTGATCGGCCCTCACCCTAGCCCTCTCCCGAAGGGAGAGGGGACTTTCGGTTTTACTTTCGGCGGCACATTTAAGAAGGGCGGTAAGCGCTGCATTGGCGCATAATGGAGTTAATGCCTCGATCACGTCGGCAGGCTGGGCGTATCTGTCGGCCGGGTTCTTGGCCAGCATCTTATCCACAACGTCGGCCAATTCACGGGGAATCAGCGGCAAAAGATTTTCAATCGGCGGCGCGGGGCGCTGAACGTGGGCGGTCATCTTCTCGAACGTGCCCTTGTATTGGCTGCCCTCGAACGGCGCGCAACCGGCCAGGAGTTTATAAAGCGTGCAGCCCAGGCTGTAGATGTCGGCCCGAATATCCACGGCATGACTGTCGGAGGCCTGCTCCGGGGCCATGTAATCGGCCGTGCCCATGGCCTGACCGGAGTTGGTCATCTCCTCCTCGGACTGCTCGAAATGAAATCGGGCCAGCCCAAGGTCCAGAATTTTTACTATTCCTTGAGGCGTGAGCATGAGGTTCGAGGGTTTTATATCGCGGTGGACCAGTCCCTGTTGGTGCACGTATTGCAGGCCCAAACAAGCCTGGCGGACCAGTTCGCAGGCGTCGGCAATGGGCAGCGGGCCTAACCGTTGCACCAGTCGCCCAAGATCCATGCCCTCGACGAATTCCATTATTAGCACCGGCGAGCCTTCGATTTCACGCGCGTCGTACGCCCGGACGATGTGCGGATGGTCGAAACGTCCCACGGCCTTCATTTCCCGCTCGAATCGGGCAATCGCCCGCTGGTCACCTGAGCGACCTCGGGAAAGGATTTTAATCGCCACCACGCGATCGAGCTTGGTATGCAGCGCTTTATACACGGCCCCCATGCCTCCCTGGCCCAATTCCTCCAAGATCCGATATTCGCCGAATTCTTTCGCATTGAAAAATGGGACGGGCGATTTGCTTTGCTCGATGTCTCTCGCCCGTTTTAGCGCGGCCTCGCACTGCGATTCATTTAAAAAAGAGTCTCCCGGCTCGGGTTCGCGGAGTTGCGTTACCAGGGTATCGGCAACGTCATCGACCGTGGCAATCGCCGCCTGGCACTGCCGGCACGATTCCAGATGCTCGGCAATCGCCGCCCAATCCTGCTGGGATAAACGGCCAAGCGTGTAGTTTTTCAATTCATCCGTCGTGGGACATGCCGTGGCGACCATGATTTATCCTCCGCAACAACTTATGTGTAAAGAGGAAAAAAGGGAAAGGGGAAAAAGGGGAAAAAACAAAAAGAGAAATTGTTGTTTTCCCTTTTCCCGACCTTCCCCTTTTCCCTTTTCTTACACCTTACCGCATTCACCCTATATAAGATAGAACGCGGGCGTTTGACAGCATATATCGAATAGGCGAGAAATGTAGGGCAAGGGACAAGCGTAAGTATTTATGCCAGTTCAAGTTACAATTTGCAATTTTTGTTATTATTTAGCGGATTGCAGTGAATCAACGAAAAAGTCAAAACACAACCAATTTTCACCACGAAAGAGCGAAATAAAGAAAACACGAAATCTAAACCTTCAATTCTTTTTCGTGTTTTCGTTCCTTCGTATTTTCGCGTTAAATAATAGTGGTTCCGTGTAGTTCACTGCAAACAGCTAAAATGATATCAATTTTACAATTTGCAATACCTACCCCTGCAAACCGGCCAATTCCTGGCGGAGGCGGAGCAGAACCCGGGACTTTGCCTTGTAGACCGCGGCAAGCGACATGCCCATGTCGGCGGCCACGTCGGCTGCCTGGCGGCCCTCGACGGCCGTTTTCCACCAGGCCTCCCAGGTGCACGGCTCGAACTCGGCCCGGACCAGTTCCACCGCCCGGCGGGAAAGAATTCTCTCGGCCTCGATTAAATCGGCCTCCGGAGACTGTCCCGTTTCCGACTGCTGAGAGTCGCATTTTTCGCGTGGAGAAAAAATGGACTGTCCCATTTCCTCCGGCTGGGGAATTTCCAGCATGTGCTCTTGCGCCCGGGTTCCGCCCTGTGCCTGTGCCCGGCCTGCATTGCGCCGAAAATGATCGCAAATTTTACTGCGTGTGATGCTCGACAACCACGACATAAAGCTGCCGTGGGGATTTTCTCGCTGGAAATCGGCCACGTGTATGGAAACCGCGGAAAAAACCTCCTGGACCGCGTCGGCCGCGTCTTCGGCCTTCAAGCCCGACTTTCGACACCAGCGATACACTACCTGCCCGTATAAATCGACCAGTCGCCGCCAGGCCTCCGGCTGCCGCGCCTTGACTGACTCCAACAGCGTCGATGAAATCGAACCTCGATTGTCCGAGTGCATGGCATCCACAATATCCTGTGTTACGCTCAGTGTCCAGATTTAGGCTTTAGGCTGTAGACCGGAGGGTGGAGGTTCATTTTGTTCCCACGGAGACCGTAGGAACAAGGAAAAAGCTGAAAGCTGAAAACTGATAACTGTTTTCCAATCGCCCCTCACCCTACCCTCTCCCGGAGGGAGAGGGGACATGAACCAAATCAATCTCCCGGAGGGAGAGGGGACTTAATAAAACAACCATCTCCCAGAATGAGCGGTTATGATTAGCATGGGCGAATATAATTTGCTAGAATGTAATATAAGTTGGAGCAATGACTATGGATTATTGGGTTTGGGCCGTTTTATTGCTGGTTTTGGGCTTATGCCTGGGGATATTGGAGGTCTTTTTCACCTCGGCCGGGCTTTTTGCCTTCCTGTCGGCCGCTTCCATTGTCGTGGCTGTAATTCTGGCCTTTCAACAAGGGCAGACGGCCGGCTTTATCATTTTGATCCTTGCCATGGCCGGCATACCCACGGTAGTGGTTTTGGCCTTTAAATACTGGCCGCGAACATCTTTCGGGCGCCGCGTGCTGCTATCGGCCCCAACCAGCCAGGACGTGCTGCCTGAAGATCAGGGCAAAGAATACTTAAAAACGTTAGTGGGAAAGGCGGCCAAGGCCAAGAGCAAGTTGCTCCCCAGCGGGGTGGTCGTGGTAGACGGCCGAAACGTCGAGGCAGTTACCGAAGGCATGCCCATCGAAGCCGGGCAGGAAGTCCGCATCGTCCAGATCCGCGGCAAGAGGGTAGTGGTCCGGCCCATCGAATTGGACGCCCCCGTGGAAACCGCCAAAGACCCTATGCGCCGCCCCATCGACTCCATACTCGAGGACCCATTCCAAGACCGCCCGGCTTGACAGTTTGGCGGCAGGCTATAGGCTTTAGACTGTAGTTTTCTAGGCTGGAGAACAAAACAACCCCCTATCTAATGCCTAAAGCCTAATGTCTAATGCCTAAAAAAAGGAGCACAGCATGTACCTTTTCGCCCAGCCGGAACCGCCGGTAAATATAATGAATTATATTGTCATCGGCGGCATTATTGTTGTCATCATCATTCTCTTGTTCATACTGGTGATCTTCGCCCGCTTTTTTCGCTGGTGGGTTCAGTCCTGGATGACCGGAGCGGGCATCGGCATTTTAGACCTCCTGGGCATGACCTTCCGCAAGGTCAATCCCGACGTCATCGTGCGCAGCAAGATCATGGCCGTGCAGGCCGGCATCGGCGACAACCAGGGCGTGACTTCCAAGGCCCTGGAGGCCCATTATCTAGCCGGCGGAAACGTCCCCTTGGTCATTCGCTCCTTGATCGCCGCCGCAAAAGCCAAATTAGACCTGGATTTCAAATTGGCGGCGGCCATCGATTTGGCCGGCCGAAATATACTCGAGGCCGTGCAAACCAGCGTCAATCCCAAGGTCATCGACTGTCCCAGCCGAGGTCTTGGCAAAGAATCGCTCGACGGCGTGGCCCAAAACGGCATACAATTAAAAGTTAAGGCCCGCGTCACGGTCCGCGCGAACTTGCGCCAGCTTATCGGCGGGGCCACCGAAGAGACCATCGTCGCCCGGGTGGGCGAGGGCATTGTCAGCGCAATCGGCACGGCCAAAACCCATTCCGAGGTCCTGGCCTCGCCCGACAGGATTTCCAAAACCGTGCTGGCCCGGCGGCTCGACTCGCAAACCGCGTTTGAAATCGTGTCCATCGACATCGCCGACATAAACGTGGGCGAGAACATTGGCGCGCGCCTGCAGGCCGATCAGGCCGAGGCCGACATGCGCGTCGCCCGGGCGAACGCCGAAGGCCGCCGGGCCATGGCCGTGGCCGAGGAACAGGAAATGATCGCCAAGATCGAGGAAAATCGCTCGAAACTGGTCGAGGCCGAGGCCGAAGTGCCAAAGGCCATCGCCGACGCCTTCCGCAACCGTCAATTGGGACTTATGGAATTTTATAAACTTCGCAACATCCAAGCCGATACCGACATGCGCGCGGCAATCGCCAAGGCCGGCATCGGCACCGTGGCGAAAACAGGAACCGCGGCATGAACGCACTACTGCCATTTGCGGCGGCTATTGACTTCGGCGAAGTCGTCAGAATCCTGATAATCGTCGTGGTATTCCTGGTCGTGATGATCGGGAAGTTGATAGGCAATATGCGCGCACCGCAGCGCCCTCCCGGCCCGATGAACAGCCCTGCCCCGCTTCCCCAACAACCTCGGCCGGCGCCACGTCCGCAGGCACAAACGGCTCGGCCCAAAACAGTTAAGGAAGAAATCGACGAGTTCCTCAGCCGCGCCGCCCAGAAGAAACAATTACAACCAACCTCCGCTGATCCTGTCCACCGCATCTCACAACCTATGACCCCGCTTGCTCAACGTTCGGGACCCCTACAAGCCGAGGTGGTCCGCGAAAGACCCGTCGGCGGCGAGGTCAGCGAACACGTTAAAAAGTATCTCGATGAAAAGCAGTTCGACGAGCGTGCATCAAAACTCGGCGGCGAAGTGGCCGCGGCCGATACGAAAATCGAACAGCATCTGAAAGAGGTCTTCGGGCACGGCATCGGTAAACTGGCCGCCAAACCCGGCGAGACCGCCGCACCGCCGACAATTAAGCCCACCGATTTTTTCCAGGACGAACTTCCAGCCCTGCCCGCCGCCGGCGCCGGATTGGCCGCACTGCTGAACAATATCGATAATCTCCGCCAGGCTATCGTACTCAATGAAATCTTGCAACGCCCCATCGATCGGTGGAAATAGGGTTCAGGGTTCAGGGTTCAGGATTCAGCGTACAGGGTTCAGGATTTATACCAAGAGCCCATCCCCAAAAGTCCCCTCTCCCTCCGGGAGAGGGCTAGGGTGAGGGTGTTTCGGGCAGTACAATCCATTAAAATCGGTTTTGTGATAAGCCCTAACCGCCTACTAATATATATCCAATCATTTAGATATTGGTAATAAAAGCGGGATTCAGAATTCTAAATTCTGAACCCTGAACCCTGACCCCTGAGCCCTAATATGCACCGCATTTATTTGGCCTTCCGCATTTTTTTTCTGACATTATTTAAAAGGGCAATTGCCGAAAAGGTTGGGCAATTATTAAGTGGAGCACAACCGGCTCCGAGTCCGGCCCCGATGCAACCCAAGCAGCCTCTTGCGCCCAAACCGCCGGCACGCAGCGAGGCGATCACGCTCTTGGCCGCGCTGCAGCGAGAGGCCCGGTTCGTGGACTTCATCCAGGAGTCGTTGGCCGGATACAGCGACGCTCAAATCGGCGCCGCCGTTCGCGACGTACATCGAGATTGCAATGCCGTGCTTCAGCGGCTGTTCGCCCTCAAGCCCGCCGTGCCCCAAGACGAAGGCAGCGAAATGGAACTGCCCAAGGGTTTCGACGCCGGCCGGTTCCGCCTCACAGGCAACGTGGCCGGCGAACCGCCGCTGAGAGGAAAATTGGTTCATCCCGGCTGGGAAGCAACTAAATGTGAACTGCCCACCTGGACCGGCAGCAAGGATTCCGCCCGGGTAATCGCCCCGGCAGAAGTGGAAATTAAATAAATGCAGGCTGCTGAATTATGAATTAAAAAAATCGCTTGCGGTTTCGAGCAACGATTGTTTAGCCGCGACCCGAAGGGGAGCGAGTAAGGAAGAATTCATGGTCATTGGATACCATCTAATAATAACAGCTTATGGTTTTTGGCTGCCTAACGATCCGCGAGGATCATGGTCCGATTTTGTCGGCGCTTGGGAATTATTCCGCTTTGGCCGTGCGACGAAAACCGATTGCCGGCAATCCGTGGCATCAAAACCACACAATCAACATACTCGCTTGGCCGCTAAGAAAGCATTGAAATATCCCGAAGTACATTTTATGGGAATTCAAGCGCGGGCGATCGGGCGTGGTTTTGCGAATTTTGTCCAGCGTAGCGGATTGACAGTTTGGGCATGTTCGATTCTTCCTGAACATGTTCACTTTGTGATTGCCAGGCATCAATACAACGTGGAACAAGTTGCTAATTTATTAAAAGGAGCGGCTACAAAGCTTCTGATTGAAGAGAAAATACATCCGTTTAAAAATTATTCGACTAAAAACGGCCGGCTTCCCAAGGCCTGGGCGCAACGACTTTGGAAAGTGTTTTTGGATAGCAACAAGGATATTCACCGAGCGATTAAATATGTGGAGAATAATCCGTTAAAAGAGGGGAAACCGAGACAACAGTGGAGTTTTACTACGAGTTTAAAATAAATTAGCCGCTAACGCGCTCCCCTTCGGGTCGCGGCTAAACAATAGCGTTGAAATCTGTATATACTTACTATCTCCGAATCACGATAACCTATGACCTCAAAATACTGCATCGGCATCGACCTGGGCACAACCAACAGCGTGCTGGCATATTCTTCGCTGGAAAAAGATCGGCCGCGGGTAAACGTACTTCAGGTTCCGCAACTGGTCGCGTCGTGCACGGTCGAATCGCGGACCATGTTGCCCTCGTTTATGTATCTAGGCCTGGAGAATGAAGCCCGAAGCGGGGCCTTTGACGTTCCTTGGGCCGCCGGACGCAATTTTGCCGTGGGCGAATACGCCCGGCGCCAAGGGGCCGAAGTGCCCGACCGGACCGTGGGCACGGCCAAGTCCTGGCTCTGCTACAGCCAGGTCGATCGCCGCAAGCCGATTCTGCCTTGGAACGCACCGGCCGACGTGCCCAAGGTCTCGCCGATCACCGCATCGCAGCGTTATTTGGAACATCTGGTCGCCGCGTGGGAAAACGCCTTTCCCGACGCACCGTTGGCCGAGCAATACGTGGTGCTGACCGTACCCGCATCCTTCGATGCCAGCGCCCGGGATCTCACGCGCGAGGCGGCCCTGGCCGCCGGACTGCCGCAAGACCTTGTTCTATTGGAAGAACCCCAGGCCGCAGTTTACGCCTGGCTGGCATCCACCGGCCAGCGCTGGCGGAGGCTTTTGAAAGTCGGCGATATCCTGCTGGTCTGCGACGTCGGCGGCGGCACTACCGATCTGACGCTAGTCGGCATGTCCGAGGAACAAAACGAATTGGTCCTGCGCCGCATTGCCGTGGGCAATCACCTGCTGGTGGGCGGCGACAACATGGACCTTGCACTGGCCCATTACGCGGCCGGACTTTTCGCCGAAAAGGACGTGAAACTCGATCCCTGGCAGTCCGTCGCGCTTTGGCATTCATGCCGGGCGGCAAAAGAAATTCTGCTTACGCCCGACGGTCCGGAAAAACACAGCGTCGCCGTACTTGGCCGTGGACGAAAACTGATCGGCGGCACGATATCCATCGAGGTCGGTCGCACCAAAGTCAGTGATTTGCTGCTGGAGGGCTTTTTTCCGCGTTGCAAGATATCCGACCGGCCCGTGCAAAAACACGTCTCCGGGTTCCGCGAAATCGGCCTGCCCTTTCAGTCCGATACGGCGGTCACGCGGCATCTTGCGGCTTTTCTTCAGGCCCAGGGCCGCGACGAAGGCAATCCGGTGCGGCCCACGCACGTGCTGTTTAACGGCGGTGTGTTCAAAGCCGAGGCCCTGCGCCGTCGATTGCTCGACGTCTTGGGCGATTGGTTCCCCGCACCCGGAGCGCCGAAACTCCTGCAAGGCGAGCACGATCTGGATCACGCAGCCGCCCGAGGCGCGGCATACTACGGCTGGATCAAACAGCGCGGCGGAGTTCGCATCCGCGGCGGCACGGCAAGATCGTACTACGTGGGCATCGAGACCGCCGGCCTGGCCGTGCCCGGGGCCCCGCGCCCGCTTCGGGCCTTGTGCGTGGCACCATTCGGCATGGAGGAAGGCAGCCGCATGGACGTGCCCGGCGACGAAATCGGTTTGATCGTGGGCCAGAGCGCTCAATTCCGCTTTTTCAGTTCTTCCACCCGCCGCCGCGATAAGGCCGGCGACGTGCTTTCGGCCTGGACCCCGGACGACATCGCAGAAACCGATTCGCTGGAAACCGTGCTGCCCGCCGACGAATCGCTGGAAGACGCCTACGTGCCAGTCCGCTTCCAATCGCACGTTACCGAACTGGGCGTTTTGGAGCTTTGGTGCGTAAACGCCCAAACCAACAAGCGTTGGAAACTGGAATTCAGCGTGCGCCAAGAATAATTATTTGGAGATTCTTCCATGAGCATGAAGCGTCATAAATCTCATTTAATCAAAGAAGAAGCAGAAAGAATATTCAATAGTTCGATACCCACTTCATGGGTTTCGCGAAAGGAAGATCCAGATTATGGAATTGATTTCAACATTGAAACGGCAGTTAACGATAATTCAGGCAATATATTAACAGGAAAAAGATTTTATGTACAACTTAAAGGAGTAAATAAACCAATAATAAAGGGTAATTACTTATCTTTTTCTGTAGAAGTTAGACATCTGAATTATTATTACGATTCTTGTCTTTTGCCTGTTTTCCTAGTGGTTATCGATATTAATCTGAAAAACTCTTATTGGCTATTTATTCAAGAATATATTTATAAGAATTCCCTTAAAGATAAATGGAATAATCAAAAGACCTTCACAGTCCATCTCCCAATATCAAATAATTCACTAAACAATGATTTATTTATTAACAGTATAGATGCCGCTTTTGAATTCATGCATAGGCTTCATCCATTATCGCTAAAAAAGACAATACAATTCGAGAGAGACAAATGGGAAACTCTTGATCCACGTTTTTCAATTTCATTAAATGCATCTGAAAATAAAATCAATTATATTCTTTCTGCAAAAGAAACCGTTCCCGTTCAATTTATATTTAAAGCAGATCAAGAAAATGTAATTACCAAAGCAAAGAATCTATTTGAAAAAGGACTCCCAACATCGTTTGATCCCGATCAAATCGACGTGTCCGGTTCATTGCTAATAAAAAGTATATTTTCAAAAGGTGGCACTTTTCAGTTTGCCAGAAAAGCAAAAGTTCCGGTAACTTTAATTGCGGTCAATGAAGCGGGCATAGAAATAGCAAAAATGGATTTGCCTTATGGGAGTATGGAAGGAGGAACAAAAGAGACACGAATAAACGCATCTTCAATTAATAAAGATTTAAACATCTCACTAATAATTAGTCAACTTGATGATGAACACTGTAAGATTGTATGCAATTTTAATATATATATAAGTAAATGGAATAATAAACCCATCCTGGATATATTAAGTTTTGATGATATTTATTCATTATTCAAGGAATTATGCAGCGGCGCCAGATTTAAAGTAAGAACCATGCTAAACAATAATATTTGGTATCCAGTTTCTGACAGTGGTGGGCAATATTCTGAATCATTCAAGTATCTATCTATTTTATTGAATACAGTACACAATATAAGACAAATTGCATCAAAATATAATTTAAATCCATTAATGCCAACTTTATCAGAAGATATTATTGAAGATGTTGATTTTCTTCATTGGATACTTTTTGATAGAGAATCGAGAACTTGCTCATCTGCACATATTACCACACAATTAGCCAAAGATCATAAATTAAATTTAGAAACAATGATTACTGATGTTCATGTTTTAGATCTAAAGAGAGAACCAGATACATTTCCTTTTTTAAACGAAAGTATTCTTTTAAACCACATAATATTTCATTTCTCTCACATGAAAATAGCTACTGATTTACACGAAATTGAACTCCAGATGAACGATAATAACCAAGATTATATTGAACTTAAATGGGAATCTACAGATAAGTCTAAAATGAATGTGGAATATATTGACTAGAACAGCGTTTAAAATTAAGGAATTTAAGTAATATTATGGCAGGCGGTGTCGATTTCGACTTGCCGGCGATAGCGGGTCAATTCGGACTCTTGGCGCGGGGCGTCCCAATTGAAATAATCTCCCATCCAGGCGGCCACTTGTCGGGCGGTTTCCAGCGGATTGTCGAGATAATAATGCCAACTTGTGCGGCGGATCATCACGTCATCAAGATGCATGGCCCATTCGTTACGGCAATAATGCTCGACCACTTCCCGGCAAACCGGCGGCGGCAAAATGCCGCTTTCAATATGCTCAACATTTTCAAGAAGCGATTCCTCAGCGGTGCGGCAGGGTGGCGTTTTCTTGCCTAAATGTTTGACAATACGATCGACCACTTGCTCGCCGATCAGCCGGTATGTGGTCAGTTTTCCGCCGGCCACGTCGATCCATCCCGGTTTGGGCATGAGGATTTGATGCGCCCGGGAAATATCCGACGGTCCGCCGTGCCCGGATGCAATCAAAGGCCGCAGGCCCGCCCAAGTGCTCAGAATGTCCGACGGCGTGAGTTTGGCTTCCGGAAAATATCGATTTATCACCTCAAGCACGTATCGAACGTCGTCCGGCTCGGTGCGCACGTCGTCCAAGGGGCCGTCGTAGTCGGTATCGGTGCTGCCCAGTATGCTCCGCTCGCCCCAGGGGATGACAAAGAGCGTGCGCTGGCCCTTGGTTACCATCACGGCATCCGACAGGCCGAAACGCCGCCGGTCGATCACCAAATGGACCCCTTTCGTCAATCGCAATCGCACGCTGCTGTGGGGAAGCGTCGCCGACCATGGCCCGCAGGCATTGACCACCGTGCGGGCGAAAACCCGATGCGTTCGATCGCCGAGCATATCGCGGAGGTAACATTCCCAGCGGTTTTTGCCGGCAATGGCCGTTTCCAAGCGCAGATAGTTGGCAACTATCGCTCCATGACCGGCGGCGGAGCGAAGCGTATCGATGACCAGCCGTGCGTCGTTGCTCTGGGAATCGAAGTACCGCACCGCGCCGGTAAGGTCGTAGGGATTCAATCCCGGCAGGCGGGCAAGCGTTTCGCCGGCGCTTAGCCCGTAGGAAGGCCCCAGGTTCCGCCCGCCGCAAAGCAGATCGTAAATTTTCACGCCGATCCGCAATTTCCAAAACGGCCATTGCGTGAGCCGGTAGGTGGGAAAGATGATCGGCAGCGGCCGGGAGATATGCGGGGCAATGCCGTGTAGAATCTTTTTTTCCCGGCTGGACTGATAAACCAACCCAACGTGCCCTTGTGCCAGATACCGCAAACCGCCGTGCAAAAGCCGGGTGGAACGGCTGCTGGTGCCGAAGGCCAGATCGCATTGCTCGACAAGCCCCACGCGCAGACCCCGCATGGCGGCATCCCGGGCAACGCCCGACCCGACAATCCCTCCGCCGGCGACCAGGATATCCAGATCGGCGGCGGTCAATTGATCGATGATTTCGCTGCGATCGTTCATGATTTAAAAAAATATTATTTTCTAAGCCGCTGTCCAAGAATAACTTTGGAGTTTGGAGGGCAAGGGGCCCTCACCCCCGGCCCCTCTCCCATAAGCGGGAGAGGGGAGTAATACTTGGACCTTCCCTAAAACTCCATGCGTTTGAAACTGCGAATTCCCATGACCAAGGGCAGAAAGGTCGCTATAATCCCCAGCACAATGCTTCCCAGCGTGCCCACGAACATCCACAGGTGCAGCCAGTGCAGGACGTTTCCCTCGCAGTCGAATACGGATTGACCGACATAAATGTGCCCGGCGGCTATTAAAAAATGCGTGGGCAAGGCCGTCAGCAGGACCACGACCAGGATGTAAAGGGTGCTGATAACCAGGCAAAGCGTACCCCCAAAACCGGCGGCGATGCGTGAAGGCGAGGACTCGCGGAAGTTGGGCAACCGCGCGCCCAATCCCACGGCAATGCCCGCCAGCCCCGAACACAAAATCAAACACGTCACTTGATGGCTGAGCATTACGAACAGGGAAATATCCAGCATTAAGTCGCTGAGCAAAATCAATAGCGAACAAGGTAGAATTGCCGTGCCCGCGGCAAAAATAAACTTGCTCCACAGGATCGTCTCCCGGCTGACCGGCAAAAGCCCCAACAGCCAAAACCGTTGTCCTTCCAGGCTGAGCATGGGATAAACAAATCGGGTGGTGAAGGTGGACATCAACAACCCCACCACCGAAAGATTCAAAAAACTGACCATGTTTACCCAGCCGATGTAATACAGGTCGTAATTGAAGCGGCGGACATTGAAAAAATACAATGCCACCAGCCCGAAAAAAATCAAAAATTGCGACCACTGCATGGGATCGCGGCGAAAAAGCCGCAGGTCCTTAACCATCAAGAGCCGCATTGGCAAGGGGAAAAACCGGGTTGCCGTCAACAACATTCGATCGATCAACGCCGTTTGCCCCCGCCGGGTTTTCGCGGCCTTCCCGCTCAGCGAACTATACGCCTTCCGATAAATGCGAACGGCCGTAAACAAGGCCAACTGGCGGAAGAACAAGGCATTGGAAAACATCAAGGCCAGGAACATCAAACTTTCGGACCAGGAGTTGCGCCCGGCTTCCAACACCCCGGAACTCAACCACCAACTGGGCAACAGCCGCCGCTCGGTAAACTGCAATCGCCCCAACATCTCTTGAAACCAACCGGGGGTAAGCAAGTTGCTTTCCGGGCCCTTAAGCAACGACCAAACCAACCAGTAACTCCCGGCCAACAGCAGCCCGCCTGCAGTGCACACAATTAACCGCCGCTTGCCGGGCATGATATAGATAATCAACATGCATATCACTGCGCCAATCGCCGCCGGTATGTATACGAACGAAAATACAAAAGGAATCATCATCAGGTAATAGTACCACGGCGCATCCACTACCAGGCCGTAAGCCAAGATCACGGGGCTTCCTAAAATGATAAACCCCCAACTGCTAAGGAGCACCGCGTCCTGGAACTGATGCAGGAATATCCTTTCCGTGCGGGCGGGAATGGTCAAGAGATAAGCCGTTTCCGGGGAATGGAACAACGATCCGTATAGAATAATGCCCGCCGAAAACATCAACATCATCATCAGTGCGGCGAAAAACATGCCGAAAATTCCGTGCATCATCTCGTCGTGCGTTTCCGGATACGGTATCGCCGCGCGCAAAAACCAAAAACCGTTGAGAAACATCAGCAAAAGCCCGCACCACAACAACAAACTCAACACCACCACCAAACTCGCCCGAAAACGCGACTGCGTGAGAATCTGCTTAAGCCGCGTCCTGCCGATCCGCCAGCGCAGCCGCCAAAAGACCATCGACTCGTCCTCGGCCGATAGAAATTCCGTAGTCGGTATGCGGGAACACGTAGCATGAGACACAGCGCGTTACCTCGCTGATTCGCCTTGGGAAAACTCCGGCGGCGGAGTTCCGTTTTCCACGCCGGTAAGTTGCAAAAATAACGATTCCAGGGAACTCTGAGGCGAAGCCGATTCCTTTCGCAATTCGGCGATCGATCCTAGAAATTGCAGCCGGCCGCGGTCCAGAATCCCGATGCAGTCGGCGATCTCCTCGGCCACGGCCAGGATGTGCGTGGACATGAATACAAGCGTGCCGGCGGCCGATTGCTCGCGCAAAAGGTCTTTTACCGTACGCATGCTCCGCGGATCCAATCCGACCATCGGCTCATCGATGATCACCACCGGCGGCCGGTGCAACAAGGCCGAAGCGAAAATCAAACGCTGTTTCATGCCGTGCGAATAGGTCTCGATCAGGTCGTCCAGGTAGTCGGCCAACTCGAAATGCCGCGTTTCTTGTGCTATGCAGGCCTCCACCGCGCGGCGGTCCAAGCCTCGCATCTGGGCCGCGAATTCCAGAAACTCCCGACCGGATAGCTTGTCGTACAAAAAAGGTTCGTCCGGCACGTAACCCAAGCAACGCAACGCCTGACGAAGTTCCACCGCCAGATCGTGACCGCACAGGCGGATCGTGCCGGAATCCGGACGCAGCAAACCAGTGAGCATTTTGATGGTGGTGGTCTTTCCCGCGCCGTTGGCCCCCAAAAGGGCAAAAATCTCGCCCGGCGGCACGGTCAGACTCAGATCGTCTACCGCCACTTTTCCGGAATAAGAACGCCTAACGTGGTTGAATTCGATGCCTTCATTCATCGTTTTCAGCCCTCTGTTTACACTTTTTCACCAATCGGGCGGTTTCCGCGCTAGACATTCTCACAAAACTCAGTAAGCAATCGAATATCATGGCCTGCTGCTTGATCACCGTGCCGTCCTCAAGAACCCAAAGTTTGCCCCGAGTGCGCGAATTCGCCCCAAAACTCATGCCGGGATCGTTTCGATAAACCACCAACCAGGCGTCATAAATAACCGAATTCCAGTAAATCGGCTCTTTCTCTTCCACTGTGGCGTGCAGGATTTCCATTAGGTTGCTCATGGGCCGCAAGGGGCTTATGGCCGGAACAGTCCAAGTTTGGCCGACGGCAAGATTAGGCAGTTGCGTCTGCGGCGATAGGGCGTCGTTCAACAAGGCGTGTTGCGGCAGCGACACGTCGCTTGTATATGAAAAATCGCCCGAACGGACTTCCACGTGCATTTTCGGCCCGTCGACTATCCCCTGCATCCGCAGAACGGTATTCAAGGGATCCAACTGTATTTTCGAATCGAAACGCAGCAATTTGCCCAGGCTGTCGATAGTCAAGGTGTTTTGCACGTCCATTTCATATTTGTCCGAAGGCTGTTCGATCAATCGAAACAGTGCTCGGCCCCATCCTGATGTAAACTCCTCCAAAGGAAGCTCATTAAAATGAATGTAACTGCGGATCTCCTTGGGTCCCTGCCCTTGCTCTTCCAATGTACTTAAGGCCCAGCCCAATTGCTTATTGTTAATCCACAATTTCCATCCCACCGGCTCGCGTTTTTGCGACTCGATGATCGTCTGATAATTAGGCGGTTGCCCCACCCATAAGGACGGCATGACCTTCTGGGTTATCAGCCAAGTCATGGTCGACAGCCACATCAAGCAAACAGCAATGTTAAAAAAGCGGCTATACATACTTAAGGCCCCTCTATAACCTATTCTCCATACTGCTAATAATCAGGCAAGAACCGCCATTGCATAAAACCGGCATTCCAGGGATGATACAAGCGCCGAGAAATCGGCGGGGGGGTTCCAAAACCCCTAGTAAATAACCGGCATAATGCCCGATTTTGGAGGTAATTTAGGTGCAATATAAAAAATTACTTGTTTCCGGCCTGGCCCTGGCAACAATACTGGCAACGATCGGCTGCGGTCGAAATTCTTCCGAAAACCAATCAACCACATCCATAAACGGAGAAAACGACGCTTCGGCAAAAGCCAAGGGCCTTAAATCCGCCCAATCTGATTTCGACTTGAAGCATCCCCAGGTTATTATCGAAACCTCGCTGGGCAAAATCGCAGTCCAGCTCGACAGGGAAAAATCGCCCCTTACCGTCGATAACTTCCTGGCATACGTGGATGCAGGCTCATACGACAAAACCATCTTCCACCAGGTCTATAAAAACCAAGCCGTTGTCGCGGGCGGATACACCACTGACTTGAGCGAAATTCGTCAGCGGATTCCAGTTAGCAATGAAGCCCATAACGGACTTAAAAACCTCCGCGGAACAATCGCCATGCTCCGCCAGGGCGATGTTATAGACAGCGCCAGGAGCCAATTCTTTATTAACATCGCCGATAACCCGGCCCTTGACTGCCGCAATCGCGATCCAGGAGATCCGGAAGGATACGGATACTGCGTATTCGGGCAAGTCGTCAATGGCATGGACGTGGTCGAGCGAATCGCCAACACGCCGGTCCAAGACACCGACAAGTTCGATCAAACACCGGTCCAGGCCGTAATCGTCAAATCCATCAGGCGCGTAAAGTGATATTTTTATTGAGAGTCCATAGCCCCGTCCGTGGATGCGCAAGCGCAAGAAATCCTCCAATAAACACGCTCCCCAGGTCCCATCTGGACCCTTAGTCCGGTCGGCGCACCGCCTCCGCGTATTGGCCGGAGCAGCTCTAATTGCCGTCGCCGCCGTCGTTGCTTATCTCCCTTCCATAAACGGCAGCTTCGTCATGGACGACAACGAACTTATAATAAATAACCAACTCGTCAAAGCGGCGAACGGCCTGTACTTCTTCTGGTGCACCACCGAAGCGCCGGACTACTGGCCGGTGACCAATTCCAACCTCTGGATCGACTGGCGGCTGTGGGAAACACACCCTGGGGGATACCACGCAACCAACCTGATCTTGCACGTAATCGAGGCGCTGCTGATTTGGGTCATTTTGCGGAAGTTATCCATTGCCGGGGCCTTTTGGGCGGCCCTGATCTTCGCCGTGCACCCGGTAAACGTGGAATCGGTGGCCTGGATATCGCAGCGGAAAGACATGATGGCGATGTTGTTCTTTCTGTTGTCGATTCTGTGGTATTTAAAGGCCGACATGCCCACGACAAGCGTGGGCATGGCACCCCCACGATCACACGGTGGGCCGTGGGAACGAGAAAAAATGGCGCCGCCGCGTTCCCAGGGAGGACCCTGGGAACGAGAAAAAACATTTTCATCCTTCATCCTTCATCCTTCATCCTTTCATTTTTGGTATTGGCTGAGCCTGGCGGCGTTCTTACTGGCGATGCTTAGCAAGGGATCGGCGGTGGTCTTGCCGGTCCTATTGCTGGGTATCGTTTGGTGGCTGCGCCCGCCGGAGAATGTCCCAATCTCCGTTTCAACGAAAATGAGACTGTCCCCTTATAGCCGAAGGGATTTACTGCGGATCGCCCCGTTTTTCCTGGTTGCCGTGATACTGGCCGGCGTGAACGCGTGGTTCCAAACGCACGGCATGGGAGGAACAATCCGAAGCGCCGATTTTGTGCAGCGACTGCTGGGTGCGGGTTGCGTGCCCTGGTTCTACCTTTACAAGGCGATTTTGCCCATCGATTTGGCATTCGTATATCCGCAGTGGCAAATCCAGGCCGGCAATTTTCGGTGGTGGCTGCCGCTGACGGCTGCATTGGTAGTCACGGCTGTGTTGTGGCGGTATAGAAACGGCTGGAGTCGGCCCTTGTTGTTCGCCTGGGGATTTTTCTGCGCGGCCCTGGCGCCGGTAATGGGTTTCATGGACGTGGGTTTCATGAAACATTCGCTGGTGGCCGACCATTATCAGCACATCGCCGTTATCGGCGTGATTGCACTGGCGGCGGCCGGCTTGGGCGCATGGCATCAGAGCGTGCGAGCAGCGGCGCGCTGGGCGGCAATTGCCGTTGCCGTACCGGCGGCGGGAACTCTCCTGCTTCTGACCTGGCAGCAAAGCGGGCTTTATCGCAATGCCATGACGCTATATCAGGCAACGCTGGAAAAAAATCCGACCTGCTGGATGGCCCACAACAATTTGGGTATCGCCCTGGCCGATGTGGACCGACTCCAAGATGCAATCGATCATTACCGGCAGGCCCTGCAACTCATGCCTGACTATCCCGAAGCTGACAACAACCTGGGCAATGCATTGATCAAAAGTGATCGGCCTCAGGAGGCGATCGAGTATTTCGAGCGGGCCATTCGGCAGAAGCCCGACTATGCCGAGGCCCACAACAACCTGGGCTTTGCACTAGTCCTTTCAGGTCGGCACCATGAGGCAATCGAACATTACGAGCAGGCCATAAGGATCATGCCTAACTACTCCAAGGCCTACAACAACCTGGGTAACGTAATGCTTAACATGGGCCGACTGCCGGAGGCGATGGATTATTTCCGGCAGGCGCAGCAACTTCAATCCGATTACCCCGAGGCCCACAATGGCCTGGGCGTCGCATTGATCCGATCAGGTAGGCATCCGGAGGCGATCGAATATTTTCAGCAGGCGCTGCGTCTCAAATCCGATTATCCCGAGGCTCACTGCAACCTGGGTGTGGCGCTGGTCCACACAGGCCGGACCGGGGATGCCATCGAACAGTACCGGCAGGCCATAAGGCTTAAGCCTAATTATTGCGAGGCCATCAACAACTTGGGCAACGCTTATAGAAGATTGGGGCAATATCAACAGGCAATCGAACAATACCGGCAGGCCCTGGCGTTAAAACCGGATTTCGCCAATATCTATTTCAATGTGGCGATGACCTATGCCAAAATGCACCAATCTTCCGAGGCCATTGCCGCCGCCCAAAAGGCCCTGGACCTTGCCAAAGCGCAGGGGCAACCGGATCTGGCCAGGCAAATTGAAGATTGGCTGAATTCCAATCGCATCAACCCCTGAAAACTTCAAATAAACCGATTGCGGGTTTCACAATAAAAAAAACCGCTTGCGGTTTTGTGATATTTACAGCAGTACCTCGCCATTGATGTTTGCGCATTTTACCCAGACCGCCCATTAGATAATCTAACACCCAGAAACGGACGTCAAAACAAATTGTCGTTGACAAAAAGTAATGCAAAATGATAATTGGCGTCGATGGAAGGCTCCGTCTAATTATAGGAGGTTCCCCGATGTCCAACCCCACCTATTTCGTCCAAGAGTGCCCGACTTGCGGTCGCAGTCTGCAAATCAGGGTGGAATACTTGGGAAGAAGAGTAGTATGTCAGCATTGCCAAGGACTGTTGACCGCCGCCGACCCGACCATGCGTTCCGATTGCGGCGAGAGTACAAAGTCCATGCTGCGGCGGGCCGAAGAGCTATTGGCCGCGGTTTCCCAACAAAAGATACACTCGCGCACCCCTCATCCGCGCTAACGTAGACAAAAAGGGGTCAGAACTATTTTCTCATTAATACAAAAATACAAGGGCGATATATCTTTTAATGAGAAAATAGTTCTGACCCCTTTTTATTAAATGTTGCGCACCAACCGTGCAAGGTCGGCAAAAAAATCTGGATACGTTTTCGCCGTACACCCCGGATCCAGGATGATAATGCCGGGCACGGCCAGTCCCACAAGTGCCATGCTCATTGCCATGCGGTGGTCGTTGTAGGTCTCGATCCTTGCCCCGTGGAGCGGACCGGGAATTATCCGCAGCCCGTCGGGGCGCTCTTCCACGGCGGCGCCGATTTTTCTCAACTCAGTCGCCAGCGCGTAGATGCGGTCGGTTTCCTTGTGCCGGATGTGGGCCGCTCCGCTGATGGTCGTGGGCCCGTCGGCGAACAGGGCCGCCGCCGCCAAGGTCTGCACCGTATCGCTGATGGCGTTCATATCGACATTAATTCCGTGAAGTTTACGCCCGTTCAGTGTAATCGCATTCTCGCCGTATTCCACGGTGCAGCCCATTTTTTCCAGGCAATCGCAAAAGGCCACGTCGCCT
>JBEKFZ010000025.1:0-49825 GCA_050013075.1 Thermoguttaceae bacterium | reverse complement strand
TTCATGCACAAACGTGCAATAATCGACCTTTTTCTTGTGGGTGGGATCGGCGGGATCGGGACCGAGCTCGGTGATGCGTCCGGCGATTTGCGCGCCGACGTCCACCGATTCTTGCGGCTCCACGGTTCCCGTGGCGCCGATTGTGGACACAAGATCGTCGCGGACGACCGTGGCTGTGCGGAAATTTACCGACTGGTCCGCATTGACGTATTTCGTGTAATACGCCGCTCCGCCGGCCACCAGGGCCACGATAACAATAACGCTGATCGCTAGTCTCATGAAATCACCTTTGATATCATTAATTCCTGTCGCCAGTGACGCGGGCCGGCGGCGTTTCCACCGTTTGACGCTTTTTCCTTATTGACGACAATGCTGGCCTGCATCAACATGTCCAAGGCGGCAATTATTTCTTTACGTTCATTTGGGGACAAATGTTCCATAACGGCCGATATGCAGCGGATTCGAAGATCTTCGTGTCGGCGCATGATTATTTCGCCGCGGGGGGTTAATTGAAGGCATCGAACGCGCCGATCCTTTTCTTCAGCGACGCGACAGACCAATTTCGCCCGTTCCATGCGGTCGGCGATCTGCGTCATGGCACTGAGCGTTACGCCGAGGTCATGGCTGAGAGCCGACATCTGCCGCGGACCGTCCAGCAAACTAAAACACACCCGTATCTGAGTCAGCGGTAAATTCGCGGCCGGATCGTCGTCGAGTGTAAAGAGCCGCCGCATTAGCGCGGGCAATAGCGAGGCAACGACTTCGGCTTCTTCAGATTTAATTGAATGATTCATAAAACTTCCCCCCCACAAAATGGCGCCTATCGACCTTTGCTTGGGAAATGAGCCGTGGGGCAGGTTGCCAAGCTGCCTTTTCCGCCTTTTCCGGGCAGATTAGCAATCTGCCCCACAACATAACGATCCACTTACCAGGCAAAGGTCAACAATGTCATTTGCAACGTGTTTTAAGGCGTGAGGTTCTTAATTGGCCTATATAGTTAATATATATAAAGTATCTTGGATAGTCAATGACTTTTTTACAAAAATAACGGAGCTGATTCGCTCCTTTAGAGGGGGCATGAACGCCTAAGATTTGTCCCGTCAGTTACTTGGAAATTGTGAATTATTATCGTTGCCTGCCCACGGCCTCGACAATCTCGCGGATAAAAAGTAGATTACGAAATTCGCCAAAACTAAGATGTCGAAGGCGTCACGGTTAATCGTGGATTCCGTATGCCGCCGGAATAGTTGTAGATAACGATTATGAAGGTATATTCCATGCCAGAAGTCAAGATTCAAATCGGCTGTCGGTTCTTTTTGCCCAGACCGGCCTTAGACGAGTTAATTTCGACTCTCCGTAAAGAGGGTTACACCGTTTTAGGTCCGGCGATTACCGAGGGCGCGGTTTCTTTGCAGCCCATTCAATCGGCCGCCGATCTTCCCAAAGGAATAAAGGACGATCAGGACGGGGGCAAGTATCGCCTGGTGGAAGGGGATCCCGAGTTGAATTTCGAGTACGTGGTCGGTCCCCAGGGGCCGAAACGGCATTTTTTCCCGTCCAATCTCCAGTTATTCCAATTCCACGTCGCAAAGAACAGGTTCGATCTCGACGCCGGACCTCCCCAAGTGCCGAAACTGGCGTTCCTCGGCGTTCGTCCCTGCGAACTGGCGGCAATCAAGGTGCAGGATCGCGTATTTGGCATGGGCGACCCGGGCGTGTTTCGCTGCGAGTCGGAACCCTGGTACATGCAAAGCCGGCAGGAATCCTTGATGATCGCGGTGAACTGCAACCGGCCGGGCGGTACGTGTTTTTGCGCTTCCTGGGGCACTGGACCAAAGGCCGCCGATGGTTTCGACCTCGCTCTGACCGAATTGCACGAGGGATTCGTAGTCGACGTTGGATCGAAGCGCGGCGCCGCGCTTGCCGAAAAGCTTCCCGTTCGCGAGCCTTCCGGGGCGGAATTGGAACTTGCCGACTTGAAGCTCGAACGAGCCCGCGAGCACATGGGCCGGCGGCTCGATACCGACGGATTGAAGGAGTTGCTGGACCAAAGCATTGATTTTCCCGAGTGGAACGACGTTGCCAAGCGTTGCCTTTCCTGCGGCAATTGCACCATGGTATGTCCCACCTGTTTTTGCTGCACCGTGACCGACGCCACCGACTTAAGCGGAGAAAAAATCACTCGCACCCGTCAGTGGGAATCGTGTTACACGCATCAATTTACCTATACTCCCGCCGGTCCGGAGCGCAACACGATTCGCGGACGTTACCGGCATTGGATGCGCCACAAGCTCTGCACGTGGTGGGATCAATTCAACACGAGCGGTTGCGTGGGCTGCGGCCGGTGCATCACGTGGTGTCCGGTGGGCATCGATTTAACGGAGGAATCGAAGCGCCTGCGCGAAGCGGCTCCCAAACATTTACGCGGTCCTTCGATTCGTGAAAGAGAGGTTTAGGATGACTGAAACGCTTACTGCCGCCCGTCCGGAACCCATCTGCGGAATGAACACCTGGATGCCCGTTCCCGCACGCATCCTTGACGTGCGCACGGAAAACTCCAACACGAAAACCTTCACCTGCCAGTTCATCGACGAGGAAATCCGCAAGATGTACGGTTTTTTGCCCGGGCAGTTCAACATGCTGTATGTGCCGGGCGTGGGCGAAGCGGCTATTTCCATCAGTTCCGATTCGGAGCAAAAGGACCACATACATCACACGGTGCGCATCGTGGGTTCTGTCACGCGCGCGGTGGAAAGGCTTCCCAAAGGCTCGATCATCGGGCTGCGCGGCCCGTTCGGAACTCCTTGGCCGCTTAAGGAAATGGAAGGAAAAGACGTAGTGATCGTGGCCGGAGGGATCGGGCTTGCACCCTTGCGTCCGGTAATTCATTGGATCTTGCGGCATCGCAAACTTTATAAGCGCGTGATGTTGTTATACGGTTGCCGCACGCCTGAAGACCGCGTTTTCGCGGAAGAATTGGAACAGTGGGATCGGGACGGGTCGATTCAAGTCCTGGTCACCGTGGATAACGCCACCGGCGCATGGTCCGGTCCGGTGGGAGTGGTTACCAACCTTATGCAGCGCGTGAAGGTGAACGCCGACCGCACGGTCGTGCTGGTTTGCGGCCCGAAAATTCTCAACCGCGTGGCCGCCTGGAATTTTCTGCAATTACACGTGCCGCCGGACCACGTTTACGTCAGTCTGGAGAGGAACATGAATTGCGGATTCGGGCGATGCGGGCATTGCCAACTGGGGGCGAAGTTCATCTGTAAGGACGGGCCCGTGTTCAGCTTCGCCGAGATCGCCGATATCTTTACCAAAGAGGAGATGTAAAGATGCCCCCTGTTAAACCCAAAGTGGCGGTTTACAAGTTTTCCAGTTGCGACGGCTGCCAATTGCAGCTTCTGAATCTGGAAAACGAATTGCTCGACTTGCTGGGCGCAGTGGAAATAGCCTATTTTCTCGAAGCCCGTAGCCGAGTCCTTCCCCCGCCTTACGACGTCGGACTGGTCGAGGGAAGCATATCCACGGCCGACGAAGAAGAACGCATCCAACAGGTCCGCCGCGACTGCAAATATTTAATCGCCATCGGCGCATGCGCTACCTCGGGCGGAATTCAGGCCCTGCGGAATTGGGCAAATGTGGACGATTACATACGCTGCGTTTACCCCAAACCGGAATATATATCCACCCTGGAAACGGCGTCGCCCATCGCCACCCACGTGTTCGTCGATTTCGAGTTGCGCGGCTGCCCAATTAACCAATATCAACTGTTGGAACTAGTCTCGGCCCTTTTGACCGGCCGAAAACCGAATATCCCCACCCACAGCGTGTGCATCGAGTGCAAGCGGCGCGGACTTTCCTGCGTTTTAGTATCGCAAGGAAAACCATGTCTGGGCCCGATCACCCAAGTCGGCTGCGGCGCGCTGTGTCCGGCCTGCGATCGGGCATGTTACGGCTGTTTCGGGCCGATGGAACAACCCAACATCACTTCGCTGGGCCAGTGGTTCACCGACCAACTCGGACAGAGCGACCGGGACATGAAACGCATGTTGCGATTGTTCAACGGATATCTGGAGCCATTTAAACAAGCAAGCGAATACTATGAGCGGCGTGAAAAAAAGCAAGAAACTCTACACAAAGGCGTTTAAAACCGTGTGTTGTATTAAGTCCCCTCTCCGGGCACCGCGCCAGCGGTCGGGAGAGGGTTAGGGTGAGGGCGAGTAGATTTCCTTACAATATCCCTCACCCCCGGCCCCTCTCCCAAAGAGAGAGGGGAGATGCAAGAAACTCCACACAAAGGCGTTTAAAACCGTTTAAACAAGCAAGTGAATATTATGAGCGACGCGAAAAAAAGCAGTAAACCCGGCACGAGAACCATCAGCGTAAAGGCCCTTGCCCGCGTGGAAGGCGAAGGCGCGCTCGCGATTACCATGCGCAACGGCACGGTCGAGGATCTGCAGTTTAAAATCTACGAGCCGCCCAGGTTTTACGAAGCCTTTTTGCGCGGCCGGGGGTTTGAAGAGGTGCCCGACATCACAGCCCGCATCTGCGGCATCTGTCCGGTGGCGTATCAGATGGGCGCATGCCACGCCCTGGAAAAGGCCATGGGCGTTTTCGACCAGGTCGATCCGGCCATTCGCGTCTTGCGCAACCTGTTGTATTGCGGCGAATGGATCGAAAGTCACGTCCTGCACATGTTCATGCTGCACCTGCCCGACTTTTTGGGATATGAAAGCGCGATCAGCATGGCCCAGGATCACGGCCCGGTGGTGAAACGCTCGCTGAGGATCAAAAAGGCGGGAAATGATTTGGTATCGCTCTTGGGCGGACGTTCGGTGCATCCGGTGGGCGTGTGCGTGGGCGGATTCCATAGGGCGCCGACGCCGGCCGAAGTCGCCGCGCTTCTGCCGGAGATAAAATCCTGCCTGGACGATATGTGCGATCTGATGCTGACTTTGGCCAAAATCGTGAAATTTCCCGATCTGGAGCGGGACTATGAATTCGTCGCGCTCTGTCCCGATAACGAATATCCCATGAACCTGGGACGGATCAAAAGCAATAAAGGCCTGGACGTCGATCAAAGTGAATTCGGCGCGGTGGCGAACGAGTTTCAAGTTCAACATTCGACTGCATTACAATCCAGGTTCAAAGACCGGGGTTTTTACGTGGTCGGTCCCATGTCGCGGCTGAACCTTAACGCCGAAAAACTGCATCCCCGCGCCGCCGAAATTTTAAAGTCCGTATGCAAGACGATCGGAAAACCGCTGCCTTGGAATAACAGTTTTCTTAATTTCATGGCCCGGGGCGTGGAAACCGTCCACGCATTGGCCTTGGCCGTGGACATAATGAATGACTACACGTTGCCCAAGCGCTCGCGGATTCCGATCACACCCCGCTCTGGCATCGGCGGCCACGGCACCGAGGCCCCGCGCGGAATCTGCTGGCACGAATACCGCACCGAGGCCGACGGCACTATCGCATCAGCCCGGATCATGCCGCCCACCAGTCAGAATCAACCGACCATCGAAGCAGATCTGCGTCAACTGGCCGAACAAATCGCCTCGCTTTCGGACGAGGAAATGGCCTTGAAGTGCGAGCATCTTATCCGCAACTACGACCCCTGCATCAGTTGCGCAACGCATTTCCTGAAGGTTACGAGAAAGCAACTGGACTAAAATCTACAGAATTAAGGGCCTATCTCACAGTCCCCTCTCCCTCCGGGAGAGGGCTAAGGTGAGGGCCATTCCACTGGCATTCCGCTTTTTGGTTTTGCCCTTGACTGTATTGCGTTATGCAATACAATTTAAACAGGAGGAATTTGCCATGCGTACAGCCCAAACATCAAAGAAGGTCGAAACGACCAGAACGGCCAGCCCGCTTATGGTTCGTTTGGACAACGAAAGCAAAAAATGCCTTTCACAAGCGGCCGAACTGCGGCGGATTAGCGTAAGCGACTACGTGCGGACGGTGACAGTCCCGCAGGCGCGGCGCGAGGTGCGCTCGTCCCGCGAGCAAGTAATCACATTGACTCCTGAAGAACAATTGGCATTTTGGAACGCCTTGAACGAAAAGCCCAAGATGACGGACCGTCAACGCAAACTTGGCCGAGTAATGCGAGGCGAGTCGTGAACGGCGTCCAATTTCCAGAAGGATTCCGTCTGGAGCGTCTTCGCCGCGAGCATCCGCGGCGCGGATTCAGTTGCGGCGAGGAAAAAGTTGACAAATGGCTGGCCACCCAAGCACTCCAGCACCAGGAAAAGCATCTGTCGGTAACAAAAGTCCTGGTCGATAAAGCCGGGACAATTGCCGGTTTCTATACGTTGGCGACCGGACAAGTCGATTTCAGCGATTTACCCGCCGAGGCATCCAAGCGGTTGCCCCGCCGCGTGTTGCCGGTGGCGGTGTTGGCCTGGTTGGGAGTTGGCGCATCTTATCAAGGCCGGGGATTTGGACAACTGCTTTTGGCACAGGCCCTACGCGACTGCCACGAAGCCGGCAAAACCTTCGCCTTCGTCACGGTGATCCTCGATTGCATAAACGACTCCGCCAAGTTCTTCTATCAGCGCTATGATTTTCAAGAACTCCCCGGCCATCCCTACCGCCTGTTTCTGAGCGTGAAACGACTGGATGCAATGATGGAAAAGTCTTAAGACGCTTATTGAAAGACTACTATTACGGAATTATAATAGTAGCTTACGAGCGGGGGGTTGTATACTCCCAAGGCTCTTCGACAGATTCCCATTTAACCCACTTGTCATCGAGGAGTTGCGGTCATGGAATTATTATTGATGCATTGGCATTATTGGCTTTCGGCAGGCATTGTGTTCTTGTTCTTGATTCTGCTACTGCCTTCCATCAGGATTATCGGTCCGACCGAGGTAGGGCTGGTCACCAAGCGGTTCTCATTTAAAAAACTCCCCGAGGACAATCCCATCGCTTTTCGTGGCGAGGCCGGTTACCAGGCCGATCTTTTGATGCCGGGCTGGCACATAAAGTTCTGGGTGGTGTATGCGGTGGAAAAATATCCCTGGGTCCAGGTTCGGGCAGGCGAGATCGGCGTGGTCGTGTCCCAGGTGGGCCGAGCGCTTCCGATCGGCGCCAAGTCGGCTGAATCGTTGAGCGAATTGAACCTGATTTCCGATCTGCGGGCATGGCTGAAGGCCGGCGGACAAAAGGGCGTACAACGGCCGGTTTTGCCGCCCGGCAGTCTCATGCCGGTGCATCCGGTCGGCTTTCTGGTCATCACTCGCGAGCGTATCTACGGGCTTCCTGTTGCCCAGGAGTTCCAGCGCATGCAGACCAGGGGCAAACTAACCTACGAATCTTTTGGATTGAAAGAGGAGCAACTCAAGGTTAAGGTAATCACGCCGCGCTCGACTGATAAAGGCGGAGTTGTCGATACCTGTGGCATCGTCACCACGCTCGACGGCCAGCCGTTGCCGTCGGGGTCCATCGCCGGCCGTCTGGGCGAATTCGACGACATCAAACGACTGGAAAGTGAAAACGCCACCGATCAGATGCTCATCGAGGCTTTGATCGGATCGAAGTCAGTTCAGCACAACAACTACCAGGACTTCGATGCATTCTTAAAGGCCGGCGGTAAGATCGGGCTCCAGCACGACCCGCTACTTTACGGAGCATACCTTTTAAATCCGTTTCTAGTGCAGGTCGAGGAAGTGCCCATGTTGGTCGTCAAGCAAGGCGAGGTGGCGGTCATCAAGGCCTACGTGGGCCGGCCCACCGAAGACACCTCTGGCTCCGCTTTCAAGTTCGGCTCGATCGTTCGGCCCGGCCATCGCGGTATATGGCAGGAACCGCTCAGGACCGGTAAGTACGCCATCAACCCCCGTTGTTATGAAGCCGAGAAGGTGCCCACGGCCATTCTGAGCCTCAACTGGTCCGATGCGGTAAGCCAGGCCCACAAACTCGACGAGCGATTGTCTCAAATCGAAGCGAAAAGCCGGGAAGGCTTCGTCTTCATGATAGAACTGGTCGTGCAGATCCACGTGCCCGATACCACGGCCCCGCGCGTAATAAGCATGGTCGGCACGATTGCCAACCTGGTCAACGAAGTGCTGCAAGCGGCCGTGGGCAATCATTTCCGCGATACACTCCAAAGCATGCCGGCAATCCATTTCATCGAAACCCGACAGCAGGTGCAGGAAAGCGCGCTGGAACACATTCGTGCGCAACTAAGCCAATACGAAGTGGAAACCCGCGGCGTATATATCCAGGACGTGGTCCTACCCGAAGCGTTGGTCAAAGTGCTCACGCAACGGGAAATTGCCAACCAGGAGAAGGCCACGTTCCAGATGCAGCAGGAGGCCCAGCAAATCAGGATCGATATGGAAAAGACCAAAGGCACGGCCGACATGCAAGCCCAATTGGCCCAGGCCCAGGTGGGCGTGGAAATCGCCTCGCAAACCGCCCAGGCCCGCAAGAACCAGGCCGACGGCGAGGCGACCTACATCGCCGAAACAGGCCGTGCCAAAGGCGCCGAGGTCGAAGCAGTGGGACTTGCCCGGGCAAAGGGCTTTGAAGCCCAGGTACGTGCTCTCGGCCAGGGTCCGACGGCGGTCATCAACGTAACCACCGCCCTGGCCGAACGCGGCATGAAAATCATGCCCGAAATCCTGGCCGTCGGCGGCGGAGCAACCCTGGACGGCGTGGGTGCGACGCTGATGAAGTATCTGACCGACCGGGCGTCATCCACGACCAGCCCCAACGCCCCGGCAACGCCCGCAGCAAAAGAAATCCCGAAAACGTAATTGGTGAGCCTGCCTATCAGAATTAAATCGACTGTGCGATTAGAGTGAATACACAGGCACTCGGACCTCGCGCTTTGCCTTCCTGCGTCCGCGAAGCGTCTCTTCGATTGATTTTAGTACGTTGGCCGTATAATAGCGCGTTCCGCACTCCGTACAGACGCCGGTGGGCATGTTCTCAATGACTACGTATTTCCCTTTTACCTTCCGCGATAGTTCGGTATTTTTTTCTTTAATGAATCCCTTGCAGTATTCGCACTGTTCGCCTTCCCAAAATGACATGACCATTTCCTCTTAATGTTAATTATCGGGAATACTATCATTACGTGAGTAAAAAATGTCAATCCAAGCAATCACGGGCCATGCTGAAGCGTCAAACTATATGATTGAGGATTACAACAAAAAATCCATTAGTGATAAACGATAGAAATCTGTTACTGATTACGCGTGGAAGTGGTTGAAATAGACAAACACCTAAAAACAGATGCCCCTCTTGCATGCCGAATAAAAACTCCTATATTAGGGGCAATTTCAAAATGATCAGCCTATTTTTGCCGGTTTATGCAGACTGCATAATCATTATTAGGCCCAAATTAAAAGAGGATAAAACAAGCAAAATCCATCTTAACAGAAAGGGGAAATGACCATGAGCGATCAAAGTACAAATGAGCAAAGTGGAGCCAAAGAAGAGGCGGTATCGTTTAACGTTCCAATCGGTTTCTTCAATATGAAGCTTATTATAATAATTTACCTCGCCTGGTTGGTCTGGATTTTGATAAATACATACGGGCAGCACTTCTATGGTGAGAAAAACATTCCCTCCAATGCTTGGATTCTTCTCGGCATCTGCATTGTTGAAATTTTGATTTGGGGTATTGGGCTGCAACTTTGGGCAAGGGTTTGGTTGGTAGGTTATTGGTGGGTCACAATTCTTGCCCATCTGGGATTTATCCTATCAATAATCGGGGCAATTGGTGCCACGAATACACAGGAAAGGGTAATCAATATAGGGAAAGCCCTCCTTATTGTCATTTTCATGTTGACCAACGTGTGGTCACGCAACGTCCTAATGTTTTTCAAAAAATCTAACGGGAAATGTCCATTTTGCCATAGTTCTTCCTGCGGAGAGCCTAAGAAAAACAAAACATGGACATGTCCATCTTGTAGCCGCACGCTCATTTGGAGCAAGCAAGACGTGTAGGAAAAGATACCTTGTCAATCAAGTTGGCGATAGGTACAAAAGATAATCGCTATCGACTTTGACAATATGAATAAAAGTATATGGATGCCCGGCGGTCCGGCTACTGGACAGTCCTTATCTGCAGTTTTCACCAATACCCCACCAAACCAGGAGAACAATCGTCCTCCATCCCTGTGCATAAAGAAAAGGGTAAACCTTTCTATGACCACAAACTTGAAAATATCCATACTGCTGCCATTGCCGGTTTGCCCAGCAGTGAACTTGACAAATGTCATAAATATGTCATAATTATATCATGGCAAGAGTAATCTTCGAGGCGGAAGCGGCGGAGCAATACGACCATTTGCCTGCGCGGATCAAGTCCCGTATCATAACTATTATCGAACGTCTTGAACGTTGGCCTGAAGTAAGTGGAGCAAAGCAGTTGCGCGGGAATCGTGCGGGGCACTACCGAATCCGCACCGGAGATTATCGACTGCAATTTTACGTTAAAGGCACGGAAGTAATTATAGAACGTGTGGGACACCGCGACGGTTTTTATGAGGAGTGAACGAACATGATTGGATTACAACATATCGAAGTCGAGGGCAAGCGATTTGTTTTATTGCCCGAAAATGAATATGACCGCTTGTGCCGTGAGGCCGGTGAGGCATTAACGGTGGACGATGAAGAACTGCCGCCGCTGCCCAAACCTGATAAGAATGGCCGGGTCCCGGCTTTGGAGTATGCTCGAATTTCTCTGGCCCGGGACCTGATCCGGGATCGAAAGGGTGTTGGGCTAAGTCAACAGAAATTGGCCGAATTGGCGGGCATCCGGCAGGAAACGCTTTCACGTATCGAAAATGGAAAGCACACAGCCACCCCGAAAACCGTGGATAAGATCATGCGTGTTATCGAAGCCAAAAGAAGGCGGAAACATTCCAAAAAAGGCTGGTAGATCATGGAACAAAAACTACCAATAGGGCGGTTTTCCAGGACGAAAATTGTCGCCACCATCGGGCCGGCGTGCGAATCGTTGGACCGGTTGAAGGCTTTAATCATCGCAGGGGTGGATGTTTTTCGGCTGAATATGGCACACGGCGAGCGCCGGGAACAAGAGGCCCGATTGGTGACCGTGCGCCAGGCGGTCGTTGAGACGGGCAAATTCGTGGCCGTGTTGGCCGATCTGGCCGGACCGAAAATACGCCTGGGCGAATTGCCCGGCGGGCAAATGGATTGTCACGCCGGTGACACTATTCGTTTTATAAGGGGCACAGTCGCACGGCAGGCGCGGGAATTGACAACAACATATGAACCGCTGGTCGATGAACTGGCGGTTGGCGATCGGGTGATGCTTGCCGACGGCACGGTCGGCCTGGTTGTCGAAGAGCGCGGAGCGGATTATGCCCAATGCCGGGTGGTGCAGCCGGGTCTGATCCGCAGCCGGCAGGGAGTGAATCTGCCCGGGGTGAAATTGAGCGTTCCGGCCCTGGGTCCGGCCGACCGGGAAAATGCCGTTTGGGCCGCCCGAATCGGCATCGACTTTATCGGATTAAGTTTTGTTCGTTCGGCCGATGACGTGCGGCAGTTAAAATCGCTCCTGGCCAGCCCTCACCCTAGCCCTCTCCGGGCACCGACCGAAGGTTGGTCGGGAGAGGGGACATTTCCGATTCCCATTTCTTCAGTCACCGGTTTTTTGCCGCAGGTGATCGCCAAGATCGAAAAACCGGAGGCATTGGACCACTTGGACGAAATCGTCGCGGCGGCCGACGGGGTGATGGTCGCCCGGGGCGATCTTGGCGTGGAGACCGATATCGCCCGGGTCGCCTTGGCTCAAAAGCAAATCGTCTCCGCGTGCAATCGGCAGCGCAAGCCGGTGATTATCGCCACGCAGATGCTCGACAGCATGCAACACTCATCGCTGCCCACCCGGGCTGAAGTTACCGACGTGGCCAATGCGATCCTTGACGGGGCCGACGCCTGCATGTTGTCCGGCGAAACGGCAATCGGCGATTATCCCCAAGAAGCGGTGGAAATGATGCACCGCATCGCCTTGGCGACCGAGCCGATGCTGCCGCACCCATCGCTTGCCATGGACCCTGAAGCGGCAAAAACCTTGGCGGTAAATCCGATTACGCAAGCAATTGTCGACGCCGCCGGCCGCATTGCCGAGCAGGTCGCGGCCAAGCTGGTCGTGGTGGCCAGTTCCAGCGGGGCCACGGCCTTGGCATTGTCGAAAAATCGCAATTTCGTGCCCATCGTGGGCGTGAGCGAGAGCGAAGCCACTCTGCGGCGGATGTGCCTGTACTGGGGCGTCTTCCCCTTGGCCGGTGCGCCGGTCGGAAAGAGCCAGGAATTGCTCGATTACGTCACCCAACTGGGCCGTCAAAGCGGTTATCTGAACCCCGGCGACCGCATCGTGCTGATCATCGGCACCGGCCTGACCGCCAGTGCCCATAATGCAATCGTGGTGCATCAGTTAGGGAATACACCATGATTATCATTGGAACGGCGAATCTGAAAAAGGGCCGGGAACTGGCCGATTTGTTTCAGCCCGTGGGCGTGGAACTAAAAACGCTGGCCGACTTTCCCGGCGCGCCGGCGGTGCCCGAAGACGGCGAGACTTTCGCAGCCAATGCCGTTTTAAAGGCGGCCGGATACGCCCGGCAATTGCGCCGCTGGGTATTGGCCGACGACAGCGGGCTGCTGGTCGATGCCCTGGACGGCCGGCCCGGAGTCCTTTCCGCCCGTTTTGCCGGAGAGGATGCCACGGACGAGGGTAACAACCTTCTTTTACTGGAACTGCTGGGCGATACTCCAATTGAAAAGCGCTCGGCCCAATTTGTCTGCCACATGGCCTTGGCCGATCCGGAAGGCTCGATCCGGGCCGAGAGCGAGGCGGCATGTCGCGGCCGGATTCTTTTCCAGCCCCGGGGCAACAACGGCTTCGGCTACGATCCCTTGTTCGAAATCGTGGAATATCATCGCTCGTTCGCCGAATTCGGCCAGTTGGTAAAAGCCTGCCTGAGCCATCGCGCCCGTGCGGCGCGGCTGCTGATTCCGCGCTTGATGGAATTGGTGGATTCGGGAAAAATGGTTAATTCGTAACGCATCACACACAAACATCTACCGTTCCATGAAGCACGGCGAAGATTCGGACCGCTGGTGGATGGAAAACGTTTATCGCCCAATTTTTAGGCTTGCTGGCGGGAGTGCTCGTTTGCGTGCCGATTTATACGATCATCGTGAGGACGCCTGTTTTCGATCCGAACGCACCCTCCGGGCAGGTGGCAAGCCAAGGCTCAAAAACGGCCCATCCACCGCTATCATGAGTGAAAACATGTGGAAAAATCCCGGCGAAAGACAATTCCGTTAATAATAGGCAAACTTATTACTACAGCGCTGAGTTTCGGAACTTGTTATGACATAAGCCTTTAATAATATGAGATTTCGGTGAAGAAATTGTCATGGCCGTTTTCTCCAAGAAAAAAACCAGTCATTCGTCAGTCAACACAGATAAACCACGGGAATACAGCTTCCAATTTAATTGCTAGCAACGCAAGCGTTCGGGAGCATAGCGCTGTAGTATTATTTACTTACCAAGGAATTTCCCGCCCCTTGGGTTGCCGTCTGGAAAAGCGTGGCCGAACTACTTGCCAAGGGTGTTCATAAATTGAAGAAGGGAACGGTATGCAGAGAGTTACGTTATTCCCGGTTCCTCCGGACTTAACGCCGGCGAATCGCTGACGGGCGTATTCACCAATATTTGGAAGGCCGTGCTGTTTTCTTTTCCTAATTTTTATTTATCTTCATTTTAATCTTTGCAATTTTTTTTTCATCAAGTAGAATTGAATTGTGGCGTTGCGGAAGGTCTTTTTCATGGAACTCTTTTTTGTCGTTTACTTTATTGGGTTTTTCCCGCTCTGTTCGGGCTGCGCGATAATCCGCGCGCCCTTATAGGCGGATCATCAAACAGGTACCGTAGCGATGCAATATCGCTACAAGGGGCCAGGACCATACTCCGACATAAACCTCCGGAGCATGTCGCCTGGCCCCAATTTTTTAAATATTAACAAACTGCCGTGTCCGACTTCGAGCAACAACGACACAAAACACCGGTGCAATTGGAACGGCCGCGCGAGCTGGTCGTGGCTTGCGCGCCCATGCGCAGCAACGTCAATCTTTCCCGAATTGTCAGGGCCGCCGGGTGTTGCGGCGTAAAGCGGGTAATCTGCTGTGGCAATGCCAAGGTAGTGGGCAAAATCGCCAGGGATGCCTGCGAAATTATCGAGATCGAAATCCATCGCACCCTTCACCCAGTGCTCAAAAGACTACATGAAGAGGGATATCAACTTATCGGGCTGGAGCAGACGAGCAATTCCAGTTGGCTCTATGAATTCCATTTCCAGCGGAAGACGGTTTTGGTGGTTGGCAACGAACGCTCCGGCATAGACGACGAGGTGCTAAAACTCCTGGATCACACCGTGGAAATCCCTGTTTACGGCCTGCCTTTTGCCCATAACGCCGCCACTGCCGCGGCCATGGCCCTGTACGAATACTGCCGGCAATTTCCGCTAGGATAGGGGATGGAGTATAGGGAAAGGGTCTATTATTCACTCGCATTCATCCTTCATCCCTCATCCTTCATCCTTTTACCCGCTTCTCCCTCCCTTGTGGTTGCCGTTTTAGGACGATAAACTGACGGGGTTTGGGCAATTATTACTTTTTCATTGATTTTATTGAAGGATTAAAAGGTGGCCGCGACTTGCGTAGTCGGTTTACAGTGGGGAGATGAAGCCAAAGGAAAGATCGTCGATCTGCTGACCGAGCACCATGACATCGTAGTTCGTTATCAAGGCGGGGCCAATGCCGGGCATACGGTGGTCAGGGAAGGCCAAACCTTCAAACTTTCCCTGATTCCCAGCGGCATCTTCCGCCCCCAAGTACAATGCGTTATTGCCTGCGGAGTAGTGGTCAATCCCGCCAGCTTGTTGGCCGAAATCGATGAATTGTCCGGCCGGGGCGTCAAAGTCGCCGAAAACCTGATGATAAGTGACCGGGCACACGTAATCTTTCCCTGGCATATCGAAGAAGACAAATTGCTTGACGTACAGTGTACGTCCGGAGAATCGATCGGCACCACCCAAAGAGGCATCGGACCGTGCTACAGCGATAAGGTCGGTCGTTCGTTGGCCATCCGCATGGGCGATATGTATCGTCCTGGTTTTTTTGAGAGGATTGAAAAAATAGTCCGGGTGAAGAATCGATTGTTTTCCTCCTCCTCGCCGGCAGTGCCCATCAAGCCCCTTGACGCCCGGGAGATATTCCAACAGTACCAGGGATACGCCCAACGGCTGAAACCGCTTGTTGCCGACACCACGGCTTATCTGCTGGACGCCCTAGAATCGGGCAAACGAGTGCTTTTCGAGGGCGCTCAGGGCAGCATGTTGGATGTCGATCACGGCACTTTCCCCTTTGTCACCAGCAGCAACAGTTCGGGAGTGGGCGTATCGCCCGGGTCCGGCGTACCGGGCCGATTCATCACCAAGGTAATCGGTATTATCAAGGCGTACACCAGCCGGGTCGGCGGCGGCCCGTTCCCCACCGAGCAAGATAACGCCACGGGCCAGCACATCCGCGACCGGGGCAACGAATACGGAACCGTCACCCGGCGTCCGCGCCGCTGCGGCTGGTTCGATGCCGTGGCCGTTCGCTATGCCGCGCGTCTGGGCGGAGTGGATGTATTGAGTGTCATGTTATTGGACGTGCTCAGCCGGTTGCCGGAAATCAAGATTTGCACGGCTTATGAATTAGACGGCCGGAAGACGACTAATTTCCCCAGCCACGTGGACGATCTGCGCCGCGTAACGCCGATCTACGAGACCTTGCCCGGCTGGCAAACGGAAATCAGCAATATCCGCCGCGTAACCGATCTACCGGCCAACGCGCGGCAATATCTCGACCGGCTTAGCCGACTAATCGGCATTCCGGTGGAAATCATTTCCGTGGGTCCGGACCGGGAGCAGACGATTTTTGCAAAGGATGAAGGATGATGTGGGCGATGGGCAGAGGACAAAAGGGGCCGGGCAATTTATTGCCCGGTATAGAGGATGAAGGATGAATAAAAATTCCCTTTCCCCCATTCCCAATCCCATATCATCTATCCAAGTGCCGGCGGAGAAAATGCCCCGGCACATCGCGGTGATCATGGACGGCAATGGGCGTTGGGCCCAACAAAGAGGATTGCCGCGCATCGAGGGCCATCGACAAGGCGCGGAAAGCGTGCGCCGCGTTACCGAAGAATCCGCACGCCTGGGTATCGAGCAGCTCACGTTATATTGCCTGTCCAGCGAAAATTGGAAACGGCCGGCGGATGAACTTGATTTCCTCATGGAACTCTTGCAAAAATACATGTCCCAGCAGCGCGACAAGATTATGGAGCACAATGTCCAAGTGACCGTGATCGGCCGGCGGGAGGGGCTGCAGGAAAACGTACTCCGGGAAATCGATAAAACCGTGGCTCTAAGCCGCGGGAATACCGGCTTAAAAGTTTGCCTGGCGATCAACTACGGCGCCCGGGCGGAATTGGTCGACGCCATGCGGTCCATTGCCCGGGAGGTCCAAGCCGGACGACTCGATCCGGCCGATATCGCCGAAGCAACCATCGATGCGCATCTTTATACCGCCGGAATACCCGAACCCGATCTATTGATTCGTACGGCCGGCGAGATGCGCGTGAGCAATTTCCTTTTATGGCAAATAAGTTACGCGGAAATTTGGGTTACCGACTGCTGTTGGCCCGACTTCGACGAGGCCCAACTTCATCAGGCAATCCGCGACTATGCCGCCCGCGACAGACGATTCGGCGGTTTGTCAAGTTAGGCAATAGGGATTAGAGAATTAATTAGGGGTGGGCAGTTCACTGCCCACTGCTTTATATTGGTCAAAGACCGAGAGCATAAACCAAGGGGTGGGCAGTTCACTGCCCACTGCTTTATATTGGTCAGAGACCGAGAGCATAAACCAAGGGGTGGGCAGTTCACTGCCCACTCTTAAAAGCGATATCCAAGAGGTTATTCATGCCACTGTTAACTGGTTTCGAGCAAATCGTGCGGCAGAATGAGCCGCTTGCCATGCACACCTGGCTGCAAGTCGGCGGAGCGGCAAAATACTTCGCCGAACCGGAATCCCCGGAGCAATTAATCGAACTTATTCGCCGCTGTCACCAGGAAGGAGTGCCGGCCAGGGTGCTGGGCCGAGGGTCGAACATCCTCGTGCGCGACGAAGGCTTTAAAGGCATGGTGCTGCACCTTTATGCGCCCGCCTTTGCCAATATCAAGATCGAGGGCCGATCGGTAATCGCCGGCGGCGGCGCCCTGCTGGGCCGGGTTGTTACCGGGGCCGTGCATCGGGGCCTGACCGGGCTGGAAACCCTGATCGGCATTCCCGGCACAGTCGGCGGAGCATTGCACGGCAATGCCGGCACCCGCGGCGGCAGCATCGGACAGTGGACCATCCAGGCAACGGTCATCTCGGTCACCGGCGACGTACTTCAGCGCCAGGCCGACGAACTCGAATTCGGCTATCAGCAAAGCAGCCTCGACGACCTGGTGATCCTCGAGGCCGCTTGCCAACTCGACGAAGACAACCCCCAGGAATTGGCCAAACGCATGCAAAAACAGTGGATCCTCAAACGGGCCTCCCAACCCATGGGCCATCAGAGCGCAGGCTGCGTTTTCAAAAATCCCCGCGGCACAAGCGCCGGAGAACTGATCGACGCCGCGGGTTTGAAAGGCACCCGAATCGGCGGGGCGGTAGTCTCCGACCGCCACGCCAATTTCATCATCGCCGAACCGGAATGTACCACCGAGGACATATTGCGCTTGATCGAACTGGTCCGCGAGCAAGTCCTCCAACGCATGGGAATGGAACTGGAACTGGCCCTGGACATTTGGTAAATTCTCGAATAGTGATGTCTTATTATTTGTTAAATTTCGTGTTTTCGCCCTTTCGTGATTTCGTGATGAAAATGGAGTAGATCCATAAATGGGACACGACTTCGAAGCGTTATCGGGCAAGATTATCGAGGCGGCCATTAGCGTCCATAAAGAACTGGGGCCGGTTTTCCTGGAATCGATCTACGAGAGCGCCTTGAAAGTCGCGCTAAGACATCGCGGCATAGTTTATGATGCACAAAAGGAAGTGACCATCATGTTCGAGGGCGAAGAAGTCGGTGTCCATCGCCTTGATCTCGTAGTTGAGGAACATATTGTCGTGGAGCTAAAAGCCATAAAGGTTTTGGATGATATCCATTTTGCACAAGTGAAATCCTACCTCAAGGCAACCGGCCTTCATGTTGGATTGCTAATGAACTTTTATTCGCCGACATTGACCGTCAAACGAATAGTGTTGTAAAGCATATATTAATCTCATCACGAAAACACGAAAGAGCGAAAGCACGAAAAAGAAAAGTGCTTTAAAAAATACTCCTCTACCAAAAGAAGAATGATAAAATTGTTGGAGTTCTTAAATAATATCGTACGCATTATATAGATTAAATTTCGTGTTTTCGCCTTTTCGTGCTTTCGTGATGATAATTGAGTAGATTCGCCAATGGAACGTGACTTCGAAGCGTCATCGGAGACTATTAGCACTTATGCCGGCAAAAAAGAATTTTTCGTCTCAGCCGATGTCATTTTTTTCCCAGCGGGTTTCGCAGTGGTTTTCCGGCCTGATGGGGACGATGATATTGTGTCTTGTGCTTTTGGGCATATTCATAGCTTGCGTGTATGCGGCATGGCATAAAATAGGCTCCCGGGTTTTGGCCTCGCCGGAATATTTCATCGGGCCGCGGCAGATTGAAATCACGCCGCCTCCACCTTGGCTCCACCGTACAAATTTGCCAGCGGAGGTATATCGCGATTTGACTCGGCACGGGCCGGCGTCGATCATGGACGACGACCTGATCGAACGGGTGGCCGCCGCCTGTTTGCTCCAGCCTTGGGTGGCCAAAGTGCGGCAAGTCGCCAAGCAATACCCGGCCAAGGTGAAGGTGGATTTAGTTTATCGCCGGCCGGTTTGCATGGTCAAACTTGGCGACCAACTATTGCCGGTCGACGCCGAAGCCGTGCTTTTGCCCGTGGATGATTTCTCGCCGGTCGAAAAGGCCAAGTATCCACGGTTGCTGGGCGTGGATCGCGGTCCGATGGGCGGCGCAGGCAGACGTTGGGGCGACATCCGCGTGGCCGGCGGGGCGGAGATCGCCGCCGCACTGTTGCCGATTTGGGAAAAACTCAATCTCCAATCCATCGTCCCGCATTTACCGCCTGAAACGGCAAACAGTGGAGCGCTTCCGCCGGGAACGGCCCGCCGTGCGGTTGATTATTATTATGACGTCATCGCCGCCGGCGGGATGCGAATTATATGGGGCCGTTCGCCTGCTTCCAATATCACCGGTGAATCGACATCGCAAGAAAAAGTCAAAAAACTGGAGCGGTTTTTCGCCGAACTTGGTTCGCTGGATTATCCCCAGGCCCCGCGTGAATTGGATTTGAGAAAACCCTAGATATTAAGCCGTAGCGGCCTTAGCGGCCTTTTTCACTTGCCGGTGCTCGTGCATCTGGTCTTTGATTTCTTCGCGAACCACCGGCAGGTTTTGTGGGGCTTCAACTCCAATGCGCACAATACCCTGGGCGACTCTTACCACGGTTACGGATATATTGTCACCGATAAGAATTTTTTCGCCGACTTTTCGAGAAAGTACAAGCATGATATCCACTTAACCAAGGTGTTGCTCTAAAAACGACGTGTAAAATAAATTTGTTTTAGCGCATATCATAAGACCCTATCTCGGCATCATAGAAATAGGATAGCAATGCTAGCACAATAATACAAGGGGCACTCGATCGGTGGTCCCTTAGTCGCCAATATATATCCCCCATAGGTATATATTGAGATTGTCAATTTTTAGCGATCCGGAACGATCTAGATACTTTGTAACGAACTACAAATCCATAAATAGTTTATTTATATTACACAATCATCCCATCTTTAAGCACACAACCAATTTTTTTATATAATTCTTTTTGTAACTGCAAAATGAATTTGTCCCCCAACAAAGCCGCTTTTTATGGGGGTCGATCCACTAGAAATAAGATGATATTTTCGATATTGTAATGCTTTGTACTCATAAATGATCGTAGTTACAGGGAGCAAACCATGTACGATGGTACCGAACTCTATAATGCAATTCTCACAGGGGACGCCAAGAAAGCCGAACAAGTTACCAAGGCAGCACTGGCCGAAAAGGCCGATCCCAGCGAACTCGTGCAAAAGTACATGATTCCAGCCATGGATGAGGTCGGCAATCGCTTCGAGTGCAACGAATACTTTGTGCCGGAATTGCTGATCGCCGCCCGGGCGATGAAGATCGCCTTGGGATTAATCTCGCCGCTATTAGTTGCGCAGGGGGCGGAACCGATCGGCCGGGTAGTGATAGGAACGGTGCAAGGCGATTTGCACGATATCGGAAAAAACCTGGTGGCCTCGATGCTTGAAGGAGGCGGATTCCAGGTGATCGACTTGGGCGTGGACGTCCCCGCGGAAAAATTCGTCGAAGCCGCACGGGAAAAAGACGGCACAATCGTGGCCCTTTCCGCGTTGTTGACCACCACCATGACCGTGATGAAAAAAGTCGTTGAGGCCTTGGAAAAGACCGGCATCCGCAAGCAAACTAAAGTTATCATCGGCGGCGCTCCCATCACCCAGCAGTTTGCCGACGAAATCGGCGCCGACGGATACGGCGACAACGCCAACTCGGCGGTGGCCTTGGCGCGAAAACTTGTAGCCTCGGTAAATTAGAAACCATCGACCGAAAATTATCGTCTGAAACTTGCAGGATGAATCAAACCGCTTGCGGTTTTGCGTTGAGAACTGATAACTGACAACCGATAACTGAAAATCGACCGTTTATGACTGACTGCTGATGGCTGACTATGGCTTCTAACGACGGCGTTACTTTTCGTGAAATGCTCCTTGGCGAGCGATTCCATTACGGCATCGAAGTGGTTACTACCCGGGGCTTTCAACTTCCCGATACGCCCGATAATCTCGCCTCTTTCGCACACGATTTGCTAAGCGATCGGCGCGTGGGCTGGATCTCGATCACCGATAATCCCGGCGGCGGACCGATGCTCCCGCCCGACTGGCTTGCGGGAACAGTGGCGGATCGCCGCAATCGCATAGTATTGCACATGACCTGCAAGGATCTGAATCGCAACGGCCTGGAAGCCGCCGCCTGGCGCTACGCGGCCGAAAGCTTTAAGAACTTATTGGCCATCACAGGCGATTATCCCACTTCCGGGTTCGGCGGGCTTGCCGAGCCGGTGTTCGATTTGGATTCGGTAGCGTTGATTACCATGCTCCGGGCGATGAACGAGGGGCTTAAGGTGCCCGGGCGCTCGGGCAAGATGGAAACACTGCCGAAAACCGATTTTTTCATCGGCTGCGTCGTTTCACCTTTCAAACGTCACGAGCGTGAACTGTTGCCGCAGTATTTCAAACTCGTCCGCAAGATCGCCTGCGGGGCACAGTGGATTATTCCGCAACTCGGCTACGACATGCGGAAGTTCAACGAAGTGAAACTTTTCCTAGATGTCCGCGGCATCGAAGTGCCGGTGATCGGCAACGTGTATTTGCTTTCCCGGGCGGTGGCGAAAATGTTCCACAGCGGCAAGTTGGCCGGCTGCGTGGTGACCGATAAACTGTTGGAAACGGCGGAAAAATACGCCGCCGGAGCGGATAAAGGCAAAAAGTTCTTTCTCGAACTGGCCGCCAAGCAATTGGCCGTTTTCAAGGGGCTGGGATTCGCCGCGGGCTATATCGGCGGGATGGCCAAGGCCGAGACCTTCGCAACGATCATCGACATGGCCGAAAGTTTCGCCCCCGACGATTGGCGCGATTTTATCAAGGAAATCCAGTATTCGCAGCCCGATGAGTTCTTCCTTTTCGAGCACGATCCTGCCACCGGCCTGTGCGAATCGCGTTCGATCAATCGCCAGTACCTGGAGTCGCTGCGGATACCCAAGAAAACGAAGGAAGTAACGCTGAATTATCGGTTTTCGCGCCTGGTCCACAGTATGGCCTTTACCCGCGACAAGGCATTGTACCCGATATTGAAAAAGATTTTCACGCGATTGGATAAGAAACCCGGCTTTTTAAGCCGCATGGCTTATGCCTTGGAAAAGGCGTCCAAGGCGGTGATGTACGGTTGCCAGGATTGCGGCGATTGCAGCCTGCCCGAATGCGCTTATATATGTCCCAAAAGATGGTGTTCAAAATGCGGGCGGAACGGCCCTTGCGGCGGCTCGGCCGACGGACGCTGCGAATTGGACGACAAGGAATGTATCTGGGCAAGGATTTATGAGCGCCTGAAATACTACGGGGAAACTGAAAAAATGCTCGACCGTCCGGTAACGCTGTACAATGCAACGCTTAAAAACACGTCGTCCTGGGCAAATACTTTCCTCGATCGGGATCATAACGCACCGGAGGCTCCAAAAGAACTATCGAAGGAAAACAAACAATAAAGAAACCCCCGCATTTGGTGTTTGACAGGTGTATCATTTATGATACACTGATAATATGAACAAGAATCGTTTGGGTAGCAACTTCGACGATTTCCTGCAATCGCGGCGATTGCTCGAGGTAACGGAAGCCACCGCGATTAAACGCTTGATTGCCCATGAAATTGCCCGGGGAATGAAGCGACGTAAGTTGACAAAAACGGAAATGGCGAATCGGATGAAAACCAGCCGCGCCTCGCTTGAGCGATTACTAGATCCCACGAATCCTTCCCTAACTTTAACTACGCTTGAGCGGGCAGCGGCGATATTGGGCAAAAAACTTAAAGTGGAGTTTGTGTAAACATGTCATTATTCGGTCTAACCATCATCGGCGAATCGATCAACGATTCTGTGCCGTCAACAAAAAAGCTTTTCGAGGCCGGCGACATTGACGGGATTTTGGAATTGGCCCGCACGCAGGACGAAGGCGGGGCGGCGTACATCGACGTGAACGTCGGGCCGCGCTCGGCGGAATTCATGGCCGAGATAGTCGGAAAAATCCAAAGCGTGACGGCCAAACCGCTTTCGATCGACACGCCCGATCCGGCAATTGCCAAAGCCGGCCTGGAGGCGTACGACATGAATCGCGCGGGCGGGAAAAAACCGATCCTCAACTCCGTTAGCGCACTGCGAACGAAGATGTTCGATTTATATAAAATCCGGCCGTTCATGCCGATTCTATTGGTGTCGGAAAACGTGGTTGGCGGCCGATCGCAGCCTTGCCGCACCGCCGAGGAGACATACGCCGCCGCCAAGTCGTTGATCAAAACCTTCCGCGAGCGTTGTCCGGGAGCGACGAATGTCGACTGCATTATCGACCCCGGCATAGCGCCGATCGGCAGCGATTCGGAAGGCAACTTGCATCGCCTGATCGCCGCCTTGGACCTTATCCGCAAGGATTCCGATTTCGCCGGCGCGCACGCTTCGGTCGGTCTGAGCAATTTCACGGTCATGTTGCCGGCCAAGCGTGCCGACGGCTCGGCGGTCAAAGGCCCGCTGGAAAGCGCCTTTCTGACCAAGGCCATGCCCCTGGGACTGGACATGGTCATCGGTTCGGTCAAGCGAAAGTACGAACTGCTCGATGGCGCCCATCCGGCCTTGGTTTGTCTGGAAGATTGTCTGAAGCTGAAAGGCTTTGACGTGATTATGCGTATCCGGGAGTTTTACGTATAATACGCATCTTAATTTCCTTCCGTGAGGTCGTCATATTCATCAATCGAGCGTGATTTCGCATGGCATAATCGAGCGCGGACGCGCGATTTCATGCTATTATTGGTATAAACCACTGAACCGCATGCAGTCCGGAACTGTCAAATAATTTGGCTTAAAACACTAAAAAACCGCCACCCGGCACAAGTGCCGGGGCTAAACATCGAGTATTAAATATTGCTCCTGCGCCCTGAATGCCGTCCCCTGATCCATATAACCTGACCCCTGATCCCTAACCATGACACGCACGCTTCCGCCGGATATTGAAATCGCCCGCCGGGCCAATATGCTTCCCATCGAGGAAATCGCCGCCAAGTTGGGCATCCCCAACGATGCCTTGGAGCATTACGGCAAAGTCAAGGCAAAGGTCTCGTTGGACTATTATCATGCTTTGGACAACGGCTCGACCGGCAAGTTGATCCTGGTGACGGCCATCACCCCCACGCCCGCCGGCGAGGGCAAAACAACCACCAGCATCGGCCTTTGCGACGGTCTTAATCGCATCGGCAAAAAGACCGCCGTCTGTTTGCGCGAGCCGTCGATGGGGCCCTGCTTCGGCATGAAAGGCGGAGCGGCCGGCGGCGGTTATTCCCAGGTCGTGCCCATGGAGGACATCAATCTCCACTTCACCGGCGATTTCCACGCCATCGAACTGGCCCACAACCTGCTGGCCGCACTGGTCGACAACCACGTACAGCACGGCAATCAATTGGATCTCGATCCCCGCCGGATCGTCTGGAAGCGCGTGGTGGACATGAACGACCGGGCCTTGCGCAACATCATCGTCGGGCTGGGGGGGATCAATAACAGCATGCCGCGCGAAAGCGGTTTCGACATCACCGTGGCCTCGGAAGTGATGGCCTGTTTCTGCCTGACCGAGTCGATCCATGATCTTAGGCAGCGGCTGGGAAAGATCATCGTGGCTTATACCCGCGACAGAAAACCCGTTACCGCGGCCGATCTGAAAGCCAACGGAGCTATGACCGTGCTGCTGAAGGACGCCCTGAAGCCGAATCTGGTGCAGACGCTGGAAAACAATCCTGCGTTTATTCACGGCGGTCCGTTCGCAAACATCGCCCACGGGTGCAATAGCATCATCGCCACGAAAATGGCCATGCGGCTCTCGGAATACACCGTTACCGAGGCCGGTTTCGGCGCCGACTTGGGCGCAGAAAAATTCATGAACATCAAATGCCGGAAGGCCGGACTGAAACCCAACGCGGTGGTGATCGTGGCCACGGTGAAGGCCCTTAAACTGCACGGCGGCGTGCCGCTAAAGGATATTGAAAAGCCCAATGTCGAGGCCCTGGACAAAGGCGTGGAGAATCTCAAAAAACACATCGAAAACATCCACCGCTTCGGACTGCCGGTGGTGGTGGCCATCAATCATTTCTCCTTCGACACCGATGAGGAAATCCAGTTCATCAAGGATAAGTGCGCTTACCTGACGGTCAAAATCATTACCGCCGACCATTGGGCACGCGGCGGCGCGGGCGCGGAGGACCTTGCCCGGGCCGTGGTCGACGTCGTGGAAAATACCAAGACCGATTTCTCTCTGCTTTATCCCGACACCTGCACGCTGTGGCAGAAAGTGGGCATTATTTGTCGGGAAATGTACGGCGCAACCGACGTGCTGGCCGACAAAAAACTCCGCGAAAAATTCCACGCCCTGCAAGAGGCCGGCTATGGGCATCTGCCCGTGTGCATGGCAAAGACCCAATTCTCGCTCTCAACCGATCCGCTTTTGACGGGCCGGCCTAAGACCTTCGACGTGCCGCTTCGAGACGTGATGGTCGCCGCCGGGGCGGGCTTTGTCGTGGTCCTGACCGGCGAGATCATGACCATGCCCGGGTTGCCCAAAAATCCGGTCGCCGAAATGATCGACATCGATGAAAAAGGCGAAATCGTCGGACTATTTTAGTGGACAGTGAGCAGTTTGTTTATTGAGTCTCAGAAAAAGAATGTCGCATGAAAAGTCAGAGCCGGGGCGTGTCGCCCCGGTAATTCCGGGCCGACACGGCCCGGTTCTCAGGCTAAAACGCGACATTTATTACCTGACACTCAATAGCCGCGACCGGGCACTATGCGCAGCATAGTCGGCGAGCGTGGACTCGTCAATCATTATCGAATAATTCCATCAGCCATTCGGGCGGGCGGATGGGTTTGCCTGTATTGTCGGTGATGGCGTGAATGGTGTAGCCTCGGCAGACGGGCTGGGCGGATTCGGCTTGTTCGATGGTCACGTCAAAGCGCATTCGCACCCGGCCGGCCATTTCCGCAGTGACGGTAATTTTTAAGAGATCGTCGTATTGGGCCTTGCCGAGATATTCCACGTGCGCCTCAATAAGCGGCAGCGAAACTCCGTCGGCCTCCCATTGCGTATAAGGCCTGCCCGTGGCCCGGCACAATTCCGTGCGCCCGCATTCGAACCATTCCAGCGCCCGCGAGTTGTAATAGGTCCCCATGGCGTCGGTTTCGCTGTAGCGAACGCGGATGTAATGTATGTGCTGCATGAATGAATAAGGGATTGGGGATTAGGGATTAGAGATTGGGGATTGGGGATTAGGCTTTACGTTTAGCCCTGGCGCTTGCGCCGGGAGTTATTTTATCGACCCAAAAGATTTCGCACTCCCAGCGAGAAGATAATTCCCAGCGCGCTAAGCGCCTCGCGCTTATTGATTTTCGACTGGCCGCGCCGACGATCTGGAAAAACGAAAGGCGTTTCGCCGAATCGAGCGCCAAGGCGTTTGAGATGCCAAAGGATTTCCTCTTGAAACGAATACCCGCGGCTGTGCACGGCGTCGAAATCCATTTTCGCCAATAGTGAAGTGCGATAACAGCGAAAAGCGCCGCTGCAATCGGTGACTTTCAGGCCTAAAAGCCAGCGGGAGTAGAGATTCACGCCGCGGCTCATCAGATGTCGTTTAAGCCCCCAGCCTTCCACGCCGCCGCCGGGAATATACCTGGAGCCGACCATCACGTCCACGGCCGGGCCGCCCGGCGGGTCCATGCCGGCGATAAAGTTCGGCAGACACTCGGGCGGATGGCTGAAATCGGCGTCCATGTTCATCATGTATCGATAGCCGTGTTCGATGGCATACTTCATTGCCGCTATCGTGGCCGTACCCAAGCCGAGTAAGCCCGGCCGGTGCAGGCAATGCACCCGCGGATCTTCGGCGCCTTTTTTATCGCACCACGCTCCGGTGCCGTCCGGCGAATTGTCGTCGATCACCAACAAATCGGCGTCGGGCAGATACTTGAAAATCGCGTCGACCAGCAATGCGATATTTTCCATCTCGTTGTAAGTCGGCACGGTGACTAAAGTTTTTTCGGCGTTGAACATAAATATTTTCTGAATAAGGAAGAATCGTTTAAACTTAAGGATCATCAATAGTATCAGATAAATCCACAGAATTCAATTTTAACTACATTCCATCAGATAGGAAACCCTAAGGCGGGCAGTTCGACACTTTCTCCAATCCCCGGCGGCTGAAACTCCTTGAATTTACCCTCCTCCCAGTACACCCATTTCAGTGACGGATCTTCCAAGGGGACGTGGAAGCGAAAAAGGACTTTTGCCGGCCGGCCGTCTTCGGTCAACTCCAAAACAGTGATGCTGACATTGGACAGTTCAATGGTTTCGCCCCGTGCCAGTGGATGTTCAGAATTGTATAAGAATCCGGATAACGGAGTGCTGAAATAGCCCGATTTTGGACACAAAATGAGCGAGCGTTCATCCAAACGTTGGACGGTCAATACGGTTGACGCCGGCGCCAATACCCGCAGGCTCCTTGGCAACGGCTGCCCATCGACGGCCCAGGCGTATAGCATTACCGCAAGGGGCGGCATAGGATGGTTTACGATAATCAAGTCGCGATCGCTATCCGCTGCCGACATGCCGGGAGCCACATTCAGGCTGGCGAAAAAGAGGTTAGGCCCCAATGGATTCTTGGCTATCACCAACATTTCCAATGGCGCGTATATAACGTGTATAAGAACTAAAACCCCGATCAGCGCGGCCTGAGGCAAGCGGCGCACCAGCGACTTGCCTTGCCATAGCTCCCCGCTCAGCGCCAAGGCCAGATATTGTCCCAGAAGTCCCATAGCTCCAATCCCGACAAATAATAGTTGTCTGTTCATGGGCATGATCGAACAGATCGGTACTGTGGCAAGCAACATACCTAGCGCCCAAAAGCGCGCTTCGGCGCTGCGGCGCAGCAGCGGCAACAAGACAACGGCTAGAATCGATAAAAATGCCACACCAATCAGACAGAGCAACAGAACGTGATAAGGACTGAGCAAAACGTGAACTTCCGATGGCGGAAAGGCCCATTGGCCAAGCAGCAGGATGGGCGCCCGCAAAAAGATCATTTCCATAAAACGGAAGGGGTGCGCCATGGGATCCAGATACATGGCGATCAAATCGTCTGAAACTCCGTAACCCTGCGAGGACCACATAATCCGCCAAATAACGACCACGATGATATATGGTAAAACAGCGGCAAGCCTGCCTTTCCAAGTGCCGTGATCCAATGTAACCGCATAAGCCACCAGATACGCCACGGCGCCAATGCCTGCCTCCGCGGATAACAGACACATCATCAGCAGGACCGGTGCGAGGACAATTCCTAAACGAGAGCCGTGCCGTCGCCACTGGTGGTGAGCATAGATTGCCAGAATGCCGAAAAAAGCAGCCAAAACTGCGTTACGATTAGCCAACCAAGCGGCCGGTGTGGCATGAGAGTAGTCGATGGCAAAAAGGACTATGGCCAGTCCGGCAGCCACGGTATAGCCGGATATTTGGCGATACAACAGCGATGCGCTGAGGAGTAATAATCCGAACCAGAAAAGGTTGTGGGCGTGCATTATGTCGGGCCTGTCAGGCCAGAATTTGTAATCCACAATGTGTGTCAAAGTTGTTATCGGTTTCCAAAATTCTATTCGGAGTCCAGTAGATATCCACCACGGCAGCAAGCCGATTTCCTTCATGCGCTGGTTGCGATGAGGATCTCCGTCAAAGAAACAAAACATATCGCTTTGGGCGGGGCGAACCTCGGAATAGATCGGCGATTGGACTAAAATCCAGCGGTGGTAATAATCATCGATAAACAATCCAATGTTCAAGGACGGCGAAACCAGAAGCACTCCCACAAGAGCGGCAACCGGTCCCAGCCAACGAGAAACCAGAATCCTTTCCACAAACTTGCGCAACATCTTTAACCTACAGAATGTTTTTTAATCAAAAATGTGAATATTGAGATCTCTCCACTCACTACTACCCACCCACGTGCAATACTCCACAATCAACTGACGTTATTTAGGTCCACTTTTGGAACGTCAGTCCGTCAAAGAAACGACTTAAATGCCGGAATTTCGATACTTTCTCCAATCCCCGGCGGCTGAAACTCCTTGAATTTACCCTCCTCCCAGTACACCCATTTCAGTGACGGATCTTCCAAGGCAACATGGAAGCGAAAAAGGACTTTTGCCGGCCGGCCGTCTTCGGTCAACTCCAAAACAGTGATGCTGACATTGGAAAGTTCGATGGTCTCGCCCTGCTTTAGCGGATGTTCCATGTCGTAAAAGATTCGAGACGCCATATTGCAGAAGTAGCCCGATTTTGGACACAAAATGAGCGAGCGTTCATCCAAACGTTGCACGCCAAGCGCACTCGACGACCCCGCCAATACCCGCAAGCTCCTTGGCAACGACTGTCCATCGAACGTCAAGGGGCCGAATACAGAAACCGGTGGCACAGGATGGTTTACGATAATCAAGTCGCGATCGCAATCCGCCGCCGACATGCCGGGAATCGCTTTCAGGCTGGCGATGGTGTGCCCGGGAGCCGATGCACGCTTGGCAACCACCAACATTCCCAATGGCGCGAATATAATGTGTATAAGAACTAAAACACCGATTAGCGCGGCTTGGGGCAAGCGGCGAACGAGCGACTTGCCTTGCCACAATTCACCACTAAGCGCCAGGGCTAGATATTGTCCCAGGAGTCCCATTGCTCCAATCCCGACAAACAATAGTTGTCTGTTTATAGGTAATGTCGAACAGATCGGTATTGTGGCAAGCAACATACCTAGCGCCCAAAACCTCGCTTCAGCGCTGCGCCGCAGCAGGGGCAACAAGACGATGGCTAGAATCGATAAAAATGCCACGCCAATCAGGCAGTGCAATAAAACGCCATAAGGACCGAACAAACCGTGAACTTCCGCCGGCGGAAAGGCCAATTGGCCAAGCAGCAGGATGGGGGCCCGCAAAAAGATCATTTCGATAAAACGCAACGGGTGCGCCATGGGATCCAAATAGAAGTCGATCATATCGTCCGAAACTCCGTAACCCTGCCAGGACCACATGATCCGCCAAATAAGGACTACGATGATATATGGCAAAACAGCGGCAAGCCTGCGCCACCAAGTGCCGCGATCCAAAACGAGCGTGTAGGCCAGTATGTAACCCATAGCGCCTATGCCCGCCTCCGCCGACAATAGACACATCATCAGCAAAACGGGGCCAAGGGCAATTCCCATGCGAGAGCCGTGTCGTCGCCACTGGTGGTGAGCATAGATAGCCAGGATACCGAAAAAGGCAGCCATAACCGCGTTACGATTAGCCAACCAAATGGCCGGAAAGGTATGCGAGTAGTCGATGGCGAACAAAACAATGGATATGCCTGCGGCCACGCTGCCGCCCATAATCCGGCGATACAACAGCGATGCACCCAGTAGTAATAATCCGAACCAGAGAAGGTTTTGGGCGTGCATTATGTCCGGCCGCTCGGGCCAAAACTTGTAATCTATAATGTGCGTCAAAGTTGTCAGCGGCTTCCAGAAAGATATTTTAAATCCAGTAGATACCCACCACGGCAGCATGCCGATGTCCTTCATGCGCTGGTTGCGATGAGGATCTCCGTCAAAGAAACGAAATATATCGCTTTGAGCAGGGCGAACATCAGAGTACGCCGGCGATTGAGTGAGGATCCAGCGAGTGTAAAAATCGTCGGCAAACCATCCAAGGTTCAAGGACGGCGAAACCAGAAGCACTCCCACAAGAGCGGCAACCGGGCCCAGCCAACGAGAAACCAGAATTTTTTCAATAAACTTACGAAACATCCTTAAGCTCCCAAGATACTTTTCTTTGAAGCTACGAATCTTGAAACTTCTCGTCTACTTTTCCTATTGCCGATAGTAGTCGATCGAGCGGCGCAGGCCTTCCTCAAAATCCACTTTCGGTTCGTAGCCGAGCCATTGGTGGGCTTGGGCGATGTCGGCTCGACTCTCGCGTACATCGCCTGGGCGGGGTGGTTCATGGCGGGGTTTCACATTCGTACCCAATAGTCTATTGAGAGCGCCAAGTAATGTCAATAAATCGGTTGATTTTCCGCTGGCGATGTTGAAAACTCGCCCGGCTACTTTGGGTGCGTCGGCAGCCAATAGATTCGCCTGCACTACGTTTGAAACAAAACAAAAATCGCGCGATTGCAATCCATCGCCGTAGATCACCGGTTGATCGCCCTTCAGCATGGCAGATATGAAAAGCGGAATCACCGCCGAGTATGGACTGTTGGGATCCTGGCGCGGTCCGAAGATGTTGAAATACCGCAGGGCCACGGTTTCCAAATCGTATGTGGCGGTGAATGCCTGGCAATACATTTCGCCCGTCAATTTAGCGGCTGCATAAGGCGACAACGGAGCGGGCAGATCGGTTTCACTCTTGACCGCAGCGGGCTGGTTTCCGTAAGCGCTGCTGGAAGCGGCATAAACCACGCGCCGAACTCCTGCGCGGCGGGATTCGTCCAGGAGAATCAGCGTTCCGGTCGCACACGCGGCGTGAACGTCCAAAGGCCGTTCCACGCTAAGCGGCACCGAGGCCAGAGCGGCATGGTGAAAAATGCAATCCACTCCTCGCACGGCTTGTGCAACGGATGACGCGGCCAATAAATCGGCCTGAATGAATTCGATCCGCTCCCGAAAACCCGCCATGTTCTTAAGATGTCCGGTGCTTAAATTATCCAGCACCCGGACCCGATCGCCTCGGGCGACCAACGCCTCGGCAATGTGTGAGCCGATAAAACCCGCTCCGCCGGTAACTAAAAAAGTACGCATAGCTAGTGGTCAGTGGTCAGTTGGAAAGTTTAGCCGCAATCGGGCATCATGCGGAGCATTGTCGGGGAGCGGGCATTACACATATTTTGTCGATCGATCATTATCACGGTTTAGATAAATTATTTAAAAATCCAAAATAAGAAAACGCCAGGCGGAAAATCATTGCGATTATTATCGCCGCAATTATCATCCACACCAAAAATGCGGCCACGGTATTTAAAGTTTTCATAGCGAACTGGGCTTGCTCATTGTACTGGCGAAACAAGCCGGCCATCGATTCTTCCAGTTTTCCGCTCTGCTCGCCCACGGCCAGGGCATCCAAAAAATCGGCGGGAAAACAGCCGGCTTGAAAAAATGCCTCGAAAATGGAATTCCCCTGCTCGATTTCCTTGTCGATGGTCTCGATTTTGTCGGTGTACTTGGCGTTGTTCGTGCTGGCCAAACTCAGCTTCAATGCGCGGCGTATCTCCATGCCCGACTGCACAGTGATGCTTAACGACCATGCCAGGCGGGCAAGGGCCAGAGTTTCTAGGGCCTTTCCCAACATGGGAATTTTCATCACGGCGCGTTGGATCGGACGCGTCCAGGCCAAACCCCGGCCGATGGCTTGAATCGTCAGCCACACAAGCGCCGCCACGGTAAAAACGAAAGCCAGGTAGATCGCCAGCCCCCTGTTTCCGTAAAGACCGAGTCCCAGCGGATCGAAATCACCCTGGTTCTGATTCATCCCGCGTATGACGCCCATGATCCAAATCAGAAAACCTATGGCTCCTATAGCCGCCGTTAGTTCAATCAAGGGCCAGGTAATGACGGCCAGAAATTGTCGACGCAGTTTAAGCCGCTCTTGGCAGTGGTCGGCCAGTTGGGCAAAAATGGCATCGAGTTTGCCTGTTTGTTCGCCTACCTCGACCATTTCGCGGAACAACACTGGAAAGAACTCGCCGGTGCCGGTCAAGGCCTCGCGCAGACTTTCTCCCTGGTTGATCGACCGGCTGATAATCACTAACCGGCTCTGAAGCGGCCCGATTGCCCTTTGAGCCTCTTTAGCCCACATGGTTCTGGCGTCGATCCCGGCATCAACCGAAATAGCCAATCGCCGGCAAAGATAGGCAAGATCGCGCGTGGAAATGCGGGGGGAAAATAACATACTATCCATTATAGCGAATTTAGGGGGGAAGAAAAAGAGGGGAAAAACAATTTGCTAGCATGCCAATATCCAAAAATATTTTGAAATTTTTATTATCTTTAAAATTATAATATGCGAGGAAAGTTATTTTCGCACGGTTGACCCGTTTTGCCCATCGGGCTATAATCTGTTCGCCGTCGAAAATAGCGGATAAGACAAACGGAGTTGTCTGTTTGTGGTTTTGAATGCGAAATGGATTTCGCCCCTATGGCCACTCAGGAGATAACGGTGTCAGGCGGCTTATCGTTCGACACCAAGCAGCGCGTTAAACAGGCGGTCGACATCGTCGAACTCGTCGGCGGCCATATTCAATTGCGCCGTCAAGGGCGCAACTACGTCGGCCTCTGCCCCTGGCACGACGATACCCGGCCCAGTCTGCAAATAAATCCCGAGCGCCAATCGTTCAAATGCTGGGTTTGCGACATCGGCGGCGACGTCTTCACTTGGATAATGAAGACCGAAGGCGTGGAATTCCGCGAAGCCTTGCAAATGCTGGCCGATCGGGCTGGAATCACGCTGCAGCGGCCTAAAGTTCGCCAGGAAGGGCCTTCGAGCGATGCTTTCGATAAACGGGCCCTTTACCGGGCAATGGTCTGGTCCGAAAAACAGTACCATCAATGCCTTATCCATTCGCCCGAGGCCGAACCTGCCCGGCGTTACCTGCAAGAACGAGGGATCACGCCCGAGAGCATCGAAAAATTCCACCTCGGTTTTTCGCCCGTTGAAAAAGATTGGATTCTGCATCAAGCGGGCAAGAATGAGAATAGCGACAAAATCGCCGGACGGACGAAAATTCTCGAGGCCATAGGCATTCTGGCCAGATCGTCCGAGGGCGGGAGTTTTTACGACCGGTTCAAGGGCCGATTGCTGTTTTCCATCCGCGATGCCCAAGCCCGGCCAGTGGGGTTTGGAGGGCGAGTGCTGCCCGAGGTGGCCACAATCACCCCGGCCAAATACGTCAACTCGCCCGAAACGCCGCTTTTTACCAAAAGCAAATTGCTCTACGGCCTGGATTTGGCTAGGCAGCCGATCCGCAAAAACGGCGCCGCCTTAGTGATGGAAGGATACACCGACGTGATCGTGGCCCATCAATACGGGTTCGACAACGCCGTGGCGGTGTTGGGCACCGCCCTGGGCGCGGAGCACATCAAAATACTCAGGCATTATACCGATCGGATAATCCTGGTTCTTGACGGCGACGAGGCCGGTCAGCGGCGCACGAACGAGGTGCTGGAACTGTTCGTGGCCGAGCAAGTCGATCTGCGGATTTTGACCCTGCCCGAGGGGCTCGATCCATGCGATTTTCTGCATCAGAAAGGCGCGGCCGCTTTCGCCGAACTATTGGCCAATTCGGCGGTCGACGCCCTGGAACACGCCTTTTCCACCGTCACCCGCGGCGTAGACGTGGATCGCGACGTGCACGGAGCCAGCCGGGCGTTGGAACGGCTGGTGTCGATCGTGGCCAAGGCGCCGCGGCTTCGCGCAGACACGACCGGCGAGGACCGTTTCCGCGAAGAGAAAATCCTCCAGCGCCTGGCGGCATGGTTCCGCGTGGACGAAAAAGAAGTGCGGCGGCGATTGACGGCGCTCCGGCGGCGGAGCCAAGGCCGAGGCGCGAATATCCCGCCGGCAACGGAGGCGCTCTCCTCGGCTGAATCCGGCGAACCGCCTGAAATAATCGATTCCACTCAGCGGGAGTTTTTGGAACTGCTTCTGGCCCATCCCGAGTGCCTGCCGTCGGTACGTGAGCAACTCTCCATGGAATACATTGGCACGGGAATGTGCCGGAAAATATACGATATTTGTTGCCGGTTGGCCGACGCGGGCGTCGAGGCGTCGTTCGGCCGGCTGATGCTGGAATTCGACGAGCCGGCAGTAAAAAATTTGCTCGTTGAGCTGGACGAAATCAGTCAATCCAAGGGGCGGCGCGCGACCGATCCCCAGGATTTGCTCGGCGAATTGATCAACACCTTTAAACGAAAGGAGACCGAAAAGCAGCGGCCGCGGCAGATCACGGCCCTGCGCGAAGGCGGACTGGATGAAAACCGGCAAATCGACATGCTGGAGGAAATTCTCCGCCAAGAACGCGACCGGCAAGGTATTACCAAGCCCACGGACGGGTAAGGGCCTTTCGACCGGCATTTGCCCCCGAGCACGCTCCCGCGCTGCCCGGGACAAAATAATAATCCTTTTCCACCCAGCGCGTCGCATGGACGCGAAAGGAGCTGTACGAAATGGATCTCTTCGATAAAGATTTGCAGGAACTCGTTACCAAAGGGAAAATGCAAGGCTATCTGACTTACGACGAGGTGAACGACTATCTGCCCGACGAAGAAGTCAATCCTGAACGCCTTGATAATCTGCTTATCGCCCTGGAAGAAGAGGGCATCGATCTGGTCAACCAACGGCCGGAGCCTACGTTTTACGATCCCACGGAACAAGAGGAAGGAGTGATTCCCGGGGGCCGGGTAATTGAAGAAGACTTTTCCGCCCCGGCGCCAGAAATTTCGGCCTTGCCCGGCGAACAGACCAAGTTCAGCAGCGATCCGATTCGCATGTATCTCAGCCAGATGGCGGAGATCCCGCTTTTGGCCCGAGCGGAGGAAATCTCGCTGGCCAAAAAGATCGAAGTCACGCGAAAGCGGTTCCGCCGCACGGTGCTTGGCTGCAATCTGGCCATGAAATCGACCATTGCCACGCTGGCCAAGGTCCACAAAGGCGCGTTGCCCTTTGATCGGACGATCAAGGTCTCGCTCACCGAGCGATTGACCAAGGAACAGATTATCGCCCGAATGCCGCTTAATTTGAACACTTTGAATCACCTGGAGGCGGAGAATCGCCGCGACTTCTCCAAGTTGCTGAACAAACGCACGCCGCCGGATGAACGCCTTGCGGCGCGAAAGCGGTTCATCCGCCGTCGGCGCAAAATGCTCACGCTGGTGGAAGAACTAAGCCTGCGTACACGGCGCATACAGTCCATGATTCGGCACATGGAAGAGGCCGTGGCCCGCATGGACGAAATCCGCCGGCGCCTGCGACACATGCTCGACAATCCCGCCACACGCGACAAACGCGCGAATCTTCGCAAGGAACTCCGCGACCTGATGCTCCTGACTCAGGAAACGCCCAAAAGCCTACGCAAACGCTGCGAGGTTATGCGGAGCCAATATCAGGATTACGAACAAGTGAAGCGCCAGCTTTCGGGCGGGAATTTGCGATTGGTGGTGTCGATTGCCAAAAAATACCGCAATCGGGGTATGAGCTTCCTGGACCTCATTCAGGAGGGGAATACGGGCCTCATGCGGGCGGTCGATAAGTACGAATACCGCCGCGGATACAAGTTTTCCACGTATGCCACATGGTGGATTCGCCAGGCAATTACTCGGGCAATTGCCGATCAGGCCCGCACAATCCGCATCCCCGTGCACATGATCGACGTGCTTAGTAAACTGCGGAATGTATCCAAAAGATTGCAGCAGGAAATGGGCCGTGAGCCTACGACCGAGGAGCTTTCGGCCGCCGTGGATATATCGGCGGACGAAACCCGGCGGGTTTTATCGATGGGAAAGCACCCGGTAAGCCTTGACCGGCCGGTCGGAGAAAGCGAAGATAGTTGTTTTGGGGAATTCATCGAAGACGGCGGATTGCCCAGACCGGAAAAGGCTGCCGCTAATGAATTGCTTCGCCAGCGCATCGAACAATTACTTAAAACGCTCACCTACCGCGAAAGGGAAATCATCCGCCTGCGCTATGGCTTGGGCGACGGCTACACCTATACGCTTGAAGAGGTGGGCCGGATCTTTAAAGTCACCCGGGAACGCGTCCGGCAGATCGAGGCCAAAGCGGTCAAAAAATTGCAGCATCCAGTCCGCAGCCAGCAGCTCGCAGGATTCCTCGAACGAGCAGCAGGCTGAAGCAGGCCATAAAGCCGCTGGTTCCCCAACCGGCGGCTTTTTTAATTATCATTGCAAATTGCAAATTGTAAATTGCAAATTGCAAATTGAACGACGGCAAAATCTCTTAGAACCGATGCCGGGGGCCATGCCCACGATTGCCGTGGGCATGTTAGAAAAACTCGGTATGCCCCGCCATGGCATCCCACAAATTGTTATCAGTTTTCAGTAATCAGTTTACACAAGAAAAGTACGATGTACGGAGTAAAATGACAAATCCCGCAAGTCATTGTGGTTGTTCAATTTGCATTTTGCAATTTGCAATTGCCCAATTTGCAATAAAGACATGCCCGAAAAACACATTAAACATCAACATAAAACCCTATAACCTATTCCCTATCCCCTATCACCTACAATGCCAGAACCACAAACCGTTAGTACCGAAATCCTTCGCACGCTGCATCGCATTCATCGCCAGTTAAGCGATTTGAAAGAGCGGCTGGATCGCTGCCCGAAACGCATGCGGGCGGCCGAGGCGAACGTGTCCCACCGCGAATCGCTGCTGGCCGAAGCAAAGAAAGAAGAAAAGACCTTTCGCGTGGCATTGGATCAAAGGCAACTGCAACTTAAAACCTCCGAAGCCAAGGTAAAAGATCTTCGGATCAAGCTGAATACCGCCCAGAGTAACCGCGAATATCAAACGCTGTTGGAACAAATCCAGGCCGCCGAAATGGCCAACAGCGTGCTGGCCGACGAGATCCTCGAGGCCTTGGATAAGGTAGACGAGCACAAGAAGAAAGTTGCCCGATTCGAGTCCGACCTGGCCGCCGCCCGGCAAAAGCAGGAAACAATCCGCTTGGATGGGTCCGAGCAGGAGCCGCTGCTTCGCGGCGACATCAAGCGTCTGGAAGCGGAATTAAAACACTCCGAGACCGCCTTGCCCGCCGAAGTCCGCGAGTCATATCGGCGCGTGGTGCACCATCTAGGCGAAGACGCCCTGGCGCCGGTGGAAAACCAATGCTGCGGCGGGTGCAATCAGCAGATACCGCTGAACCTCTGCAACAAGATCATGATGAACCAGCCGGTATTCTGCAAAAGCTGCGGACGGATGCTGTACATGACCGAAGCCAACATGACAAAACATCGGGAATAATATATATTTTGGGCGATCTCTGATCGTCATCTTTCCACATGGAAAAAAAGGGTGCTCGCAGAGCACCCTACAAAACCAACGATTTGTTTTTTTAAACAATGACTATTGCCCGGCGGGCAGTTCCTTGGGGATTTTTCTTATGGCCAGCGAAAGCATGATCCAGCTCCAGCCGTTAAGCAACAATTCCACGCCGACCAGGATTCCGATCACCCAAAGAAAGCTTTCTCGCAAATGGCGATAGATCACAATGCCCAAGAGCAATGTGATAACGCCATTGAACAAGACCCATCCCCATTGCGGGAAGCGAACTACAAGGGCGCTTACAATCCTAAAAGCCCCCAGGACTATAAACATGACAGCGATGAATAAGGTTATTAGCAACGCCGTTTCCAAGGGTCGCTCGCTTACGATGAAACCGGCGACCAAATAAAAAATGCCCACGAGCAGGTGTAAGAGCATTCCGCTCCATTTGCCGATCCAAAACGAACTGACAATGGTCACCAGTCCCGCCACCATGAGCACGATTCCCAAAACTATGGCCGTGATTACGGTAAAAAACGGCGGAATTACAATCGCCACCGCGCCGCACGCCACAAGCAGGATTCCAAGCATGAGAAAACAACACCAACATGGTCTGACATGCTGGAATTCCTGGGCAAGCTGGTTTTCAACTCCGCAACATACAGATTTCTGGTTCATGACAATGCCCTCCAAATGTACTAAGAACCTATCCCAAAACCGTTAACTACAATATAAGAAACGAGTTAAAATACAATAACCATCATCAATTCCGCCCTCACCCTAGCCCTCTCCCGGAGGGAGAGGGGGAGTTTTTGGATAGACTATAAATACAACCACTCCGCTACTAAATTATAGGCCGGAATTAAAGGATGTTATGAGTTCGCTTCATAACTCCTTGCGCCATCGCAGATTGCGGCATTTATTTACCGAAGGTCAGTCCCGGATCGTTGGGATTGTCGCCGGCAAGTTTGAAGTTGAAACGGTTGCCGGTCAATTGCGTTACCTGGCCGACCATTACCGGATTGTTGTTTTGTTTGAGGATCAGGAGGTTGTCGGCCACCGTATAGTCGCCGCTGAACTCTTGCGGTTTGTCTTTTTGTGCGAACTTCCAGGTGAATTTTCCGTCCGGCGTGAGGCTCAGCGTGATCGCGGCGCCGTCGGAGCGAGTGGCCTTCCAGTTTCCCACCAGGCCGGCGGCATCCACGGGCTTTGGCGGAGCGGCGGGTTCGCTGGGCTTAGGCTCCTCCGCCCCGGCCGGGGTTGATAGCGACGCAAGCAATTGTGCGGACAACTGGTCCTTGGGATTCAGACTCACGACCTCATTGAATTCCTTTGCTGCCGCGTCGGTATGGCCGCAGGTCAGGTAGTGATAAGCCAGGAGAAAATGCGCCTCGGCCGATTTCGGATTCCGCCTGCGAAAATCCTCCAAAGCGCGTAGTTGCTCGGTATAAACATCCACATTCGGATAAAGGCTGCTGAGCGTGGTCCAATCCCAGCCCGGACCGACCGAAAGTACGGCATAGACCGCCGCGGCCGCCTCTTGATAACGCTTCATGGCGAAGAGCACAAGGCCGCGAAATTCGTGCAAAACAGCGTCGTTGGGCAGCTTGGCAATGGCGCTATCGACTTGCGAAAGGGCGGTTTGGTAATCGCCCGCGGTAAACGACTCTCGGGCGGTATTGAAAATCTGCATGGCCTGGTCCGCGGCGGTTGTCTGGGCATCGGTTCCTCCAGACTGGTCGTTGACTGCATACTCGGGCTGCGCTGCCACAACGATAGGCTGCGAATAATCGATGATTCCGCCGTCGATCACAATCGGGGCAATGCAGTAGGGATTGTAATACGGCCAGTATCCCCAGGACCAAGGCGCGGTCGCGGCGCCCCAACCCCAACCGGCCGCGAAACCGGCGGCCCACCAACCGGCCGGCCAGCCGTGCCACGGATGGTCCCAGTGTCCGTGCCAGTCGCCGTGATACCAATTGCCGTAGTTGCGTCCGTTGATATTGACTGCGCGATTGACGTTAAACTGGTTTCCGGCGGCGATTGCCCGATTCCCGAAATTCGTCCGATCGCTGAAATTGGATCGATTTCCGATATTTGTCCGATCGCCGAAATTCGATCGATTTTCAAAATTGGCCCTGTTCTCGATTCCGGTCCGGTTCTCGCCGGCGCGTTGGAAATTATTGATTGTTCCACGCTGACCCACATTGAGTCCTTGCCCGCCTGATAGCTGAGAAAATCCCGTGCGATTGGCCGGTGTGAAATTCGATCGGGAGAAATTTGCGCCGGCGACTGGCGAACTGAATGATGGGGTGTGCTCGAAAGAAGAGCGGGCCATTCCTCCTGCCCCGCCGCCGAATCCGCCGCCATGGCCGCCGCTGAATCCGCCGCCGCCGAATCCGCCGCCGCCCCGCCCAGCCAAACTGTCATTCGCCGGCAAGGCAACGAGCAATACCAAGACTAAAATGCTAATTAGAACCTTATACATTGTTATATCCCCCTTGAAAAAAGCCTTTTATGTTAGTTGGACGTCATGGGTTTTGGCGGCTTGCGAACGATCGGCAGCTCTTCGACGTCCGGGCGCCTATCTCCGCCTATCAGCCGATCGCGCGACTGCCAGGTCATGCGGTCCTTCGACGACATGGTCATAATATTTGTTGAAGACGCGGGCTTTCCATCGCGAGTCACACCGCTCATCTTGACGATCCAGCGGTTCCCTTCCCTAATCCATGCGCCTTCGGCGAACCCGCCCTGCGAGTCGAATACCCAGCAGCGAATCTGCTTGGTCAAGGGATCCCAGCCAAAACGCTGCGAACCGGTCATGGCCGGGTTGCCGCCGATCTGAACCGTGAAGTCGCTGAGGATAAATCGATGATTGTCCGCCCATCGGTATGAAGTCACGACCATGGCGTCCGGGCTTTCATCGACCCAGTCGCCTATAAGCCATGCAAGCTGTTGGAGTTGGTCTTCGCCGGAGTTTTCCTCGTCGGCCAGATCCCGGGCGCTGGCCATCTGCCACTTGCCGTCCTGCTTCACGTGAACGACCATGTAGCGATCCCTTTCCGGCGGCCCGTTGTCATCTTGTGTGACCGTCGAAGCGCCATCCTCGATGGCCGTCGCGGGGCTAACAAAACGGATTGACTTGATGGAGATTTCTATTTTGCCTTTGGGATGTTCCTTGAAGATTCCGTCGAACACTTTTTCGATGTTTTCCCGCCCTTGGAAGTCGTTGCCGTTTTCATCCACGATCTCGGCATTGGACGTAAACAGCGAGGCCAGTGTTTTGGCGTCTTTTGCGTTATAAGACTTGGTAAAGGCATCGGCGGCCTGCCGAATCGCCTGTTCATCCTGCTGGTGCAAGGGCTGCACGGCCGAATCAGGTTGCGCGGCCAGTGCGGTTCGCCGTTCTTGCTGAGCCGTCAAGTCGGACGCCATTGCCAAGCCGGCCACGGCCACGACAAAGATCAACATTGTCTGTCGCATGATTTTGATCCTTTCTTATATAGTCTCATAAACTATAGGTTACAAAATAGGCGCATTCCGTTGATTTACGAACGGTCGGGGCGGCGATTGGAGTATCAGGAATTGGTTGGCTGTGCATCTTGCTCATCTTCGTGGATGGCTTCGGACACTTCGCGGCGGTTGCGGAAGTAGTAGCCGACGCCCAAGCCGGCAATCAGCACGGTGATCAGCCGATAGCACAAGACCACGACCAAACCTTGCCCTTGGGGAATCGACACTCCGGCTTGGTGGGGCACGTTCATGTAAAGATAATCGAGCACTCCCTCGGTGGGACCAAATGGCAAAGGCAACACACCCACAGCCGAGCTTAAAGGCCAAACAACGAAATGCACGCCCAGCGAGAGCACGTCGCCGGGCAGTCCCCGGGCAATCAGATAAATGCCCACGGCGAATAAGCATTGCACGCCTATGCACATTATCGACGAGACGATCAACACCCTCGGCTGATAGCGGTACAATCCCACAGCGTCGATCAGACTGGTGATTAGTCGGCCCACGCGCGGCAATCGACCCAAAGCGCGGCTTAAAGGGCCGTCGAGCACGCCGGGCACGTACAGCAAGGCGATGCCAACCGCGCCGGCGCCGGTGATGATGAAAGTGGCATAGCAAATCCAAACGATTTTCGCCTCGTTAATCCGCCACAATCCCGTAAACAAAATCGCCGCCGTCGCCACGATGAACAGCAAATAAAGCCCTATTACCCGGTCGAACAGCACCGAAGCCACGGCCTTGGCCCGATATTGGTGATGCTCGTGCGCGAGCATCACGGCTTTGACCAGGTCGCCGCCAACTATGCCCAAGGGGGCCAGATTGAAAAGATATCCCCAAAAACTGATGCGGATGGCGTCGGCAAAGCGGCAGGGAATTCCCAGCGCGCGGACCAGATACCACCAGCGGATAAAGGTCAGCACGACCGCCGCCGCCGAGACCGCCCAAGCGCAGGCGAGCACCCACCAGTTTTTCGGTTCATCGCGGAGGTTGATGAAGACATTTACCTTATCCGCGCCATGAGTGGCATTCCATATCAAATAGGCGATCAGCCCAAATGAGATGCCCAGCTTGAGCAAAGTGATAAGGAATTTTTTCATGAAATTTGTCCGATTATTTTGGTGATTATATTAAGAATCTATCCCAAAAGTCATCCTGAGAGTAGCGAAGGATCTCCGTATTTGGCAATATATTGCCCATTTTAGCCATATGTCCCTTCTAGATTCTTCGCTTCGCTCAGAATGACATTATTGTTTTGGGATAGGCTTTAAAGCAAGATCAATGACCGGTTTATTCTTGCGGCCCGAGTTCTTTCATGGGCAGGTCGGGCAGTTGAAGCGGGATCTTATTCTGGCCCTTGCCCGGACTTGTTGACTCGCCGGCGGGAATATCGCCGGTTGCCTGGACCGGCACAATGGATTTGTCTTCCACCAGCAGACGAACCAAGGCATATAAAGTCTCGTAACGCAAACGCATAGCGGCGTCCGGCTCGAGCATCCACAGGGCCTCTTCATCGATTGTTTTGGCGATTGTTTTGTCGATCCAACTTGTATCGGCCATGTTCTTGTCGATAAACAACGAAGCGAATCCGACTGCCATGACGGTCCCTTTGCCATATTGGGCAACGGCCGCCACCGGCCGCTCGGCCAGGTTGCCGACGGCCCGGCCACCGACAACCTCGTTTGCCTCGGATATCTCCATACCCGGCCAGTTAGCGAGCATGGTCAGCGTTCCCTGCCATGGTTGCCTGTGTTGAATGGAAAGTCCGAACGGCCAAAGCAGGCTGTTGGCGGTTGAGTTGGCGTTTTCAGGCGAGTCGAACACCAGCAGCTTGCCGCCTTCGGCAACGTAGCGTTTCAACCGTTCGCGGAACGACGCATTCACCGGCCGATCCGGACAAATCACCACCAGTGCATCTCCGGAGAAAGCCGCTTCGCCTTCCAGGCGGATAGTGTAGTATCCCAACCGGCCGATACATTGTTCCAACAAACCATAGCCGATTCCGTTGCCCTGAGTGAATGCGCCTTTGGACAATGGCACGTCCGAAACGGTCCGGTCGATGACCACCCGAGTCATGGGCTTGATGATTTTTGGCATGGGCATGGACCAGTGGTGCAAGGCAACCGCGCCTTCGACCGCAAGCGCCCAACCGCAAATTGCGGCAGCCAATAGAACCAACCATGCAACTGAACTACGCCGGACAAGTATCAAACCAGTGCAAAGCGCCGCAAATCCCAACAGAATCAGCCACGGCCGTGGATCTATAAGCGGATTGGCGTGATTGAGCCATTCGATTATGCCGAGAATGATTTCGGCGTGACCGGGCTGGAACGTGGCGAAATTTGAAAAGATAGTCGAATCGGTATAGGCCATCGTCCGGCCCTGTCCATGCCACGCCGCCCAAACTTGCACGAACGCGCCGTATCGCATGTCGGCACAGTACTGGGCAATAGGATGGTAGTTTTCATGGTGATATTCCGGCGGCATGCTCCACAAGCCCGTGCTGGTAATTACCGCGCGGCCATGGCTGAAACCCGGATCGATGGAACACGACACGGCGAACTCCATGGGCGGCATATATTGCAGGCTTGGGTGCATCGCCCACGGCGGATCGAAGTGCTGGTCGTATGCCGACGCCTCGTTGCTGAACAGCAAATCATCGCGAAAGATAAATCCCATCGGCCGGGTCATATCGTTCATGATCGTACTTGTTTTATAGACATTTGTATGATCGCCTATAAACAGCACCCCGCCGCCCCGATCGACAAAGCGAAGCACGGCATCTACTTCATCCCGACTATAGCGCGTAGTGGGAGTTTTAATGATCAACACGTCGCATTGGCCGAGGGTTCGATCGTCGATCTTATCGGATTCCAGAATTCTGCCCATTTTATAATATTGGCTCAGATAATCGTAAATCGCGGCGTAGTTGTAGGCCGAGAGCTCGCCGTACCAGGTCGTGTCGTAAGGCCGGGTAGTGGGTTCCCAAGTGGAGTGCCGCTCGACGACCTTTACCCGGCCTGCAAGCCGCTTTCCCACCGGATTCCATATAACCGCCGCTGTAAATAAGGCCGCCGCCAATGCAATCAGAATGATTGGCAGCACACTTATAACCCCCTTTCCCTTTGAGTGAACGTTACCAATGGTCCCCTCTCCTTTTGGAAGAATATTCCCCATCGTCCCCTCTCCCGACCAAACTTCGTTTGGTGCCCGGAGAGGGTTAGGGTGAGGGCGTTTAGTTTTTGTATTTTTTGCAGTATGTCCAGAGTATGGTTCAACACTTGTTACGCGCAGAAATCGCCAAACCAGAAGTACCGGAACCGCAAGTAAAACAAGCAGCGGCCCGGGCGCAAAAAAATGATTCATCACGTAAAGCGCCCGGTCCGGCTCGGCCCGCAATACGCGGTACATGTAGACGGCGATCAATAGTCCCGCCCTAAGGGGCAGCCAGGCGATAATGATGAGTGTAAAAATCCGCAAGGCGCGAATCCACGCCGGCCAGCGCCGGCCTTCCGGCTGTTCCTGCCAGGCAGTCAAGGCCAACAGTACAATGCCGCCGACAAAAAAGCAAAATGTCGCCGGATCGAAGAGCAACTCCCAGGTAGCCCCCAGACGGTGCACTTGCCGCATGGAGTGCATCACGATTTTCGAGCCGTCGGCCGCGGCGTCGATGGATAATAAATTGGCCATGCCGGCGAACAAATCGGGCAGGGGCCAGGGCAACTCATGCGATAATGCTGTTTGCGCGGTGTAGAACGACAAGGCAAGCGATTGGGCCGCCATTATCACGCCCGCGCTCACGGCGCCTTGTGCCAACCAATTAATAGTCCCCTCTCCCGACCAAACTTCGTTTGGCGCCCGGAGAGGGTTAGAGTGAGGGAGGGGTAATAAATATAACCCCAAACCCAATGCAATCACTAAGGGTACGATCCGGAGCGGCCAAGGTACAAAAATCAAGGCTGGAATCAATAAACATAGTGCGATCACTGATTCCCGACCGGCAGGCAGTTGTTTGAAAGAACCGCCCAACAGCGCAGAGGCGCTGATTACCAGCGCCACCCAAATCCATGGATTGGCCGGACAAAAATAGTCCAGGCCGAACATCCACGAGCCGGCCAACAGCGCCACGGCAATCCACGCTCGAATCATATTAATACTCCAACGCAGTCCGGTACATCAAACGAATAGCAGCCAAACGAGCAACAGAGCCGGACCGTGTCGGTCCGGAGGATTTTCGGTTAAACCGGGCCGACACGGCCCGGCTCTGAAAGATACTCTCAATGCACGCGGAAATATATTTTTCATATATGCATAATTCCAGGCGCGACCGACGATCGCGGCTTTATGTTATTTATTGCGGTCCCTGCTCCGGTATGGCATCATCCGTTTCCATTATGCCTTTTTCTTGCAGCGGTTCGGCCGGTGGATGCCAAGCTTCCATGCGTGTGATCATGGGAAAAAACCATCGCCAAAAAACGATATTGTCTGGAAATTCATTTGCAACGGATTCTAAATTTCGATTGACGGCAAAATTCGTATCCGCGATGACGGCAACTACTCCGCTGCCAAATGGAATGCCGGCTATAGTCGGTTCTTCATGATCGGCTTCCGTCCAGTAAAGATATACTTTGGCATTTCCATTATCGAGTTCCAACGGCCATGAGGCATAGGTATTGACGTAATGCTTAGAACCGCTCGAATCGCTGTAACTCTGCCGAAATGAGCCCAATGGTTCCGGTTCACGGATTTCCTCACCCGGTCGAATTGGCGATGGATGAACCTTGAACTGAAATTCTTCTAGAAGCGCCGCACTCGCCCGGGCTTCTTCCGCGCCGACCAAACACAGGAATGTCCCGCCTTGTTCCACAAACTGGCGCACCGTGGCGATTTCCTCGGCCGAGAACCGCCGCCCTGGGGCCATGCAAACCAAGAGTCCGGCCCGATCTAATCGTTCGGCGGTCAATTCATTCAATCTTAAAGGCAAGAAACCGCTGCGCATCAGCACGCGCGTGAATCCGGCAATGCCGTAATCGTCCCATAAATTGCCGCTAAAGGCTTCGAGATGAGAGGTATCGATGTAAGCCAGCTTATTAGGGACCTGATCGCGGCCCTTGGGCAGCACCGGACTTGCGCTATCGCTGTAAAGTATACACGAAATCAAGGCCGCGGCAAAAACCAAGCTTGTCACGGCAACCCGCATCGCCTCGGCTTGCTTCATCAATAACCAAAGAAATAATACCATCGCTGCGATAGACAAAAACTGCCGCCACAGATCCTGCGGATTGGATGAACGATGGGCCAGATATCCCAACAATCGGCCGGCAAATTCATAAGAGCACGACAGGCGCTCGTTACTGAGGCACGCCACGTCGCCCAGCGCGACGATTCGCCCCTGACCCAACGGCTCTTCGGCGGCCAAAACAATATCGCCCAGCGGCAGGCCTTCTTGGTATGCGGGCGACTTTTGTTTCACGGCGTCGCTTCCGGGCGTGCTCCATCCCCAACGCCCCACAACTACCGGCCGGGCGGACAAGCCCAATCGGATGGAAGACCCACGCTGAAATCCAAAACGATTGTCTTTATCGACCAGGCCCAACGCGGCCGGATGCGAAATCGCCTGGTACGATTGTTCCCAACCGGTTGAAATCGGAATTGCGGTGTCGTAGCGCACCTCCATGCCCGTCGGTCTGAGCACGTCGTTAAAATGGCTTTCCGATAAGCCGATGCGGATGTAATTTTCGGCGCCCAATAAAAGCGATCCGCCTTGGCGAACAAAGTTTTCAATCCGCTTTAATTGTTCGGCCGTGAATGGGGAACTGGGATGCAGCAGAATTAAAACATCGGCCGATTCAAGGTCTTTTTGGGCAAGTTCCGGCGATTTGACAAAACTCCCGCCCAAACTATCCACGAAAACAGGCAACATTCCGTATCCGCCTTCAATCGGGTTGTCATATTCGGGTTTGAGCCAACTGAAATTACCTTTGTCGTAGGCCACGAATGTCTTGCCCTTCAAGTCGGTTTTGACCGGCGAAAGCAAAGTGAGCAATCCGATCAGCACGGCCAAAATCACTGGCCCAAGTTTAAATGCGACATCTTTGATTAAGGTGCGAAACTCAATTACCTCGTCATATCCGGATTTGGATAAGTTTTTTTGACTGTCAGGCTTGGCAACCGGCAGCCAATCGGCCCAGCGAAACATGCAGGCCGCGATAATGCACTGCAAAATCATTGCCAACACGGGCAAATTCCAAGGCAAAAACGTTCGCACGGCGTTTTGCCAGGCCCAAGCGCCGAGGCGGCTGATATCGGTTTCCGGGACGTAAAACGGTTCGGGCAGTAGAGCGGCAATCTTTTTCGAATACGCAAGAATGACGAGATACGTAAGATGCGCAATTAGAATTGCCGCCCCGGCATAGATGCCGGCTCGCCGACGCGGCGGAGCGATGTTGCACAGCCAGCCGGTGTAAAGGGCAAGCATCAACACCAAAAAATCAATCCCGCCAAACGTTGCGCCGATGTTTAGCGGCCTGCCGGTCAAGTAGCCGGCCAGTTTTCCCATGCCCCAACCCAGTATGCTCGCCAATTGCCAAACCATTGGGATGGCGGTTAAAGCCAATCGGAACACGGCCAGGGTCATCGCGGCCAATGCGGCCACAAGGATTGCCCGGCCGGTTTGACAATCGTGAATATAAGCAAGGGTCGCCAGCAGCAAAACCACACCCAGAACATTGACTGTTGGAAGTATTGAGCTGTTTAGAACCAGAGACACAGCGACGCCGGTTGCCAAGATTGCCCAATTTTTCCAGGTGCGATTAGGCCAAGGCCATGCGGCAATGATGGCAATGCCCAAGGCCAGACACGTCAAAGCATGACGCAAGCAGTGACCCCAGAAACCCGTCGAATCCGCGGCAATCCATGCGGCAGCAATCCCGGCTATGACCACCACGATCGTTGGGCCGGGCAATTTAGCGATTATCCCTTCGGTTGTCACAATCGGTTCGTCATTCCTTGACAGTTTCGGCATGGTAACCAGATTATAATCCGTTTCAGATATTTTCAATATGCAGGCCCCGGCGGCGGCGCTCGGCGCGGCGGGTGTCGTCGATAAGCCCCGAAACCCGGCTCACGTTTTCGATGCCGGGCAAAATGAGTTCCGGGTGAGTATGGTCGCTGGAGGAAATCTTGATCGTGCCGACTCCCACAATGCGTTCAATGACTCCCTGTTCAAAGGTGATATCGTCAATTTCGATCACCTCGATGCGGTCGGTAACGCGGCGGAGAATGCCCGACTCATGAATGAACCGCTGGTTTGTAAGTATATAGCTGACACTCATACGGCGATGGAGCAACCTGATCTGATTGTAAACCCAGGGGAAGATAATGGCGATCGCAAAATAAATCGAGTATTTCCAAGACCCCCAAATAAGTCCGATAATCAACAATCCAATGCTGATCAATGCGCTTAGGCACCATGCCCCGATCATCGCTTTTGAGGAGTAACTGCCGCGCCAGAGTTCCCGCTCCTGTTCTTCGCTGGAATCGAGCCCGGCGGCAGCCGCCTTGAACTTTTCAGCGGGGGTAACCGCCGGGGCAGAAGTTTCTCTCTCACCCATAGACGGGTCCCCGGGGCCGCCCTGGATATCCTGCTCCGCAATCCGATAACCGCACTTGTGACAAAAAAACGCTTCCGCGACGATTTCCGCGCCACATTGAGGGCAAACCATTGTCACAACCCTCCTATAGTCTGAATTTTGGCTGGATAGGAAACAGAAGCATTATAGTAGATGGTAGATGGTAAGTGGTAGGTGGTAGATGGTTATTAGTTTTCAGTTTTTAGTTGTCAGTGGGAGGTGGGCAGTGGACGGTGGGCGGTGCGAAACCACTAGCGGTTTCATGGATTTATTCATTTTATTATCCAGGAGGAGAGGCATTCTTGCCTTTCTTTTTCGGACCAGACAAATCAGGCCAGATAAGAATGTCCGGCCACCTGATTTGATGAGCATTTTACGATTCATCCTTCATCCTTCCGTACGCGCCCCTTCCCCCCCAACCCGGCTTGGATTATAGTAATGACATAATTTCTTTATGGAGATTCGTGCCGCCATGAAATGTCCTTTTTGCCATGTGGATAATGATCGGGTGATCGACACCCGGGCGAGCGAAGACGG
>JBEKFZ010000024.1:0-50025 GCA_050013075.1 Thermoguttaceae bacterium | reverse complement strand
GGTCACACCGCATACTTTATCTGCAGTTTTCGTTTAGACACAATTTAAGCGTAGGCATTGGCGCCTGCCGTCCGATCAGCTCTCCGTGTAACAATCATTTCTGCCCTGCCGCGATCCTCAATACCGTCAGCGACCAGGGTTTGTAGGTGTATTTGAACTCCGGGGCTACAACATCGATGCTTGATTTTACCGGGGCCACCTTTTTCGGCTCGGCAAACGAGTTTTCATCGGCAAGTTTTGCTCCGGCAAGCACGGTTACGTCGGCCTTGTCGGAAACCTTTCCGGCCCCGTTCAGTTGCACCGTCGCTTCCACCGCTTCGGCCGCGGAATTGACGACTTTAAGGATCACCTCGCCCGTCTTTTCCTCACGGCTGGCCGTGGCATATAGGCTGGGCTTTTTGTTCCCTTGTTGTTCCGGATCGATCTTTACCGGCAGCACCACGTCGCCGCGGTTGCGGCTGAAGATCTGCTGCACGTAATACGACGGCGTGCCGTACACGTTGAGATTGTTGCACCAGATCAAATCCGGGGTCCACTGCCAGGCGTCGATGTGGGCGAAAAGTGGCGCGTATGACGACATCACCACCACGTCGGCGTTGCGCTCCAGGCCGGTCATGAAGGCTGCTTCGGACAAAGCACAGCCCCAGTCGTTGCGATTGTTCGGATTCACGATATTTAGCGATTGGGCCGCGTATTCGCCCATGAAAACTTTCGGCCCGTTGCGAGGGTATTTGTCGTACCGCGTGGCGCCGTCGAAGAACCATTTCGGCATATCATAACAGTGTTCGTCGACGATATCCGCCTTTAGCTCGCGGAGTTTGGACCAGGCGAATTTGAAGCGTTCGTCGTTGGGACTTGGCCCTGCGCTGGAAACCAGCTTTATTTCCGGGTATTTCGCCTTTATCGCCTTGGCAAAAAGTTCGTAGCGTTCAAAGTATTGCGGACCCCATTGTTCGTTGCCCACTCCCAGGAGTTTCATATTGAACGGTTGCGGGTGGCCCATCTCGGCCCGTTTTTTGCCCCAAACGCTGGTGGCCGGGCCGTTGGCGAACTCGATCAAATCCAGTGCGTCCTGGATGTACGGCTGCAACTGGTCCAGGGGCACCAATTCGTTGGAATTGAACTGGCAGGCCATGCCGCAGTTGATTATCGGCAGCGGTTCGGCGCCGATGTCCTCGCACATTTGGAAGAATTCGAAAAAGCCCAAACCGAACGACTGGAAATAGTCCGGGGTGGGACGGTGCTTGAACTCGTTGTTCCAGCGATTGATAATCAGCTTTCTTTCCGCCGGGTCGCCGATGGTGGTTTTCCATTGATAACGGATGTCCAGCCAACGCCCCTCGACTATGCACCCGCCCGGAAATCGCATGAAACCGGGCTTTAGATCGGCGATCATTTGGACCATATCCGCCCGCAGGCCGCCGGGCCGGTTTTTCCAGGTTTTTACGGGAAACAGCGAAACCATGTCCATATCGACCGCCACCCCCTGCCCTTCGACATGAATATTCAACTTCGCTTTCGGCTCGGTGGCCGCGGCCTGCAAAGTGGCGGAGTATTTTTTCCATTCTTTAGTGAAACCTGACAGTTTCGCCTCGGCCAGTTTGCGTCCGTCGGGCGCAGCCAGTTCGATCCGCAAGGCGGGCGAGCCTTCCACAGCGCGAATCTGGGCCGAAAACGTGTAATCCTCGCCTTCACGAATGCCCATGCCGCGAAAACCCTCGTTCGAGACCATACTGTCCTTGCAGTCCGGATAAACCTTGACGCGAAGATAATGCGGATTGGCCGCGTTGAACGGGTCCTTGTCGTGAATTTCCATTATGCTCGCCCTATTGCCGGTCGAGACGTTGCTCCAGCCCATCGTCGCGTTGGGAAACTCGAAGGAGCGGTTCTTTACCAATTCGGCGTACAGACCGCCGTCGGCCCCGAAGTTTATGTCCTCGAAAAACACGCCCCACATGGTCGGGCTGATTTTCGCGCCCGGTTTGTCCGCCTGCACTGTGAGCGTGACAGCCGGTTCAGCGCCATTGGAAGAATTAGAAGCCGTCAGAGCAAATAAAAAAAGCGCAGCAAGAACTTTAATTGCGAGCGTTGGCATAAAATGTCTCCTCTGAAAAGTGAGAGTTTCGGAAAACATATACCTTGAGTTTTACAAATTACCTCCTCTCCCGCAAGCGGGAGAAGGGAGTAATACTTGGCCGCTAAATCGGATTCATTTTTTACCGTCTATTTCTCCGCCCCGGGTTTTTTCTCGGTTCGCAAGCCGAACACCCCGCCCGCTATCGCTCCGGGATGGGCCTGAAACTTGACCGTTACCTTGTCTTTTTCCTTGATCATGTCCTGCGGAATTGCGTAGATTTGGTCCAGGAACTGACCCGGTTTATTGGTAAGCCGATGGGTGACGAGTTTTACGTCATCAATCAGAATATCGAATATCCCGTTGAACGTATTGCCGCCCCAGTATGTGATGCACAATTGCTGGGGTTGATCGGGCAACACTTTGACGTCCCAGGAGAACCAGCCGTCGTCGGTCGCCTGCCGATATTTACAGTTATTGATTTCATCGCAGGAGGTGTGTTCGCCTTTCATGTTATGTTCGCGTTCGTTTTGCCCGTCGCCCGGTTTCACAACGTCGATGATGCGGGCTTTGATTTCCTTGCGTCTGGCCGCCTCGGCCTGATATTCCGTTTCTTTCTTTTGCCATTGATCGGGCGGAACAAGATCCCAATAGACCATATAATGCCGGTCGCCGTGCATTTTGTAGAGCGGCTCAAGCGTCACGCCGTCGCTTTGTTTTTCCCCGGGAATGCGGAATTCCTTGGGTGAGCCTTTAAACGTCGATGGCTTGCCAGGTACCGGCGTAATACCGCTGAGCACGGAGTCTTCATCGCCAAAAATGCACGGGATGGGTTTATCGGGATTTACTTCGGCGCACAGGACCAGGGGGCCGTCGAGAAAAGCAAACCTCCGCGGATTGTCGCGGAAACCTTCCGTGCGCAGGCTAAAGGGCATGGAAATTTCCACGATATCGCCGCTATTCCATTTGCGCGTTACTACCGCATAACCGGCCGGCTCGCTCGTGATTGACTGTTTTTGGCCGTTTACTTGGATCCCGAAGCCCTTTGTCGCCCACCAGGGACGGCGGACGTGGAGACTAAGTTCAACCGGTTTGTCGCAAGTCAGCGTCAGCTTGCTGGAAGCTTCGTCGGGATACTTGGTCTCCTGCCGAAGCTTTAGCCCCTTGTCTTTCCAATTCAATTCCGAAGCGATAAACAGATTCACATAAAGATCGCCGTCGCCGTGAAAGTATATGCTGTCGCCATACTTTGCCTGGTTCTCCACACCCGTGCCCGTGCAGCACCAGAATGAATCCAGCGGACCGCTGTAATACTTCCGCGACCCGGATTGCAGGGGGATGAAGTAGCACAACATGCCGGTTTCGGGATTTTGCGAGGCCAAGATATGGTTAAATAGCGCCCGCTCGTAGTAATCGGCGTACCGGGCTTGGGGATCGAGACAGAACAAGTGCCGCGTTAGCTTGAGCATGTTGTACGTGTTGCAGGTTTCGCACGTGCCCGGACCAAGCGCCTTGGAAAGCGATTCCTTGCGGGTAAACCCTTCCTTGTCGCTGTTTCCACCGATAACGTAAGAACGTTCGTTAACCACTTTATCCCAGAAAAACGAGGCGGCCGTTTTCAGGGCTTTATCTCCGGTCAATTCGTATTGACGGGCGGCCCCAATGAATTTCGGAATCTGCGTGTTGGCGTGCAAGCCGGTCAGCTTATCGACTTCGTTCGACGCGGGACCGATTATGGCCTGGTGGTTGAATCGCCGGGCAATTTTCAAGTATTTCTCTTCTCCGGTCAGGCCGTAAAGATTGGCCAGGACTTCGCACATGCCGCCGTGCTCCGTGCCCAGTATTTTTTGCAACTGTTCGTCCGAGAGTTTATCGTTGCGGGCGATGACCCAGTCGGCAAATTTCCGGCAAACCTCCAGGGCTTGTTGATTGTCGCAATACTCGTACATATCCAACAGTCCGGCGTAGATTTTGTGCAGGGTATAGTAAGGCGCCCAAACCTTGTTGCCCGACTCCAAGCGGTCGAAGAATTCTTCGGGAAACGCGCTAAGATAGCCCGTGCCGATTTTCGCCTGGCACTCGGCCAATCCTCGCACAACCGCGTCGCCTTTTTGCTTTATTTTTTCATCGCCCGTGGCGGCGTACATCAGAGCGCAGGCCGACAAATAGTGGCCCACGAAATGCCCGCGCAGTTCGCATTTGGGTTCTTCCCACCCGCCCAACGGTTTGGCCGAGGAGGGCAATCCGGCATTGACGCGGAAATTATAGAGCAAGCTATCCACGTCGAGCGACAAGAGATATTGCTTGTCTAGCTCCATGGCGCGCTTAAACGGACCGTCCAGCAAACGCACTTCCATAAGCGGAAAAGCATGTACTTTGAGCGGGACCGCGGACTCAACCTTGACCTTGGTTCGGCCCTCGGCAAGTGCGTCGGCAAACAACTGGGGAATACTTGCCGCAAAAGAAAGTAAAACAACCGTCAATACCAGTACGGGTTTCATAATTCATTTTCCTTTCAAAACAAAATGTAATCCCAAAACCCTGTCCCATAAGATAACCCATTTCCAGGCGGCCTGCAAACTATATCGCCTGATCAACGGATTGCTCGGCGACCGGGCGGTCGATGAGAAAAATGCCCAAAAGGGTCAAGACTACGCCCAAGAGCAGCCATAAATTGGGCGATTCTTGAAAAATGAGTATGCCCGCCACCGCCGCCATCGCCACCTGCGAGGCGCTGAGCACATTGGCGTGAACCACGGTGGTCAAATGCAGACCCTTGGTAATCCCCATAAAACCCAAGAGATTGAAAATTCCAGCCGCCACCATCCAGGCGATTTGTTCCCGCGGCGTGGCCAGCAGACCATCCAATCCCTGCCGGTGTAAGCTGATCGGTCCCAGGGTTATCACTCCCACGCCGGTGATGATAAACATCAAAGTGCTCTGTTGGGTCGCGGAGTTCATGGTATGCCGGATTGCAATGCTCAGCAGGGCATAAGCCGCGCCGGCCACCCCGGCGATCGCCACGGCCTCGACAACCAGCAGTGTATTATAGGATGTCGGGCCGGGATCGGCGATTGACGCATTAGACGATTTGGCCATCATTTCGCCCGCCGATTCCGCGCCCAGGCTGAGCAGGACCAGGGAAACCAGCAGCAGACCGATTGCCCACGTTGAACGCGACGTTACCCTTTCGCCCAATAAGTATCGACCGAATACGGCGCTGGCGGCAATCATCACGCCGAAAACCGCCGGAACGGTCACGGCCAGGCCCACGATGCCCACGGCCCATTGCCATCCCAGGTTGCCCAGCAATTGATTGGCCAGTCCGGCGAGAATCAAAATAAATACTATCTTTCCCGGCGGAAAGACCTCCAGCCCGCGGACTGCCCGATAGATCAGCAGCGGTCCGACCACAAGCACCGTAATCGATTCCTTGATGCACACGCCCCAGCTTGGATCGCAATTAAGCGCGGAAACCTGACGCATGCAAATACTGCTGGCCGTGTAGCAAACGGCGGATGCGGCACAACATGCGGTCCCAAAGGCGGCGGGCCTGATTCCAAACATGTATCCCAATTTAGTATAATATATATTGGAATTCAACCCAAACGCTTGTGCCTGGAAAAATCCCCGGATTCGCCGCGAAAAACTTACATGGCCACGCTGACTTTAAAGAATATAGGAAAAATCTTCCCCGGAAACATCCGTGCCCTGGCCGATCTTTCCCTGGACGTGGCCGATGGCGAACGGGTCGTTCTGGCCGGTCCGTCCGGCTCGGGCAAGACCACCGCGCTAAGGCTCATTGCCGGCTTGGAGAATCCTACCGCCGGCAACGTAGCCATTGACGGCCGCATCGTGGACCATCTCCCTCCGCAACGGCGCGACGTGGCCATGGTTTTTCAGCACCATTCGCTTTATCCGCATTTGAGCGTTTTCGGCAACCTGGCCTTCGGACTGAAATTGCGGCGCCTGGGGAAAACCGAAATCCAGCGCCGCGTGGCCGAAACCGCCACAATACTCGGCATTGCGAATTTGCTAAAGCGAAAACCCTGGGAACTGTCCGGCGGCCAGCGCCAGCGCGTGGCCCTGGGCCGGGCCATGGTCCGCCGGCCTAAAATCTTCCTACTCGACGAGCCGCTCTCGCATCTCGACGCCGGATTGCGCGAACAAATGCGGCACGAAATCGTCCGTCTGCAACAAGAACGCCTGGGCACAACCATGATCTACGTCACCCACGATCAGACCGAAGCCATGACCATAGGCCGGCGCATTGTCGCCCTTAATAACGGACGCGTGCAACAAATCGCCGATCCGGCAACCCTCTACCTCCGCCCTGCAAACCGATTCGTGGCTTCCTTGATCGGCAGCCCGGCAATGAATTTCTTTCCCGGTAAAATTGTAGAGTGCGGCGATGGATTGATATTTCAATTTGTAGGGTGCGTGCAACGCACCAAATCCCAAGATAGCGATAATTTATTTTCCTGGCCGGTCACTAATCATTGGAAACCCATTTTGCAACCTTACCGTGGCAAAGAGATCATCTTGGGCATACGTCCCGAACACCTTTATTTAGAACAAGCAGCCGCGGGCGAAGGATCTCTAAAAATCCCCGCCGTAGTGGAAACAATCGAATCGCTGGGCGCCGATTCGCATTTACACCTTCGCTCCGGAACCCTGCTTTTTATCTGCCGCACCCAATCGAACCACGGCGCACGTGTGGGCGATTTTGTCGTTCCTGTAGCAAGCGAAGATCACTTCTATTTTTTTGATTCCCGCACTGGAGAAGCTGTAGGCTCTAGGCTTTAGGCTGTAGGGAGTGGGATTATGAATAATAAAATAAACGAATTGAAAAAACTCAATGACACATTGAAACTGCCGGATGAATTGGGAGGAGTATTTTTGCCTAAGGAAGCCAAGGAACGATTTGATATCATGTTTATGGCGGAGATGCCGTCAATGAGTGAGCCAAAGGATAGGAAAGTCAGAAGTTATAACTTCAATTTCGATATTACTAAGCGGGATAAATTTTTCCAAAAGATGATGGAGAAGTACGATGTTGCCGGTTGTTATGTTACGGATATTGTAAAGGAACGCGCTAAACCGGGAATGCCAGTTAAAGACAAAATACTCTATTGGCGCCATTTTTTATTGGAAGAAATAAAAATTATAACACCAAAAGCGATAGTAGTTTTAGGACTGCGGACTTATAAAAAAAGCTTCAAACCATTCATCGAGCAATTTATCAGTAAGAATATAAAAGTTGATTATGTTTACCACTATTCCAATCAAGTGCGACACAAAATATTTGAACAAAAGTTTGCCGAGGTAATCGGTAAAATAAGAGCAGAGCAGAGTCAATAAGGTGGAGCAGGGTACTGGACAGTATCCATTAAACAACTAGATGCCTAAAGCCACTTCTTCAAGCGAAGAATTCAGCCACGGGCAGGGAAAAGCCCGGCAAAAGATCATCGCCGGAAATCGTGTCTTCTGCTGTGAGGACCTGGGCGGTGCGGAGGTCGTGATAAACTGAAACGGTCCGCGTGATGGGATCGACCAGCCAGACCATGCGGCAACCGGCATTGAGCCATTCTTGGATTTTGGCGAGCACTTCGCCGGCGCGATCGTTGGGCGAAAGCACTTCTACCGCCAAATCCGGCGGGCCGTCGAAAAACCCGGCCATTGGATTTTTAGGAACTCGGACGGCAGAGAGAAACGCCACGTCCGGCGCACGGACGGTATCGGGATTGTGGCCGATCTGAAAACCGGCCTCGGCTGTCGTGACTATTCCGAGTCGGTGTTCTTCCACATACAAGCCCAATCGAACGCTGATCCGATTGGCGACACGACCGTGCTCAAGACCTGTGGGCGACATTTTGACAAGTTCTCCCCGGATCAACTCGCAGTGTTCCAATGCGGGCATCTGGAGCAATTGTTCGGCGGTGATAAGCGTTTCCAGAATAGCCATGATATGATTTACCCTATTTCATAGAATGCCTATTGTCAAGGGTACATGAAATGTACATATTAAAGGGGACAGGCTGTAGGGAGTGGGCAGTTGACGGTGGGCAGTAAACCGTTTTCGGTTTTCAGTTGTCAGTTTTCAGTACGGAGTACGGAGTACAGAGTACGGAGATTTCTACATTCATCATTCATCATTTTTATTCATCCTTCATCCTTCATCCCTCTTCTAATTCACCGTCGGGTCGTCCGGAATGTTTTTGATGTGAAGCATCGATTGCATCATCTCTCTACCGATAAGGCGGGAGACGGTTATCCACAGTTCGCTGCTGTCGTAAAACACCAATTCGGGCGTGGAAGGCGCGGTCAGCCATGCGCCTTGTTCCAGTTCCTGTTCTAATTGTCCCGCGCCCCAGCCCGAATGGCCGATGAATATTTTCAAGTTCCCATCGGACCGCGCCACCAGGGCGTCGAGATTCTGCTTGGATGCCGAAAAAAACAAGCCCGGGATTATTTGCACCTCGCCGAGGGAGCCTTCGCCGTGCACGGCCATCAGCGGACCGGGCACGGGTCCGCCCAAGTACACCGGCTGGGTGTTGGTGCAAGGCCCTCCGCCTACTTCGCGCCACAAATCTTGCACGCTCTTGCTGATCGGACGATTTACCACCACGCCCAGCGCCCCTTCTTCGGTATGCTGTACGAGCAAAACCACGGATCTGACAAAATTCGGGTCCAACAAATTCTGCGAGGCCACCAGCAAATGTCCGGATAGCGATGCCATAAAATTTTCCAACATCGAAAAAGATGTAGAAAACAACAAAAGACTTTTTTATTATTTAACGGATTGCGGTGAATCAAGGAAAAAAGTCAAAACACAAGTAATTTTCACCACGAAAGGGCGAAATAAAGAAAACACGAAATCTAAACCTTCAATTATTTTCGTGTTTTCGTTCCTTCGTATTTTCGTGTTAAATAATAGCGGTTCCATGTAGTTCACTGCAAACAGCTAAAATGACACAGGCTTTCCAACATCAAAAAATGCCGAAAATCAGATTCGCGACAACTGATCCGCCTGGCGGCGAAATTTTTCGGCCTGATTTTTCAAGGTTTGTTGCTTTGGCTTGCTCTTGCAGGTTTTTATGAGCCGATCGCACTTTTGGGCCAGGGCCAGTTTAGTCTGGGCTAATTTTGCAGCAACGGTTTTTTTACTCACAATAATCCTCCGTTAAGGGTATTGACGCATTTGCTCGATGAATATAAATCGATCCAATTATAACAATTTCAATCCATTCGCCAAGGTTTTCGTTAATATCCACCTTGCGGGTGGGTGGTTTTTGGATTTTCATGAATTAGAATTTAAATGAAGGCACAATACCGGCTCTCCCAGTGTGCAAGGAAAAAAACCTTGCAAGCGGGAGGGCGAAAGTGCCGATATTCCTGGTGAATATCGATGATGGAATCGAGCCTCTCGCCTGGTATTCCGACGGAGGTGCCAACCCATTAGCGTGAGCCGAGATCCTTTGACGCTTGTGCAGTAGCACGCCCGATCTTCGCTCGTCTCGCAGCGACGCATCCAGTCGCAATCGGCGAGAGGTTTGGTTCTAACACCGCTGCATAACTTCGGGTAATGTGGCGGTTTTTTTTATCGACGAAAAGAGACGGTCCCATTTTCGCCGACCATGCAATCATAGCGCCGGGAATATAGTGACAGTGCCCTATCATTATTTGTTGAAGGGGACAGTCCCATTTTCTCTGTGCGTAAAATTGGGACAGTCCCCGATTTTGCTTTTCGCCGCTATTGTTTCGGCTCGATAAACCGCAACGAGCCGATAATCTCTCGATCGGCCTTGCCGAAACGTTCGGCGTATTTTTCTTCCGTTACGAAGGCAAAGCTCATTTGCCGCCCCTGTTGATCGGCTATGTGATAATACGTCCAGAAGATGGGCAACTCGGAAGCCTTGCCGCGCAACACCACTCGCAATACACGGCGATTCGCCTCGTCCACCGTCTGGCCGGCCTCGACGAACTGCTGGAACTCGTCGGCCAGGGCCCGCTTAATGTCGCCCTGAAATTCCTCAAGTGAAACCAGTTTATCCGGCTTGCCTGGGGATAAAGAAGAGACATTGCATTGGGCGATCATGTCTCCCTGTTCGATTCTTCGCAAAACGGCCGCCGCCAAGCCCTTTTGATCGCGATTGACGTACCAGTTGCGATCGTAGGCGATCTCCCACCCGCCCTCCTTTGATACGTAAGACAGCCGGGTTAATTCCGGCGTGGAACGCGGGGGAAGGTCCTTCAAATCGGATTGGCCGAGGTGCTCGGTTTTTTCGGCGGGAGCGATCTGCATTTGCAGTTGCGCCGCCACGTCCAAACCGTCGGAAACCGGGCTGGCCTGCCGCCGTTCCTTGACCACCATCCCCAACCAATCCAGGCGTTTGCGCTTCAAGTCGTAACGATACCGAGCCTTGATTTCAATTGCTGCCGTCACGCCTTCGGCCGCGCCCGCCACGTTGCCTTTCATCTCGAATCGGGCCACGTCGTCCGTGATCTCCTTCAATTCGCATTTAACGTCTGTCTGGCCCACCTCGTCCAGACCTAATAGTTGGGCCATCAACTCTTCGGACGGCTGCCATGCATCGCCCACGGCCAGGGGCTTATCGGGCAAAAAACGATCCAAAAGCAGGCTGTTGCCATGCACGTCGATCAGTTCCAGTTCGTTTCTTGTCAAAGTTCCGTTTGGACAAAACATAAGCGGCCTTTGTGATGAAATCTCCACGGCAATTAAACTACGATCCGGACGAAGAACGGGGTTGAAGGCGTATTGGCCGATCTTCTCGGCCGCCTCGGCCCGGCGGTAATAGCGGACCGATCTTGAGAGGTTTTGAGCATTTGTCCAGACTTGCAGGGTCTTTTCTTCATAATCCAGATTACACTGAACGCTCAATTTCTCGCGGTGCTCTTTTTTGTCAACAATATCGATCACCTCGCCGCCTACTTTCAACTCCACCTTCACGCGGTCGATCTGGCCCGGTGAGCGGGAATTTTTAAATTCGTACTTTGCCTTGCCTACCCCAGTTGCCTTGGCGCGCTGGGGATTATATCCTCGCTCGACCGTTTGTAACGCTCGCGTTTCCGTCCTTGTCTGCGCTTGTGTCGGCGAAATAAGCGTTAAACAGAAAAAAGTTACACAAGTGGTAGTTAGTATATGTTTCATATCCATGCTTCCTTACCAAGAACTTGATAACCTGAGTTTTGCTTAACGAATCTGTTTATTGCCCCGGAGGGGCCTAGTCGTGTAGCCAGGGACGTGAGTCCCTGGTAAGGGTAAAAACGGCGGATCAAGCCCTGAAAGGGCGACATTGATAAACATTTTCCACATCAATGTCGCCCTTTCAGGGCTTTTGTATATGCGTATCCTATTTCCCGGCTACACGCCTAAGCCCCTCCGGGGCAAAATATCACAACACACTTGGGGCAAAATATCACCTTTTTTTCCAAAACTCAGGTTAATAATTCCCAAATTCTTAGGCGGCAGTTTAACGATCGGCGGCACAATTTTCCATGGCGAAATAAGCATCAGGAAAATACTTATGTTCAAACACCAGTAATAAGATTAAATTCACCTTTCAACACTGAATTTCACGGCAAACAGTGAACTTTTAATGGGCTAGAAACCACTATTATGCGTACAAAACATCAGTTCGCCTTAAAACCAATTATCTTGGAACCAATGGTTAATTTACCCAAACACCACTAAAGTAGGATAGTGTGTATAAATGCAAGTGGGGTATTATATCGGTTACACTTGAATAGGAGATAAACACACCCCACTTATGTGGGTTAAGGAAATTTATTTTTACCGCGCTATTGATTTTTGACAGCTTTTGCTGTTAAATATCAGATGTTCGAGTATGCGAGTGAGGGAGTAAGTAAACGGGTCGGCAAAAGACGGCCGCCAGGATGCTTAAAAGCGAGTCCCAACCGGCACGGGATATGTCGGAGGGCAAATGGGACTCCTAATGAAAAAGGAGATTGGTCATCATGCACGCCAATTACTTTAATCCGGCCATTCGACAATTACGAGATCAGCAAGTTCGTTTTGCACCACGCGAGAAAAAAATCGAGCAGGCCGCCCAGGCTGAAAAACTCCTGGGCGAACTCGATCCCAAACGGACCTACACCTACGAGTATGTTTGCTACCGGATCACGAATTATCGGCCCGAGTCCTACCCCGATCTGAAGCTCAACGGGAAGGAGGCCGACCACGACTTGCGTTTGTTCGTGGAAGACGTTTCCGACGCCGCCAACGTCCAGGCCGATTCCGCGGGCGAAAGGGTTTTGACCGTGGAACGCCTGGCCCGGGAATTCAACGTCTCGACCAAGACCATTTCCCGCTGGCGTCGGCAGGGACTGGTCAGCCGGCGGTTTGTCATGGACGGGCGCAAGCGTGTGGGGTTTTTGCAGAGTTCCGTGGATCGCTTTGTGGAGCATAACCAGGAGCGCGTCCGCCGCGGCTCGTCGTTCAGCCAGTTGAGCGATGCGGAGCGGGCGATGATTATCGAACACGCCCGCCGGTTCGCTCGTGCGGGGGCTTGCTCGGCCGAGGTGACCAAACGCCTGGCCGAGAAAATGAATCGCAGCGCCGAAACCATCCGCTACACGCTGAAACAATTCGACCGCGATCATCCCGACCTGGCGATATTCCCGGAAAATCACGGACCCTTGGGCATGGAAACGAAACGGAAAATCTACCAGCAATATCACCGCGGCGAATCGGTGGATGAATTGGCCGGGCGATTCTGCCGCACCCGGACCAGCATCTACCGCATCATCGCCGAGATGCGCGCCCGGCGGATCATGGAACTGCCTTTGGACTGCATTCCCAATCCGGTATTTGCGCGGATCAGATCGCAAAAAATCGAGCAGCGGGTATTGGGGCCCATGCCGCCCAGCGAACAGCCGGCCAAGAAGCCCCGCTTGCCCAGCGGTTTGCCCCCGTATCTGGCCAGTTTGTACGAAGTGCCGCTTCTAAGCCGCCGGCAAGAGGCCCATTTGTTCCGCAAAATGAACTACCTCAAGTATAAAGCCGCCAAACTGCGGGCGAAACTCGATGCGGAACGTCCAAAGAGCACCCTGATGGAACACATCGAACGCATATACGACGAGGCCGTGGCCACTAAAAACCAAATCGTCCGGGCGAATCTGCGCCTGGTGGTGTCGATTGCCAAACGGCACGTCGGCCTGGCGGAAAACTTTTTCGAGCTTGTAAGCGACGGCAACATGTCGCTGATGCGGGCCGTGGAGAAGTTCGATTACGCCCGGGGCAACAAATTCAGCACATACGCCAGTTGGGCGATCATGAAAAACTTCGCCCGCACCATTCCCAACGAACACCGCTATCACGACCGCTTCCGCAGCAGCCAGTCGGAGATGTTCGCCACGGCCGAGGATGAACGCACCGACCAGGTGGAGATCGAATCCAGCCAGATGCAGCGCGAGGCCCAGATCGAAAAAATCCTCAGTTGCCTGGATGAGCGGGAGCAGAAGATCATCTCCCGCCGCTTCGGCCTGAAACGCGGCGAAGAACCGCTTACGCTCAAACAAGTAGGCGTGGAATTGGGAGTGACCAAGGAACGGATTCGCCAGATCGAAGCCCGGGCGCTGAGCAAGTTGCGAAAAGCGGTCGAGGAGGAAAAGATCGAATACCCGGGCTAATCCGAAAAAGGGGACAGGCGCGCTTATTGGAGAGATCATTGCTTCTCGGCAACCTTTCTCGGTGGATGTGGTGCTCGGTGGGTCGATTCCAAGCGTGGAATAACATCCATCCAGGAGCAATTCGTATGGCAGCGACATCCCCAGAGATCATCATAATTGCGATTTCTCATCAATAAGAGTGCCTGTCCCCCTTTCCCCCCCCTTTCCCCCCTTCCAGGATTCCTCACAGTGGCTATCAAGCTGGACACTTCGAGCTTGCGCAGCATGGTTCGGATGAAGCCCATTTTTGCGCCTCCGATCGGCTCAGTCTTGCAGGGGACGTTCGGTCAACAGGGGAAGCCACGGCGATGAGGCCGTTGCGCCGGCTGCGATCTGGTTCCTCACGTTACTTCCAGAACTGCCACCACTTCTTAGATCCGCCAGACCCGATGGCGGCGAGTTCTCTCTCGACTTCCTGCCGTCGTTCAAATCGCCTGATGCCGCACGGATCACATTGTAGTGCGACAACATCGGCTTCGCCACCGCCGACAGATATCACGCCTTCCGGGGCAATACGCATCCTTCGACCGCATTTTCTACAAAGGGTTTTTTCGACCATAGCGTGTTACCTCCCAAACAACCGATTGGCTACGACCCTGCACCCGCCTCGTTACTCCGAAGGCTTGAAATAGAGACAGTAGAACAACTCTCTTTCCGGTTGCAGAACCACGATGGGTACGACAGACCGAGGTGTGTCGATTCCGATGAACAGGTACTCAACCGGAAACCAAGCTGGATTATCCCGTGAAATACTCACTCCGCCAACGCTGATTCGCTTCTCGTAGGCGGATATGGTTGACAGAACGAAATCGCGGATTGCATCATGCGTGCCGCTGCAACGTTGGGCACGGAGTATCCAGTGCGGCGGGCGGACCTCAGCAAGAGCTTTCAGGATGCTCTCGCGGCTACTGATACTGAGACGGCCCATTTCCGTGTTCAATGAGTCCCACGACTTGTGACGGCCCGGCCCCGCACGGCCCGAAACCCCGCCAAGTAGCCGTTGGAGGAAAGAAGGGGGGCTGGTTGGAATTGCCGGTTGAACAACAGGCCAAGACTCGCCCTCTGCAATCGCGAGATCGTGGATCGCGTCGGTGCCTTTGATTTTGATTAGCGCGTTCCGCGCGAACCCCCTCACGTTGGGATCAGTGTCGTTCAGGAGTTTGCTTATCGAAGGTGCGGCGGAAGGACCTCCGATGTCTCCCAACGCATCAGCGGCCCCACCACGCACGAGGGCTTCGGCGTGGGTGAGCAACTCGACAAAGCCCGCGACAACCTGCGGCTTGTTCATCTTCGCCAAGCAATGGAGCGCTGCGAGACGGTAATCCCTGTCTTCTTGTGCGTTCCGAAGGACGTTGAACAGGGGTTCGATGAAGCGATCGTCGTTGCCCGCTCCTAGCCGCTCTGCGGCATACAGTCTGACGTGGATTTCCCGGTCTCGCAGGGCGACGAACAGGGCGTCCGCCTCCCCGAGTTTTCCGAGCGCACTCGCAGCTTCCCAGCGGACTTCCCACGACGAGTCCATTTCGTATCTGGTGCGGAGATGCGCGACTGCACGGCGATCGCCTATTTCGCCAAGTGCCCTGGCCGCGTGCTCCCTCACGTGGTCAACATGGTGGCCCAGCAGTTTGACGAGTCCTTCAACGGCGGACGGCCCGGCGGCGACGATCTTGGAACACGCTTCGGATGCCTCTTTGTAGGACGAAGCATTCTCCAATTGCCGGAGGCAATGCGAAACAGCCGCGTGCTGTTCGGATTGGAGCGGATTATCCAGTGTGCTCCAAAGCGATTGCACGTTCGGGTATTCGCGGTACACCGTCTCGCGAGCGCTATCGAAGGCTCCCATTGGCCAGGGCTGCAACTTCGCCAGTCGCTCCGCTGCCAGTTTGAAGGAGTCGCGCACTTCATTGGGGACACGAATTGTCCGATCTGGCTGAACCTTATCCACAAAGAAATGCGCAATCAGATCGTTCTGGTTGCTCATGTCCTGAAAACACGACCTGTGCAGTGGGTTACACCAGTTCCACCACGTCTCGTAGAGTTCGCCCTCAACAGTCAGAAGAACCGCAAACAGCCCAATCCCTGCCTGCTCGAACAGCCCTGTGCGTACAATTACGGAGACTTGCCCTGGCAGGCGTGCCACATGCGAAGCATCCTCGTGAACCAGGAAGCAGGTGGCCGTTTCTCCAGACGCTTGTTGGAACCGAGCGTAAGTTGCGGTGCTCGGTGGATCAGCCAGAAGGTCGCGAATGGGCCCAAGTGGGCTGACCGGAACGCCGTTCAAGGCACGAGTGTCATTTGGACCGGCTGTTAGCCGACCTTGCCCGCTCCCCAGGGGCGGCGTTCTGAACGCGGCTTGGGGGACCGTGAGAACGCAGCCACACGCGGGGCACTTTCCTTGCCTGCCAGAACGTTCGACGGGGGCTTCGAGGCTTTTCCCACAATCGCATTTGAACTTGATAGCCATATATCCCCCTGGCACTAGCCATTCGGTCTTGCACTTGGCAAACTATCCAGCCCTCCGGCCTGCTGCTCGGCCGTGAAAGCCGCGCCTTGGCTGTTCTATGCACTTCATCCCTGAACCTTCGTCGGTTCCGCTGACCTCTTTCACTCCGCGCCCTCCCACCACGGGTTATCCACGTGGCGTCCAGTCACAATATGTGCAAGGCTCCTTGCACGTCGGGCACACAAGCATACCCCTTCCTCCCGCGCAGGCACCACAGACATACCTGCCGCACTTCGAGCACTTCAGGATTCGGTTTCGCATCTGGTCGGGACGAGCAACGGCTACTTGGGCCCCTCCGGCGGCTGCCTGGAGGAACGGCTGGCCCGTTTTTCCACATGCCGAGCATGTGTAACCGGCCGCGGCCGTGCCCTTACTCGCCGACTTTCTGCCGAGCAGCTTGTCGAGAAATCCCATTGTTCAGGCTCCTTGTCATGGGGCGGGTTAATTTCGGCCACTGAAGGGCGCGTTAAAACCAGCAGGTTAATGTATGTGATTTTATTGGTTATTACCTATTCAAAAGTCTTTGGCAAGGGCCGGTGAGATAGGTTTTGCAAGTTTTATCAGCCCCAGGAGCCGGTGGGCGCGTTTGGCTGGTTTTGAAATTCCACCCGTTTTCAAAGCAGCATTTTTCGATAGGCTTAATGTTGCCTGGCGAAACGGAGTTGGGCTCTGCTGAGGAGCAACCCAACGAGGGATAGCTAGGTCAGGGCGGGAGAATAAACCCGCGGGGCCTAGGACGTCTCTGTCCTGGGCCTCTTTCTTATTCTTTTGCCCTGCAATTCCTGAAAAAACCTTTTCGTTGATGTGCTGTGGCGGATTGTTTTCCCGGTGGGCGCGTTTGGCTGGTTTTCGCTTCAATCCGTTCCTTTCTGAGGAAAAGGGGAAAAAGGAAAAAGGGGACAGGCGCGCTTATTGGAGCGATCATTGCTTTCCGGCAACCTTTTTTGGGCGATGTGGTGCTCGGAGGGTCGATTCCAAGCCGAGTTTTTCGGCCGTCCGACGCACCCAATCCTCGCCTCCGTACGGCTGGCCGCGGGCCAGGCAGCGGCGAATTGCGTACACCTCTGCCTCTGTTTGCGGCTCGTTGACCAACTTGCGCCAACCGCGCGGATAGGGCACGGGCCAATCGCTGAGCAATTGCTTCTGTTCCGGCGTGCCCGAGGATCGTCGCCAAAGACTGGACCACTTCCAAGATTCAGCGCGTTCGACCAGGCCTGCCCGCAGCGCGTTGCGCTCCACGTAACGCGCAAGCTGATAAAAGTATTCTTCCTTCTCAACCGGAAACGACTTGTACCGGCTTTGGTAAACGTGACCATAGCCCACTCGCCGGCGATGCAACTGCCAACGTCGCACGTGTTTGGTGGTGAGTTGTTGCATGAACGCGGCCAAGTCTCCGTCATGCTCGGGCCAAAGCACGAAGTGCCAGTGGTTGGGCATGAGGCAATATGCGCAAATCCGCATTGGCCGCGATTCCAGTGTTTTCTCCAATAGACCTTCAAACGCGGCGTAGTCCTGCTCCTTGGAAAACAATTCCATCCGACCCACGCCTCGATTCAAAACGTGGAACAACATCCCTCCAGGAGCAAGTCGTGCGGCACGCGGCATTCCCAGAGACTATCACAATCGTGATTTCTTGTCAATAAGCGCGCCTGTCCCCCTTTCCTCCCCTTTCTCCCTTCCTCCCGCATACACATTATGAGGGGATTGGTTGATTGAGATTTATATGTTTGGAAAGCGAGGAGGCGAAAAGGCCATTCTTTTAGGTGGTTTCTGAAAAGATTTTTTCTTTTTGGCATTAGGTAGGGCATTTTTCAGGAACAGCCGCCTTGCATCAAAATTGAGCTTGGTTATATTAAGAGATTCGCGTGGATCGGCTCGACCGGCTAGCGTAGCTCAATCGGCAGAGCAGTTGATTTGTAATCAACAGGTTGTGGGTTCAAGTCCCTCCGCTAGCTCGTAGTGGAAACCCCTGTGAAAAAGCCCGGCGGATTGTGTGTTTTTTTCACCCGCTTTGTGAGCGGGAATTTTATTAGTAATCAGGAATATTACTGGATTAAGAGGGGGGTTTCCCGAGTGGTCAAAGGGGTCAGACTGTAAATCTGATGGCAATGCCTTCGAAGGTTCAAATCCTTCACCCCCCATTGTGCATGACGAATGACGAAATTCAAATTCCGCATGGAAACACGAGCAATGGAACTTCGACATTCTTCATTTGAATTAAGTCCTTCACCCCATGCGGGTGTAGCTCAACGGTAGAGCCATAGCCTTCCAAGCTATTCACGAGGGTTCGACTCCCTTCACCCGCTTTGCGGGCAATGGGGGGAAAAATAAAAAAAGGAGAACAATCAACCGGAGTGCGGCGGTTACATCGCACTCGAAAACAATGAGGGCTCGAACAACCACGCGGGCTGCTGTAGCTCAGTCGGTAGAGCGCGTCCTTGGTAAGGACGAGGTCAAGGGTTCGAACCCCCTCAGCAGCTTTTTGTCGGGCGGTGGAAAGCCAGCGAAAGTGCGATTCCCGTCGTCCGCTTTAATGTATTTAAACTACCCGCTTGATCCAACGCAGGGAGAAAGACAAAGACATGGCCAAGGAAGTATTTACTCGCAGTAAGCCCCACGTCAATGTCGGCACCATCGGCCACATTGACCACGGCAAAACCACGTTGACGGGCGCCATTTTGGCGGTCCAAGCCAAAAAAGGCCTCGCCAAGTTCAAGTCATACGGCGATATCGCCAAAGGCGGTACGGTCCGCGACGAATACAAAACCCTCACAATCGCGGTCGCGCATGTGGAGTACGAAACGGATAAGCGTCATTACGCCCACATCGACTGCCCGGGCCACGCCGATTTCATTAAGAACATGATTACCGGCGCCGCGCAAATGGACGGTGCCATTTTGGTGGTATCCGCGGCCGACGGGCCCATGCCCCAAACCCGCGAACACGTGCTCTTGGCCCGGCAGGTGAACGTGCCCGCCTTGGTCGTGTTCCTCAACAAAATCGACCTGGTCGACGACCCGGAACTGCTGGAATTGGTGGAACTGGAGCTCCGCGAATTGTTGACGCATTACGGGTTCCCGGGCGACGAAATTCCCATCATCCGCGGCGATGCCCTGTCGGCATACAAAACCCCCGACGATCCGGCCGCCATCAAGTGCATCGGCGAATTGATGGACGCCATCGACGCCTATATTCCCCAACCGCAGCGCGAGATCGATAAGCCTTTCCTCATGGCCGTTGAAGACGTGTTTTCGATCGAAGGCCGCGGCACGGTGGCCACCGGCCGTATCGAGCGCGGCATGATCAAAACGGGCGAAGAAGTCGAAATCGTGGGTTTCGCCCCGGAATCGCGGAAAACCGTGTGCACCGGCGTGGAAATGTTCAACAAGACCCTGGATCAAGGCCAGGCCGGCGACAACGTGGGCTGCTTGTTGCGCGGCATCAAACGCGAGGAAATCGAACGCGGCCAGGTGTTGGCCAAGCCCGGTTCCATCACCCCGCACACCGACTTTGAGGCCGAAGTCTACGTTTTGTCCAAGGAAGAAGGCGGCCGCCACACCCCGTTTTTCAGCGGTTACCGGCCTCAATTTTACTTCCGCACCACGGACGTAACCGGCTCGGCCAACCTGCTGGGCGGCGCAGAAATGTGCATGCCCGGCGATAACGTCAAACTCAAAGTCGAACTGATCTCCCCAATCGCCATGGACGCCAACGTGCGGTTCGCAATTCGTGAAGGCGGCCGAACGGTCGGTTCCGGCGTAGTGACCAAAGTCATCAAATAACACTGTGGTTTGCAGGCAATCGTCGCTCGGATACATAATCAGTTTTACCGCGGACATCCCAAAAAACATGCAGGGGTGTAGCTCAATTGGTAGAGCACTGGTCTCCAAAACCAGCGGTTGGGAGTTCGAGCCCCCCCGCCCCTGCCATTTGGAGACAAAAGGGTTCAGGGTTTTGAATTTTGGATTCAGTATTTGAATCTTGAATTTCTTCCCCGAACCCCGATCCCTGAATCCCAAATCCCAAACCGAAAGTCCTGAACCCTGAACCCTGAACCCTAAGTCCTGAACCCCGAACCCTGATATGGGTGCTTTTTTCCAAGAATTACTAACCGTCGGCATTTACAAACGCAGTCAAGGGCGGATCACCCGGCAGGTGACCTTCGCCGCACTGGCCGTGGCCATTGCCCTGGGCTTTTTCCGCCTTCACCAAACACTATATGATAATATCGGCATGAAGTTTTTCGGTCTTTCCGATTGGCTGCCTGGTATTTTATGCCTGGCGAGCTGGTGGGCGTCGTACCGGATGGTGAACATGCCCAATTTCGCCGACTTTTTAATCGCCGTGGAAGCGGAAATCAACAAGGTTTCCTGGCCCACCCGCGGCGAACTGTTTCGGGCCTCCATGGTGGTGCTGATTTGCATCATTGTGCTGGCCTTGATCCTTTACTCCTATGACATAATCTGGCAATTGATCTTCAGAAAAGTGTTGCACATTTTGTAGCAGCAGGAACGCATACGTGAGCGACGAGCCGAACAATCCGACTGAACAACCGGCCGACCTATCGCAGAAGATTGCGTATGCCGCCGGCCCTGATCCCGCCGAACTGGCGGCAGAGGCTGAAGGCATGCCCGTTTCGGCTGAACCGGCCGCCGCGGAACAGCCCCAGGCCGAAACCGCGCCCGTATTGCCCGAGGTAACGCCCGCGCCGGCTGAAGCCGCGATTCCCTACACCCAAGCGCCGGTTGCCGAAACGCGCCAGCCAGCGTCGGTCGTCGAAACCGCGCCGGCGCCAGCGCCGGTAGTCAAACCCCAGGAACCAAAATCGGATAAAATGGAATGGTATATCCTCAAGGTGCAAAGCAACCGCGAGGAATCCATCCGCGAAGGACTGCTCCGCCGCGTGGCCATCGCCGGACTGGACCGTTATTTCGGCGACGTGATCGTTCCCACCGAAAAAGTGACGGAATTCAAGGGCGGAAAAAAACGGGTTATTAAACGAAAGCTCTACCCGGGCTACCTGGTCGTACACATGGAAATCAACGACGACACCTGGTTTTTGGTCCGCGAGACTCCGGGCATCGGCGATTTTACCGGGGCCGCCGGCCGGCCTTCGGTCATGCTGCCCCACGAAGTGCAACGCATTGTGGCCAAGGCCGAGGAAAAGAGCGAAAAAGCCCCGAAATTAAAAATCGGCTTCAACGAGGGCGAACGGGTCAAAATCAAGGAAGGCACCTTCGAAAACTTCGAGGGCGAAGTGGAAAGCATCGACCAGACCAACGGCCAGGTGACCGTGATGATCAATATTTTCGGCCGCAGCACGCCCGTTACTTTGGAGTATTGGCAGATCGAAACGTTATAAAGTGGGCAGTGGACAGTGGACAGAAAGTTTAGCCCCGGCACTTGTTCCGGGAGGATATCAAATATAAAGCCGCGACCGACCAACCGACCATGCTGTGCATGGTGCCCGTCGCGATTACAGAATTTTTTGACGACGGTTTAAATCATGGCCAAGCAACTAGTCGGTGAAGTGAAGTTCCAGGTCCCGGGCGGTCAGGCAACGCCGGCCCCGCCGGTCGGCACGTCGTTGGGACGCTACGGCATCAACCTGGGCCAATTCGTTCAGCAGTTTAACGAGCGGACCAAAGACGCCGGGGGCATGCCCATTCCGGTGGTGGTAAGAGTATACAACGATAGGACATTCGAATTTATCACCAAAAGCCCTCCCGCGGCCGCATTGCTGAAAAAGGCGGCCGGCATTGCAAAAGGCTCCGGCGTGCCCAACAAGGAAAAAGTCGGCAAGGTGACCATAGCCCAGGTGGATGATATTTGCCGCACGAAAATGGCCGATTTAAACGCCCGGGACATCGAACACGCCCGCAACATAGTGCTGGGCACCGCCCGCAGCATGGGCCTGGAAGTGGAGAGTTAAAAATGCCCAAGACCAAACAACCCAAACGCATGGCGGCAATGCTGGAAAAATCGCCGGGCAAGAAACCCCTGCCCCTGAAAGATGCCGTGCAATTGCTAAAAACCTACAATACGACAAAATTCGATCAGAGCGTGGAGATCGTCATCCGCTTAGGGATCGATCCCAAGCAGGCCGACCAGATGGTCCGCGGATCGATCGTGCTGCCCAACGGCATCGGCAAGTCGCTAAGGGTGATTGTATTCGCCAAGGGCGACAAGGTCGATGAAGCCAAGGCGGCCGGGGCTGAAGAAGTCGGCGGGCCGGAAATGGCCGAAAAGATCAAGGGCGGCTGGACCGATTTCGACGTGTGCATCGCCGCCCCGGACATGATGGGCGTGGTCGGTCCGCTGGGCAAGGTTTTGGGTCCGCGCGGGCTTATGCCCTCGCCTCGCGCCGGAACCGTTTCGCCGGACGTGGGAAAAGTCGTCAAGGAATATAAAGCCGGCAAGATCGAGTTCCGCAACGATGCCGGCGGGAACATCCACGCCATCGTGGGAAAGTTAAGCTTCGACGCTGAAAAACTGGCCGAAAACGTATCCGCCTTCATCAATTTCGTGGTCAATCTAAAACCGGCCGCGGTCAAGGGACAATATATCAAAACCATTGCCCTCAGCGCCACCATGAGCCCGAGCGTGCGAATCCAAGCGGCGTAAAGGATCAAGTATGAGTAAGTATGTAAAGAATCTGATTACCGAAAACCTTCGCCAGCGTCTGAAAAACGTCAACGACGCCCTGCTGGTTAACATGGTCGGACTGACGGCCAATGCCAACAACCGCTTGCGCGGGGAATTGGCCGGCAAAAACGTGAATGTAATCGTGGTAAAAAACAGCCTGGCCGCCCGGGCCACGACTGGCACGCCGTTGGAGCCCATGTTTCAAGGACTGACCGGCACCTCGGCAATATGCTGGGGAAGCGAGGATATCGTCAGCTTGGCCAAGGAAATTGCCCGGCTGGTAAAAGACGAAAAAAACAAGCCCTTCGAGGCTCGTGGCGGTGTGATGGAGGGCGAACGCATCACGGCCGATCAGGTAGATCAAGTCGCCAAATGGCCCAGCCGCTTGGAACAGTTGTCGATTCTTTCAGGCCAGATCCTCAGCCCGGGCGCGAATTTGGTAAGCCAGTTGGAGAGCATCGGCGGGGCATTGGCCAGCCAGATCGAACAAAAAGGCGAGGCAACGGAAGAAGTAAAAGCAGGAGAGTAAATAAGTTTATTTAATCTCAGAAAAAGAATGTCGCATGAAAAGTCAGAGCCGGGGCGTGTCGCCCCGGCATTTCCGGGCCGACACGGCCCGGCTCTGAGGCGAAAACGTGACATTCATTACCTGAGACAATAGCCGCGGCACTTATGCCGCGAGAATATAAACGATGAAAACTCTGGGTACGTTCCCGGAAACATAAATAACAACCAACCAGATAATAGTAACGTGTCGGGGCCGGTTGCCCGCAGCACCGAGTTCGCGACGCCAAGGTGAGAAAGGACCGAGATTGTCATGGCGACAGATCAAGCAACCCGCCAGTTTTCCCCATTGACCCTGGAGTTGGGCGAAAAGATCGTGGAATTGAACCTCAAGCAGGCCAAGGAACTAAGCGACTATTTGTCCGAGGTGCACGGCATCAAGCCCGCGGCCGGCGGGGCGGTAATGATGGCGGCCCCTGCCGCCGGAGAAGGCGGACCGTCCAAGGCCGCGGAAAAAACCGAATTCGACGTAATTTTGGAAGGTTTCGGCGAGAAAAAGATCGGCGTGATCAAGGTCGTCCGCGCAGCAACCGCGCTGGGCCTGAAGGAAGCCAAGGATCTAGTCGAGGGCTTGCCCGCCAAAATCAAGGAAGCGATCTCGAAAGAAGACGCCGAGAAGCTCAAGAAGGAACTGGAAGAAGCCGGCGGCACCGTATCGATCAAATAATCGAGCAACGGGACGTCTTTTGTTTTTCGGTCCCTCCCCAACCAGGGGAGGGTGGGCTTTGACGCAATCGAAATCCAGCAGATTAGCGTAATGGTTGAACTTTGCCGTTTTGCCCATTTGTCATGCCCGAGTTCGACTGAATTTATTCAGAAACTCGCGGCCAGAGCTTGGGGTCTACACCCCCTACCCAATTATACGAACAATGTCGCCGCTTTCCGCGTATTGGATTGTTATGAGGCGGAAAAACGGCGATTCCATCCCCACCTTGTTAATTCCATGTCGGCCTTGTGTTTTTGCACTCAAATCCCACTTCTTTCAGGAGGGTGATATTATATGGCGACCATGGCTCAACGACGTCTCCAACCCAAGGAAATCCGTCGCTTCGGCAGCCGCCGAGCCCCTCACTTCATTCCGGACCTGACGCAAATTCAGACTTCCAGTTACCAGGCTTTCCTGCAACACGACGTACCCTGGCAAAAGCGCAAGGACCAGGGCATCGAGGGCGTATTGCGGGAAATCTTCCCGACGGAAAGCTACGACAAGACCCTGCGCCTGGAATACATCCGCTACGAACTGGGCAAACCCCGCTACGAGCCCGACGAATGTCGCCAGTTGCGCCTCACCTACGGCAGGCCCTTTAAGGTCTGGCTCCGCCTGACAAAAGAGCAGCCCATCGAGGAAGAAGTTTATCTGGGCGATATACCGATCATGCTCGGCGGCGGCGAATTCATCATCAACGGGGCCGAACGCGTGGTGGTAAACCAATTGCACCGCAGCCCGGGCGTGGACTTCGTCGCCGATATGGAAGCCACCGGCGAACGCCGCATGCACTCCTGCCGCATCATTCCCGAACGCGGCAGTTGGATCGAACTGAACGTCACGCGCAAGGAATGCCTGGCCGTCAGGATCGACCAGAGCGGCAAGTTCTCGATCATGACGCTGATTCGGGCGATGGATCCGAAATACTCCGAAGACGCCAATCTGCTAAAGGCATTTTATCCGACCCAAACCGAAAAGATCGTCGACGGCCGCAGCGTGATTAAAATCGAGGGCAAACTGGCGATCGGCGACGTGGTTTATCCCCACGACAGCCCCAGGGCGGGCGAAATCCTTGTCGAGTGCGGTCAGAAAATCACTAAAAACACCGCCGAAGCGATTTGCACTTCCGGCTTGACGAGTATCGAGGTCATGGACGACCCCAAAAACCCCTTGCTCCTAAACGCACTGGCCGACGACGCCACGGCCAGCCACCAAGAAGCCCTGTTGCGAATTTACCAGCGCCTGCGTCCCGGCAATCCCCCACAGTTGGAAAAAGCCAAGGCCCTGTTCCACGAAAAATTCTACGACACCAACCGCTATCGCCTGGGCCGGGTGGGACGCTTCCGCATCAATCGCAAACTAAAGCTCAACATTCCCGAATCCGAAATGACGCTGCGCCCTGACGATATGATTGCGGCCATCAAATATCTGATGAAACTCCGCAACGGCGACGCGGACGTGGAAATCGACGACATCGACCACTTGGGCAACCGCCGCCTGCGGACCATCGAGGAGTTGGCCTGCGACGAATTGCGCAAGGGATTTTTGAAACTCCGCCGCACCGTGCAGGAGCGGATGAGTCTCAAAGACATCGCCGACATGACTCCCCGCACACTGGTCAATCCCAAGAGCATTTCGGCGGCCATCGAGTATTTCTTCGGGCGCGGCGAACTATCGCAGGTGGTGGATCAGACCAACCCCCTTTCCATGCTCACCCACGAGCGGCGCCTGTCGGCCCTGGGTCCGGGCGGATTGAACCGCAAACGCGCCGGGTTCGAGGTCCGAGACGTGCACATCTCCCACTACGGACGCATCTGCCCCATCGAAACCCCGGAGGGCACCAACATCGGGCTGATCTCCTCTTTGGCCATCTACGCCGGAGTGGACGATTACGGGTTCCTGGTCACCCCATATCAGAAAGTCCTCAAGGGCCAATTGACCGACCAGGTCGAATGGCTCCGCGCCGACCAAGAGCACGAGGCGATTCTGGCCCCGGCCGACGCCAAGATCGAAAACGGCCGTCTGGTGGGCGAGACGGTGCTTGCCCGGCATCACGGCGACTTCTATCTGATGCCCGCGGACCAGGTGCAGTACATAGACGTGGCTCCGGCGCAGATGGTGGGCGTATCGGCCGGGTTGATTCCGTTTTTGGAGCACGACGACGCCAACCGGGCATTGATGGGATCGAACATGCAGCGCCAGGCCGTGCCTTTGCTCATAACCGAGCCTCCGCTGGTAGCCACCGGGTTGGAAATCGAGGCCGCCCAAAATTCGAGCATGATCATCCGCGCCCTGCGCAAGGGGGTGGTCACCAAGGTCGATGCCGATCACATCGAAATCGGCCCGGACGTGTACAAGCTCCGCAAGTTCGTAGGCCTTAACGAGCGCACCTGCCAGAATCAAAAACCCATCGTCGCCGTGGGCGATAAAATCGAAAAAGGCCAGGTCCTGGCCGACGGGGCGGGCACATACAAGGGCGAACTGGCCCTGGGCCGAAACGTCTTGGTGGCCTTCATGGCCTGGGACGGATTCAACTTCGAGGACGCCATCATCATCAGCGAAGAACTCGTGGAAAACGACGTCTACACCTCGATCCACATCGAGGAGTTCGACATCGAAATCCGCGAAACCAAGCTCGGGCGCGAGGAGTTCACCCGCGATATCCCCAACGTCAGCGAAAAACAACTCCGCAACCTGGACGAAAACGGCATCGTCCGCGTGGGCACGTTCGTCTGGCCGGGCGATATCCTGGTGGGCAAGGTCTCGCCTAAGTCGAAGACCGAACTCACGCCCGAGGAAAAACTTCTCCACGCCATTTTCGGCCGGGCGGGCGAGGACGTGAAAAACGACTCGCTGGAAGTCCCCTCAGGCGTGGAAGGCATCGTCATATCCACGCAAAAATTCTCGCGACGCATGAGCCTCAACGAAGATGAACGAAAAAAGTTTGAAAGCGACCTGAAAGAGGCCGAAGCCCAAGGCAACGCCCGCATTGCCGCCGCGTTCGGCGAATTGGTCGGTCAGATCGAGGAAATCATCAAGAAAAAGCTCACCGACGAGGAAGGCAATCACCTGGTCGAAGGCCAGGAACACCGCTACGTGGCCGAACAGGCGCACCAATTCAACATCGACTCGTTGGACGTCCGCAGCCCGCAGCGCAGGGCCGAGGTGGAAAAAATCCACAAGACCTACTGGCCCGCCGTGGAGGCCGCCATCGACGCCCGCGACCGGCAACTGAATTCCATGAAACGCGGCGATGAGCTGCGCTCCGGCGTGTTGCAGATGGTCAAAGTCTACATTGCCGCCAAGCGCGTGATTTCGGTGGGTGATAAAATGGCCGGACGGCACGGAAACAAAGGCGTGATCGCCAAAATCCTGCCCAAGGAAGACATGCCCTTCATGGCCGACGGCACGCCGGTGCAAATCATGCTCAATCCGCTGGGCGTTCCCAGCCGTATGAACGTGGGGCAGATTCTTGAAACGCATCTTGGCTGGGCCGCCGCCGCCCTGGGTTTCCAGGCCATCACCCCGATTTTCGACGGCGCGGACGAAGCCGCCATCCGAAATTGCCTGCGCGAAGCCGGCTTGCCCGAAACCGGCAAGGCCCAACTCTACGACGGCCGGACCGGCGAACAATTCGAGCAGCTATCGACCGTGGGCCAAATCTATATGATGAAATTGCACCATCTGGTGGACGACAAGGTTCATGCCCGGTCCACCGGCCCGTATTCGCTGATTACCCAACAGCCCCTGGGCGGCAAGGCCCGGTTCGGCGGCCAACGCTTCGGGGAAATGGAAGTCTGGGCCTTGGAAGCCTACGGAGCGGCCTATATCCTCCAGGAACTTTTGACCGTCAAAAGCGACGACGTGGAAGGCCGCACAAAAATCTACGAAGCCATGGTCAAAGGCGAAAACACGCTCGAGGCCGGCACCCCGGCCAGCTTCGACGTATTGACGAACGAAATCCGCGGCCTGGCGCTTAACATGCAATTGGAAAAAGCGCGGGTATAGATAGGGATTAGGGATTAGAGATTAGAAATTAGAGATTAATGGAGGCGAGCGGAAACCGCTTGCGGTTTCGCAATAATTCTCGCTTCCCGCTCCCCGACCAACCTTTGGTTGGTGCCCGGTCGCGGCTAAACTTAAAACTGAAAACTGACAACTCCTAACCAAAAGGAGAGTCCACAGTGAGCGTCGGCGAAACTACATACGACCGTATAAACGATTACGCCTCGGTGAAAATCAGCCTTGCCCGGCCGCACGACATCCGTAGCTGGTCCTTCGGCGAGGTGAAAAAACCCGAGACCATCAACTACCGCACCTACCGCCCGGAAAAGGACGGCCTGTTCTGCGAGCGCATCTTCGGTCCGGAAAAGGACTGGGAATGTTCCTGCGGCAAGTACCGGGGCATGAAATACAAAGGCATGATCTGCGACCGCTGCGGGGTGAAGATCACCCACAGCCGCGTGCGGCGCACGCGCATGGGCCACATCGAACTGGCCGCCCCGGTGGTGCATATATGGTTCTTCAAGGCCATGCCCAGCCGCCTGGGCGCGCTTTTAAACATGAAAACCACCAGCCTGGAAAAAGTGGTGTATTTCCAGGATTACGTGGTGACCAAGTCGGTGGACACGCCGCTTAAGGTCCAACAGCTTTTGACCGAAGAGGAATACCGCGCCGCCCGGGCACAATACCCGGAAGGATCGTTCGAGGCCGACATGGGCGCGGAGGCCGTGCGCAAACTCCTGGTCCAGTTGGACCTGGTCAAGCTTTCGACCGAGTTGCGCGTGGAACTGGTCGAAACCAACTCGAAACAGAAGAAAAAGGACCTTATCAACCGGCTGAAAATCGTCGAGGCCATCCGCGACTCGGACAACCGCCCGGAGTGGATGGTTTTGGACGTGATCCCGGTGATCCCGCCGGACCTCCGCCCGCTGGTGCTTTTGGATTCGGGCAATTTCGCCACCAGCGACCTGAACGACCTGTATCGGCGGATCATCAACCGCAACAACCGCCTGAAAAAACTTGTCGATTTAAACGCCCCCGAGGTGATCATCCGCAACGAGAAGCGGATGCTGCAACAGTCGGTCGACGCCTTGTTCGATAACAACCGCTGCAAGCGCCCGGTCTTGGGATCGAGCAACCGTCCGCTAAAATCCTTGACCGACATGATCAAGGGCAAGCAGGGCCGGTTCCGCGAGAACCTGTTGGGCAAGCGAGTGGACTATTCGGCCCGCAGCGTGATCGTGGTTGGCCCCGCCCTGCGTTTGCACCAGTGCGGCCTGCCCAAAAAGATCGCCCTGGAATTGTACCAGCCTTTCATCATCCGCCGGTTAAAGGAATTAGGCCACGCCGACACCATCAAAAGCGCGAAGAAGATGCTGGAGCGCAAGGACGAGGAGGTTTGGGACATCCTGGAAGAAGTCATCCAGAACCATCCCGTGCTTTTAAACCGTGCTCCCACCCTGCACCGCATGGGCATTCAAGCCTTCGAGCCGGTGCTGGTGGAAGGCAACGCCATCAAGCTGCATCCGCTGGTGTGTAAGGGATTCAACGCCGATTTCGACGGCGACCAGATGGCCGTCCATTTGCCGCTGTCGATCGAGGCCCAGGTGGAAGCCCACACACTGTTGATGTCGATCCACAACATATTCAGCCCGGCCAACGGCTCGCCGATCATCAGCCCTTCCCAGGACGTGGTGATGGGCTGCTATTATATAACCTCCAGTCTGCCCGCCTGCAAAGGCGACGGCATGATCTTTTCCTCGCCCGATGAGGTCCTATTGGCTTACGCCCAGGGCGTGGTCGGTACGCACGCCGCCATCACCGTGCGTTTGCCCGCCGAACGAAAGGTCAAGGGCGACCGCGGCATAAAGCCCAACAACAAGGTGCAGACCACGGTGGGCCGCGTGATGTTCAACGCCATGCTGCCCGCCGGTATGCCCTTCTACAACACCCCGCTGCGTTCCAGCGACCTGGCCGGGGTGATTTCCGACTGTTACGAAATCCTCGGCCGGCGCAAGACCATCGATCTGTTGGACGAGATGAATCGCCTGGGATTCCGCCAAAGCACGTTAAGCGGCCTAAGCTTCGCCACCGACGATCTGATCACCCCGACCAACAAGTCGAAGATCATCGCAAACGCCGAAAAGGAAGTATTCAAGAGCCTAAAGCTTTACCAGCGCGGCATCATCACCGAGGGCGAGCGTTACAACAAGGTCCTCGATGCCTGGACCCACGCCCGCGAACAAATCACCACTGAGATGATGGAGCAGTTGGAAAACGACCACCGCTACGAAAACTACGTAAATCCGATCTTCTTGATGGCCCACTCCGGCGCACGCGGCGGCGTGGAACAAATCCGCCAGTTGGCCGGAATGCGCGGTTTGATGGCCAAGCCCTCGGGCAAGATCATCGAAACGCCCATCAAGGCCAATTTCCGCGAAGGATTAAGCGTGCTGGAATACTTCAGTTCCACGCACGGCGCGCGGAAGGGTTTGGCCGACACGGCGCTGAAGACGGCCGACTCGGGTTATCTCACCCGTAAGTTGGCCGACGTGGCCCAAAACGTGGTGGTCACCGTGCACGAATGCGGCACCACGCAAGGCATTACCAAGGGAGTCATCTACCGCGGCGAAAAGGTCGAGGTCAGCCTGGTCGATTCGATACGCGGCCGGGTAAGCCGCATCAACATCGTCAATCCCATCACCGACGAAGTGATTGTTCGCGAAAACGACCTGATCACCACCGACATCGCCCGGAAGATCGAGGCCTTGGGCTTGGAAAAGATCCAGGTCCGCAGCCCCATGACTTGCGATGCCTCCTTGGGCGTGTGCCAGTGTTGCTACGGCATGGACCTTTCGACCAGCGACCTGGTGGAAAAAGGCATGGCCGTGGGAATCATCGGGGCCCAAAGCATCGGCGAGCCGGGCACGCAGTTGACCATGCGGACCTTCCACATCGGCGGCACCGCCGCCCGCGCCGTGGAAGAAAGCGAAATCCGCGCTAAAAAAAGCGGTATCGTACAGTTCACCCGCATGAAAGTCGTTCGCAACGACGAAGGCAAGCAGGTCGTTTTAACCCGCAACGGCGAGATCCTGATCCTCGATCCCAAGGGCCGCGAACTGGAAAAATACGAAGTCCCAGCCGGCGCATTTCTGTTTATCGAAGAGAACCATGAAGTCGAATCCGGCGCCTTGCTCTGCCAATGGGACCCCCACAGCATCCCCATTCTCTCTGAAGTCAACGGAAAAGTTCGCTTCGAGGATATAATCGAAGGCGAAACCATGCGCCTGGAAAAAGACCCTTCGGGCCACGTCCGCGTGCTGGTCATGGAACACAAAGGCGATCTGCACCCCCAAATCGTGCTCGAAGACGAGAGCGGCAAAATCCTGGACTTCTACTATCTGCCCGAAAAGGCCCACATCGAAGTCCAGGAAGGCAAAACCGTTTCCGCCGGCACCCTTCTGGCCAAGACGCCTCGCGAGGTGTCGGGCACGCAGGACATCACCGGCGGTCTGCCCCGGGTGACGGAAATCTTCGAGGCTCGCAAACCCAAGGACCCCGCCGTCATCGCCGAAATCGACGGCACCGTGGAAATCCTGGGCGAAAAACGCCGCGGCAAACGCACCATCGTCGTCAGGAGCGAAAGCGGCATCGAACGCGAACACCTCGTATCGCACGGCAAACACTTGCGCGTGCATACCGGCTCTTTCGTCCGGGCGGGAGAAGCCCTGGTCGACGGGCCGCTTGTGCCCCACGACATTCTCCGCATCTCCGGCGAAGAAGCCGTGCAACAATACCTGGTCCGCGAAATCCAAAACGTCTATCGCAGCCAACGCGTGGAAATCAACGACAAGCACATCGAAATCATCGTCTCCCAGATGCTCCGCAAGCTGCGCGTGGAATCGGTGGGCGACACCGGTCTGCTGCCCGGCTCGGTAATGGACAAGTTCGAGTTCCGCGCGGTGAATCGGGAATTGGCCAAGTGCGTGAAAATCAGCGAGAAAGGCGACGGCAACTTCGAGGCAGGCTCGCTTGTGCCGTTGACGGAATTTGAACAAGCCAACACGCAAATCGAAGCCATCGGCGGCGAACCGGCCAAGGGCGTTAAGCCGAAAATGGCCACGGCCAGCACCCAGTTGTTGGGTATCACCAAGGCGGCGGTGCAAAGTTCCAGCTTCATCTCGGCCGCCAGCTTCCAGGAAACCACCAAGGTACTGACCGAAGCCGCGCTGGCCGGCAAGATCGACAATCTCGTGGGCCTGAAGGAAAACGTGATCCTCGGCCACCTGATCCCGGCCGGCACCGGATTCCACACCTATCAAGACGGAGAAGTGCGCATCCGGCCCCAGGCCCTGGAAGGATTGGTCCCCGAAAAAGAAGACGTCCTGGCCCGGCACTTCCCGCTCTTGGACGGCGGCGCGCCGGAAGGCGCAGACAAAGAAGAGACAAGCCAGCTCGATGCCGGCCCAGTCCCCCTGCCCGACGATTTCGACGAAGAGGAGCAACCAACCAAGTCGGCCGTTAGCCCCCTGGACAGCTTTTTTATCGACGACGACCTGGCCGAGGAGTAATAATCCTCAATAGTGTAGAATGTCCATTTTTCCTGGAGAATCAGTACATTTTCCCTTCTTCTCTTGATCACCCGCCATTATGGTAAAATGGTTGTATGAAACCGAAGATTTACATTGAGACAACGGTGGTCAGCTACCTGACGTCAAGAGATAGTCCGACCCCGCTCATTGCGGGAAGACAGCAAATCACGCGCGAGTGGTGGGAAACCCGGCGGGACATTTTCGAACTAATTGTCTCTGAAATTGTGGTTCAGGAAGCCGCGGAGGGTGACACGGAGGCGGCCAAGAAAAGGCTTGCAATGCTTGAAGGGATTCCTTCCCTATCACTGTCCCCGGAAGTGCTCACGCTTGCCGAGGCGTTGGTCTCAGCCGGTCCCATTCCGCGAGAATGGATCGAGGATGCCTTTCACATTGCGATTGCCGCCGTCAATGGAGTTGACTACCTTGTGACATGGAACTGCAAGCACATTGCAAACGCAAAACTGCGGCATGACATCGAGCGGATTGTAGAAAACCATGGGTATGCTTGCCCCATAATTTGTACCCCAGAAGAATTGATGGAGGATTGAGATGACACACGATCCGATTGTGGAAGAAGTCAGAGAAGCCAGACAACGCCATGCGGCGCGTTTCAATTACGACGCACGTGCCATTTTCGAGGATCTAAAGCGGAAGGAACAGATTTCCAACCGCAAGATCGTTTCCTATCCCCCGAAACGGCCCACGCACGCCACAGGCGTTTAGAAACTACAAGACCAGGAAATAGATGGCGCCCGCAAAGCGCATGTCCAATCGTGATATCACCTTAGCGTCATGCCGGCTAAGGAATGTATAGCAATGACAAACCCCCCATTGACAACCGAGACTATTCCGGCAAAATAAAGGGTTCTCGCAAATCAAGAGCATTAAGTCGCAGTCATTTGAGAAAAATCGATGCCTACAATAAATCAATTAGTCCGAAAACGCCGTCGCCAGCCGCGCAAGTTCAGCAAGGCCCCGGTGTTGGATAAATGCCCACAAAAACGGGGGGTGTGTTTGCAGGTCAAGACCATGACCCCCAAGAAGCCCAATTCCGCCTTGCGGAAAATCACCCGCGTGCGGCTTTCCAACGGTAAGGAAGTCACCGTATACATCCCCGGCGAAGGGCACACCTTGCAGGAACACTCCATCGTGTTGGTGCGCGGCGGTCGTGTTCGCGACTTGCCCGGCGTGCGTTACCAGGTGGTTCGCGGCTCGCTGGATACGCTGGGCGTCGAAGGCCGCAAACAATCCCGCAGCCGTTACGGAGCGAAAAAATCATAAACGAGGGATTAGAGATTGGGGATTAGGGATTAGTAATTTTTTTCAGACATATTTTTTCCAATCCCTAATCCCCAATCCCTTTATTTTAACCCCTATCCCCTAATAAAAACCATGGGCCGACTAACCGCCAGTAAAAAAATGCTCGCTCCGGATCCCAAGCACGGGTCCATTCTAGCCGGCAAGTTCGTCAACTCCATGATGTGGAACGGCAAGAAGAGCGTGGCATTAAAGGTTTTTTACGACGCTTTGGATCAAATCGCCGAAAAAGTCAAAGATGCCGAGCCGATCGACGTTTTCACCCAGGCCGTGGAAAACGTAAAGCCCAACATCGAGGTTCGATCCAAGCGCGTAGGCGGTGCTTCGTATCAGGTCCCCATGCAGGTGAACAAGAATCGGCAGCTCTCGCTGGCCATCCGCTGGATTCTTCAATCCTGCCGGGAGAAAAAAGGGCGCCCCATGCACGAAAAACTGGCCGCCGAACTTTTAGCGGCCTACAACCGCGAAGGGGCCGCCATGACCAAACGCGAAAACGTGCACCGCATGGCAGATGCCAACAAGGCCTTTGCCCACTTTGCCTGGTAACAATATACCCTATCCCCAGCCGCGCCGGCGCACCCCTTGCCGGCGCGGCATTTTTATGCGCAAAAGGGGATTGCAAATTGTAAATTGCAAATTGCAAATTGAACAAGAGCAAACGGCCTTATAAAAGGGCATTGCAATGAGAAGTTTGACTGGGATCAATGTAATAGATAACATTAACCTTTTTCTTGATGGAGACGGGGAAAAAAATAAAGGGCGGCATAAAGAAGAACGGTATGCTTCTTTTGATTATTGTTTTAATTACTTCCAGGCTTTTCGCAAACGAAATTGCATTGAGAAACTCTGTAATCCAGAGAATATGCAACAAAGTTGTCTCCAAATCGCTTTTTTCCTTGCTAGCTGGGGAATGTTTCGGGGAGCTTCGCCTCTCCTTCAAAAGAGCTCCAAGTTCTACAATCAGCTAATAGAAACAATTGCCGAAACCAACGGTAGTAGATTATGGAGGATAGATTTACCTTATGACAATGATGACATTGACCTTCTTATTAAAGCCAAGGAGGATTTCCACAACGCTCTTGAAAAAAGTCTTGAAAAAAAAGCATCACAGATTCTCGTTACAAAGATCATGTTAGGTGTATATGGAAATGTACCTGCTTTTGATAACTATTTCACAAAAGGTTTAAATGTCTGCAAGTTCAATAGGAAAAATCTAGAAAAGGTTTCGGATTTCTATCTGAAGAATAAGCAGGAAATCGACAATTACAAACCAATCTATACTTTAGATTTTCACACCGGCAAATCAACAAAACTGAAATATACAAAGGCAAAGATTGTTGATATGGTGGGGTGGATACAAGGAGTGAAATTACAAGAAAATTAAATTAACAAATATGTTAAGTCGCTTGAATTTTGGTCGTTCAATTTGCAATTTGTATTTTGCAATTTTCAATTTGCAATAAAACACGTAGAATCTAACCATGTCCACCGACCTCGGCCACCTCCGCAACATCGGCGTTATCGCCCATATCGATGCCGGCAAAACGACCGTCACCGAGCGGATGCTGTTCTACAGCGGGTTCAGCCACCGCGTGGGCGAGGTCGATAAGGGCACCACCGTCACCGATTACGATCCCGAGGAGCAGGAGCGCGGCATCACCATAAACGCCGCCTGCGTAAGGTTCGATTGGGAAGTGAAAACCATCAAGCCCGCGGACCTTGCCTGCCCCAAGATCCACATTAATCTGATCGACACGCCCGGCCATGTCGATTTCACCGCCGAGGTGGAGCGGAGCCTGCGCGTGCTCGACGGCGGGGTGGTGGTCTTCAGCGCACGCGAAGGAGTCGAGGCGCAGAGCGAAACCGTGTGGCGTCAGGCCGACAAGTATCGCGTGCCCCGCCTGGCGTTCATCAACAAGATGGACCGCGAAGGGGCCGATTTTTTCGGCACTTTGGACGAAATCCGCAACCGCTTGGATTGCAAACCCATCCCGCTTAATTTACCCATCGGCGCCGGCCCGCCGCACGTGAAAGATGCCTTTCGCGGGATAATTGATCTGATATCGATGCAATCGCTGGCTTTTTCCGACGATCGCAAGGACGCAGTGATCGTGCCGAGCGAGATACCACATGAACTGCGCGACGAGGCCGAACTTTGGCGCTCGCAGATGCTCGACCAGCTTTCGCTTTATAGCGACGAACTGACCGAACTAATGCTCGGCGGAGCGCCGGCGCCGGATGCGCTGTTGCACAAGGTGATCCGCAACGCGACGCTGCACAGCATGATCGTGCCGGTGTTTTGCGGCTCGGCCCTGGACGGCATCGGGGTGCAGCCGATCCTGGACGCCGTGGCCGCGTATCTGCCCAGTCCAGCCGACGTCCCGCCGGTGGAAGGCATGAACCCGAAAAAGAAAGACGCGAAAATCACCCGCAGATCCGACCCGGACGAACCGTTCTGCGGCCTGGTCTTCAAAATCCAAGCCGACCGCCACGGTGATTTGTACTACCTGCGGGTTTATTCCGGCTGCCTGAAGGCCAACTCCCGCGTGTACAATCCCGGCAAGGACAAGAAAGAAAACATTCCGCAATTATGGCGGATCCAGGCCGATCGCCGCTCGCAGGTCGAGGAGGTTTCGGCCGGCGACATCATCGGCATAATCGGGCTGAGGCACTCGGTAACCGGCGACACGCTCTGCGATTCCCTCGAGCCGATCATCCTGGAATCGATCACCTTTCCTGAAACCGTCATTTCCATGGCCATCGAGCCGGAAACCTCGACCGAGCGAAAAAAACTCTCCGACGTGCTCGATATGATGAAGCGTCAAGATCCCACCTTTCGTGCGCGCGAAAACGAGGAAACCGGGCAAACGCTCATCAGCGGCATGGGCGAGTTGCACCTGGAAGTCATCAAGCACCGCTTGCTGCGCGACTTCAAACTGGACGTCCGCGTGCACAAGCCGCGGGTCAGCTACCGCGAGACGATCGAAAAAACCGTCGAAGTGGCGGGTCAGTGCCATCGCAACGTCGGCGGGCAGATGCTCTCGGCCAAAATCCACATTCGCATGGAGCCTTTTCCCAAGGGGCAAAAACCGGTAACGGTAGTGGTGGCCCAGGGCGTCGAGTTGCCCCAGCAATATCTCACCGCCGCAATCGAAGTGCTAAGCGAACAAGGCGAAGGCGGCGGGCTTTTGGGTTTCCCCTTGATGCACGTGAAAATCACTGTGCTTTCCGGCCAGGTCCACGAAACCGAATCCAATGAACTGGCCTTCCGCTACGCCGCCGCAGACGCATTCATCAGCGCCCTGCGCCAAGCCGGCATCGTGCTTCTGGAACCGATAATGCGCATGGAAGTGACCACGCCCGAGGAAAATCTCGGCGAAATCACGGGCGACCTGCAGCAGCGCCGCGCAACCATCGTCCGCACCCACGTCCGCGGCAAAAACACGGTGATCGATGCCCACGCCCCCCTGGCCAATCTTTTCGGCTATTCCTCGGCCATGCGCGGCCTGAGCCAAGGCCGGGCGACTTGCACGATCGAGCCCCACTCCTACGGCCCCGCCCCACCCGAAGTGCTGCAAAGCTTCATGTAACCATAAAACCGCGACGGGCACCATGCGTAGCATGGTCGGTTGGTCGATCGCAGTGATTAAAATATTGCAAATTGAAAATTGCAAAATGCAAATCGCAAATTTAACAAACAATTGATGATTGAGATGGATGGCAAATCAAGGCGTGTGCAAACATTGGGAGAGGCCGCCCAACCAACGAAGTCATTTTCTCATAATGTCTTGTGTCTATGCCTGTCTTCATTGGGGTTTCCGCCAAGCTGGAGACTCAACCCCCACTTACGGCATTCGGTGTTTCCGCCTATACTGACGGAAGTGGAAATCAGGTTACAAAGCAAGTTGGCAGAAACAAACAAGGGAGGATACAAAAATGAGCGGTTTGGACTTGCTTAGTCTTGCATTCGGGGGACTTGGCCTCTTGATGTTTGTCTTATCGCCCCTTGCGAAGCAAACGAGTGGATATCGGAAGCCACTCGATCAATTTGGCCCAGCATCGGTGTTTGAGAGAGATGTTTCGAGGCACGAATCTGCCTATAATCGAAATCCCCGCCTAGCTATGATTAAGGGTGGTATCGCGTCTTTGGTCACTGCCTTACTTCTTCAGTCCTTCAAACTGTTTTGAAGAAACCCTGTCCATTGATCGCTGGGTAGCCCGGGACTGCATCCCACCGATTCAAGAATCGACGTCATCCATCTGATGCCGGACATTAGAATCATATGCAAAAAATATATTTGACTAATTAGGTATAAATATGGTATATTTAATATACCATGGAATTTGAATACAACATTAAAAAAAGTAGAGCAAACAAGAAAAAACATGGAATTGATTTTGTAGAAGCGCAAATTCTGTGGGAAGACCCAAATCTAATAGAAATCCCTGCAAAAACCAGCGATGAAACGCGATTTTTGGTGATAGGACGTATTTCGGATCAATACTGGTCGGGAGTTATTACATATCGAGGTGAAACGATAAGGATTATTTCAGTGCGTCGATCCCGCACAGAAGAGGTTGAGATCTATGAAGGCTAAAGATTTTGATAAAAAATTTGAAGAAGGTCAAAATATATCTAAATATCTTGATATATCAAAGGCTAGAAAACCTGCGCTGGAGCAGAAAAGAGTAAATGTTGATTTCCCTCTATGGATGATTCAATATTTAGATAAGGAAGCTAAACGTCTCGGAGTCCCCCGGCAATCCATAATCAAGGTCTGGGTGGCGGAACGCTTGGAAAAATCTTTATCTTAATTGAAATCTGTAATCTCAATCGAGCTGCAAAGAATGATGGCTGCCACGAATGCAAATTACTTCAAAGCCTGCTCGCTTCAATACGGCGATTAGTTTCTTTCCGCTGAGTCGGGGCAACTTGCTCATACTTCCACCACAATCCGTTGCACACCGATAAATTGCGACGCCTTGGGCACTTCCTTTTCGACCTCAAGACAAAGATCGATTGCCTCACGCACTCGTTTCATGAGCGTGTCCAACGACTTTGCCTGGGTGTGGCATCCGCGTAGTTCGGGCACCGTGGCAACATAATAACCTTCCGCATCCTGCTCGATTAAAATGCTGAACTCACGTGACATTGGCAAGTGCTCCATGAAATGAGGAGGTTTAGGAAGCAATGATATAAGCTGGTATTGTCCAATCAGATATTCATATTATAAGTGAGGCCTTGTGTGATGTCTACGTAAGCATGGACACAGTACCCACGCTGTTATTTGCCTAACTTTTGCTCCAAGCAATACAACGATCACGGCCGGAAAATTCATGTTTGCACGGGGTTTTCAAGCGGCATAATCGGCCTTTTCGCACCTTCCATAGGGTGGAATCGGTTTCGGTCATAACGACCCTCGCTATGATGCCCGATCTGCCGATTCTTGCGATTTCCGGCCTTGTGTCGGCAGAGCTAAATTCTTTCCGCCAAAGGGTTTTCGCCTGCCGATACCCTGCATGGATTTAAAAAAACGACGGAGTCGCATTTACAAGGATTTACGCCCATGGGAAAAGACACCTATCGCGTGGTTACTCGCGGCGCGGACGGAGAGATTCGCATACGCGATTACGACAATCAAGATGCCTTGCAAAAACGCCACACGCAAATCGGCGTGGACGATTGCAGCACCGATCTGGGCCTGCGCGGGCTGCCGGTTTTCCGTGGCCTGGTCGGGCCGATGCCAGAGGGAAAAAACGTCATCCGCTACGAATCGCCCGAAGTTTTTGAGACGCTCACCAAGGATTGGAGCTCGGCCAAAACTTCCCGTCGCCGGCGATCGCGGACTCATCCGCCGCACACGCTCGGAGTACCCATCAGCGACGCCGACGAAATGTATTCCATCGGCTCGAATATAGAGCCCGACGTTTTGGAAGGCATCGGTTAAGAATCCCCTCATGCCATGTGGTAGAAGGTGGAAGCAAAGACGCAAGGCGCTTTGCTTCCACGCCTTTCGGCCATCTGCCCCATGGCTTTTGGCACATCTGGGTTAAGCCCTATCGGGTAGATAAAGTTTGCCCAGTCGTGCCCACGCCGTAGCGAGGCGGGTCTTGGTTCAACCGGGCGATGCCTCCGATCCGCTCGCCGCTATACGTTGAACCAGGAATACCAACAATCGGTTGCCCCGGAGTCGCAACGCCCCGTGAAACCGCCCGTGGAACCGGTCCGCTAACGGCTACGCGGCTGACGACGACTTCTTCCGAAACCAACTTCCGTGTTGTTACGGGCACTTGAACCTGCTCAGTCTCGGGCGAAAGCTTTCGGCAGGTGACCGGAAGCTTTACCACTTCGGTCCGCTGCTGCCAGCAAGTTTGCGGCACCCATTGCGTTTCCAAATAAGGCTCGACAAACGGATTCAAACGTCCAACCCAATATGTATCCGCGCGGTAAGTCGTCACCGGGCACCAATAAACCCGGGTAACATCCTTGGTTTCAGTGTAATACTGCTCTTTATATACGGTCCGGGTGGTTTGCTGCATTGTGGTTTCGCAAACCGGGCGTTGAACCGTCCGTCGGGTCTCACAATAAGTGATTCCGTTCTCCTGGTAATATCGCACCTGGTCGCCTGCCGCGGAAGATAGCGAAAAAATCGATGCAACTATCAGAACCACAAGGATTTGACGAATCAAAATCATTGCCGTTCCCCGATCTTCCATGTTTCCAGCAAGGCAACAAAAATCATCCGGCGGGGCTACACCATCTCTTATTATCGGACTTTTTGGCACAACCGGATTAGATTAAAGCGGATGCTAGACAGCGGATAACAAACAGAGAAAAGTGGGCGGTGGACGGTGGGTAGCGGGCGGTGGGCGGCGCGAAACCGCAAGCGGTTTTTTCATCCTTCATCATTCATCCTTCTTATTTCCGCCTTCCCCCGGCCGGATGTGCAAATAGCAGCAGCTTTCGCCGCCGGGCTGATAGGTGTCGGCATGGAAGGCAAAGCCCGCGGCCTCGAACGTGCCGTAGTCGATCCGCGATGCAATGCGGCACAAGGCTGCGATATCTTCTTCGGGCAAGGCGGCCTCTTTCCAGGCGTCGCGCAAAGGGCAGACGTGAAATTTAATGTCCAATCCGGCCGCATCGCCGCGGATCAACTCGGGCTGGAACATCCGACCCTCATCGGCAATGCCGCCCAAAAAGGCCTTTTGCAGGCCCGGCAGATCATTAGGGTCGTATTGGGCATATTTTTCCCGCCCTTTTTCCGCCCCGCGTCGATATATCGCCCGGGAGAGAAGCGCTTCCGCGCGCCTGGGACCAAAATCTCCGCGCAATTCGTCGTAAATAAAATAATAGATCATCGCCCGATTCTTGAACGAATCGTAAAGCTGTTGGCGAAGGGTTTGTTCTGACACGGTAATATCTCCTAATCCCTGCTTATCGAAGGCCGGCGGGTTGCCGTGTGCCCGGCGCCGGTCCCGGCGGTCGGGGCGAAAACGATCATCTCGTCGGTGGCCAAAAAACGCTGCTCGCGGGCAAGAATTTGGAACCGCCCCGGATGATTGCCTTCTACTTCCTCGGCGTATTTGTCCAAGGTGATCACATACGCTTGTGGCGCTTGCTCCAGAAATTGCCGCAACTGTTCGGGATCATCGCAGTATTGAACCGGATGCCCGGCGTAGTAAACCATGCTCTGGCGGAAAAATCGGTACGCGCAAACCGGCGCCGGTTCGGGACAATCGCCGCGGATCCGGGCCAAAAGCCGCTTGGCATTCTGATGTTGATCGACCCGCTGTGCGGCAAAGCCGAATACGGCGGTTAAAAAAACCGCCGCCATGCAGGCAAATACCGTTACAACTCGCTGGCGATGTCGGCGTTTGGCATAATATAAACACAAGTAACCGCCGATAATCAGGATCAGTCCGACCAAACCGATCAGCTCTTCACCGGGCAGATAAATCCGCGCCGCAACGCCAACGGCGACCATAATGCCCAAGCCCGCCGCTATGGTCGTTATCCAGGCGTTCTTCATCCAACCGGGGCCGACGCGGGCCGGATCGGTAATCCAGGTCTCCAGAAAACCGCCGGTCAACAGCGCCAAGGCCGGATAAACGGGCAAAACATAATGCGGCAGTTTTGTGCTGCATATCGACCAGAAGATAAAAAACACGCCAAACCAACACGTCAAAAGCACGTATCCGTCCCGCCGGGGATCACGATCGCGGATTCGCCGTATCGTCTCGATTATCGTCGGCCCGAGAAACAGCGACCACGGGAAAAATCCAATCAGAAGGTAAGGAATGTGCAGCCAAAACGGCCCGCTATGACCGAGAATAGGCTGCATGAACGGACGCAGATTGAATTTCGCAAAAAACTGTTCCAGCCATACTCCGTGGGTTCGCAGTCCGACCAAAATATACCACGGCAACGCCACGGCCAGAACCACGACTGCACCGGTTATCGGACGGAGTTGCCACAGACTTCTTAAAAAGTTCTTCGGACTAAACAGGCCAAGTATGGCAAACCATCTCTTAATGCGGAAAAAACCACTGCCCGAGGAAGTGATGCTCCCGGCACAAGTGCCGGGTCTAAACGGTAACAGGGTGTCGTTATTTTCCCGGCGGGAATTAACAATCATCAAAAACAAACCCAACGCGGCCATCGGCAGCAAAAATCCCACCGGTCCCTTGGCCAAAATCGCCACGCCAAGGCAGGCATAAAAAAGCACAAAAAGACCAAACTGAGCAATGGATTTATTGCAAATTGCAAATTGCATATTGCAAATTGCAAATTTAGATAAGTATTCCGATCCATCATTCCCGTCCCCTGAATCCTGAACCCTGAACCCTGAACCCTGAACACTGAATCCCGCGACAAAGCAAAGCAGCGCCAACGTGGAAACGAACACCAATGCCGAATCGACCGTGGCCGCCCGGGCGGAAACGGTAAAAATGATTGACGAGGCGGCAATCAAGCCCGCCCAAAAACCGACTCTGGGATTAAACAGCAACCTGCCCAGGTGATACGTGACGAGCGCCGTGCCCACGCCCAGCAGCGCCGAAAAAAAGCGGGCCCCGAATTCATTCTGCCCGAAAAGCTCGAACCCGGCGATCATCAGCCAAAACATAAGCGGCGGCTTTTCTGGAAACATGTGACCGTTGAACATCGGCACGACCCAGTCGCCGCGCTGGAGCATCTCCCGGGCGATAGATGCATAAAGCGTCTCGTCTTCGTCCCACAGCGATGCGGCCCCCAGATAGGTAAAAAAAATGATCGCCGCAGCGGCAATAATCCAACATTGATAACGGGTGTTTTGAGTCATGGGTTGACGTTTCCTAGCTTGCGTATTGATTTGCCGAGTGGATTTGTTGCTTTTCCTGCGCCAATCGACCTTGACAGATTTTCACGCGCAGTCTAAGGAATTCTCTAGCATCCACCAACGGCATTTTTCATGAAAATATCGGCAAAATACGGCAAAGGGGATATTTGTGCAAACTGCGGAAGCTGACAAAACCTGCGACTCTATCTTGACATCACGGCATCGCTTGATTGTCGATCTGCCTTACGATGGATCTGCAAAACTCTCTGCCGGAATACAGCTTCTTTGGCTGGCGGTGCCGCTTACATTTATTCTGGCAGGGTTTGTGGCCTTGGCGGTCGATTGCCCTATAGGCCGCTGGTGCGTGGAAAAAAATTGCCCCGCGTCGCTGGAAAATCTCTTTTCCACTATGGAACCTTTTGGCAACGGTTTGGGCGTGGCGATCATCGGCATTACGATTTTTTGCCTGGATCCGCGGCGTCGTTGGGCTTTGCCTCGAATCTTAGGCTGTGCCTATTCGGCCGGACTGGCGGCCAACGGGCTGAAATTGCTGGTCTCTCGCACCCGGCCGCACTCCTTCGACTTTCACGGCGGCGTTTTGAAAACCTTCGGCGATTGGTTCCCCATGGTCAGCGCGGGCAGCATCGGGCAAAGTTTTCCTTCCGGGCATACAACCACTGCCGTAGCCTTGGCCGCGGCCCTGGTCTGGCTTTATCCCCGAGGCTGGTGTCTGTTCCCGGCATTGGCCCTGCTGGTCGGTTGCCAGCGGATCCAGTCCGGGGCCCATTTCCTCAGCGACGTGCTCTGGGGCGCGGCCCTGGGCAGCCTTATTGCCCTGGCCTTCCTAAAAATCGGACAACTTCCCCAATGGATCGATGGTCTGGAGGAAAAATTGAAGGGGAAGGATTTAAGAATGAAGGATGAAGGATGAAGGATGAAGGATGAAGGATGAAGGATGAAGGATGAAGGATGAAGGATGAAGGATGAAGGATGAAGGATGAAGGATGAAGGATGAAGGATGAAGGATGAAAAACCGCTTGCGGTTTGGCGAATACGTTTACATTCAAGTGGGCAGTAAACTGGCCACCCCTCACCGCCTACAAGTGGGCAGTAAACTGCCCACCCCTCACTGTCCACTATTCCTTATCCTCTGTCCGCTCAGCGCTGTCGGGTATTTCGTACACCCGATAACGTCCGACCGTTTTGTACGGCAGGCCGGCAAGTTCCGCATATCGATAGGCTTGGTCGCCGCGCCGTTGGGGCAAGACAATAACCGTGCCGGGCGGAACTTCAGTCGGCTGATCGTAGAAAATCATTCCGATTTGCTTTTCTTTCAGCCGCAAACGCAAGACCGGATCAAGATAAAACACCAGCGAGCCGAGGCGTTCTTCGGCCACCAGGAGGCGTACCGGAATCCGGCCGGTTTGGTTGAAATACTCGGCCAATCTTCGGGCGGTGGAGTTTTCGGCCACTTGAGGCACGACCAATGTCAAAATCGCGACGAATTGCACGGCTGTGGATAGAGTGGAAGCGGCCAGCATTGCCCGCCATTGCCGTTTTTTCAAAAATATAAGCGGGATCAAAGCCGCCAGTCCCACCAGGCACACGACAACCCAAACCGGCCGGGAAAAATCAACCGCAAATACCTTATGCACGACGAAAACCGCAAGCGGCAAAACGATCGGGCCGCTTAACGAGGAAAAAAAGAATGTGCGCAGCAGCGATCGCCGCGGGTTTTCCGCAAGCGTGTTATCGAGCAATCTTGCCCAACCAACGGCCGCCAACACCGCCACGGCCGGGAACACGGGCCAGATATACGTGGCCAGTTTCGAGTGCGCGGCCGAAAGCAAAACCGTGCAGCCTATCAACCAGCAAAACAACAGCGCCATGCCGCCGTTGCTCGAAGGCTTGGAATCTATTCCAAAAGTCCCCGCACCGATGTCGATTTTTTGCACGCGCCGGCCCAGTGCGTAGCCGATGGCGACCGGCAGATAACCGATCCAGGGCAAGCCGCCGCCCAAAAGAATCGGCAGGTAATACCACCACGGCGCCTCGCCGTGCAATTGCGTGGGGGTGGCAAAACCTAGAATATGACGCTGAATGAAATAATAATGCAAAAACCCGGGGTGTTTGATCTCCACGGCGATAAACCACGGCGCGGCGACAAGCGCGGCAATTATTAGCGCCGCCAATCCGCGCAAGCAAACGCCCACGCACCACCGCCGCGTAACAAGCACGTAGCCGCCGTATGCCGTGGCGACCAGGGCCGCGCCGATCAGCCCCTTGGCGAGCACCGTCAAGCCCAGCAAAAAGCCGGCCGCCGCCACGCAGCCGGCCGCCCCCGGCTTCGATAGTGCCCGTTGGGATTCCCATAAAAAAAGTATGGCCAGATTAATGCATGGGATAAGCGCCACGTCGTGCGATGCGGCTTGGGCAAGTGCCACGGGCAGAATCATGGTGCCGTAAAAGATCCCCGACACCCAACCGGCCGTGCGCCCGAACATCCGCCAACCGATCGCTCCCGTGGTGATCGCCCCCAACAAGCCGAACATCAAACCCGGCAATCGCAGGGACGCCTCGTTCATGCCGAAGGATCGCAGCGACAAGGCTTGGCACCAATAATATAAAATCGGCTTGTCTAAAAACGGTTCGCCAAGAAAATGCGGCGTCAACCAATCTCCCCGCTCGACCATCTCCTGGGCGATCGAGGCATGAAGCCCTTCGTCCGGATCGAGCAGCGGAAAATAAACCGTCAACGGGAAGACAAACACCATTGCCGCCAGCACTGCCGCCAGTGCGAACAGCCAACGATCGTCGGTTAATGAAACCGCTTGCAGCTTCGCATTGTCCACTATCCACCGTCCACTGTCCACCGTCCACTAACGACTATCCACTTTTCTTTGCCAGTTCCCGGCAGATCGCCTCGGCCATTTCGCGGGTGCCCACGGCCGTGGGATCGTTGCGATCGGCCTTCATGTCGTAGGTCACACACTTGCCCTCGGCGATAACGGCCGCGACCGCGGCTTCCAGCCGGTCGGCCGCCGCGGTTTCGCTTAAGTGCCGCAGCATGAGCATGGCCGAAAGGATCATTGCCGTGGGATTGACCTTGTTCAGTCCTTTATACTTGGGCGCGCTGCCGTGGGTGGCCTCGAAGATGGCGCAATCCTTGCCGATGTTCGCCCCGGGCGCAACGCCCAATCCGCCCACCAATCCGGCGGCCAGGTCGGAGAGGATGTCGCCATACAGATTGGGCAGCACGATCACGTCGTACAGTTCGGGCTTTTGCACCAATTGCATGCACATGTTGTCAACGATGCGATCCTCGAACTGGATATCCGGAAATTCGGCCGCCACCTTCCGTGCCACGGCCAAAAACAGCCCGTCGGTGAATTTCATGATGTTCGCCTTGTGCACGGCCGTCACCTTCTTGCGACTATTTTTCCGAGCATACTCCAAGGCGTAACGTACGATCCTTTCCGTCCTCGAGACGCTTAGCGGCTTGATTGATACCCCGGTTTCCTCGCGCCCGGTCTTTATGCGGCGATCGGGCGAAACCTTGTTTATATAGTCGATCAATTCGGCAGTGGCCGGCTTGCCCGCCTCGAATTCCACGCCGGCGTAAAGGTCTTCGGTGTTCTCGCGAACGATGACCAGGTCCAAGTGCGAATCGTTGAAAAAACTCCGCACGCCGGGATAGTATTTGCAGGGCCTCAGACAGGCATATAGATCGAATTCATGCCGCAAATGCACGTTGATGCTGCGGAAGCCCGTGCCCACCGGCGTTGTAATCGGGGCCTTAAGTGCGCATCGGGTGCGGCGGATGCTGGCCAAAGTGGCCTCGGGCAATGGGGTTCCGCAGGTCTCAATCACGTCCAGGCCGGCTTGTTGCACGTCCCAATTGATTTTCACCCCGGTGGCATCCACGCACTCACGGGCGGCTTTAGCCAGTTCCGGACCGGTGCCATCGCCCAAAATCAAGGTAACATCATGTGCCATAAGCAATTCCGCCTGCAAAAATTTTAATATTAATGTCAATAAAATCACGTCTAAAGCACCAGGGTAGCAGATAGTCTGCCCATGGTCAATTAAAGACAGAGAATTCATACCCCCACAAACAAGTAGATAATAGAGGGAGAAGAAAATTTTTGGAATCCCGCCGCTACGGATTGCATCTATAATGAAGGTGGTGCAGAAGAAATACAATTTCGGAACAAAACCCCATGTCAGGTGGAATTGCAACCCCCCCGCTACCGCAGCAATCGCCGACTCCTCCAGTTCAGCCGGCCCTTCCCCAGGAGTCGCCGCTGACGGTCTTGATCCAAGACCGGATATGCAAAACCCGGCGCCAGGTCAAAGGCGTCGATATTATTGCCGGGCTTTTGACCTTGATCGTGGGCGCGCTTACATATCTTTTCGTGGCGGCGCTGGCGGACCATTGGCTCGTGAGGGGCGGCTTGGGTTTTTGGGGACGCCTTTTGCTTTGGGCGATTCTTATCTCCGCCGCCGGGCTGTACTTTGTCAAATGCCTGTGGCCCGCATTGGTTTTGAGAATCAATCCCATATTCGCGGCGCGGACCATCGAGCAGTGCAAGCCGTCCTTGAAAAACAGTTTGATAAACTTTCTGCTCCTGCGCGGCCGGCAAAAAGAATTGGCCCCGGTGATTTATCAGGCCCTTGAGCAGCGTGCGGCATCCGATTTAAAGGACGTGCAAATCGAAACCGCAGTCGATCGCCGGCCGGTTTTGCGTCTTAGTTATTTGCTGTTGGCCGTGGTGGGCGTAATCTGTTTGTATTTGGCCATATCGCCGAAAAGCCCGATAACATCCGCCCAACGCGTTCTCTGGCCCTGGTCCGGCGTCCGCGCTCCAACCCGGGTGAATATCGAAAACGTGCAGCCCGGCGATGCCACGGCCTTTCACGGCGATTTCGTCACCGTCTCGGCCGACGTTATGGGACTTAACCAAGGCGAGACCGTGTTGCTGCATTACAGCACCGCTGACGGCGAAATGCTCGATCAGGTCATTCCCATGACCGACGAAAACAGCGCTTATCGCCGCCAGGCCAAATTGCCGCCGGACACCCGCGGCCTTCAGCAGGACTACAGCTATTTTATCACCGCCGGCGATTGCAAAACGGCGACTTATCACATCCAAACGCAGATTTCCCCGCTGATCGTCGTCGACAAGGTCGATTATCATTATCCACCCTACACCGGCACTGCCGACCGCTCGGTCCAGCGGCAAGGCGACGTCCAGGCAATCGAAGGCACGCAAATAACCATCCACGCCACGGCCAACCAGCCCATCGAGCGGGCGGAAATCGATTTTTCCGGGGCCGGCGTGCCCGGTATCAGGATGGACGCCCGGGATCGCGCGGCCACGGGCCGATTCACCTTGCACATGCTTCCCGACGACCCCACCCGAGCGGAACACGATTTTTATCAACTCCGTTTCACCGATATTAATCATCGAGGGAACCGCCGGCCGATCCGCTATAACATCGAAGTCCTCCGCGACTTGCCCCCGGTGGTGCAAATCGTCGATCCGCAAAAAGACGAAACAAGCCTGCCCCTGGACGGCAAGCTGGAAATCCGCATCAGGGCCGAGGATCCCGATTTCGGCCTGTGCCGCGTTGCTCTGCGCGCGGAGTTGGAAAAACAGAGCCTGAAAATCCCGCCCCTTTTGGACGCCGCACCGCCCGAAAAACCCACAGGCGGCCTGTTCCGCGGCAAGTATGAGTTCGATCCAAAAAAATTCAACCTCAAACCCGGCGACCGCGTGGCATATTGGGCCGAGGCTGAAGACAACAAAGAACCATCGCCCAATCTCACCGCAACCGGCAAACAATGGATCGTCGTTGTCCCGCCCGATAACCCCCAGACGAAAAACGATCAACAACCACACCGCGCACAACGCCCCGGCGAGAAATCGTCTAACGACGCATCCCAGACGCAAAAAACCAACCAACAACCAAATGAAAAGTCCCAGCCCGGCCAACAACAGGGCGATCAAAAACAACCGCAAAATTTAGATCAAACAAAGCCTAGCGAGAAAGATAAAGAGCAAACCAAGCCTAGCGAGAAAAATGAAAAGGGCGAAAAGGGCGATGGGAATGAGAAGGGCGAGAACCGCGACCAATCGAAACAAGATACGCAAGGCAATTCGCAACAGCAAGCAACCGACCAATCGCAATCCGCCAACCAAGGCGAATCATCGCAAACCGGCAAGACCGGCGATAAATCCGCCTCGCCCGAGTCGGGCCAGGATCAGCGGCAATCCTCCGGCGATCAAACCGGCAAAGCCCAAGAACCCATCGATCCCAACACCAATCCAGGCGATGCCATCCAGGCAATCCTCAAACACCGCCAAGAGGAACAACAAAAAGAACAACAAAAAACCCAACCCGGCGAACAACAGCAAAACAACCAAAAGCAGCCGGGCGAAAAACAACAATCCGAAGGCAAACAAGGCGAGATGCAGTCGTCGGGCGAAAAAAAACAATCCGAGGGCAAACAGGGCGAGATGCAGTCGTCAGGCGAAAAAAAACAATCCGAGGGTAAACAGGGTGAGAAGCAGCCCGATATGGGGCAGAAA